>NZ_JBSFNK010000040.1:0-111785 GCF_053587055.1 Nonomuraea sp. NPDC003707 | reverse complement strand
CCCCTGTCGATGCTGGTGGGGCAGCCGGCCGGGGCGGCGGCCGCCGATCCGATGACCGACGCGTTCACCAAGGCGGCCTCGACGTATGAGGTGCCTCGTGACCTGCTGGTCTCGGTGGCCTACTCCGAGACCCACCTGGACGGCCACCAGGGCCAGCCCAGCGCCGACGGCGGCTACGGCGTGATGCACCTGGTCACCGCCAAGACCCTCGACAAGGCCGCCACGCTGACCAAACAGCCGGTGTCCACCCTCAAGTCGGACGACGCGGCCAACATCACGGGCGGCGCGGCCGTCCTGCGTGCCCTCGCCGACGAGCTCAAGCTGGACGCCACCGCCCGCAAGGACGCGGGCAAGTGGTACCAGGCGGTCGCCAAGTACGGCGGCGCCTCCTCCCCCGCGGTCGCCCGGCTGTACGCCGACACCGTCTACGAGGAGCTCGCCAAGGGGATCCGCGCCACGACCCCCGGCGGCGAGAGCGTCACCGTACCGGCGAGCACCGTGACGCCCGATCGCGGCCCGTACGCCGACGCGGACGACCTCGACAAGCCCAGCACCCTCGCGGCGAGCACCGACTACCCGTCGGCCAGGTGGGTTCCGGCGCACAGCAGCAACTACGCCGTCTCCAACCGGCCCACCAGCGACGCGATCGACCGCATCGTCATCCACGTGACCCAGGGCAGCTACGCCGGCACGATCTCCTGGTTCCAGACCGGGCCCCGGCCGAACCCCACCTCGGCCCACTACGTCGTGCGCTCCTCCGACGGCGCCATCACGCAGACGGTCAGGGAGAAGAACCGGGCCTTCCACGCCGGCAACTACAACCGGCGCTCGGTCGGCATCGAGCACGAGGGCTTCGTCGACAACGCCACGTGGTTCACCGACACCATGTACCGCGCGTCGGCGGCACTGACCCGCAACATCGCCGACCGGTACAACATCCCCAAGGACCGCAGCCACATCGTGGGCCACAACGAGGTCCCGGGCGCCGACCACACCGACCCCGGCCGGTACTGGAACTGGTCCAAGTACATGCAGTACGTCACCGGCAGCAGTGGCGGCGGCGGGGGCACCAACCCGCACACCGCCGAGTCCGTCTGCGGCACCGGCTACAAGGTCATCGACTCCGCCGCCCTCGGCTCCAGCGGCACGGTCTACCTGACCTTCAACTCCGCCAACGGCAACAACTGCGTGGCCACGATCAAGAAGACGTCGCTCGGCAAGGCCACCGCCACCGCCGCCTTCCTGGAGGTCAAGGGCAAGACCCGGGCCACCGACACCGGCAACTTCGACTACTACGCCGGACCCATCCGGGCCACCGCCGCCGACAAGTGCGTCAAGTGGGGCGGCAAGGCCGGGACGAGCACGTACGAGAGCCCCTTCGAACACTGCGGCGGCTGATCCGCCGACCCTATGACCTGTGGCCGGATCGCGCGGGCTCGCGATCCGGCCACAGCTTTGCCGTGGGGCAATTGCGGCTGACGACACGCGGACGATAAAGGCGTCTGACCTCCGTATCGGGCGAGGGCCGCCAACCCGGGAAAGCCGTATTTACCGTAGCCCGGTGCCGTGTCATCATGCGCTCACCGTCTGTCGATGGGAGCGTAGTGATTCGCGACCTACTGACCGTTCTGCGCTGTGCCCGGCTGGCGATCGCCCTTCCCGTCGCGCTCAAAGACGCCGTCGCCTGCGCTCCCGACGCCGTACGCGACTTCGAGCGGGCCGTCGAACCGATCGTCCGCGACGTGTTCTCCGAGCCCGAGCGCGAGGCGATGATCGACTCGCTGCGCGGCACCGCGCTGAGCTTCAACGTCGGCATCCATGCCTACGCCAGGATGGCGGGCCGGTCCTGTGACGGGGAGCTGGTCATGCTGGCCGGATCGGTCGCCCGGCTCTACGACGACATGATCGACAACGGCGGCGACCCGGCGATCGACTCGTGGGTGGCGTCCCTCTTCAAAGCCGAAGAGCATGCCGCCTCACGTGATCATCACCAGCGCCTGCTGGCCGCGCTCTACGCGGAGATCCGCCGCCGTGCTCCCGGCGAGCTCTGGCACACCGCGCTGCTCGAACTGCACGGCTACCAGGTGCTCTCCCGCAAGCAGCGCGATCCCGCCACCCCGGCGGCACAGCTCGGCAAGATCACTCGGGGGAAGGGCGGGCTGGCGGGCCTCGTGCTGTTCGGCCTGGTGCATCCGGACATGAGCGTGGTGCAGCGCGACGCGGTGATGGAGGCGGGCGAGGCGCTGCAGCTCCTGGACGACTACCTCGACCAGGACGCCGACCTGCGTGCCGGCATCGGCACTTTGGTCAATCGGGGCGAGGTGCGCCTGGCCGAGGTGGGCGCCCGGCTGCTGGCCCTGCGGCCCCGGCTGGCCGCCTGTTACGGAGGCGCCGCCGCCCGGCCCTTCGCCGCGACGCTCTTTCTCCTCCTGGCGGTCAACGTGCTCAAACGCCACCAGCACGGACGTGCCAAGCGAACGAGAGACACCCCGCTGAGGCTGCTGCTGGCCGGCGGCAAACACGCCATCCCCCCGAAGAGAGCCTCGTAGATGCGCAAGCTGAAGACGGCGTTCTTCGTCCTCCTCCCGCTGGCGTTCGTCCTTCTGGCGGTCGTCCGGCTGGCGGTGGGCGGCTGGTCCAACGTCGAGGCGGTCATCGCCGCGGCCGCCCTCGTCGTGGCCTACATCGGCACCCTGCGCGCCGAGCGCCCCCCGGACGAGGCCTCCGACCTGGCCGACAGGCTGGCCGACCAGGTCATGCAGACGGCCAGGCGGGAAGCGGGCAACCGCGACGTCCCGGACAGCCGGGGCATCCCGATCCGCTGCGAGTCCGGCGGCGCCCTTCCCGGAACGATCGAGGAACTGGCCGACCACCTCCTCACCATGAAGGGGCCCGTGGTGGTGACAGGCGGGCGGGGCTCGGGCAAGACCACGCTCGGCCTGCTCCTCCCGCTGCGGATGTCCTCGGCGCAGCACCGGCCGATCCCGGTCACGCTGCCGCTGTCGTCATGGGAGCCGCGGCTGGCCCTGCGCGAGTGGGTGGCGCTGCGGCTGGCCGCCGAGTACCCGTTCCTGCGGGCCGCTCCCCGCGCGCTGGAACGGCTGATCGCGAACGGCAGCCTGCTGGCCGTGTTCGACGGTCTGGACGAGGTGCCGCCGGCACGCCGTACCGAAGTGGTCAGGGCCATCGACGAGGGCTGGTCCCGCTCGTACGTGCTGACCAGCCGCGTCGAGGCGTTCACCGGCCCCGTCGCCCGCAGGCTCGCCGGGACGCCGGTGGCGCGGCTGCTGCCGGTGGACGCCGCGGGCGCCGCCGGATACCTGGAGTCGCGCTGGGGCGACGTGCCCGAGGCCGCCGCGCTGGTCGCCCGGCTGCGCGCGGAGCCGGGCGGTCCGCTGGCCGAGGCGCTCGACACCCCGTTGATGATCTTCCTGGCGGCGCGCATCTGCGAGAGCGGCCACACCCCGCGCATCGACGGCACCGCCCCGCACATCAGGCAGGGCCTGGTCGCCGGGTTCGTGCCGGCCGTCTACCGGCCGGAACCGGAGGCCGATCAGCGGTGGAGCCCCGAGGAGGCGGCCCGCTACCTTCGGTTCCTGGCCGACTTCCTGCGCCGCAGGGGGACCCACGACCTGGCCTGGTGGGAGTTGCACCACGCGCTGCCCCGCGCGGTGATCCCCGCCTTCCAGGCCGTGCTCGGGATGGCCCTCTTCGGGCCGCTCTGCGCCGCCGTGACCGCGCTGTTCGGGCTGGGGGCGGTCGGCTGGTGGTTCGGCCTGGCCATCGGGCTGGCCAGCGGGTTCGCGGTGTCGCTGGCCAGGCAGCACTACCCGCGTGAGGCGCGGCCGAAGCTGCGCAAGACGCTGACCCGGCGCTATCTGCTGCGCCGCCTCGGCCAGGGCCTGGTGTGCGTGGTGCCCGGCATGGTGATCGTCCTGGTGCTGTACGACGGGGTGACCTACGCGCTCACGGACGGCGCGGTGTTCCTGGTCGGTTTCCTGGCCGCCTCCCTTGCCCTGGCCCCCGCCAATGTGGACAAGGCGGGCACGCCCGACGGCTTCCTGCGCAACGACCGGGCCGCTGTGCTGCTGGCCTTCGCCGCGGGCGGCCTGATCGGGCTCGCCATGGGCGCCTACCTCGGCTGGTGGATGGAGACCGGGCTGCGGGTCAGGGACCACGTGTGGCTGCTCACCCTCGGCCACTGGCAGCAGACGCTCATCAGCGCCGCCAACGGCGCGGTGCTCGGTGCGGCCGGGTTCGGCGTCACGATGATGGCGCCGAGCGCGTGGGGGCGGTTCGTCGACGTCCGGGTGTGGTTCGCGGCGCGGCGGGTGCTGCCGCTGCGGCTGATGACCTTCCTGCGCGACGCCTACGAGCGCGGGGTGCTCCGCCGTACGGGGCCCTACTACCAGTTCAGGCACGAACTCCTGCAGGACCAGGCCGCAGCTGGGCCGACACCGCCGGAGTCAGCACCACCTGCCCCGCCAGCGACCAAGCCGTGACCCGGTCGTTCGCGCCGATGGCGTAGCTCGCCTCGGGGAAGCGCGCCCGGCCGCTGTCCGGTGCGAAGCGCGCGTACCGGATCTCCAGCTCCGCGCGCCTGCGGCGGACCCGTTCGACCGCGACGCGCCCGCCCGTCGCGGGCCGGTAGCCGAACTCCAGCACCACCTCTTCGTCAGGCTCGGCCCGCGTCAGCGCCTCCACGTCGCCCGGCCTGGTCAGGTCGCAGACCCGGCCGCCGACCGTACAGCGCAGGATGTCGAAGCCGTGCCCGCGCAGCACCCGCGTCTGCGCGGCCAGCCAGTCCGGCTCGAACCGGCGCTGGGCGCGCGCCAGCAGGCGCAGCGCCATGACCCGGGCCACCACGTACGCCGCGGTCAGCCAGGTGGCGGCGGAGAAGAGCGGATGCGGCGCGAAGGTCGCCGCCAGCGCGAGCGCGGCGGTGAGCACCGCCCAGCCGAACGTCGCCGCGGGGGCGCGCTCCGGCGACGGCCCGGCCAGAACTCGGCGCACCGTCACCGGCAGCCCGGGCAGCGGCACGAGCGGGACCGGCAGGTCGGGGCGGGAGTATTCGGGCCCGTAGGTGACCGGCATCTTGCCAGTATCACCCGAGACGCCGCCCGGTGTTACTGGCCTGCCGGCTCATCTCGTTCTGTCGGACGCGACACCGGCCCAGCCTGAAGGGCCGCGACATCCGGATGTCGCGGCCCTTCTTCCGGTCATCGCGCCGATCAGCCGAACGGCTGGTTGTCCAGCGTGTTCACCTTCACGGCGGTGATCTTCACCTGCTTCATCAGCACCTGGGACGCGCCCGCCGGCTTGGAGCAGGCGAAGCTGAGCGGCCCCGTGCCGGGGTAGGTGTGTACGACGTTGAGGAAGATGCTGTGCCTGCTGTGCGGCGCCAGCGTCACCTCGGTGATGTCGCCGTCCGAGTTGGGGCCCGTACCGATCGTGCAGAGGTAGTCGATCGCGGAGTTACCGGTGTTCTCGGCGTACAGCTTCGCGGTGATCGTGTACGAGCCCGTCCCCAGGAACCCGCTGAAGCCGGGGCTGAGGGCGTTGGAGTGGACGATCTCGTTGTCCCACCGGCTGATCACCTCCGGTGGCACCGCCTCGGCCGCGTTGACGTTCCCCGCCAGCAGCGCGCCCGCGGCCACGACGGCGGCCAGCGCGGACAGGCGCAGGCCGCGGCGGCGGCGTGATGGGGCGGTTGTGGGCATGGTCATGTGAGTTTCTCCTGATGTGAGCCGTCCCCCTCGCGCGGACGCGCGAGCGGCCGCACGCTGTCGCCGGCCGAGGCGGCGGTCACCGGCTCGCGTGCACCCCGGAAAACTAGCCCTCGCGGTTTCGGAAGACCGCGCAAAAATAACCGCGCCGGCCGTGCCGGTCGTCATCGCGCTTTCGTCCACCGGCCCCGCACCGAAGTCCCCCGTACCAGGCTCCCTGCCGAAAGCGTGCGCAGCTGGATCTGCGTCTAGGGCCCCTCCAAGAAGTGGCGCAGCGTGGCCTCGATCCAGCCGTACGCGATCGTCTGCTCCGGCGGCCAGGGCCTGTCCTCGATGATCGACACCAGCTCCCACAGCCTGGCCGCCCGCGGGTCGTGCTCGTCGAACGTGCGCAGCAGCTCCTCGCGGCCCTGCCCCATCACCGCCAGGATCCGATCGAGGATCGGCTCGGATTCGGGGGAGCCGGGCTCGATGCCCGCCCGCGCAGCGGTCAGCGCCTCCCGCATGATCTGGGCGTTCATCTCGTGCCAGGCGTCGAAATCCCGGTCCTCCTCCCAGAACTCCGTGTTCTGCCGGCGCAGGCTGTCGCGGTAGTCCTCGTCGGCGAGCAGGTCGGCCAGCTCCAGCCAGGCGTCGAGCTGCGCGACGGTCGGCTCCTCGGGCAGTTCGGGGAGCATGGCGTCGCGCATCTGGGTCAGCCACTCGTGCCGGGCCTCGATGCCGCCGCCGACCTCGTCGACGAACTCGTCCAGCAGGATCTCCATCTCGGCCGCGCCGAGCCGGCCGAGCGCGTGGAGTCTGCTCAGATCCTCCTCGGCGGGATCGCCGTCCCGGGCGAGCGTCGCCCTGAGCACCGCCCTGGTCCGCTGGAGCGATCTGAGCTGCGTCTCGACCGCCTTGAGGTGAAGATCGAGTACGTCCCTCAGCCGGCGGTCGCCGAGCGAGCGGATCGTGGCCAGGTCGACCCCGATCTCCCTCAGCGTGCGGATCAGCTCCAGCCGCGCACGGTCCTCATCGCCGTAGAGCCGGTAACCGGAGGCAGTGCGCTCGCGCTCGGGCAGCACGCCCGCGTCCGAGTAGAAGCGGATCGTCTTCACGGGGAGGCCGGTCAGCTTAGCCAGGCGGCCGATCGTGTAGCTCATAATTCCCTTGAGTCTCCAGTAACTGGAGACTTTAGCGTAGCCGACATGGCGAAGCAGAAGATAGCCAGGGTCGTCACCCTGCACATTCAGGCCGGCGAGGCGGGCCCGGCGAACGTCGGCAAGGACCTCGGCCCGCTCGGCATCAACCTCATGGAGTTCTGCCGGCAGTACAACGCGCAGACGCAGGACCGTCGCGGGTTCGTGATCCCCGCGGTGATCACCGTGTACGAGGACAGGTCGTTCGAGGTCGTCACCAAGCAGCCGACCACCGCCTCGCTGATCCGGCGCGTCGCCGGGCTCGACGGCGGCAGCCCGCGCCCGGGCCACCAGAGCGGCGGCTCGATCACCCGCGCCCAGCTCCGCGAGGTCGCCCAGGCCAAGCTCCCCGACCTCAACACCGCCGACCTGGATCAGGCCGAGAAGATCGTCGCGGGAACGGCCCGTTCCATGGGCCTCACCGTCCGCGACTAGAACCGGGATCCCGCTCGGCCAGATCATGATGGGCATGGGAATCTGCGTTTTCTGCGAGATCATCGCCGGGCGCGTCGAGGCCGGCGTCGTTCATGAGGACGACAGCGTGGTGGCCATCATGGACCACAAGCCGGCCACGGTCGGCCATGTGCTGGTGATCCCGCGCGTACATGTGGTCGGGCTGGCGGACGCCGATGACGCGGTCGGTACGGCGATCTGGCGCACCGCGCGGCGGGTGTCGGGCGCGTTGCGGGCATCGGGGCTGCGCTGCGACGGGGTGCGGTTGTCCCTGGCCGACGGGGAGGCCGCCGGTCAGGACGTCTTCCATCTCCACCTGCACGTGGTGCCGCGCTTCCCGGGAGACGGCGTGGTGGTCACCGCCGGCTGGAAGAAGCGGTCGCGGGAACTGCTCGACCAGGATGCGGCGCTGATCCGGGAAGCCCTTACGTAACTCCGGCGAAAGCGTTCCTGCACTCGCCTGTTCCGCTGCACCCAGCTGCCCAAGAAAAGACGGTCTGATAATCACCTGTTTTGATCATTTCCATCTTTTTCTCCAAGTCGATCCCCGACGCGCGTTATCTCGCCTTCGAGCGGGTACCTCCAGCTCGCACCATCAGGGGGATGTGGCATTAAGTCCGATTCTTCCGAATCCGACCTACAGGGGAAGAAACAGATGATTAAGCACCGAAGCATCAGAAGCGCGCTGGCCTTTGCCGTGGCAGCGGCGGCGGCCAGTGGATTCGCGACTCTGACCTTTACGGCGTCGGCGGGCGCCACGGCCGGCACCAGCGTTCACAGCACGGTGGACACGGCGGCAACCGCGATCAACTTCGCCACCGATCCGAGGTCGGAGAAGGAAGAGCAGCCGACCCGGGCGATCGACTCGGCCTTCCAGGGCGACCCGGAGGACCCGAAGAGGCCGCCGACCAAGTTCGTCGGGGTCATCCGCGACGACAGGGTCGCGATCAGGGACCCGCGGACGATGCCACAGTGGCATGACCTGACCGAGCTGCTGCCGCGCGACTTCGGCCGCCTGGTCGACATCACCCTGGCCGCGCCCGACGAAGGCGACACCGTGCACATCACCGTGCTGAACGAGCGCGGCAAGGTGGCCCAGAGCAGGTGCACCGTCTTCCCGACCCCGGGCACGAAGGGGACGCCGGAGTGGCCTGACAACTGCACCGACTTCATCGATCTCACGCGTAAGTGAGTCGCCTGATCCGCCGATGATGAATGCCGTGCCCGAGAAGCTCTCCGGGCACGGCATTCATCGCTTTTCGCTACATTTTTGTGGCTGTACAGCACACATGATTGTCCAATTGAGCGGATTTGCCACCTCATCGCCCGCGCCATTTTGGGCGATTTATGAGGAGAAAGCGCGCTATGAAGTCATCCTGGACGAAACGGCCGCAGGCCATGCAAAGTCATCCCTGTAATGCATGGAGCGAGCCGAAAGGAAAACGCATGAAGCGTTACGAGAAGCCCCGTCTTATGGCAGCCGGATCCTTCCGCAAGGCCACCGGCCTCCTGGCCCTGCACGGCAACGACCGCCTGATCTTCAGCAAGAACTGAAATCGGACAGTCCATGCCCGACCGCGGCATGCTGAGCCGGCCGCACCACGGCGAGGCGTACTTCGTGGTCCTTCCCGACCACGAGGCCGCGCCCGCCGTGGCGGCGGTCCTGCGTACGGCGACTGCTCGCACCGTCACCTACGCCTCCGGACGGCCCTGGCTGGTCGGGCACTGGTCCGACGAGGAGATGACGGTGGCCGAGGCGGGCGCCACCAGGCTGGCGGTGATCGGCCGCTGCGCCTTCGACGCCGAACGGCTGGCCGCGGAGGCGAGTCGGCTGCGTGACCCGGCGCACCTCGACCGGCTGGCCCGTACCCTGCCCGGCAGTTTCCACCTCGTCGCCGCGCTGGACGGCCGGTTACGCGTCCAGGGCACCGCGTCCGGACTCCGGCTGGTCTTCCACGCGCGCGTGAACGGGCTCATCGTCGCCTCCGACCGCGCCGACGTTCTGGCCGCCGCCACGGGGGCCGAGCTCGACGTGCGGCGCCTGGCCGTACGGCTGCTCTGGCCGGTGCCCCATCCCCTGCCGCACCTCCCCCTCTGGCCGTCGGTCACCGCCGTCGAACCCGGCCATCACCTCACCGTCGCGCCGGACGGGGTGACCGCGGGGCATCGCCGCTGGTGGACGCATCCCGAGCCCGTCCGCACGCTGGCCGACGCCGCCGAGGACGTCCGGCGGGCGCTCGACGACGCGGTCGGCGCGCGCACCAAGGCGGGCGGCACGGTGAGTTTCGACCTGTCCGGAGGGTTGGACTCCACGTCGCTGTGCTTCCTGGGCGCCGCCCGGCAGGAGGCGCACCTCATCGCCTCCACCTGGCCGGGCCGCGACCCGGCCGACGACGACCTGGCGTGGGCCCGGCGCGCGGCGGCCCACCTGCGCGGCGCGGAGCATGTGGTCTGGCCGGCGGAGGAGTCGCCGCTGGTCTACGAGGACCTGCTGAGAGTCGACGACACGCTGGACGAGCCGACCATCGGCGTCATGGACCGCGCCAGGGTGCTGGCGCACCTGCCCCGGCTGGCCGCCAGGGGCAGCAGGCTGCACGTGACCGGCATCGGCGGCGATCACGTGGCCTGGTGCTCGGAGGCGAGCTACCACCGGCTGCTGCTCAGGCGGCCGATGCTGGCGATCGGGCGGCTGCGCGGTTTCCGCGCGCTGTTCCACTGGCCGTACGGACCGATGCTCCGGACGCTGGCCGACCGCCGTTCCTACCGCCGCTGGCTGTCCGGCTCGCTCGCCGACCTGCGCGCCCCGCTGCCGCCGCCCGTGTCCGGCGCGCTGGGCTGGGGGGTGCCGCCCCGGCTCTTCCCGTGGATCACTCAGGAGGCGGGCCGCATGGCCGCCGAGGTGCTCGCCGAGACCGCCCCGTACGCCGAACCGCTGGGAGCCGACCGGGGGCAGCACGCCGACCTGCACGCCATCCACGACACCTGCCGGATCATCCGCCAGTGGGACCAGATGAGCGTCCGCGCGGGGCTGCCGATGGCCTCCCCCTTCCTCGACGACCGGGTGATCGAGGCGTGCCTGTCGGTACGCCCGCAGGACCGGGTGACGCCGTGGCGCTACAAACCCCTCCTGACGACCGCGATGCGCGGCGTCGTGCCCGAGGAGTGCCTGCGGCGGACCAGCAAGGCGGAGGCCTCGCTCGACGCCGCCGAAGGTCTGCGCCGCCACGGCCCCGACATGCAGGCACTCTGGGCGGACTCCCGGCTGGCCCGGCTCGGGCTGGTGGACACCGCCCTGCTCAAGGACCTCACCGCGCACCCCGACACGCCGGGACTGCGGGAGGCGATCCTGTACTCGACCATCGGCTGCGAGGTCTGGCTGCGGACCCTGGAGCCGTTCGACAAGGAGGACGGCCGATGAGCCTGCGGCTGAGCGCCGATGTGTCCACCGCCGACACCGACTACGGCATCGTGCTTCTCAACCAGCGCAACGGCGACTTCTGGCAGCTCAACCCGAGCGGCGCGCTGGCCGTGCGCCGGCTGCTGGACGGCGACACCACGGAGCAGGCGGCCGCGGTCCTGGCGGCGGAGTTCGAGGTCGGGCACGGGGAGGCCCTGGAGGACGTGCTGGCGCTGCTGGAGCAGCTGCGAGCTGCCGGGTTGGTGGCGCCGTGACCGTTCCGAGCGCGCTGGAGCGGCCGCAGGGGGTTCCGTGGCGGGCCAGGCTGGCGGCGCGGATGGCGGTGGGAGCGGCGTTCTCGCTGGCCGTGCTGCCGCCGCGGCGCCTGCGTAGCGTGCTCACCCTGCTCAGCCGGCGGGCCAGGCCCGCCACGTACGCCGAGGCCAAGGCCGCCAAGGACGCGGTGCTCGCGGTGAGCCTCACCTGCCTGGGCGTGCACGGCTGCCTTCCCCGGTCACTGGCCACCGCCCTGCTGTGCCGGATGCGGGGCTCGTGGCCGACGTGGTGTACGGGTGTCCGGGTGCGGCCCCCGTTCGGGGCGCACGCCTGGGTCGAGGCGGAGGGCAGGGCGGTGGACGAGCCCACACCGGAGGGGTATCTCGCCCCCTTGATCGCTGTCGCCCCGAGAGGTCAGGAGTTGCGTGGGACCACCAGTCCGGATTCGTAGGCGAAGACCACGAGCTGGGCGCGGTCGCGGGCATTGAGCTTGGCCATGGCCCGGTTGATGTGGGTTTTCGCGGTCAGCGAGCTGATCGCCATGCGGTCGGCGACCTGGTCGTTGGACAGGCCCTGCGCGACCAGGGCGACGGCCTCGCGTTCGCGGCCGGTCAGCTCTTTCAGCCCCGTGCCGGTGGCGGCGTGGAGCGGCTGGGTGACATACCGGTTGATCAGCTTGCGGGTGATCGACGGTGCGAGCAGGGCGTCGCCGCGCGCGGCGACGCGTACGGCGTGCAGGAAGTCCTCCGGCACGATGTCCTTGACGAGGAATCCGGCCGCGCCGGCGCGCAGCGCGTTGAAGACGTACTCGTCCAGGCCGTAGTTGGTCAGGATGACGACGTGCACCCCGGCCAGGGCCGGGTCCGCGGCGATGCGGCGGGTCGCCTCGATGCCGTCGACGACCGGCATCCGGACGTCGATGAGCGCAACGTCCGGCAGGTGCCGCCTGACCAGGTCCAGGCCCTCCTTGCCGTCGGCGGCCTCGGCCACCACCTCGATGTCGTCCTCCAGGTCGAGCAGCGCGCGGAATCCGCTGCGGAGGAGCGGCTGGTCGTCGACCAGCAGGACCCGGATCATGACGTACGGTCCACGGGAAGTTCGGCCTGGACGGTGAAGCCGCCCTCCTCGCGCGGTGCCGCGCGCAGGCGACCGCCGAGAGCGGTGACCCGTTCGCGCATCCCGAGCAGGCCGACGCCGGGCGGCGGGGCGGCGTCCGGGGTGGCCCTGCCGTCGTCGTCGATGCGGACCGCGAGGGCGTCGGGACGGTAGTCGATCCGGACGGACGCGGTCGCGGCGGCGGCGTGACGGGCGACGTTGGTGAGGGACTCCTGAACGATCCGGTAGACGGTCCGGTCCACCGCGGCCGGCACGTCGTGGCGCTGTCCCCCGATCGTCAGCGTCGCGTCCAGGCCGGTCGTCCGGGCCCGTTCGACCAGCTCCGCGACGTCGTCGAGCCCACGCGGCGGGCTCGTGTCGTCGTCGCGCAGGGCCTCCAGGGTCGCGCGCAGCTCCCGGGTCGCCTCGCGTCCGGCTTCCTGGATCGCCAGCAGGGCCTCGGGCACCGGTTCGCCCCTTTTGCGGGCCACGTGGACGGCGACCTCGGCCTGCACCTTGATGATCGAGATCTGGTGGGTGAGCGAGTCGTGCAGCTCCCGCGCGATGTGCAGCCGCTCCTCGTCGGCGCGGCGCCGCGCGGTCTCCTCCCGGGTGCGCTCGGCTTCGTCCGCCCGCCGCTCGGCCTGCCGCAGCGCCTCACCCGCGGCACCGGCCGCGACCAGCCAGGCCAGCTCCAGAGCGCCTCTGGCCTGTGCGAACGCCTCACCCGTGTCGTGCAGCCCCGAGGCCAGGGCCGCGAGGGGCAGGACGGCCAGCATGGCCACGCTCACCGCCACCGTGACGGCACGGTGACCCGCCCGCACGGCCGCGTACACCGCGAACAGGTACGCGACGGCGGGCACGTCGAACCCGGCCGCCTGGTAACCCGCCGCGCACAGCCCGGTGACGGCCAGGACGGGAACCGGGGCCCGGCGGCGCGCGGCCAGCGCCAGCCCGCCGGCCGCCAGCAGCGCGTAGCCGAGCAGGTCGAGGTAGGTGGCGGAGTGCTGCCCGGACAGCCCGGTGACCAGCAGCGCCGCGGCCACGCCCCCGGCGATCGCCCAGTCTGTGACAGCCGCCGGGACGCCGAACCGTCCTGTGCTCATGCGCGCACCTTAGCCGGATACCGCCGTGGGCGACTCCACCGCACGGATGAGCGGTCGGCTACCGCACCTGCGGTACCTGCGCGGCTTCTGCGGCATTCGCCGTAGCCGGCTGCGGCATCGGCGGCACCGCGAACTGCCCACGTCAGGCGGACGACCGGCGACGGCTCCGGCGGACATGCTCGACATCCGGTCGTAGGAGAAGGAGCACCTCATGATCATCAGTCATCTGCTCGCCACAGCCCCGGACGTCAGCGCCTATGACCTGACCCCCGGGCGTCTCTGGTCCTTGGTGGCCATAGCGCTGGGGCTGGTCGGCGTGGTCCTCGGCGGGCTGGCCCTGGCCCGCTCCACCGGTCGCACCAGGGCCGTCGTGGCCCTGGCGGCGGGGCTGGCCGGCGCGGTCGTCGGCGGGCTGGTCGTGGCCGCCGCCGAGGGCGGTCCGGGCACCGGCTACGGAATAGTCGGGGGCGTCATCGCCCTGCTGGTAGGGCTGGTCGGCGTGGCCCTCAGCGGGCTGGGCCTGGCCCGCAGCTCTTCCCGGTCACGGTGAAGGTGTGGGTCCCGGCGCCCACCTCGTGCAGGACGCTCCCGGGCAGGTCCGCCTCGGCGGCCGTCCCCGGGGGCACGGTCGCCTGACGGTGCCGTCGGCAGTCGTCCCGGAGTCGGATCCGCAGGAGGTCGGTGCCGCCGTCGTCAGAACGAACGGCCAGGCCCGCTGCGAGCATGCGGTGAGAGGTCTTCACAGTGCCCCTACGGGTCGTTGAATCGTTTTAACTGACCTCCGATGCGAGTTGACATAGCCGTTACGCCACCAGCGGTCAAGGAAAGACGTAGACCGGTCTACGCCATATGTCCTAGAAGAGACATCGCATCTCAAGTCTTATGTAAACCGGTCTACGCGGGCGTACAATCGGCAGGACTCGGCTTCGAGAAGGGATGCCCATGGTCGCGCCTGACCGACGACGAAGAGTGACCATATCCGACGTGGCGAAACTCGCCGGGGTCTCCAAGGCGGCGGTCTCGAAGGTCATCCGGAACGACTACGGGGTCAGCGAGGCCATGCGGGAGCGCGTCAAGCGGGCCATCGACGAGCTCGGCTACCGTCCCCAGGCCGCCGCCCGCGCGCTGCGCGGCCGGTCGTTCACCATCGGCGTCCTCATGCAGCACATCGGGATCCCGTTCTACGCCGAGATCATGAGCGGCCTGGTGGAGCAGCTCGCGGAGTCCGACTACCAAGCGATCATGATCCAGGGCGGCACCCGCAACAAGACCGAGGAACGAGCCATCGACGCCCTGATGGACCGGCAGGTGGACGGCATTCTCATGATCGCCCCACTCGCCGGCCGCACGCAGCTGGAGCGGGTGGCACGCGAGATCCCCACCCTGGTGCTCGGCCGGCACGATCGCTCACCGGCGTACGACTCGATCGTCGACGACGACCGGACGGGCTCCGAGCTCGTCATGGAGCACCTGATCGCGCTCGGTCACCGTCGCATCGGGCACATCACCTTCCACGAGGAGCAGGGACAACCCGCCGACCACAAGCCGCACATCAGGGCCGAGACCTACGAGCGCGTGATGCGTGACCACGGGTTCGCCGACGAGATCGCCGTCGTCGCGACCTCGTACTCCGAGGACGGCGGTTATCGCGGCGCCCACGAGCTGCTGAGCCGGTCCCCGCGTCCGACCGCGATCTTCGCGGGCTCCGACGAGTCGGCGCTAGGCGTCCTGACCGCGCTCCACGAAGCCGGTCTCACCGTCCCGGACGACGTCTCCGTCGCCGGCTACGACAACACCCGCCTGGCCGCCCATCCCAACATCGCGCTGACCACCGTCAACCAGGACGGCGCCGTCATGGGCCGTACGGCGGGGCGGCTGCTGCTCGAACGCATCGAAGGCCGCACCACCGCCGTGCACTTCTCCGTCACGCCGAGCCTGGTCGTGCGCCGCTCCACCGCGCCACCCGGCCTATGAGCAGGTGATGCCGGTCGGCGCGGCCGTGGACGGGCCGTTGGCCTGGTAGCCGAAGGTGGCCGTCGCGCCCGCCGCGAGGCTCGTGGCCCAGCTCGGCGCCTTGATCGTCCACGTGGTGCCCGACGACGTGACGGTGGAGCCCCAGCCGTTGACCAGGGACACGCCGGACGGCGCGGTCCACGTGATCGTCCAGTTGTTCCAGGTCGAAGTGCCCGTGTTCTTCACGGTGACGTTGGCCGTGAAACCGCCCTGCCAGGAGCTGGCGACCTGGTGGTTCACGCTGCAGGAGACGCCGGTGCCGCCCGTGGGCGTGACGGTGGGGGTCACCGTGGGAGTCACCGTCGGGGTCGGTGTAGGCGTGGAGGTCTGGCCCTGTGAGGTGGTGTAGGTGACCTTGGTGTACGGCGTGCCGCACTGCGGGTTGCAGGCCGACGGCAGCGAGAAGCTGTACACGCGCCCGCCGTTGATCAGCGTGTCCGTGGCGTCCCGCACGCGGATCTGGAACTGGCCGCCGCCCGACGTGGTCCCGCCGATGACGTAGGACTGACCCATGTCGCCGTTCATCTGGGCCGTCTGCCAGGCGCCGTTGGCGTAGTACTCGACGCCGTGGATGCCGTTGGCCAGGTGCGAGACGGAGATGGCCGGCCACCAGACCTGGGCGCCCTGCAGGAAGCCGATGTTGATGTCGCCGCTGTAGTTGGGCGCGGGGACGAACGACCAGGTGACGTGCCGGTTGTTCCAGTGGTTGGGGTACATGTCCCCGATCGCGCCGCCGTTCTTCACGAACCGGTTGAGCGAGTCCTTGGACAGGTCCAGATGGTAGGGATCGTCGCGGCACCAGCCGTTGGAGTCACCGCAGCTGTCGGCGACGAGCATGGTCAGCTTCGCACCGTTGTAGGCGTCGGATACCCAGGAGCCGTTGCGGCAGAACGCCTGGTTCGGGGCGCCGTCGTTGGTGCCCGTGCAGTAGTCGCTGATCTCGACCTGCACGTAGCGGCCGCAGTTGAGGCCGTTGTTCCATAACCCGGCCTTGCTGAGGTTGGCTCCCGTCAGCGGCCGGGGGTAGAAGGCGTAGTCGCCGGGGGTGTTGTAGACGTTGAGCGCGACGAAGTCCTGCGAGTCGAGGTTCGCCTGGGGCATCCCGCAGCCGCCGTACGGCGAGCCGAGTCCGTCGAAGTAGGTGGCGTTGCCAGTCACCGGGCCGGGCGGGTCGGCGACCGCACCGGCGGACTGTTCCGTCAAGGACACGAAGGCGCAGAGCACGACCAGGAAACCGGGAAGCAGGATGGCAAGCAACCGGCGACGAACGTAACTCATCGGACTCCCAACCCAGAAAGGTTCGGATCGACTCTTTCCGCGGAGCTACGGCCCGGTCAAGCACAGGCGATCGCGACCTGGGCGAACACGCCGGAAAGCCTGTAACTTTCATCGGCTCGCTAGGCCACGGCGCCGTCCACGAGCTGCTGGACCCGCGCGGGGGTGTAGATGCCGTCGACCAGCAGCTGCGCCAGGCCGAGCACGCCCGCGTGCGGGTCAAGGTCGCTGCGCACGATCTGCAGGTTGCGGGTGGCCAGCGGGAGCGAGCGCCGGTAGACGATCTCGCGGATGCCGGCGAAGAGCTGCTCGTCGGTATGGGCGAGCTGCCCGCCGATGACGATGACGCGCGGGTTGAACAGGTTGACCGTGTCGGCGATCGCGCCGCCGAGGATGCGGGCCGCGCGCCGGGCGAGCCGCACCGCGACGAGGTCGCCGCTGCGGATCAGGCGTACGGCGTCGTCCACGGTGGTCACGTCGCGGCCCGCCTCGCGCAGGTCGCGCACGATGGCCCAGCCTCCGGCGTACGCCTCGACGCAGCCCGCGTTGCCGCACCGGCAGATGGGCGGCTCGGCCACGTCGTCCACCGTGACCTGGATGTGGCCGACGTCGCCGGCCGCGCCGTCGGCGCCGCGGTGCACCTTGCCGCTGGCGATGAGGCCGGTGCCGACGCCGGTGCCGATCTTGAGCATGAGCAGGTGGGGCACGTCCGGGTAGCGCAGCCGCTGCTCGCCGTACGCCATGGCGTTGACGTCCTTGTCCACCAGGACGGGGCAGTCGAAGCGGGAGCGGAACCAGCCGGGGATGTCGTAGCGATCCCAGCCGGTCATGATCGGCGGGCTGACGACCCGTCCGGTCTCGAAGTCCACCGGGCCCGGCACGTCGAGCCCGATGCCGAGCACCTCGCCGGGCTTGCGCCTGGCCGCGGCCAGGACCTCGGTGAACAGCTCGTCCACGATGGTGAGGATGGCCTGCGGGCCCGCCGTCACCTCGGCGCGGACCTCGCGCTCGGCCCGCACCTCGCCGGCCAGGTCGCACACGGCGGCCCGCAGGCCGGTCGCGCCGATGTCGGCCACCAGCAGCACCCCGCGGTCACGGTTGACCACGAACTGGCCCGCAGGGCGGCCGCGGGTGCGCGCCTCCTCCTCGGCGGGCATCAGCAGACCGGCCGCGAGCAGGCCGTCGAGCCGCTGGTTGACGGTGGTGCGCGACAGGCCGGTATGGCGCATCACGTCGGCCTTCGTCAGGCCGTCGGGGGCGTCGCGGAACAGGCTGAGGATCTCGCCTGAGCTGGCTCCCCGCCACACGCCAGGCAGGCTCGGTGCATCCATACGGGTCACTCTAGCTATGTCTCCTACTAGACGGAAGTTAGCCATGTTTCGACATAAAAAGTCGAAAGGAGTGTTGCAATCTAACGGAAACACTGGTTACGGTCATGCCATCGACGCTGAAAGGGGCATCCGATGATGGCCAACACCCGAGGTCGCCGCACCGCGGCCCTCAGCGCGGTTCTCGCTGCGGGCGCGCTCGCGCTGGCTGCCTGCGGCTCCAGCGAGACCACCGGGAGCACCCCCGTGGCCGGGGAGGCGGGCACCGCGACACCCAAGATCGCCGCCGTGATCAAGGGCCTGGACAACCCGTTCTTCCAGACGATGAAGCAGGGCATGGACGACCAGGCCGCCACGGCCAAGGTGCCGGTCACGGTCCAGGCGGCCAACGCCATCACGGACACGACCGGCCAGGCGGACAAGCTCAACGGCCTGGCCGGGCAGGACTTCTCCTGTTACGTGGTCAACCCGATCTCCGGCACCAACCTGGTCCAGGGCCTGGCCCAGCTCTCCGCCCAGAACAAGACCGTGGTCAACATCGACAGCCCGATCGACGCGGCGGCGGCCAAGAGCGCGAACGTCAAGCTCGCGACGTACATCGGGACCGACAACGTCGAGGCCGGCAAGACGGCCGGGCAGCGCATGACCGAGTTGCTGGCCGACGGCGGCGACGTCGCGGCCATCGGCGGCATCGCGGGCGACGTGACCAGCGGCGCCCGGGTCGAGGGCTTCAAGCAGGGCCTCGGGCCCAAGGTCAAGATGGTGCAGACCGTCGCGGCCAACTGGGAGCGGCAGACCGCGCTCACCGCCGCCACCGACGTGTTGCAGGCGCACCCCGACCTGGCCGGATTCTTCGTCGCCAACGACGACATGGGGCTGGGCGTGGCGCGCGCCGTCGCCAACGCGGGCAAGGCCGGCAAGGTCAAGGTCATCAGCGTCGACGGCATCAAGGACGCGCTCGACGCGGTCAAGGCCGGCACTCTGGACGGCACCGTCGCCCAGTACCCGTACGCGATCGGGCTGATGGGCGTGGAGGCGTGCCAGGCGGCGGCGGCCGGCAAGACGCTGCCCGCCAACGTCAAGGCCCCGGTCGAGCTGGTCACCAAGGAGAACGCGGACAAGGCGCTGGCGGCCACACCCAAGCCGTTCGGCATCTACGACGACCCGTTCGCGTCCCTCATCAAGTAGCGCCTACGCCGTCCTGCCCGGCCGTCCGGCCCGGTGGGACGAGGAGTGACAGACATGGCAAACGCAACGCTCGCGGCCCGCGACGGAGAGCACTGGGCCGCGAAGCTGAAAGACGTCGGGTTCTGGGCGGAGTGGGCGGCCCTCGTCGGACTGGTCGTCCTGGTGATCGTGTTCCAGGCGCTCAATCCGACCTTCCTCAGCCCCGGCAACATCACCTCCATGCTGCTGGCCGCCGCGATCCTGATCGTGCTGGCCGTGGGCCAGACGTTCGTGATCGCCACCGCCGGCATCGACCTGTCGATCGCCTCGGCGATGACGCTGGGCGCGGTGGTCTTCGGCCAGGCGTACACGGCGCAGTGGGGGCTGGCGCTCTCCTGCGTGGCGGGCGTGCTCGCCGCGGCGGTGGCGGGCCTGGTCAACGGCATGATCACCGCCTGGGGCAAGATCGCGGACTTCATCGTGACGCTGGGCATGCTCTCGGCGGCCTCCGGTCTGGCGCTGATCCTCTCCGACGGCAAGCCGGTCACGATCATCGACCCCGCGCTGCTGGCCCTGTCCACCGGGAGAGTGGGGATCTTCGGCTACTCGTTCCTGATCGCGATCGTGGTCGCGATCGTGGCGCATGTCGTGCTGTTCCACACCAGGTTCGGCACCCACGTGCTGGCCACCGGCGGCTCGCCGGAGTCGGCCAACGCGATGGGCATCAGCACCCGGCGGATCAAGATCGCCGTATACGCCATCAGCGGCGCGCTGGCCGGGCTGGGGGCGCTGCTCCTGGTCGCCCGCGTCGGCGCGGCCGAACCCGCCTCCAACACCTCCTTCCTGCTCAACTCCGTGGCTGCGGTCGTGCTCGGCGGGGTGAGCCTCTTCGGTGGGCGGGGCACCATCATCGGCCCGGTCATCGGCGCGCTGCTGCTGGTCGCGCTGGTCAACGGGCTGACCCTGCTCGGGGTCTCCCAGTTCTACCAACCGCTGGCCGTCGGCGTCGTCGTGGTGCTGGCCGCCCTGCTCACAAGGTTCCAGCGATGACCGAGAACGGCACTCCCCTGCTCGAGGCCCACGAGGTCTCCCTGGCCTTCGGCAGCGTACGCGCGCTGGCCGACGTCTCCCTCACCCTGCGCCGTGGCGAGATCACCGCGCTGGTCGGCGACAACGGCGCGGGCAAGTCCACCCTCGTCCGCTGCATCTCCGGCATCCACCGTCCGCAGAGCGGGCGCATCGTCTTCGACGGCACCGAGACCGACTTCCGCTCCCCGGAGGACGCCCGCGAGGCCGGGATCGAGACCGTGCACCAGAACCTCGCGCTGGTGGAAGACCTCACGGTGTGGCAGAACCTGTTCCTCAACCGCGAGATCGTCCGCAGGTTCGGCCCGGTCGCCCTGCTCGACCGGCGCGCCATGCAGGCCCGCGCCCGCGAGATGGTCTCCACGCTCGCCGTCAACGTGCCCGCGGTGAAGTCCCGGGTACGCCGGCTCTCGGGCGGCCAGCGCCAGGCCGTGGCCATCTGCCGCGCCGCCGGGTTCAGCTCCAAGCTCGTGATCATGGACGAGCCCACGGCCGCGCTCGGCGTGCAGGAGACCGCCCGGGTCGAGGAGCTGATCCTCAGACTCCGCGACGAGGGTCACGCGGTCCTGCTCATCAGCCACAACTTCGCCCAGGTCATGCGGCTCAGCCAGCAGGTGTGGGTGATGCGGGCCGGGCGGTGCGTGGGCGGGCGGCGTACGGCCGAGACCACCGGCGAGGAGATCGTCGCCCTGATCACCGGCGCGCTCAGCAACTGACGCCCCAGAAAGGCAATCCACTCAGATGACCACCAACCCCATCGGTGTCCACGCTCTCGTCTGGGTCGGCGACACCGGCCCGGCCTCGCTGGCGTACGCGATCGACAAGACCAAGGCGACCGGCTTCGACCTGCTGGAGATCTCGCTGCACGACTCGGCGAACCTCGACGTCGCCGCCGCGCGCGAGGCCCTGCGTACGGCCGGGCTGGGCGTGGCCTGCTCCCGCGGCCTCGCCTTCGACGCCGACGTCTCCAGCGACGACCCGGCCGTGGTCGAGCGCGGCGAGAAGCTGCTGCACGACTCCCTGGCCACGACCCGCGAGCTCGGCGGCACCCACTTCACCGGCGCGCTCTACAGCGCGCTCGGCAAGTACGGCCGCCCGCTCACCGAGGCGGGGCGGCGCAACGTGGTCGCGGTGCTGCGCCGGCTGGCCCAGGAGGCGAGCGGCCACGGCATGACGCTCGGCCTGGAGATCTGCAACCGGTACGAGACCAACGTCATCAACACCGCCCGGGACGCGCTGCGGCTCGCCGACGACATCGGCGAGGACAACGTTCTGATCCACCTCGACACGTACCACATGAACATCGAGGAGGACGACCTCGTCCGCCCCGTGCGCGAGGTCGGCGACCGGCTGGGCTACGTCCACATCGGCGAGAACCACCGTGGCTACCTCGGCTCCGGCCACCTGGACTTCACCGCGTTCTTCCACGCCCTGGGCGACATCGGATACCAGGGGCCGATCACCTTCGAGTCGTTCTCCTCGGCGGTCGTGATGGAGGGGCTCTCCAACGACCTGGCGATCTGGCGCAACCTGTGGGACGACGGCGAAGACCTCGCCCGGCACGCCCGCGCCTTCATCGCCGGCCACCTCCACACCAGCCCGGCCCGATGAGCCTGGACGACCTCCTCGCCCGGGCCCGCGCCTGGGGCGGCCGGCGGGCCCTGCTGGGCATCACCGGCGGTCCCGGCGCGGGCAAGACCACGCTCGCGGTGACCCTCACCCGCCTGCTCCGGCAGGAGCCACCCCCAGGCCTCACCGCCGACTGGGTGGCCCACGTCCCGATGGACGGCTTCCACCTGGCCGACGTCGAGCTCGACCGGCTCGGCCGGCGCGACCGCAAGGGCGCCCCCGACACCTTCGACGCCGCCGGCTACGCCGCGCTCCTCCGCCGCCTGCGCGAGGACGAGGAGGACGTGGTCTACGCCCCGGCCTTCGAGCGCGACCTGGAGCAGCCCATCGCCGGCAGCATCCCGGTCCCCCGCGCCGCCCGGCTGATCATCACCGAGGGCAACTACCTCCTGCTCGACGAGGGTGACTGGGGCCGCGTACGCCCCTGGCTGGACGAGGTCTGGTACTGCGATCTGGACCACGCCGAGCGCGTGGACCGGCTGGTCATCCGGCACATCCGCTTCGGCAAGCCGCCGGAGCACGCGGTGAGCTGGGTGGCGGAGGTCGACCAGCGCAACGCCGATCTGATCGCCACCACCAAGCCGAAGGCCGACCTGATCGTCCCCGACGCCGTCATCCGGTCGATCGAGCATCCCGGCGGCATGTGACTTATGGTTACCCTGGGTGACCACGCCGAGTTCGGGGGCCGGGATGAGCAAGGAAGCGTGGCTGTACGCGCCGGAATGCCTGGATGCCGCGAGTGACGATTTCGGGCACCTGATCAGGCGGCGGCCCGCGGCCGTGTGCCGGCCGGGATCGGCCCCGGACGTGGCCGCCGCGGTGCGCCGGGCGGTCGAGCAAGGGATGCCCGTGGCCGCCCGCGGGCAGGGCCATTCCGTCTACGGCCGGGCGCAGGCCGAGGACGGTCTCGTGATCGACATGAGCGACCTGAACGCCGTGCACGCGGTCGAGGCCGATCGCGTGACCGTGGGCGGCGGCGCGACCTGGCGGTCGGTGCTCGACGCCACCCTGCCGCACGGCCTCACCCCGCCGGTGCTCACCGACTATCTCGACCTTTCGGTCGGCGGGACCGTTTCCGCGGGCGGTCTGGGCGGCATGACGTTCCGGCACGGTTTCCAGAGCTGCAACGTCATCGAGCTGGAGGTGGTGACGGGCGAGGGCGAGGTCGTCACGTGCTCGGCGAGCGCGCGTCCCGAGCTCTTCGACGCCGTACGCGGCGGGCTCAGCCAGTACGGGATCATCACGCGGGCCGTCCTCCGGCTCGTCCGCGCTCCCGAACGGGTCCGCCTGCACACCCTGTCCTACCCGGACCACCGGGCCATGACGGCCGACCAGCGCCGCCTGCTGTCCACGGACCGGGTCGACTTCCTGCAAGGCACGATCCGGCCGGGCCGGCAGTGCGTGGTCGAAGTAGGGGTCGGTCACTCGGCCGACTCGCCGCCCGATGACGAGAAGACGCTGGCCGGCCTGTCCGACCTCCGCGACCGGGCCGAGCACGTCGATCTGCCGTACCTGGAGCTGTTCCTGCGGTTGAGCAAGCTCGAGAGCCACCTGCGGGCGGCGGGCACCTGGCACCATCCCCACCCGTGGCTGCACTCCTTCGTCCCGGACGCGGCCGCCGACGGGTTGGCCGCGGAGCTCCTCGCCGACGTGACCCAGGAGGACCTGGGCGAGTTCGGGCGCATCCTGCTCTACCCCGTCCGCCCCGGCCGCGTGAGCTCGCCGCTGGTGCGCCTGCCGGAGGGGGAGGTCGCGTTCCTCTGCAGCCTCGTGTGCTTCCCCGCCGACGATCCCCTGCTGGTGGACAGGCTGGTCAAGACCAACCGCGCGCTGTACGACCGCATCCGCGCCATCGGCGGCCACCTCTATCCCGTCAGCGCCGTCGCGCTCACGCGGACCGGCTGGAAGGACCACTACGGCCCGTTGTGGCCCGCCGTGGAGCACGCGAAGGCCCGATTCGACCCCCGCCACCTGCTGACTCCCGGGCAGGGGATGTTCGCCGAATAAATCTTGAAAAAACTTCGGGGCGCGTGTCGAAAACGCCTCCCCTCGTTCGCAGCGTGTCCAGAGGGCCGGATGGGCCGGCCCCGCCGACGCGAGGTTGACGACCATGACCCGGCAGCTTGCCCACTCTCCCGCCCGACCCACCTCCACCCAGCGCCTGCTCCTCGGCTGCGGCGTCGTCGCCGGTCCGTTCTACGTGATCGTCGCCCTCGCCCAGGCGTTCACCCGGCAGGGCTTCGACCTGGCCCGCCACCCCTGGAGCTTCCTCGCCAACGGCGAACTCGGCTGGATCCAGACCGCCAACTTCGTCCTCACCGCCCTGGCCACCATCGCCGCCGCCGCCGGCCTGCGCCGAGCCCTGGCGCCCGGCCGGGGAGCCCGGTGGGCGCCGATCCTGGTCGGCGTGTTCGGCGCCAGCATGATCGGCGCCGCGATCTTCCCCGCCGACCCCGCGATGGGTTTCCCCGCCGGGACCCCGGAAGGCCCGGGCGTCATCACCCTGTCGGGTACCCTGCACCTGGCCGTCGGCGGCGTCGGGTTCCTGTGCATGGTCGCGGCCTGCTACGTCATCGCCTCCCGGCAGTCGCGTGAGGGCCGCACAGGCTGGGCCCTGTACTCCCGCGTCACCGGCACGCTGTTCCTCGGCTCCTTCGTCGGCATCGCGAGCGGCGGCGGCGTCGCCTGGACCAACCTGCTGTTCGTCGCCGCCATCGTGGCGGTCTGGAGCTGGCTGTCGCTACTGTCCCTGAACCTCTCCCGCGCCTGACCTTCCATCCCCACCCATAGAGAAAGGAAATGTCACCATGCGCTACCTGGTCACCCTCAAAGTCAACGCCCAGCCCGAAGGGCCGCCGCCGGCCGACCTCATGGAGGCCATCTTCAAGCTCGGCCAGGAGGCCACCGAGGCCGGGGCCCTGCTCGACAACAGCGGCCTGGCCCCCAGCTCCGAGGGGGCGCGGGTCGAGGTGAGCGGGGGCCGGCTGACCGTCAGCGACGGCCCGTTCGCCGAGGCCAAGGAGCTGATCAGCTACGCACTGTACGAGGTCAGGAGCAAGGAGGAAGCCGTGGAGTGGACCACCCGCTTCGTCAAGCTCCACCGTGACCTGTGGCCGGGATGGGAGGGCGAATCGGACGTGCTGCGGCTGTTCGGGCCCGAGGACTTCGCCCCGCCGGCCTGACCCGGTGCTCATCCGGCCGCGGACGTGGTCCGCGGCCGGATGCTGTATGCAGGACGCATGACGGTAGCCGATTCGCACCGGGCGGTGGAGGCGGTGTGGCGGATCGAGTCCGCCCGGGTCATCGCCGCCCTGGCCCGCATGGTCAACGACATCGGGCTGGCCGAGGAGCTGGCGCAGGACGCGCTGGTGGCCGCGCTCGAAGAGTGGCCGCGTAAGGGCGTACCCGACAATCCGGGCGCCTGGCTGACACTCGCCGCCAAGCATCAGGCCCTCGACCAGTTCCGCCGCCGTGACACCTACCAGCGCAAGCTGCAGCAGATCGGCCGGGACATGGAGCTGCGCCAGGAGTCGGCGGAGGCCGAGCTCGACGAGGCCCTCGACGACCACATCGGCGACGACCTGCTCCGCCTGATCTTCACCGCCTGCCATCCCGAGCTGCCCGCCGAGGGCCGCCTCGCGCTCACCCTTCGGCTGCTCGGCGGCCTGTCCACGGCCGAGATCGCCCGCGCCTTCCTCGTGCCGGAGCCCACCGTCGGGCAGCGCATCTCGCGGGCCAAGCGCACCCTCGCCGACAAGAGGATCCCGATCGAGCTGCCGCCGCCCGCCGAGCTGCCCGCGCGGCTGGCCTCCCTCCTGGAGGTCATCTACCTGATCTTCAACGAGGGGTACGCGGCGACCGCCGGCGACGACTGGATCCGCCCGTCGCTGTGCCAGGAGGCCATGCGCCTCGGCCGCGTGCTGGTCGGGCTCATGCCCGCGGAGCCCGAGGCGCACGGCCTGCTCGCGCTCATGGAGATCCAGGCCTCGCGCATCCCGGCCAGGACCGCCCGCGACGGCTCGCCCATCCTGCTGCTCGACCAGGACCGCAGCCGCTGGGACCGGCTCCTGGTCCGCCGCGGCCTGGACGCGCTGCGCCGCGCCGAGGAGCTGGGCACGCTCGGGCCGTACGGGCTGCAGGCGGCCATCGCCGCGTGCCACGCCCGCGCGCTCACCCCGGAGGCCACCGACTGGGAACGCATGGCCGCCCTCTACCGGCTGCTGGCCCACCTCACGCCCTCGCCGATCGTCGAGCTGAACCGGGCGGTCGCGGTCGGCATGGCGTACGGGCCCGAGCGCGGGCTGGAGATCGCCGACGGCCTCCGGGACGAGCGCGCCCTGCGGGAGTACGCGCATCTGCCCGCTGTCCGCGGTGACCTGCTGGCCAAGCTCGGCCGGGCCGAGGAGGCGGCCGCCGAGTTCCGGCGCGCGGCCGAGCTGACCCGGAACGTCCGCGAGCGCGACCTGTTCCTGGAGCGCGCCGCAGCGCTGTCATAGTGCGATAACGGTCATCGCACGATCCGCTCCCGGGCCCGGAGCAGGGCGGCCACGATCTTCTCCTCGCGGTCGGGGTAGAGGCGGACGATGGGGACCGAGCAGCTCAGGGCCTCGTTCGGGGGCGAGGCGAAGTCGAGGGCGACCGCGAAGCAGCGCAGGCCGATGGTCGACTCCTGCTCGTCGACGGCGTGGCCGCGGTGCCGGATCGTCTCCAGCTCGGCGCGCAGCGCCGCCCGGTCGGTGAAGGTGTTGGCGGTGCGGGGCTCCAGCTTCTCGGGCAGGAGCCGGTCGACCTCGTCCCACGGGCGGCCGGCGAGAATCGCCTTGCCGAGGCCGGTCGCCCACGAGGGCAGGCGCCGGCCGGGCCGGGAGACGACGGCGAGGGAGTGCCGGGAGATGTTCGTGGCCAGGTAGACGATCTCCGCGCCGTCGAGGCGGGCCAGGTGCACGGTCTCGCCCAGCTCGTTGTTCAGCTCGTTCATCACGGGCTGCGCCCGCTGGACGACGTCGTCGTGCTCGACGTACGAGGCCCCGGCGCGCAGCGCGCGCAGGCCGATCCGGTAGCGGCCGGCGCCGTCGGCGTCGATCCAGCCCGTGTTCACCAGCGTCGTGAGCAGCGCGTACGCGCTCGCGCGGGGCAGGCTCAAGCCGGTGGCCACCTCGCGCAGCGAGCACGCGTGATCCGCGGAGCTGAGGTATTCGAGCACGGCGATCGTCCGCTCGGCCGATTTGACGCTGCGGACACCCCCGGACTCGGCGGGTTTCGGTGACGGGTCCGGACTTTCTTGCGTCATCGACAGGCCTCTTGACGTTTGTTGAAACCCCGACTTAATGTCTCGGCTACAAATATAGACACTGTCTTCATATGTAGACAAGAGGTCATAACCCGAGTGATCAACAAGCCCAGCCGCCGTCAGGCGGCCTCTGCCCTTTTGGCGCTCGGCGCCACCTTGTCGGCCAGCGCCTGCTCGGTCGCCAACAGCGGCCCGGAGCCCTCTTCCGGCGCGGCGGCGAGCACCGTTCGCATCGTGTTGCCGGAGGAGCCTCCGACGCTGGAGCCGTGCGACGCCTCCCTCACCGCGACCGGGCGGGTCACCAGGGCCAACATCACCGAGGCGCTCACCGAGCGGGACCCCGGCACCGGCCAGCTCCAGCCCGCGCTGGCCACGGAGTGGAAGCAGGACTCGCCCACCGAGTGGACCTTCACCCTGCGCAAGGGCGTGAAGTTCCACGACGGCAGCGCGTTCGACGCCAAGGCGGCCGCCTTCTCCATCGACCGCACCGTCAACTCCAAGATCGACTGCAACGTGAAGGGCTACGTCTTCGGCGGCATCGAGCTGACGGCCACGGCCGCGGACGACGCCACCCTGAAGGTGAAGACGGCCAAGCCGGACCCGATCCTGCCGCTGCGGCTGTCGTTCGTGGAGATCGTGCCGGCCACCACGAGTGCCACCGCCAAGGTGCGCGAACCCGTCGGCACCGGGCCGTACAAGATCGCCAAGTGGGACACCGGTCGCAGCCTGCGCCTGGAGCGGTACTCCGGCTATTGGGGCAAGGCGCCGGAGTTCGCCGCGGCCCAGTACGTCTGGCGCGCCGAGGGCAGCATCCGCGCGGCCATGATCACCAGCGACGAGGCGGACGTGGCCATCGGCCTCGCCCCCGAGGACGGCGCCGGGGCCGCCGCCGTGCAGTTCCCCAACAACGAGACCTCCTTCCTGCGCATCGACGCCGGCAAGGCGCCGCTCGACGACCTGCGCGTGCGCCAGGCGATCAACTACGCCATCGACAGGAACGGCCTGGTCGCCTCGGTGTTCGCCGGGCTCGGCAAGCCGGCGGGCCAGCTCGTCCCCGAAGGTGTGACCGGTCACAGCACGTCCGTCCAGCCCTGGCCGTACGACATGGCGCAGGCCAAGAAGCTGATCGCGGAGGCCAAGGCCGACGGCGTCCCCACGGACACCGAAATCACGATCATCGGCCGGAACGGCATCTACCCCAAGGCCGCCGAGGCGATGGAGGTCGTTCAGAACGCGCTGACCGAGGCCGGGCTCAAGGTCAAGATCCAGATGCTCGACGTGAACGCCTGGCTGGAATACCTGCTGTCGCCGTTCGTGAAGGACTCCGGTCCCGTCCTGCTGCAGGCCCAGCACGGCAACCAGGCCGGTGACGCGGCCTTCACCATGGGCCAGATCTACGGCACCAAGGGCGCGCAGAGCCCGTACGGCACCAAGGAGCTCGACGAGCTGATCGCCGCCGGCGAGCAGGCCTCGGGCGAGGAGCGCCAGGCGGCGTTCGCCAAGGCGCTGGAGTACCAGAGCAAGGACGTCGTACGCGACGCGGTCCTAGCGCACATGACCGGAATCCTCGCGCTGTCGAAGAAGGTCACCTACAAGCCCAACGCCGCCACGAACGACGAGATGCGGCTCGCCGAAATGCACCCGGCCGGCTGAGGGGACAGGCGTGCTGACCTTCCTGCGGCGTCGCGTCGTCTCGAGTGCGATCCCGCTGGTCGTCGTGATCCTCGGGGTGTTCTACCTGGCGCGCCTCACCGGCGACCCGGCCAACCTCTACCTGCCGCTCAGCGCGACCCCGGAGATGCGGGCGGAGTTCTCCGCCCAGCACGGGTTCGACCGGCCACTGCTCGTCCAGTTCGGCGACTATCTGGCCCAGGTCGTCCACCTGGACTTCGGTGAGTCGCTGCGGACCGCCGAACCCGCCGCCACGGCCGTGCTGCGGGCGTTCCCCGCGACGCTGCAGCTGGCGGGGACCACGATGATCCTGGCCATCCTCGGCGCGGTCGTCGTCGGGAGCTGGGCGGCCTACCGCCCCAACTCCCTGGCGGACCGGGTCGCCAGCTTCACCTCGACGACCGCGGCGAGCATGCCGGACTTCTGGTTCGCCATCATGGGCGTGCTCGTCTTCGCCGTGGCCCTCGGCTGGCTGCCCACCTCGGGCACGGAAGGCGCGGCGGCGTGGGTGCTGCCGGTGGTCACGCTGCTGATCCGGCCGTTCGGCGTGCTCGTGCAGGTGGTGCGCGGGTCGATGGTCACCGCGCTGTCCGCGCCGTACATCAAGGTCGCCCGGAGCAAGGGCGCGGGCGAGCTGCGGGTGGTCTTCGGCCACGCGCTGCGCAACGCCGCGCCGCCGGCGCTCACCGTGGCCGGTGACCTCACGGTCGGGCTGGTCAACGGCGCCGTGGTCGTGGAGACCATCTTCGGCTGGCCCGGGATCGGCAAGCTGATGATCACCTCGATCCTGCAGCGGGACTTCGCGGTGCTTCAGGCCGCGGTCCTGGTGACCGCGGTCACGATCTTCGCGCTCAACATCCTCATCGACGCCTGTTACGCGCTCCTCGACTCCCGCGTCCGCCAGGGGGTGACCGCATGACCACGGTCGACGTCTCCGTCGCACGGCGGACCTCCATGTGGCGGCTGCTGCTGCGGGACAAGTTCGCCTGCCTGGCGGTGGTGATCCTGCTGGTCGTGGCGGCCTCCGCGCTCGTGGGGCCGGTGCTGTTCGGCGACCTGGCCGTGAAGCAGAACCTGCGGGCGGTCAACCGGCCGCCGTTCGGCCTCGACGACGGCTGGGCGTTCGTGCTCGGCAGCGACTCGCTCGGCCGCAGCGTGCTGGCCAGGCTCGTCGTGGCGAGCCGCACGACGCTCTCCGTCGCGGTCCCGGCCGTCATGATCTCCCTCGCTGCCGGCTCCGTCTGGGGGATGTGGGCGGGCTACCACCGGGGCTGGCGGGAGAACGTCTCCATGCGGGTCGCCGACGTCATCCTCAGCTTCCCGTCGCTGCTGCTGGCCGTGGTCGTGCTGTACGTCTTCTCGCCCAGCGCCGGCAACATCATCCTGGTCCTGGCGATCGCGCGGATCCCGGTCTACCTGCGGGCCGCCCGGGCGGAGTCGGCGGAGTTGCAGAGCCGGCTGTTCGTCGACGCGGCGCGCACGTTCGGCGCCAAGAGCTGGGCCATCATCGGCAGGCACGTGGCGCCGACGGTCATGCCCACCTTGTTCACCGTCGCGACGCTGGACTTCTGTTTCGTGATGCTGACCGAGTCGTCGCTGAGTTTCCTGGGCATCGGCATCCAGCCGCCGGACATGAGCTGGGGCCTGATGGTCGCGCAGGGCCGGCAGGTGCTGCAGAGCGCCTGGTGGATCGCCGTCTTCCCGGGCCTGGCCATCGTGGTGACCACCGTGTCCGCGACCGTGCTCGCGTCCTGGGCGCGCCTGGCCATGGATCCCGGCCAGCGCTGGCGCCTCACTCTCACCAAGGAGGTCAAGCCGTGACAACCCCGGCGCTGGAGGTGGATCGGCTGGCGGTCGACATCCGCACCCCCGCGGGGACGGTACGCGCCGTACGCGAGGTCAGTTTCTCCGTGCGCTCCGGCGAGACGCTGGCGCTGCTGGGCGAGTCGGGCTGCGGGAAGAGCATGACGGCGCAGGCCATCGTCGGCCTGCTCGACCCGGTCGCGCACGTGGCGGGCGGCGCCGTACGCCTCGACGGGACCGACGTGCTCACCCTGCCGCCCGCGCAGCGCAGGAAGCTGGCTGGTCCCGGCATGTCCATCGTGTTCCAGGACGCGCTCACCGCGCTGAACCCCGTCCAGACGGTCGGCGCCCAGCTCGCCGAGCCGTTCCGGATCCACGAGCGCCTGTCGCGCCGCGCCGCGCGGGAGCGGGCGGTCGAGCTGATGGAACGGGTCGGCATCCCCGAGCCGCGGGCCCGGATCCGCGCCTACCCGCACCAGTTCTCCGGCGGCATGCGCCAGCGGCTGCTCATCGCGCTGGCCGTGGCCCTGCGGCCCAAGGTGCTGCTCGCCGACGAGCCCACCACGGCTCTCGACGTGACCGTACAGGCCCAGATCATGGAGCTGCTGCACGAGCTGCGCACCGAGCAGCAGACGGCGCTGATCCTGATCACCCACGACCTCGCGGTGGTGGCCGAGCAGGCCGATCACGTGGCCGTCATGTACGCGGGCAGCATCGTCGAGACCGGCCGGGTGGCGGACGTGTTCTCCCGGCCCCGCCACCCGTACACCCGCGGGCTGCTCGACTCGGTGCCGGCCGAGGTGGCGCGCGGCACCAACCTCAAGTCCATCCCGGGCAGCCCGCCCGACCTGCACTCGGTGCCCTCGGGCTGCGCCTTCCGCGCGCGCTGCCCGATGGCCACCGAGGTGTGCGCGGAGGAGCTCCCGGTCCTCACCGAGTCCGGTCCCGGACGTCTGGCCGCGTGCCACCACTGGAAGGAGCTTGCCGATGACTGAGCCCGCCGCGGAAGCTTCCCTGCTGGACGTGGCAGGGGTGAGCAAGACCTTCCACGTGGCCGGCCGCGGCCGGCTGCGCGCGCTGGACGGCGTGGACCTGCGGCTGGCGCGGGGCGAGACGCTCGGCCTGGTCGGGGAGTCCGGCTGCGGGAAGTCGACCCTCGCCAGGGTGCTGCTCATGTTGGAGCGTCCGGACCAGGGCCACGTCAGGTTCGAGGGCATGGACCCGTTCGCGCTGCGCGGCAAGGAGCTGCTCAGGTGGCGACGCCGGGTCCAGATGGTCTTCCAGGACCCGTTCGCGTCGTTGAACGCCCGGCTGTGCGCCGAGGACATCGTCGCCGAGCCATGGCGGACGCATCGCGACCTGGTGCCGGTGAAGGAGCGCGGCAGGCGGGTGGCCGAGCTCCTCGAGATGGTGGGGCTGCGGGCGGGCGACGCCCGGCGCTATCCGCAGGAGTTCTCCGGCGGCCAGCGCCAGCGGCTGGGGATCGCCCGCGCGCTCGCGCTCGAACCCGACGTCATCGTGTGCGACGAGCCCGTGTCGGCGCTCGACCTGTCCGTCCAGGCGCAGGTGCTCAACCTCCTCACCGACCTGCAGGCCAGGCTCGGAGTGTCGTACGTGTTCATCTCCCATGACCTGTCCGTCGTCCGCCACGTCGCCGACCGCGTCTCGGTCATGTACCTCGGCAGGATCGTCGAGACGGGCCCGACGAAGCAGGTGTTCGACCAGCCGCGCCATCCCTACACGGCCGCGCTGATGTCCGCGGCGCCGGTGCTCGACGTCACCTCGGGAGCGCGGCGCGAGCGGATCCTGCTCAAGGGCGAGGTGCCCTCCCCGCTCGACCCGCCGTCGGGGTGCCGGTTCCGGACCCGCTGCTGGAAGGCGCAGGACGTCTGCGCCCGGGAGGCGCCGCCCCTGGAGCCGGCCGATGACGAGCCGCTGCACGGGGCCGCCTGCCACTTCCCGCTCCAGGAGGTGGCGGCCGCTGATTGATCAGGAGGTGGCCGTGGCCCGGCCGAACAGCCGGCCGGCGAGGTCGACGCCCACGACCGTGCCGCTGTCGTCGCGGGTGAAGAAGCCGCGCTGCCCCTTCAGGCCGCCCTCGGTGATGACGTACTCGTCGCCGTCGCCGGGCAGGAAGCCGACGGCGGCCGGCGGGTAGCCCGGGGGCATCTCGGTCTCCGACGCCTGGCGGATCTCCGGCTTGATCCCGACCTCGAGGGTGAGCCGGGTGCCGTCGGTGGCGAGGTCGAGGTTCATGGCGTCGATCTCGTAGCGGCCGGCGACCTCCTCCGCCCGCGCCCGGTCGTACGGGATCGGCTCGGGGTCCCGCTCGACCACGCCGAGGTAGTGCTCCAGCGCCCAGCGCGCGACGCTCTCGTTGAACCGGTAGCCGTCCGGACCGGCGTTGGCCAGCGAGACGACGGCGAAGTCGTGTTCGGGCACGATGAGCAGCTCGGCGAACTGGCCGTTGCCGGATCCGCCGTGCCCGATGGTGCGCACCCCGTCCACCTCGCGCAGGAACCAGCAGATGCCGAAGGCGTCGCCGAGCGTGCTGGCCCGCAGCTCGACCGTCGGCTCCCGCATGCTCCGCAGCGTCTCGGCGGGCAGTACCCCCACTGCGCCGCCCAGGTGGAAGCGGGCCCAGGCCAGCAGGTCGCTGACGGAGGAGGCGAGGCCGCCGCCGGGGTTGTTGCCGCGCATGCCGGCCCGCCACGCCTTCCACGGCCGCGCGAACTGCATCGTGCCGTCCTCGCCGCGGTTGTAGCCGACGGCGAAGCGGCGGACCATGACGTCGTCCAGCTCGAAGAAGGTGTTCGACAGCCCGGCCGGCTCCAGGACCAGCGCGGACACGGCCTTCTCGTAGCTCAGGCCGGTGACGTTCTCGATGATCCGGCCGGCCAGGTTGTAGCCCGCCTGGCTGTAGGAGGCGCGGACGCCGGGTGGCGCGATCAGCGCCAGACCGGCCAGCTGCGCCACGAACGCGGCCAGGGAGCCGTCCTCCTCCTCCACGTCGATCAGGTTCCAGTCCAGGCCGGCGGTGTGGTTGAGCAGGTTCAGCACGGTGATCCGCGCGGCGGCGGCCTCGTCGGCGAGCGTGAGCTCGGGCACGTAGCGGCGCACCGGCGCGTCCAGCTCCACCTTGCCCTCCGCGACCAGGCGCATCAGCGCGGTCGCGGTGAACGTCTTGGTCACCGAGCCCAGGTGGAACAGGGTGACGTGCACGTACGACGATGGCCGCCGCCGCTGATACGGGTCTGACAGCGCGCTGCCACGCGCTCTCAGCGCTGCGACTGGTCAGGCACGGGCTTCACATGCGCCGGGTCATCTCACGGTCACGACGATGCGCTGGTAGGCGGTCAGCGCCGGGCTGCCGTCGTCCTTCACCTCGACGATGACGTGGATGGTGCTCCCCGGCTGCGCGTCCGCCGGCACGGTGAAGCTCGCCTTCGAGGAATGGCGCCCCGGTGCGGCGGTCGTCGCGCCGTCATCGGTGGTGAGCTCGATAGCGCCCTGGTAGCTGCCCGCCTCCTGGTACTGCCACCAGCGAGAGCTGAGTGCGTCCCCGTCGGGATCGGTCGCCCTGGCGGAGAGGCGCACCTTCTGCCCGGGCCGCGCGGTGATGTCGCGGCGCCCCGCCGGCAGGGTGACCTCGGGCCGGTGGTTCGCGGCGCGGAAGTCGGGCGTCACGCTCCATCGCAGGCGCGCGGCGAAGTCGAGCTGCGCGGCCTCGAACCAGCGGGCCGCCGCATAGTCGGCCGGCGCGTTGCCCTGCGGGTCGTGGTCCACGGCTTTCGAGGCGAGCCATTCGGACGGGTCGTCGGGGTTCTGCTCCTGGCGGCCGCCCCATCCGCCGTAGCCGCCTTTCTCATGACCGCGCAGACCGTTGTCCACGAGGTTCATGAAGTTGGAGGTGTCTCCTTCGGAGATCCAGGAGCCCTTTTCCTGGATGGGCATCCATATCTTGTAGCCGCGCGCGCGTAGCTCGTCCTCGCCGAGGTAGGACAGGCCGAAGTGATCCCAGACGTCGCCCTCCACCATCTGCTTTCCGTCACCCCAGATCCGGTACAGCTCGCCGAAAGGCCCCTTGCCGGACACGTTCTCCGCCGTCCATCGGGCCGACAGGTATTTCGCGTGCTCGGGAAGGACCGTGCGGCGGGCGAAGTAGCCCCAGATCGTGGTCGCCACGTCCCGTGCCTCGATGTCCGGCCAGTTGGGGGCGATGTAGTCCTGGTAGCTGGCGTCCTGTGAGCCGAACTTGGTGATGATCGCCTTTCGGGACACCTCGCGGCGGACGCGGTCCCACCGGGGCGTTCCCTCGTACTGTTCCTGGATCGATTTCAGCGCGCGGGCGATCGTGCTCGTGCCTCCCCACGCCTGCAGGTAGACGGGTCCGCCCTTGCCGTCGAGGAGAACGTCCTTGATGAGGTTCGATCCCGGGGTCTCCTTGGAGATGTCCCCTTCGAACTCGACGTTGCCCACGCGGATCTTGGAGAACAGGCTGCGGGGGTCGGGGTAGCCGCGATCATGGCGTACGAGGTTGGGATAGACCTCGGCGTACGCCTTCACCGCCGTGTGGATGAACTGCTCGTCCCGCGCCCACCGCCACGACGTCTGCGGGGTGGTGTACTCCCTGCCCGGCAGGAAGAACTCCGTCCCCTTGCCGTCGCCTTTCCAGTGGAACCGGCTGCTGGCGTAAACGAGCCCCTCGGTCGTCACCTCATTGCTGTAGAGCAGGTATCGGATCAGCGAGTTGGCGTCGTCGAGTTCGGGGTCGGCGGTGACGATGGTTCGCGGCCGGGGGCTCTGGGTGACGGCTTCGGCCGGGGGCGCCGTCATGCCCGCCGTGAGCGAGAGCAGTAAGAAAGTCCCGAGAGATCTGCGTATCCACTGACGTGCCATGCTCTCTCCTGCCGCGCAATGTCCTGTTATGAATATCTATTCACTAACGACTGGACATTTATCACGCTACGGAGAGTGCGCATTCATGTCAATGGCGGCCGGACTCACGCCCCGCCGGTGGACTCGCGGGCCACGACCGTGAAGCGGCTGACGAACTCGCGCGCGACCTCCCGCTTCGTGCCCTTCTCCGTGATCCGCTTGGCGAGGAACCGGACGGCCGTGCCGGCCATCAGCGAGTGATCGGGGTCGATCGACGACAGGGAGGGCACGGTGTAGCCGCCTTCGGCGATGTTGTCGAAGCCGATGACCTTCACCTCGTCGGGCACGCGTACGCCCCGGTCGGCCAGCCCGCGCAGCACGCCGATCGCCACCGTGTCGGTCACGCAGAACACGCCGTCGAACTCCACCCCGTCGTCCACCAGGCGCCGGGCCGCGGCGGCCCCGCCCTCCATCGTGAACCGCGAGGTCGGGGCCACGAGCCGCGCGTCGAAGGCGACGCCGGCCTCGTCGAGCGCCTCGCGGTAGCCGGTGAAGCGCAGGCTGGAGACGTTGACCTCCTCCCCCTGGGCGCCGCCGTCGACGAGCGCGATGCGGCGGCAGCCCCGCTCGATCAGGTGGGCGGTGGCGGCGCGGGCGCCTTCGACGTTGGGCATGGCGACGTGGTCCACGGGCCCGTCGAAGATGCGCTCCCCCAGAATGACGATGGGGTAGTCGACCTTGAGCAGGTCGGTGTCGGTCGGCCCGAGCCCGACGGTGCTGAGGATGAGCCCGTCGTAGAGGCGGTTGCGGGACAGGGCGAGCGCGTCCAGCTCGCCCTCGCGCGAGGCGCCGGTCTGCTCGATGGCCACCTTGAGGTTGTGCCGGGCCGCCGCCGTGATGATCTCGGCCGCGAGCTGCCCGAAGTACGGCCGGTCCACCTCGGGTACGGCGAGCCCGATCGTGCCGGTCCGCCCGGTGCGAAGGTTGCGCGCCGCCACGTTGACCCGGTAGTCGAGCTGGTTGATGGCCTGCAGCACGCGCTCGCGCGTCTCGGCCTTGACATGGGGGTGGTCGTTGAGCACGTGGGACACCGTCATGGCGGACACCCCCGCGGCCCTGGCCACGTCCTGGATCGTCACCATTTCTGGATCACCCGCACGGCCCGCATCCTCTCACGCGTCAACCCTTGACGCTCCCCCGCAGCAGCCCGTTGACGATGTGCCGCTGCATCGCGATGAAGAAGATCACGACGGGAGTCAGCACGATCACGCTGAGCGTCATGAACGCCGGCCAGTCCACCGAGTACTGCCCGACCGCCTTGTAGACCTGCAGCACCAGGGTCTGCTTGTCGGGCGAGCTGATGAACACGTTCGGCGTGATGAAGTCGTTCCAGATCCACATGGTCTGGAACACGCCGACCGTGATGAGGATGGGCCGGATGAGCGGCAACACGATCCGCCAGTAGATCTGCCACGGCCCCGCGCCGTCGATGCGCGCCGCCTCGAAGATCGAGATCGGCAGTGACCGCAGGTAGCCCTGGATGAGGAAGTAGCAGAAGACCGAGCCGGCGGCGTACAGGAAGATGAGCCCTTCGAGGCTGTCGACCAGCCGCAGCTGCACGAGGATCCGGTAGACCGGGATCAGCGTGGCCTGCCCAGGCACCAGGAACGCGATCACGAGCAGCGCGCCGGCCACCCGGTTGAGCAGCGTCTTGCGCAGCAGCATCGCGTACGCCGCCATCGACCCGATGATCAGCATGATCACGATGGAGACGGCGGTGACGTACAGCGTGTTGAGGAAGGACTGCAGGATCGGTGTGCTCTCGAAGACCCGCGCGTAGTTGTCGAGGTACAGGCCCGACGGCAGGCCCAGTGGTGAGGCCGACGTCTCCGCCTGTGTCTTGAAGGTGTTGACGACGATGTAGTAGAACGGCACGCCGACCACGGCGGCGGCCAGGATCATCGCGAAGCTGAGCAGCGGCCTTCTCATGACAGGCGCCCTTCGAGCCGGCTCGACAGGACCAGCTGGACGGCCACGATCGCGCCGACGACCAGCATGAAGACCACCGCCAGCGCCGAGGCCTGGCCGAACTTGGCCTGCGCGATGCCGCTCTGGATGATCGACTGGGTGATGGTGAAGGTGGCGTACCCGGGGCCGCCCTTGGTGAGGGTGTAGGGCAGGTCGTAGACCTTCAGGCCGCCGGTCATCAGCAGCAGCGAGCTGATGGTGACGGCCGGGGCGAGCAGCGGCAGCGTGATGGAGAGGAACGACTGGCGCGGCGAGGCGCCGTCCACCCGCGCGGCCTCGTAGTAGTCGTCGGGGATCGACTGCAGGTACGCCAGGTAGAGGATGGCGTGCCAGCCGGTGGACGACCAGACGGCGACCATGATGACCGACAGCTGGGCGAGCGTGCTGTCGGACAGCCAGGGCACCGGGCCCAGCTCTCCGAGCAGGCTGTTGATGGCGCCCGACCCGAGCGGCGACAGGATGAACCCCCACACCAGGCCGAGGATCGCGATGCTGGGGATGGCGGGGAAGAAGAAGACGGCCCGCACCACGCTCCGGCCGAAGAAGCGCCGGTTGAGCAGCACGGCCAGCGGGATCGCCAGCAGGGTGATGATCAGCGTGGTGCCGATCGCGTACAGCAGCGTGAACCCCAGCCCGGCCAGCATGGCCGGGTCGGCGAAGATCTTCCGGTAGTTCTCCAGCCCGACGAAGTTGACCTCCGTCGAGTAGCCGTTGAAGTCGGTCACGCTGAAGTAGAGCGACTGCGCCAGCGGGATCGCGAACAGCACCGCGAACACGATCCCGATCGGCACCAGGAACGCCTGCAGCCGCAGCCCTTCCAGCCGCTTCGGCGAGACCAGCCAGGACAGGGCGCCCGTCGCGGCGGGCGCCCTCGTGCCGAACGCCGTCATGTCAGCTCTGGCCCTTGAGCCGGTTGTCGAGCGCGGCGGCCACGTCGGCCGGCTGCTCCTGGCCCTGCACCATCAGCTGGAGCTGCGCGACCGCCTCGGTGTTGAGCGCGTCCTGCGCCCGTGGCCAGGCGATCTGCGGCAGGTAGAAGGTGCCGTCCTTGAGCGCCTGGAGGTTGGGCTCCAGCACCTTGTCGATCTCGGGCGTGACGTCCGACGTGGTCGTCATGGCCGCCGTCTGCTTGTTGAACAGCGTCACGCCTTCCTTGCTGCCGAGGTACGTCAGGAACGCCTCGGCCTCCTTCTCGTGCTCGGTCTTGGCGTTGATGGCGTAACCGGGCGAGGCCGCGCCGGACCAGAACGGCTTGCCGTCGGGCGTCGGCACGCCGACGAAGGCCATGTTCATCTTCGGCGCCTTCTCCCGCAGCGTGGACACGTTCCACGGGCCCGCGGAGATCATCGCGACGCGGCCGTTGGCGAACTCGTCCACGATCTGCTCGCCGCTCAGGCCCACGACGTCCTTGCTCATGATCCCGCTGGTGAACAGCTGGTTGAAGTTCGTCAGCGGCCCGAGCCACAGGTCCCCGAACTTCTTCTGGCCCGCGAAGATCTGCGCGTCCACGTCGCCGCCCTGGCGCGCGTTCTCATGGCCGACCAGGGCCGCGAGGGTGAGCGGCATGCCCGTCACCGAGTCGTAGTACGGCGTCGTGCCCGCCGCCTTGAGCTTCTGGCACAGCGCGACGAAGTCGGCCCACTTGGTCGGGAACTCGGTGACGCCCGCCTTGGCGAGGAGGTCCTTGTTGTAGAGGATGCCGGCGGACCACGACGAGATGGACATGCCGTACGCCTTGCCGTCCCGCGAGTAGGTGGCGGTGTTGAACTTGGACATGTTCGCCATGTACGGCTTGCCGGTCAGGTCTTTGACGAAGCCGCCCTGGATGAGGTTGGTCTTGTTCTCGGCCGCGATCGCGAACACGTCGGCGCCGGTGCCCGAGACGAGCCGGGTCTGCAGCGTGGAGATGTACTCGGCCACCGGCGGGGCCGTGGAGAACTCGACGTCGATGGTGGGATTCTGCTTCTCGAAGGCATCGATGATCGGTTTCATCGACTGCTCGTTGTCCCAGGAGAAGAACGTCAGCTTGGTCTTCCCGCCGCCTCCGCCTCCTCCTCCCGAGCCGCATCCGGTCAGGGCCAGAACGGCAGCCGCCAGGATCGCAGTTGAGCTTCTGAGCAGGGACATCGCGCACCTCTTTGGCACTCATACCGTGGGGGGTCGGGCACGTCGGATCGTCGTCCGCGGACGCCTGGACAGCTGCGCCCGCTTGGGGGTTGTATCGATAAAACATGTATCGACACAAATCGCAGCCTGTCAAGAGTGCGTTACCGATCGCGCAACAGGCCAGGCCCGTCCAAGTGAGGGTCTGGCCAGGCTCGATGCGGACATGTAACGTTACGACCCTCAAGCCTTCTAGGCGTGCCAGAGGGCGGCGAGCTGCCGGGTGGCCAGGCGGGACGGGACGGCCCGGAGCAGCGTGTCGCGCAGCCACGCGGCGAGACCGGTCTGGGAGGTCAGCCGCGACTGCCGGGACGCCGCCCGCATGATGCGGTTGGCGCTGGGCCTGCGCTCGGCGTCGTAGCGCAGGAGCCGCTCGGCGACGTCGGCCGGCTCGGCACCGGTCAGGTGGCGGGTCAGCGCGGCCGCGTCCTCGAAGGCCTGGCTGGCGCCCTGGCCGAGGTCTGGTGGCATGGCGTGCGCGGCGTCGCCGAGGAAGGCGATCCGGCCGGCCGCGTACGAGGGCAGGGGTTCGGCCAGGCGGGCGATCGGGTCGACGTAGATGTCGTCGGCTGGGGTGGCCTCGATCAACGCGGTGACGAGGGGGTGCCAGTCGGCCATGAGGGAGAGCATCTGCCGGCGTGCCTCGTACGCGTCCGGCGGCGTGCCGTGCAGGACGGAGTCGGTGAACCAGTAGAGGCGGTCCTCGCCGACGGGGAACAGGCCGAACATCGCCCCGCTTCGGCGGTCGACCAGCTGGCTGGCGAGCAGGTCCGTGGCCAGGCCGGCAGGGCGGGGCAGCATGCCGCGCAGGTCGATCCGGCCGGTGCGCCGCAACCCGGGGTGACCGGGGAAGAGTTGTGCGCGCAGCTTGCTGCCGATGCCGTCGGCCGCGACCACGGCGTCGGCTCTCGCGACGGGGTTCCCGTCGCTGATCACGCTCACCCCGGCGGGATCGGGCTCCAGGCGCTCGACGGGGGTCGCGGTGCGCACCAGGCCGGGGGGCAGCGGGGCGCGCAGCGCCCGGTGCAGTTCCGCCCGGTCGATGATGGCGGGCGTCCCGACCTCCTGCTGCGCCCGGGCCAGGTCGGTGATCAGCAGCGGCCGTCCGCGCCAGTCCCGCAATCCTCCGAGGGTCGCGTGCATGACGTGCCCGCGAACGTCGTCGGCCAGCCCCACCGCGTCCAGCGCGCGAAGCCCGTTGGGCATGACCACGATCCCGGTGCCGGCCTCCCGGAGCTCGGCGCCCCGTTCGAAGAGGGTCACCTCATGACCCAGGCGGTGCAGCCCCGCCGCGGCCGCCACTCCTCCGAGCCCGGCGCCGACCACCACGACCCTCATGAGGCCTCCTCATCCATTCACTACGATCGTACTAGTACGGGCATTGGTATCATGGCCGCATGCCGCCCACGAATCCAGCCCGTCGCCAAGCCCTGACCGATGCGGCCATCGAGCTGCTGGCGTCGTCGGGCGCGCACGGGCTGACCCACCGCGCGGTGGAGAAGGCGGCGGGCCTCCCGCCGGGGACGGCCTCCAACTACTTCCGCAGCCGGGAAGCCCTGCTGGTGGCCGCCGCGGAGCGCATCGTCGAGCTGCACCACGCCGACACCGACCGGGCCGTCGAGCAACCGGCGACCCTGGTCGACCTGCTGACGGAATCGCTGCTCACAGCGGCGACCACGCTGCGCGACCGCTATCTGGCGATCTTCGAACTTCAACTGGAGGCCGCGCGCCGGCCGGCGCTCGCCTCGGCGCTCGCGAGTCTGCGGGACACGGCGGTGCTGGTCACCGCCGGACACCACGACCAGCTCGGCCTCACCATCCCGCGCGAGAAGATCCCGGCCATGATCGCGCTCTATGGCGGTACGCTGTTCACGCTGGTCAGCGCACCGCCGGGGAGCGTCAGCAGGGACGTCGTCCAGAATGTGGTGCAGGTCATGGTGTACGGCTGCATCGAGGACGTCCAGGCAGGAAAAGGTCAATCCACGGCAAAACTTTTCGGACGCGACGGTGAATAGGAAAGTCTCATCCAGCTGCACCGGAAGCGTGTGATAGGGTGGGGGAGTTGCAGTTGCGGTACCCATCGACTTAGTGCGCGCCCGACGGAATACAACCTTCGGGCGCGTTTTGTTTGCCGGGCAATTCCGGATGGGCTCATGTTTTCTGCACTTATCTAAAGGAGATCTACATGGCTACCGGAACCGTGAAGTGGTTCAACTCTGAAAAGGGCTTCGGCTTCATCGCGCAGGACGGCGGCGGCGCCGACGTCTTCGCGCACTACTCCAACATCGTGTCCAACGGCGGCTACCGTGAGCTGACCGAGGGCCAGAAGGTGTCCTTCGACATCGTCCAGGGCCAGAAGGGCCCGCAGGCGGAGAACATCGTCTCGGCCTGACGCAACAGCGCACGTCGAGAACGGGCCCGCACCCTCATGGGTGCGGGCCCGTTTTCGTCAGGGATTCTGGAAGGCCACCTCGGGATCGGCCGCGGACGGGCCGTCCAACAGCGGCTGGTGCCTGCCGCGTAGGTGCTGGTCGAAGAAGGCGCCCACATAGGCCGTGGTGATCTCACCCGATCGTTCGCCCGAGAGCGGGGCGGAGGGGTCGACGACTCCCGCCTGCCCGCCGATGATCGGCAGGTCGATGAAGGTGAAGTGCCCGGAGTCGGCGACCGTCAGCCAGCGCTTCCAGCCGTCCAGCCGCTGCCAGGCCAGCGGCCAGCTCGTGTCGACGCTGTCGGGCGAGTGCTGGGCCTTGGTGCCGAGCATGAGGAAGGGCCGCTTACCGAGGCCGGCCTGCGGGACCGGCGCGAAGAACGTGCCGTCCATGTCCACCCCCGCGCGGATGCGGCGGTCGGCGGCCATGACGGCAGCGGCGGCGTTGCCGCCCAGGGAGTGCCCGGCGGCGCCGATCCGCCCCGGGTCGATCATCTTCCAGCGCTTCCAGTGGGTCAGCTCGCCGACCACGAAGGAGAGGTCGGCGCCTCGGCCCTCGGCGGCCTTGGCCATCAGCTTCTTCTCCGCCTCGTCGGAGGGGGCCCGCTCGATCGCCTCGCAGGCGACGCAGGTCAGGGTACGGCCGCCGGGTAAGGCGGTCCCGTACGACTCGTAGGCGTGGTCCACGAGTGCGACGACGTACCCCTTGGACGCCAGCTCCTCGGCGAGCGTCGTCAGGGTGGCGCGGTTGAGCGTGAAGCCCGGCGAGAGCAGCACCAAGGGATGCCTGCCGCCGGTCGGGCGGGCGCCGGCGCGGGCGTTCACGCGCACGCCGGCGAGCTGCTCGGCCTTGAACCTGGTGTCGAGCTTCAGCCCCTTGAGCAGGAGCCGGGCCTCGTCGACGGTCATGTACGGGGCGGGGCCACCTCCGGTGGAGGCGGGGTAGTACATCGACACCATCAGCTCCCGCCCGTCCGCGGTGGGCACCCACGGGTCGGGACGCTTCCTGTCGACGAGGTGCAGGGTGTCGCGCCCGACCGCGTACTGCCCGGTGGGGCGGGGAATGGAGAGGGCTTCCGCGGTGGCGGCGGCCGCGGAAGCCGGAAACACGGCGCCCAGCAGAGCGACGATTGCGAGCGCAAGACGGGATCTCATCATGGGCAGGAGCGTAAAAATGACGCCTCTGCCGCCGACACTCCCGAAAGGCCCGTTCGCTCCCTTACTTTCGTCAACCTAGTCGCCGGCGGCGCTCCGGTACCGGGCGGCGAGGGCGACGGTCTGCTGCGCGGTGTACGGGTCGAAGGTGCGCAGCGCCCGGGCGTCCAGGCCGGCCAGCAGCTGGGCGGCCTGCTCGGGGTCGCCGTCGCGGCGGACGTACTCGTTGTCCTGGAACCGGATCGACGGCCGGGCGGCGTCGAGCGCGGCGGTCCGGACGATCGCCGCCACGACCGGGTCATGGCTCCCGGTCTCGGCCTGGCGGCGCTCGCGTACCCCGGCCAGCGCCTCGCCCGCCGAGGCGAGGGCGTCGCTGCCGCCGAGGGCGAACCACGCGCCCGTCTCCGCCGCGTGCAGCACCTCGGCGTCGCGCTCCTCCGCCACGCCCTGCGGGGGTGTGATGCGGACGCGCAGCGGCTCGCCGGTGACCACCCACTGCACGGGCTCCCCCGCCGGGTCGCGGGCGGGGATGCCGAGGACCGGCGTGATGTCGTATTCGCCGGGTTCGGCGAAGGTGAATCCGGACGAGCCGAAGGTGAGGTTGACGTTGTTGCTGATCGCCCCGCTGGGCGGGATGGTGAGCTTCGCGGTGGAGTCCATGGCGGCCATGCACCGCTGGGCGATCGGGGTGAACGCGGTCACGTCCGCCGGCGGATCGCTGCGGCGGCGTACCAGGATCTCCAGCGGCCCGGCCTTCGGGTCGAGCACCCAGCGCTCCACCTCCAGATCCGCCGCCGTGCGGTTCTCCAGGGTGACCTTGAGGAACACGGGCTGGCCGAAGGCGAAGACCGGCCCGGACTCGGGCGCGGCGAGCGTCAGCCGGTAGCCGTCGAACGGGATCTCCGGCGCGTACGGCGAGTGCCCGCCGCCCCCGTCGGCCCAGTAGCGAACGGAGTGGAAGGGCTCGCCCCCGGGGATCAGCGCCGTCAACGGCCCGTGCCGAAGAAATGTCAGCTCGTCGGCGTCGAAGGTGAACGCGAACTCCCGCCAGTAGTCCTGCTCGTGGCCGCCGCCCAGGTATCGCCAGTCGTAGTTCATGAAGGAGGTCGAGTCGGCCCGGCCGACCACGCGCTCGAAGCGGTGCGCGAGGTTGAGCGCGTGCCCGAGCTCGTGCACGATGGTCCTGATGATCTTCTGATCCCTGGTCGCCCCCTGGAAGCCGGCGGTGAAGACCGCCGCGCCCTGCCGCTGGAGCAGCCCTTCGGCGTCGAACATCACGCCGGCCAGCCCGGGGATGGCCGCCCGGGACAGCAGGAGCAGATGCAGCTCCCACGCCCTGGCGCGCAGCGACGCGTCGCCCGTGATGAGCATGAGGTCGCTCAGCATGGTGTAGAGCAGCGAGTCGTCCCAGGCTCCGGCGATCCCGGCGGGGATGGGGCTCTGCCGCCCGACGTCCTTGACCGCGAACCCGGCGCCCCGCAGGCAGCCGTTGATCGTGCGCTCCACGCCCTGGAAGATCACCGGGCTCGGCGCCGGGACGTTCTGCTCCAGCTCGATCTCCAGGCCCAGCTCGCGCAGCGCGTCGTCCTTGTGCTCGACGGGGACGACCACCTCGGTCCGGGTGGGCAACCCGTTCAGCGGGGCGTCGAGGACGAACGTCACCGACACGCCGTCGCTCTGCGCCAGGGCCAGGGCCAGCGACCCCGTCGTCTTATTGGTGGGACCGGCCTGCCAGATCGCCGGCCACGTGCCGTCGTCGAGCGCGACCTTGGTGCCGGGCGCGGTGCGCGCCGACGCCAGGTACGCCTTCCGGCCGTCCGCCGCGACCTGGAACACGTCCGCGCTGACCACCCCCGAGCCGTCCGCGTCCACCCGCAGCGTGACCGAGATGCCGCCGCTCTGCCCCTCGTAGCGTCCGTCCCTGATCATGGGATCTCCTCGATGTCGATTGCACCGTTCCAACGATGGGCCACGACAGGCCGGGATCGCATGAGTATCCCCTACTCAACCACCGCCTCGGCGACGATGGAGCTGTCGTCGTCCATCAGGAAGCCGCCGGACTGGTGCCGCCAGAGCCGGGCGTACGGGCCTTCGGTCTGCAGCAGCTCGGCGTGGGAGCCCTGCTCCACGATGCATCCCCGGTTGAGCACGACCAGCCGGTCCATCCGGACGACGGTGCTCAGGCGGTGCGCGACCACGAGCGCGGTGCGGTCGCGCATCAGGTGCCACAGGGCTTCCTGGACGAGGATCTCGCTCTCGGAGTCGAGAGCGCTGGTGGCCTCGTCCAGCAGCAGGATCGGGGCGTCGCGCAGGATGGCGCGGGCGAGCGCGAGGCGCTGCCGCTGGCCGCCGGAGAGCTTGACGCCGCGCTCGCCGACCAGGGTGTCGAAGCCGTTCGGCAAGGACTCGGCGAACTCCGTGACGTGCGCCGCCCGCGCCGCCGCGAGGATCTCGGCGTCGGTGGCGCCCGGCCGGGCGAACGCGATGTTGTCACGCACCGACCGGTGGAACATGGCGGGTTCCTGGGGGACGTACGCGATGAGGCTGCGCAGGTCGGCCTGGCGCAGCCGGGAGATGTCCTGGCCGCCTATCAGGATCCGGCCCGCGTCGACGTCCATGAGGCGCAGCAGCAGCCGGGTGAGGGTGGTCTTGCCGCCGCCGGACTGGCCGACCAGCCCGATCTTGGTGCCGCTGGGGACGTCCAGGTGCAGGCCCTCGAACAGGGGCAGGGCACCCTCGTGCGCGAACCTCACCCGCTCGAAGCGGACGCTCGAGTCGGCCGGGCGCAGCGGCTGCGGGTCGGCGGAGTCCAGCACGGTCGGCGGCACGAGGAGGAGTTCGGTGAACTGGGCGGCCTCGGTGAGCACGCTCTCGATCCGCCGGTAGATCTGGTTGAACTCGAACATGATGCTGATCGCGCTCGTGTAGTAGGAGAACGTCACCACGATGGCCTCGACGCCCAGACCGCCCCGCAGCACCACGGCGAGGAGCAGGCCGACGGCACTGGTGAGGACCGAGATCGGGGCGACGACCGTGTCCACCCGCAGGTTGCCGTAGTCCCAGGAGCGCAGCGCCAGCCGCTGCTGCTCGGCGATCCTGGCCCGGTGCTCGGTGGCTTCGCGGTCTTCGGCGGCGAACGCGCGGACCGTCTCCATATTGGCCAGCACGTCGGCGACGTGGCCCGACACGAGCACCCTGGCGGCCTCGCGCTCGTCGACCAGCGCCTGGCGACGGCGGATCAACGGGGCGACGAGCACGCCGGTCACGACGATGAGACCGATGAGAACGAGGACCAGCAGCGGGTGATACTGCCACAGCACCACCGAGGCGAAGGCCAGCGGCATCAGCTTGGCCATGATCGAGAAGGTGAGCGTGTCGGCGAAGTCCTCGAACCGGGAGGAGAATCCCAGCACCCGCTTGGTCAGCGAGCCGGCGAAGTTGTTGTGGAAGAACGCGGCGTCCTTGGTCAGCAGCTCCTCCATGCCCACCACGCCGAGCCGTTCGATGCCCCGGGCGTCCGTGCGGTTGAGGAAGTGCAGCCCGATCCGCCACAGCACCTCGCCCGCCAGCAGCAGCGCGCCGAAGGCGAGCACGTACGGCAGGAGCGTGTCGACGGTGCCGTCCCCGCCCCCGGCCAGCTGCCCCACCAGCCCGGCCACCGCCAGCGGCGCCAGGTAGGACAGGCAGATGTTGCCCAGCGCCGGCATGGTGAGCGCGGGCACCGCGACCCACCGCTGGCGGATCAGCTCACCGCAGTAGTAGCGCAGCGCCAGCAGGATCGCCGACCTCCGCGCAGATGGATTGTCGTGGGAATCCTGAAGTGTTCCGAGCACAGCCATCCGCCCTCCCGAATGCAGACACCGCCCCGCTAAATGCTGCCGTCCGGGGGTACGAGGGAGCGAACGATTTTCCGGCCGCCGCCCCCTCGTACGACGCGGGCTTACTGGATTGCGCCGGATTGGGAGAGAAGGTCCTGATACCAGGTGTCGTACGGGTGGTTGGTCGCCGGGTAGTTGGCGAGCGGGCTGGTCGCGTCGCCGGTCGAGTCGAAGTCCCAGCCCCGTACGAGCCGTCCCGCCTGCCGCGCCGCGGTGATGAACGAGGACTGCGTGGCGGGCGCGGCGTAGAACAGCGCGCCCTGCTGGAGCTCCGCGCTGTCGCCCTGCTGGAACTCGTCGAAGGCGACCTGCTGGTAGCGGATGCGGTCGCCGGTGTACCTGTCGGTGTCGATGCGCAGGGTCTGCGACGGGGTCGGGCCGTCGGCGCCGGTCCACACGCGCACGCGAGAGGTGCCGCTGGCCGAGGTGGTCTTGTCGTAGCGGGCGTCGGAGGTCTTGGCGTTGCCGCTCCACGAGACCGTCATCGCGCCGGCGTCGAGCACGCCGTCCCAGTCCCAGTTCTGGCTGCTGCTCTGGCTGCGGTGGATCTCGCGCAGCCGCGTGCCCGCCGGATCGGTGAACCTGACCGTCGGCAGCACGCCGTCGTCGTACTTGTGGCTGGCCGACCAGGTGATCTCGCCGTCGGCGCCGAGGCGGCCCACGCGGTACCACAGCGTGGTCGCGGTCTGGGACTGGTGGACCTCGACCAGGTCGCCGTTGTCGTTGAGCGCGACGGCCGGCGTCACACCGTTGTCGTACTTGCCGTGGCGCAGCCAGGTCACGCGGCCGTCGGCGCCGTACGTGCCGGACCAGTACCAGAGCGCGCCCGCACCCGAGTCGTGCACCTCCACGACCTGGCCGCGGCCGTTGATCGCGACGGCCGGGTTGGAGCCGACGTCGCGCTTGTACTGGGTGCGGGTCGTCCCGTTGCCGGAGATCAGGGGCAGCACCCGGCCGCGCAGCGCGTCCACCGTCGGCGGGGTCGCCGGGTAGTCCTTGGCCCAGAGCAGCCGCGAGCCGAAGACGGAGACGAACTCCTGGTTGAGCGCCGCCAGGTTGCCGGCCGCGTACGAGGTGTTGTCGGTCAGGTCGTCCTTGATGTCGAGGGCGACGACGATCGGGGCGGCGGTGGGATGCTGCGCGGACCAGGTGTTGATCACCTTGAGCCAGTCGCGCAGGAGGTTGGAGGCGGGGTTGCCGGTGTGGTCGACCTGGTTGCCCGGGGAGTCGTGGCCGATGGAGTAGTCGTTCGAGGTGGCGTAGCCGTTGTCGTGTATGTCGAGTTCGATGAAGCGGATGCCGTGGTCGAGCTGGTAGGCGATCGAGTTCTTGGCGCCGGCGACGTTGCCCGAGTAGCTGTTGTGTGTGGCGCGGAAGATCGCCGAGGGTAACGGCGGGTCCGCCTGCGCCTCGGCGGGTCCGCTGATCAGCAGCGCGGCCGCGGCGAGGGCGAGCGCGGACAGGACGGTTCGTGATCGGAGCATGCTCTGATCATCACGTCGGAGATCTTTCCCGACAATACTGCTGCCGAGGCCGTTCAGGTAGGGCTGTCCCTACCATGGACACGCCCGTGCGCAGGGTCGATGCGTCATGGTCCCGGCTCGTAGCGTCTTTCCCATGAGAACCCTCCAGCGCCGCCTCGCCACCGACACCCGCTACACCCTGCTCGGCCTCCCGCTCTCCGTCGCCTCCTTCGCCACCACCGTCATCGGTGTCTCGGCGGGCCTGGGCAGCGCGGTCGCCTTCGTCGGCCTGCCGGTGCTGGCCGCGACGGCCGCCGCGGCCAAGCACCTCGCCGACCTCGAACGCGTCACGCTCCCCGACGTGCTCGGCCACCCCGTCGCCCGCCCGGCGTACACCCCCGTCCCCGAGGGCGCGGGCTGGTTCCGCCGCGTGATGAACCCGCTGACCAGCGGGCAGGCGATGATGGACCTGCTGCACGGGATCGTCGCGCTGCCGTTCGCGCTGGCCGCCTTCGTCCTCAGCGCCGTGTGGTGGGCCGGGGCCATCGCCGGCCTCACCTTCCCCATCTACGGCTGGACCATCGCCCGGATCCCCGGTGCCCTCGAGAACGGCCTGCCCGAGTGGCTGGGACTCGCTCCCACCCCCACGACGTTCGTGCTCGTCACCACGGCGGTCGGCGCCCTGTTCGCGCTGACGCTGGTGCCGGTGGTCCGGATGGCCGCCCTGCTCAAGGCGAGCGTGGCGCAGACCATGCTCACCCGCGCCGCCCACCCGGAGCCCGCCGCGACCCGCGAGCCCTCCTGGGTGATCGCCCGATGACCCACCATGGCCGCCTCTGCCCCGCGTAAGCCGGGCAGAGGCGGCCATCGTCATTTTCAGGACAGGTCAGGTGCGCAGCACCTGGACCACGCGTACGCCGCCGAAGACCCCCATCGCCAGGTGCGCCCCGACGAGGGCGACCTGGAAGAGCCGCAGGGACAGGGTGAGCCGCGGGTCGTCGTAACCGCCGCAACCACGTGTCCAACGTCTTCACCAAGCTGCAGGTCGCCGACCGCGCCGAAGCCGTCGCCCGGGCCAGGGACGCGGGCCTGGGGACGGGCGGCTGATCACCCCGTACGGGCCGGGGGCCCGTCGGCAGCCGATCCCGGCGTGTGTGGTCAACTGGCGGCATGACTGCGGAGAGCTGGGACGGGATGGGTGTGCGCGAGCTGGGCCACACGGGGCTGCGGGTGACACCCGTGGGGATCGGGCTGGCCGCGCTGGGCCGGCCGGCGTACATCACGCTCGGCCGGGAGGAGGACCTCGGCGATGATCGCAGCGTCGGCGCGATGCGGGCCCGGAGCTGGGCGGTCCTGGACGCGGCGCTGGCGGCCGGGGTGCGGTACTTCGACGTGGCCCGCTCCTACGGCCGGGCGGAGGAGTTCCTCGGCGGCTGGCTGCGCGAGCGCGCCATCGCACCCGGAGCGGTGACCGTGGGATCGAAGTGGGGGTACGCCTACGTCGGCGACTGGCGGATGCAGGCCGACCGGCACGAGGTGAAAGAGCTGTCCGCCGGGCAGCTGCGACGGCAGCTCGACGAGACGCGGGAGCTGCTGGGCGGGCACCTGTCGCTGTACCAGATCCACTCGGCCACCCTGGAGAGCGGCGTGCTCGACGACCGGGACGTCCTCGCCGGGCTGCGCGAGCTGCGCGCCTCCGGCGTGTCGGTCGGCCTGTCCACGACCGGGCCGCGTCAGGCGGACACCATCGACCGGGCGGTCGAGCTCGGCCTGTTCGACACGGTCCAGGCGACCTGGAACCTGCTCGAACCGTCCGCCGGCCCGGCCCTGGACCGGGCCCATCGCGCCGGGCTGGGGGTGATCGTCAAGGAGGGCGTGGCGAACGGCCGCCTGACCGCCCACGCCGCCCCGGACGCGCTCGCCCGCGCCGCTCGGGAACGCGGCCTCACCCCGGACGCTCTGGCCCTGGCCGCGATCCTGGCCAGGCCGTGGGCCGGCGTGGTGCTGAGCGGGGCCGCGTCGGTGGAGCAGCTCGACAGCAATCTCGCCGCGGTCCGCGTCGCCTGGGACCCGGACCTGGACGAGCGGCTCGCCGTCCTGGCCGAGGCACCCGAGACCTACTGGGCGACCCGGGGCTCGCTGGCCTGGCAGTGACCCCGGGCGGCGTCGAGGCGGCGGCGGGCCAGGTCCGTCGCGGCCCGGGCGGGAGTGATGTTCCGGTGTTCGGCCTCGTGGAGCAGCTCGGTGACGGTGTGCTCGATGGCCTCGACGCGGACGCGGGCCTCCTCGGGGCTCTCGTGACGCAGTTCCACGGCGAGCGCGTTGATGGCGCCGCCCGCGCTGACGACGTAGTCCGGCACCCAGACGATGCCGCGCTCGTGCAGCAGGTCGGCGACGGGCTCGGTGGCGAGCTGGTTGTTGGCGGGCCCGGCGATGGCGGCGCAGCGCAGCTCCGGTACGACGTCCCCGGTGAGGATGCCGCCGAGCGCGGCCGGGACGAGGATGTCGACCTCGGCGGTGAGGGCCTCCCCGGGCGAGGTCCAGGTCGCGCCGAGCTCGCGGGCCGGGGCCCGCTTGGCGGGGTCGATGTCGCTGACCAGGAGTTCGGCTCCCTCCTCGGCGAGCAGGCCGGCCACGCGGAGGCCCACGCTGCCGAGTCCCACCAGCGACACGCGCGCGCCCTTGAGGGCCGAGGTGCCGTGGAGGCGGTGGCGTACGGCCCGCAGGGCCGCCAGCGTGCCGAGCGCGGTGGCCGGTGAGGAGTCGCCGCTGCCGCCCTGCTCCACCGGCCGGCAGAAGACATGGGCGGTACGTTCGCCGATGACCGCCATGTCCTCGGGGCTCGTCCCGACGTCGGGACCGGTCGCGTACGTGCCGTCCAGGGACGCGACGGCGTCCGCCACGTCCTCCAGCAGCTTGCGGCGCAGCGCCGGATCCAGCTCGGTGCCCTCGGGCACGGCGACGACGGTCTTGCCGCCGCCGTTGGCCAGCCCGGCCACGGCGCACTTGGCGGTCATGCCGGCCGACAGGCGCAGCGCGTCGGCGAGCCCGTCGCGCCAGTCGGCGTAGCGCCAGACGCGGCATCCGCCGACCGCCTGGCCGAGCGCCGTCGAGTGGACGGCGACGATCACCGGCAGCCCGGAGCGCGGGCCGGTGCGGATGGCGACGTGTTCGTGGTCGAGTTCGGGCACGGCTCCGGTCCCTCCGGTCGAGCGGCATCAGGGCTCAAGCGTCCGCCATCCGCCGGCGCGCAGGCCCCTCGGCCCGAACGAACGGCCGGAAATCGGCGCGACCGCGCGAACGAGACGAACTTCGTTTGGCGATCGGGCGGCTTCACCGACCGAATGGCGAGACATCGGATGAACGATCCCGTCGGACCCGCCCGTGCCCGGAAAGTTTCCGGAAATCGGCGATATAGCTCCGATCTAAGGCATTGACGTCCGCCATCTCACAGGGTCATATCGGTTGTAACACCCTACGGAAGGCAGGTACGCATATGTCCCAGCCGAAAGAGCAGGGCAAGAAGCAACCTCGCAGGATCCACGAGAAGAAGGTCAGGACCCGCGGCGAGGAGACGACCTGGCACAAGCCCGACTACCAGGTCGTCGAGGCATCGATGGAGATGACCGCGTACTTCCTGGCCACCCGGTAACCGGGCGCCGCCATGCGACTGCAGGTGCTCGGCACCGCGGCCGGCGGCGGCGTGCCCCAGTGGAACTGCGCGTGCCCCGGCTGCTCCGGGGCGCGCGCCCATCCGGGCCGCCGCCGACGTCACGCCAGCCTGGCCGTCCAGCTCGACGACGGCGCTTACGTGGTCAACGCCACGCCCGACATCGCCGAGCAGATCGAGTCGTGCGCGTGGCTGCGCCCGGGGCCGGGCCCCCGCGAGTCGCCGCTGAAGGGCGTGATCCTCACCGACGCCGAGCTCGACCACACGATCGGCCTGCTCAGGCTCAGGGAGGCCGACGCGCTGGAGGTGCGCTCCACCCCGGTCGTACGGCACGCGCTGCGCCCCTTCGCCGAGCTCCTGCGCCCCTACCTCCAGCTGACCTGGGCCGACGCCGCCACCATCCCGGTGTCGGGCAAGCGTCCCCGGTACGCCGCCGGCTCCCCCGAAGCCACGGGCTGGGTGTCGGCGCTGCGCCTCGGGCCGCTGGTATACGCCCCTGCCATGGGGGTGTGGCCGGACGAGCTGGACGAGGCGTTCCGGCAGGCGGCGTGCGTGATCGTGGACGGCACGTTCTGGGACGACGAGGAGCCCCGCCGCACCGGGATCTCCGCCAGGACCGCCACCCAGATGGGCCACCTGCCGATCGAGGCGACCATGGAACGGCTCTCCAAGCTGCCCGGCCGCCGCCTGTACACCCACCTCAACAACACCAACCCCCTCGTGGACCCGGCGGCCGAGCAGCACGAGGTGCTCGGCGAGCTGGGGATCGAGGTGGCCGCCGACGGGATGGTGATCGACCTTTGAACGGCTTCGAGGCCGAGCTGCGGGCCGTACCGGAGAAGCGTTACCACCACCTGCACCCGTTCAACCAGCGCATGCACGCGGGTGAGCTGACCCGGGACGAGCTGCAGGGGTGGATACTCAACCGCTTCCACTACCAGCGGCACATCCCGATCAAGGACGCGTTCGTCCTCGCCAAGCTGACGACTCCCGAGCTGCGCAGGATGTGGTTGCGCAGGATCCAGGACCACGACGGCGCCGCGCCCGGCGAGGGCGGCATCGAGCGGTGGCTGCGCCTGGGCGAGGCGGCCGGGCTGGAGCGGTCGCTGCTGCTGTCGGGCGAGGGCGTGCTGCCCGGCGTGCGGCTGGCCGTCGACGGCTACGTGAACCTGTGCCGCCACGGCTCCGCGCTGGAGGCCGTCGCGGCGTCGCTGACCGAGCTGTTCGCCCCGGACCTCATGCGTACGAGGATCGCCGCCTTCGAACGGCACTACCAGTGGATAGACCCGGACGGACTGCGATATTTCCAGGTACGCGTCTCCCAGGGCCGCCAGGACAGCGGCGAGGCTCTGACCCTGGTGCTCGACTGGGCGCGGACGCGCGCCGATCAGGAGAAGGCCGTCGCGGCGCTCGCCTACAAGTGCGACCTCCTGTGGTCCTTGCTCGACGCCGTGGACGGGGCGTACCGATGACCTGGCGCCCGGTGCTGTCCCGCTCGGCCATGCTCCGCCACGACCCCGTACGCGGGGCTGACCTGCTGATCGTGCCCGAGCGGATCGTCGTGCTCAACGCGGAGGCCGCGGCCATCGTCGCCCTGTGCGACGGCGCGCGGACCGTGGCGGACATCGTCGCCGAGCTGCCCGAGGGCGCGGAGCCCGACGTGGTGGAGTTCCTCGAACGGGTCCGGGCCGAGGGCTGGCTCCGGTGAGCGCCCCTTGGGCCATGCTGGCCGAGCTCACGCACGCGTGCCCGCTGCGCTGCCCGTACTGCTCGAACCCGACCGAGCTGGCGGCCAGGTCGAGCGAGCTGGACACCGGCGAGTGGCGGCGGATATTCGGCGAGGCGGCGGCGCTGGGCGTCGTGCACGCGCATCTGTCCGGCGGCGAGCCGCTGCTGAGACCCGACCTGGCGGAGATCGTGGCGGCGGCCGACCGCGCGGGCGTCTACACGCAGCTGGTCACCAGCGGCGTCGGGCTGAGCGAGCGCAGGACGGGCGAGCTCGCGGCGGCGGGGTTGCGCAGCGTGCAGCTGTCGGTCCAGTCGGCCACGGCACCGGAGTCGGACCGGATCGCCGGGGTCGCGTCGTTCGCGAAGAAGGAGCGGGCCGCCGCGGCGGTGGTCGCGAGCGGGCTGCCGCTCGGGCTCAACGTGGTCCTGCACCGGGCCAACCTGGACGCCGTCGGCGAGATCATCGAGCTCGGGCTGGGGTGGGGCGTGGAGCGCATCGAGCTGGCCAACACCCAGTTCTACGGGTGGGGGCTGCTCAACAGGTCCGCGCTGCTGCCGACCAGGGAGCAGCTCGCCCGCGCCGAGGCCGTAGTCAAGAAATATCGGGAAAAGACGGATGTTGAGCTGATCTGGGTGATCCCTGATTACTTCGACGGCGTGCCCAAGCCCTGCATGGGCGGCTGGGGCGCGATCTCGATCACCGTCGCGCCCGACGGCCGCGTGCTGCCCTGCCCGGCGGCGTACGACCTGCCGCTGGACCTCCCCAACGCCCGCGATCACTCGCTCGGCTGGATCTGGGAGCACTCGCCCGCCTTCAACGCCTACCGGGGCACCGGCTGGATGCGCGAGCCGTGCGCGAGCTGCCCGCGCAAGACGCTCGACTTCGGCGGCTGCCGCTGCCAGGCGTACGCGCTGACCGGCGACGCGAGCCGTACCGACCCGGCCTGCGGGCTCTCCCCCGACCACCACCTCGTCACGGAGCTGACGGCGGAGGGCACGTTCATCTACAGGCGGCCGGCGCGCTAGGAGCCCTCCGCGTATGCGCGGCGTCAATCCGCGGTAGACGACCGCGTCCTACGGTCGGCGTCATTCACCTTTGCCGCCGACCGAGGAAGGCAACCATGTTCCGCACCCCTCTCCGCCGAGGTCTCGCCGCCGCCGCGGCCTGCATCGCCCTCTCCGGGTCCGCGAGCGCCTGCGGTGGCGGCGGGAACGCCGAAGTGTGCACCGAGACGTTCAAGCTCTATGAGGACTACACGACGCAGGCGCAATCCGCGGCCGGCGACGCCGCGAGCATGAACAAGCTGAACGCCGACATCGGCGCCAAGGTCAAGGAACTCGCGGGGAAGGCCGAAGGCGACCTCGCCACGGCCCTGAACGGCATGGCCGACACCTTCACCAACGCCCAGATCGACCCCTCCGACAAGGACGCGGCGCTGGCCGAACTGCAGGAGGTGCGGACCAACATGAAGGCCGCTCTGGACAAGGTCAACGCGATCTGCACCTGATAGGCGGAGAAAGGCGGTGACCTCTCCTGACCGAGCGGATGTGGTTCACGCTGCTGGGCCCGGTGCGCGTGCTGCGGGAGGAGCGCGAGGTCCGGCTGGGCGGGCCGCAGCAACGTGCCTTCCTGGCCCTGCTGCTGGCCGCCGCGGGACAGCCCGTCGGCGTCGATGACCTGGTCGACGGCCTGTGGGGGCAGGACCCGCCGCCCACCGCGCTCAACGTGCTGCATCGGAACGTGGGAAGGCTGCGCCGGGCGCTGGAGCCGGGGCTGCCGGCGCGGGAGGCGGGCCGGTGGCTGCTGCCCGCGGCGGGCGGTTACCGGCTCGCGGTGGACGCGGCCGGCGCGGACCTTCTCCGGTTCCGGGATCAGGTGGCGCGGGCCCGCGCGGCCGCCGCCGAGGATCGGCCCGCCGAAGCGGTGGAACACTATGTGCGGGCGCTGGGGTTGTGGCAGGGGGCCGTGGCCGCCGGGATCCCGCCCGCGGTCCGTGCCCGGCCGGTCTTCGTCGCCCTGGACCGGGAGTACGCGGCGGCGGTGGGCGTGGCCGCCAACTACGCGCTGGCCGTCGGCAGGCCCGCGCCGCTGCTGCCGGCCGTACGGGCGGCGGCCGAGCGGGAGCCGCTGGACGAGCTGCTGCAGGCGCGGCTGGTTCAGCTGCTGGCCGCGACCGGCCGCCGGAGCGCGGCCCGCGACCACTATCTCCAGGTCCGCGCCCGGCTGGCCGAGGATCTGGGCATCGACCCGGGGCCGGAGCTGACCGCCGCGGGGGAGGACGTGCTGCACCGTCCGGCCGCCCACGGGGCGCACGCGACCATGACCGGGCCCGCCGGGCCCACAGCGCGGCCGAGCATGACCAGGCCCACCCAGCCCGGGGTGTGGGCGAGCGTGGCCAGGCCCGCCCAGCTGCCCGCCGATCCGCCGGTCTTCGAGGGCCGCCACACGGAGCTGGCCCAGCTGCCGTCCCCGGAGGAGGACCACGCCGGGCCGGACGCCGCGCAGGTCAGGGTCATCTACGGCATGGGCGGCATCGGCAAGACCACCCTGGCCGTGCACTGGGCGCATCAGGTCGCCCACCACTACGCCGACGGGCAGCTGTTCCTGAACCTGCGCGGCTTCCACTCCAGTGACCAGGCGATGAGCGCCGGTGAGGCACTGGACGCGCTGCTGGCCGGCCTCGGCGTGGCCGCGGAGGAGATCCCGGTCGACGTGGAGGCGCGGGCCGCGCTGTTCCGCGACCGCGTCGCCGGACGGCGGATGCTCCTGCTGCTGGACAACGCCCGGGACGTCCGGCAGGTACGCCCCCTGCTGCCCGCGTCCCCCGGCTGCCTCGTCATCGTGACCAGCCGCAACCGGCTCGACGGGCTCGCCGGCGCCCACCCGCTGGTCCTGGAACCGCTGCCGGCCCGCGAGGCCGCCGACCTGCTGCGTGCCCGGCTGGGCGCGGCGCGGGTGGAGGCGGAGCCGGACGCGACCGCCCAGATCCTGTCCCTGTGCGGCGGGCTGCCGCTCGCGCTGGTCGCCGTCGCCGCCCACGCTCTGACCCACCCGTCCTTCACGCTGGCGTCCATCGCGGCCGAGCTGCGCCAGGCGCGCGGCAACCTGGACGGCTTCACCGGCTTCGACGCGACGGCGGCCCCGCAGGCGGTGTTCTCCTGGTCCTACCGCGCGCTCACCCCGGCGGCGGCCCGGCTGTTCCGGCTGCTGGGCACCGCGCCGGGGCCCGACATCAGCGCGTCGGCCGCGGCCGGACTGGCCGGCCTGAGCCTTTCCGGCGTGCGCCCGCCGCTGCTGGAGCTCACCGCCGCCCACCTGCTCACCGAGCACGTGCCGGGCCGCTTCACGTTCCACGACCTGATCCGCGCGTACGCCGCCGAGACGGCCGCCGAGGAGGAGGCGGATCACGATGTCACGGCCGCCCTGCACCGGCTGCTGGACCACTACCTCCGTACGGCGCACCGCTGCTCGGAGCTGATCAAACCGGGCCAGAACACGATTCCCTTCCCCAAGCCGCGGGACGGCGTCGCCCCGGACCCGATCGACGACACGGTCCGGGCGCTGGCCTGGTTCGGCGCCGAGGAGGATGCCGTCCTCGCCGCCGTCGAGCACGCCGCCCGGCTCGGGCTCGACCACCACGTCGCGCATCTGGCCTGGTCGGCGCATACGTACCTGATCCTGATGCGCCCCGCGGAGCGGGTGCTGGCGCTGGCGCGGACCGCGGTGCAGGCCACGGAGCGGCTCGGTGACCCGCGCATGCACGCCCCCGCCCTGCACGCCCTGGCGTCGGCGTGCACGCGTGCCGGGCTGCCCGGCGAGGCGCACGACGCCTACCGGCGTGCTTTGAGCCTGTTCACCGAGCTGGGGGACGTGAAGGGCCAGTCCGTCGCCCATCTCGAACTGACCCGCCTGCACGACCGGCAGGGCCGTTACCAGGAGGCACTGCGCCACGCGCGGCGCTGCCTCGTGTTGTCCCGCCAGAAGGGAGCGACCCCGTTCGAGGAGGCCGGCGCCCTGAACGCGGTGGGCTGGGTGCTGATCCGGCTGGGCGAGCCGCGCGCGGGCCTGGCGTACAGCCGGCGGTCGCTGAAGCTGCAGACGAACGTGGTCGGCCAGAGCTTCGTCCTCTACACCATCGGCTGGGCGCATCACCTCCTGGGAGAGCACCGTGCGGCGATCGACAACTACCGCAGGTCCCTGGCGCTGGGCGACGGCCAGAGCTGGCACGGTCGTGACCACGACGCTCTGGTGCTGGAGCGGCTCGGCGACGCCTTGGATGCCGCCGGTGATCCCGGCGCGGCCAGGTCGAGCTGGCGGGCCGCCCTGGAACGCCTCTACGGCTCCCGGACCGAGGCCAGGGCGGCCCTCACCGCCAAACTCGACGGCGGATCATCCCAGGGGCAGGGCCGCCGGTCGCCGTGAGCGGTGCGTCAGCCCGTGGGCAGGGCCGCAGGTCGCCGTGAGTGGTGCCTCAGCAGCCGGCTCAGGGCGGCGTCGCACTGTTCGACGCCCTCGCGCGCCCACGCCTGCCGCCTCGCGAACGCCTTGACCAGGCCGTGGTACCGGTAGGTCCCGCCCGGCCCGGCCAGCAGCAGGTGCGCGTCGACCAGCGACTCCAGCAGCCGGTGGGCCCGCGGTCGCGGCAGGCCGAGCAGCGCCCCGACCGACTCCGCCGTCAGCTCGCCGTAGTCGGGCAGCGCGGCGAGCCGGAAGGCCGTGGCCTGCTGCGGATCGAGCCGGCTCTGGGCCAGCAGCAAGGGCGCCTCGATCAGCGCGCAGCCGTCGTTCGCGCCCGCGGGCCGGTACAGGTCGTCCTCCAGGCGCATGCGGACCTGCCGCACCGTCCAGTGCGGCCGGGCCTGCAGCAGGTCCGCGGCCACGCGTACGGCCAGTGGCTGGTGCGAGCACAGATCGACCAGCTCGACCGCGTCCTGCCGGTGCCCGAGGACCCGCCCGTGGCCGGCCAGCCGGGCCAGCAGCTCCAGCGCGTCCGCCGGGGGCAGGGCGTCGAGCCCGATCCAGCGGGCGCCGGGCAGGTCGATCAGGTGCCGCCAGGTGGTGACGATCGCGGCACAGCCGGGCGCCGCCGGCAGCAGGTGGCGTACCTGGTCCGCGTCGCCGGCGTCGTCCAGCAGGAGCAGCACCCGCCGGTCGGCCAGCACGGTTCGCCACAGCGCCGCCCGCTCCTCGAGCCGGTCGGGCAGCCGCTCCCCCGGCACGCCGAAGGAGCGCAGGAAGAAGCCCAGGACCTCGGCGGGGTCCGCCGGGCGACCGGCGGACGTTCCGAGATCCGCGTAGAGCTGGCCGTCCGGGAACCGGTCCCGCATGGCGTGCGCCGCCTGGACGGCCAGCGCGGTCTTCCCCACCCCGCCGAGCCCGGTGATCGCCACCACCGGCGTCCACCCGCCGGGACCGAGCGTGTCGTGGACGGCGGCCAGCTCCGCCTCCCTGCCCACGAAGCCGGGTGGCGCGGCGGGCAACTGGGCGGGCGGCCGCTCGGGCGCGACGACCGGTCCCGGCACCGGCGGGTCGAGTCCGGGGTCCGCGCGCAGGATGCGCTGGTGCAGCTCGCGCAGGCCGGTGCCGGGGTCGATGCCGAGCTCCGCCGCGAGCAACCGCCGTACCTCGTCATACGCGCCCAGCGCCTCCGCCTGCCGGCCCGACCGGTAGAGGGCGACCATCTGCAGCTCGCGCAGCCGCTCGCGCATGGGCTCGGCGGCGACGGCCTCGGCCAGCTCCTCGCTCGCCTCGGCGTGCCGGCCGAGCTCCAGGTCGAGCGACAGCCGCTCCTCCAGCGCGGCGACCCGGCGCTGGACCAGGCGGGTCCGCTCCTGGTCGACGTAGTCGCCGCGGGCCCTGCCCAGAGGCGGGCCCTGCCACAGCCGCAGGGCGCCGCGCAGCAGGCCGGCCGCCTCGGCCGCATTCCCCCGAGCCCGTACGGCCTGCGCCTCCCGCACCTGCCCGAGAAAGGTGTGCCAGTCCACGGACGCCGTGCCGGTGGAGATGACGTAACCGCAACCGGACGACCTGATCACCCGATCGTCGTCCTCGCCGGATGACACGACACGGCGCAGCCGGCACACGTAAGTACGCACGACGGCCCGCGCGCTCTCCGGCGGCCGCTCCCCCCACAGCGCGTCCACGATCTCGTCGATCGACGCCGCCTCGCCCTCGCGTAACAGCAGGAAGGCGAGCAACGCCCGCTGCTGGGGTGCGCCGAGGTCGAGCTCCGCGTCACCGCGCCATCCCCTGACCGGCCCCAGCAGGGCGAACCGCAACCCAGTCTTCATGATCGATCGTTCCTCCCCCCATCGGTAAGACCCCTGGTCAGACCGCGGGAAATCGTAGGCCGCCCCTTGTGACCAAGGACTGACCGAAGTGTGACCGCGGCTCACCCTCGACGAGCCGCCACCAGTTCGGCGATCGACTCCAGGGCGTCGAAGCCGGCGATCTCCTCGCGCAGCTCCCGTGCGCGGGCGCGGTAGGACGGCGTCGACAGGACGGTGTTCACGGCCGAGCGGAGTGCGGCGTCGTCGGGTCGCGCGGTGGCCAGGTTGACGCCCGTACCGCTCCACTCGACCCGGGCGGCGATCAACGGCTTGTCCTCGGTGACGCCCGCGACGACGAGCGGGACACCGTGCCGCAGGGCGGTGTGCACCCCGCCGTAGCCACCGTTGGTGACCAGGAGGTCGGCATGGGGCAGCAGCAGGTCGAAGGGGATGAAGTCGGCCACCCGGGCGTTGTCGGGAACGGTCTCCATGAGGTTCCGCACGTCCTCGACACCGCCCGGCCGCGCGGTGGCGGCGACGACGAGGACGTCGGAGCCGGCGAGGACGCGCAGCGTGGGGACGACCAGCTCCTCCAGGTCCACGTTGGCGAACGTCCCCTGCGTCGTCACCACGACCGGGCGGCCGTCCGACAGTTCCCTCCACCACGACGGCCGCTCGAAGTCCCCGGCGGGCGCCGACGGCAGGGGGCCGACGAAGCGGAAGGAGCTCGGGAGGTCGTCACGGGGGAACTCGAACCCGGGGACGGTCAGCTGCAGGTAGTGGTCGGGGACGGTGATCAGGCTGGTGAGCACGAACTCGGGAAGGCTCACCCCGACCGACTCGAACAGCTTCTCCAGATGCTGCTGCGCGTCCACGTGGATCTCGGGGCCCCAGCCGGTCGCCGGGGGCGGCGGCGAGACGCCCACGCTGACGGTGATCGGACGCGTGTCCGGCCCGGAGGCCAGGGAGAGCGGCAGGGCCCCGAGGAACAGGTTGTCGGTGATCACCGCGGTGGCCGGGATGTCGGCCAGCAGCCGCCGCAGCGCCTCGTACTGGGCCGGAACGGGGTCGCCGAAGATGTGCTTGACGTCGAACCCGAGCTGGACCGGGCCGGGAGGGAGCTGGCCGCGTTCGGGGAACTCCAGGTCCATCCGCCGGTCGTCGTAGTCGGCCTCCTCGGGGAGCGCCGTGAAGTACGCGCCGACGGCCTCCGCACGCTCCTTGAACCTCGTGCCGGTCAGGAAGGTGACCTCGTGACCGCGCCGCACCAGATCGGCGGCGACGGTGAGGAGGGGAGCCACGTGCCCGTTGGCGGGCGTGGCGGCAATAATGATCTTGGGCATGGACATCTCCGCTGTCAGAACGTGAGAAACAAGCGGAGATCGTACGTTCGCCCTTGTGCATAACTAGTGACCAGATTCAACACATGCGAACGGCCGCCGCCGGAGCCCGGTGCTCCGGCGACGGCCGCGTCCGTTGCCTCAGGACCTGCTCTTCTTGCCCAGCATGCTCGTGGTGGCCGCCACGCAGACGACGGCCAGAACGAGCTGCACGGCGATCACCAGCCAGGTCTTCTCGTTGAAGCCGAACAGGTAGGCGATCCCGGTGCCGGCCCCGGCGGCGACGATGCCCGCCGCGATGGTGGCGAACCAGCCGATGTCCTGGCGTCCGGGCAGGAGCAGCCGGCCCAGGCCGCCTACGATGGCCCCGCCGAGCACGGCTCCGAGCAGGATGGTGATCATTGTGTTCTCCTTGTGTTCGCGATGGGTCGGAGCTAGTTGCCGCTGTCCTGCTGGGCGAGGTCGCCGCAGGTGAAGCCCTCTCTGCGTTCGGGATCGAGCTGGATCCGGCTGAGGTTGGTGGTCTCCATGGGCCTGCGGAAGGTCTCGAGCTTGTCGCAGTCGTACATGACGTACGTGCCGTCGCTCTCGCCGAGCAGCATCATCCAGCGGCCGTCGTAGAGCGGCTTGTCGTCCTCGGCGCTCTTGACCACCGTCCACTGGTCCTGGAAGCCGACCGCGCCCAGCAGCTCGCTGGCCTGGCCGGTCTCCTGGACGTCGATCGCGCCCTCGACGAGGCTCAGGATGAGCAGGAACCCCAGGCCGACGCCGGTCAGGCCGCCGACGATCACCTTCGTCCCGGCGCGCCCGACGGGTTTGCGGCGCATCAGCCGGAACGGGATCAGGAAGGCCAGCACGCCCAGCCCCACCGCGACGACGACCATGACGAACAGGTCCAGCGTGCCGAAGATGCGGAAGATGCCCCAGTACGTCGCCCCGCACCACAGCGCCGCCATCGTGGCGGCGATCCAGGGCCGCTTCCTGATCCCCTGGAAGAGCCTGTTCGCCGCGCCGCCGGTCAGCTTGTCGATCAGCCATGCCAGGCCGGCGATGACGCCGAGCAGCGGGAGGGCGACCAGCAGGAGCAGGACCAGGGTGCTCGTCAGCCGGCCGAGCAGGACCGACTGGTCGACGCCCACCTGCTGCGGGTTGACGCCGAAGACGGCGTACATCTGCTCGACGCCGATGTAGAGGACCGCATAGAGCGCCACCGTGATCGGCACGACGACGGATCCGATGCGTTCGAGCAGCGCCATGACGCCGCCGCCGTCCTCCTGCTCCTGCTCCGGCCCCTGCTCCGGCCTCGTGGCGACGGCGCTCCCCGGAGCTTCGGGAGGGTACCGGTGCTCCGGCGATATCCGATGACTCGACATGGCCCAAGACCGTAGGACCCGCCCGCATGCGGAACGTTGACGGCGCGTATACGCGGCGGCGGGGACGGGCCCGGGCTGCCTACTGCGCGCCGCCCGGCTCGATGAGGTGATCGAGGAGGACCTGGCTGATGTCCTCCAGTTGCCGCAGCTGCTCCGGGGTGAGCAGGTCGATCAGGTGCTCGCGCACGCTGGCCACGTGGCGGGGAGCCGTGGCCCGCAGCGCGGCCAGGCCGTCGTCGGTCAGGACGGCGAGCCAGCCCCGCCGGTCGTCCACACAGTGCTCCCTGCGCATCCATGGTTTCGCGCTCAAATAAACGCCGAGCCCGGCCCTGGGGGCGGGCTCGGCGGGTCCGACGGTGGTCAGTACCGGAGCTTGCGCAGGTAGCGGTAGCCGACCTCCGCGGTCTGCCGGGGGGTCACGTCGGGAGTGTCGTTCTCGACGATGTACTCCTTCACCTGGTGCTTGTCGAAGATCCGCCGGAAGTCGATGGTCCCGGTGCCGAGGTCGGCCATGTCGCCGTCCAGGTGCCGGTCCTTGACGTGGAACTGCAGCACGCGCTGCGGCGCCCTGCGGATGACGTCGAGGGCGAAGCGCACCGGGTCGGCGGCGCCGCGTCCGACGCCGCCGGTGACCGCCCAGTAGATGTCGATCTCCAGGTGGACCAGGCGGGGGTCGAGCTCGGAGGTGAGCACGTCCCAGGGGGTCTTCCCGCCTCCGAGGTCGGTCGTGAACTCGTGGGCGTGGTTGTGGTAGCCGTAGCGCAGACCCGCCGCGCGGGCGGCCTGCGCCTCGACGTTCATGCGCCCGGCCCACGCCTTCCACTCGTCCAGGCTGGTCGAGTTCAGGTAGGGGACGACCATGAAGGACTGGCCGAGGGTCAGCGCGTTCTCGATCTTCGTGTCCAGGGCGGCCTGGTCGGCGGTGAGGCCGTCGTGGCTGGAGCTGGCCCGGATGCCGAGCCCGTCGAGGAACGTACGGAGCTGCTTGGCCGTGCGGCCGAAGTAGCCGAGCGCGACCTCGATCTTCGGGTAGCCGGTCTCGGCCAGGTAGGCGAGGGTGGCGTCGTAGTTCTTGGCGAGGTCGTCGCGTACCGTCCAGAGCTGGATGCTGATCTGGTCCCGGGGGATGCGGTTCCTGCCGGGGTGGTGCGCGGTGGCCGCGGCGGCGGCCGGGGAGGCGGCGGCGACGGCGGCCGCCCCGAGTCCGAGGCCCGCGGCGAGCAGGGAGCGCCTGCTGGGGCCGTATCCGTAGCACATGGGGGGTTCTCCTAACGTGTGGGCTGGAGGATGACCTCGTCGCTGCCGGTCAGCGAGGGCAGGTCCGCGCCGCCGGGGTCGGTGTAGGTCGCGACGAAGACGCCGGTGAGGTGATCGGTATCCGGATCGTGCCCGCTCGGCACGGTGGTCTGGATGGAGCCCGTGCAGCCGCGGGCCGTGGTCTGCGGGTGGCCGTGCTCGTCGTGGCCGAGGATGTAGTCCACGGTCACGTTGGCGCAGTTCACCGGCTGGTCGTCGGTGACCCGCACCTCGAACTCGACGGCGTCGCCGAACCTGAATGTCTGCCCGTCGGCGGGCCGGACCAGCTCGACGACCGGCGCGGCGTTGCCGACCACGATCCGCACCGACGTCGCCGCCGACCTGCCGGCCTCGTCGCTGACGCGCAGCGTGGCGTTGTAGAGGCCGTTCTGCCGGTACGTGTACGACGCCTGCGGGCTGCGGGAGTCGACCCGGCCGTCGGCGTCGAAGTCCCAGGCGTAGCGGATCCGGTCCCCGTCGGCGTCGGTCGTGCCGGCGCTGGTGAAGTTGACGGTGAGCGGTGCGTGGCCGGCGGTCACCGACGCGGCGGCGGCCGGGACGGGAGTGTGGTTGCCGGTGTTGCCGATGTAGTCGAAGCGCGAGAGCTGGGCGTCCGGGTTCTCCTGGAAGTAGCCGTCGCCGTACTCCAGCACGTAGAGCGCGCCGTCGGGGCCGAACTCCATGTCCATCGGGTTGTCGAACACGAGCGACGGCAGCACGTCCTCGATCCGCCCGTCACGGTGGAACGCCTTGACGTAGTCGCGGGTCCACTCGTAGAAGAGCGGGACGCCGTCGTAGTACCTGGGCCAGGCCACGGTGGTGCGGCCCTGCGCGGCGCGCGGGTCGTAGGCGTACGCGGGCCCGGCCATCGGGCCGATGCCGCCGGTGCCCAGCTGCGGGAACTCCTGCGACGGCCCGTACGAGTACCACACGTCCGGCTGGACCACCGGCGGCAGCCGGCGCAGGCCGGTGTTGTGCGGCGACTCGTTGACGGGTGCGGCGCAGGCGAACGCGTTGCCGGACGCGCCGGTCGCGAAGTCGTAGTCGACGTACGGGAGCCGCGCCGTCGCGCAGTACGGCCAGCCGTAGTTGCCCGCCTTGCGGATCTTCGTCCACTTGCCGTTCCCCGCCGGACCCCGCTTGAGATCGGCCTCCCCCGCGTCGGGCGAGTAGTCGGCGACGTAGAGGTCACCGTTGGACCGGTTGACCTCGATGCGGAACGGGTTGCGCAGGCCCATCGCGTAGATCTCCGGCCGGGTGCCCGCGGTCCCCGGCGGGAAGAGGTTGCCGCGCGGGATCGTGTAGGAGCCGTCCGGGCGGACCTTGACGCGCAGGATCTTGCCGCGCAGGTCGTTGGTGTTGCCGGCGCTGCGCTGGGCGTCGAACGCCGGGTTCCGGTCCGACCGCTCGTCGAGCGGGGTGTAGCCGCCGGAGGAGAACGGGTTCGTGTCGTCGCCGGTCGACAGGTAGAGGTTGCCGGCGGCGTCGAAGACGATGTCCCCGCCGACGTGGCAGCAGATGCCGCGGTCCACGGGCACGTCGAGGACGCGCTGCTCGGTGCGCAGGTCGATGGTGGAGCCGGTGAAGCGGAACCGGGACAGCCGGATCAGCCCCTTGAAGGGCGCGAAGTCCGCGGGCTTGCCGGTGACCGGGGCGTCGCCCTCGTTGACGTCCGGCGTCGCGGGGTCGTCGATCGGGGTGTCGAGAGGTGGCGAGTAGTAGAGGTAGACCCAGTCGTCCTTCTTGGAGCCGGTGCCGAAGCCGGGGCCGAGGGCGATGCTCTGCAGCCCCTCCTCGTCGTGCCGGTAGACGTCGAGCCGGGCGGCCAGCGTGTTGAGGCCGGTCTTCGGGTCGTTCAACCAGACGTCGCCGCGCCGGGTGGTGTGCAGCACCCTCGAATCCGGTAACACCGCCAGGTCCATCGGCTCGCCCGGATTGTCGTTGAGCGTCACCTTCTGGAAGTCACTGTCGGGAGGCGGGGCCGGGGCGCTCGCGGCGCTCTCGGCACTCCCGGCGCTCCCGGCGCTCCCGGAGGCGTGGGCGGCGGCGGGCAGGAGGATCGCCGCGGCAGACACGGCCGCGATCACGGTTCTCACTCGCATTGCCTCTCCCTTCGGTCTACTCGGGGGATAAGAGAGGGCAAATCACCGTGAATGTAACCCGAGTTACGCCGATAGAGGAGGGGGTAATCGCGGATGATCGAGCATCTTTCGCCTTCCGCTCGGACTAAGTGCCCCATCGGTTCCAAGTTGCGCTGCAGTGTGCTCCAAGTCGGCTTGATCACACTTGGCCGGTGGAATTCCGAGTTCTGGGGCCCTTGGAGGTCCGTACCGGCGACGGGCGGGCCGTCGCGCTGGGCGGGGCACGCCCGCGGGCGGTGCTGGCGCGGCTGCTGGTCGCGCGGGGAACGGTGGTCTCCTCCGACGCCCTGATCGACGACCTGTACGCCGGAGCGCCGCCGCCCAGCGCCCTGCCCACGCTGCACTCGTACGTGTCGAACCTGCGCCGCGCCCTCGAGCCCGGCCGCCTCCCGCGCGCCCGGCCCGGACTGCTGATCGGCCGGCCGCCCGGCTACCTGCTCGCCGCCGAGCACGTGGACGCCGACCGGTTCGCCGAGCTGCTGCGCCGGGCGGAGCTGCGGCCACCGGTGGAGGCGCTGGCCTGCCTGGAGGAGGCGCTCGGGCTGTGGCGCGGCACGCCGTACGGGGAGTTCGCCGAGGAGCCGTGGGCCGTCACCGAGGTGAGCCGGCTGCGCGAGCTGCGGCTGGTCGCGCTCGAACGGCGCGCGAACGTGCTGCTGGAGCTGGGCCGGGCCCAGGCGGTGATCACGGACCTGGAGACCGAGGCGGTCGCGAACCCGCTGCGCGAGCGGCTGTGGAGCCTGCTCGCGCTGGCCCTGTACCGTACCGGCCGCCAGGCGGAGGCGCTGGGCGTGCTGCGCACGCGGCCGAGCTGCTGGCCGACCAGCTCGGCCTCGACGGCCGCTTCGACGAGGCCGACCAGGTCTACGACGACGCGGACGACCAGGCCCGCGACCTCAAGCTCTGGCACGCCCGCCCGGCCGTCGCCGCCGGCCGCATCTCCGCCCTGTCGGCGGTCCTGTGCCTGGGCCCCGTCGACTGGTACCTCGCCCTGCTCGCCACCGCCACCGGCCATCACGACACCGCCGCCGCCCACCTCACCACCCTCGAACAGCTGGCCGACGCCGCCGGCCTGCACTGGTGGCGCAACCGCGCCGCCGCCACCCGCGAGCCCCTTCACGTGGCGACCAGTGGATGACAGGCGCCGCCTGGTCGACTGGCAGGCCGATCATTCGGTCAGCTCAGCAGCTCGCGGACCAGCGCCTCGCTCCACCAGCGCTCGACCCGCTCGGGTGACCACCCGCGCTCGGCGGTGAGCGTGGCGTAGACGTCGATGCTGCACATGCCCGCATAGACGTCCACGGCCGCCGGCACGTCCAGGCCCGGGCGGAGCGCGCCGGCGGGCCAGGAGGAGAACACCGCCGTGCGGGTCTCGTCGGCCCGCCTGCGGCCGTCGCGGTAGACCGTCGCCAGCTCGGGCTCGACGCGGCCGGCCTCGCGCAGCAGGGTGATGACGTCCCCGGCGCGCTCGTACAGGCGCCGGTCGAAGCCGGCCATCGCGGCCAGTTGCCGCGCGGGATCCGTCCCGGGGGCCTCCAGCTCCGCGAGCTGCTGGGACGGGTCGGCCGACAGGTCGGCGGCGTCGGCCAGGGCCCGGGTCAGGCCGGTCTTGTTGCCGTACACCGAGTAGACCGTCGGCACGGAGACCCCCGCCTCGCGGGCCACGTCGCGTACGGTCGTCGCCGCCCAGCCGCGCTCGACGAAGAGCCGCCGCGCGGCTCGGGCGATCTCGGCCCGCGTCTCCAGCGCCTGCGTCGTACGGCGCAGCGAGTCGTAACGGCGCGGCCCCACCTCTGCCTCCATGACTTGCACCCTAAGGCTCCCGGATCGGCGGCATCGCCGCCATCGGCTTCGCCGCCTCGATCGTGACCGCCAACCTGATCATGGCCCCGGCCGGCCTGCCGCTCACGGTCGCCGGGCTCGACGAGGTCAACGCGTTCTTCGGCGCGAACGGCCACATCGTCGGCCTCGGACCCGCGTTCGGCCCCGTCGCCTGGGTGCTGGCCACCGTGTTCGGCGCGGGCGCGGTCTCCGCGCTGTGGGCGTCCGAACGGAAGCGGGGCGTGGGCGTGGCACGACGGGGTGTTCACGCTCAACGGCACGTTCCTGGCCATGGCGCTCGTCGGTTTGTCCGTGGCGGGCCTGCGCGCGAAGCTGCTGCGCCCCTGGGAGGGCATGCTGGGGTTCGCGGCGGCGGTGCTCCAGTTCCCTTCGGCCTCCTGGCCTTCCTGGTCATGAAGACGGAGGGCCCGCTCGGGCTCATCGGCCTCGCCGGCTGGCTGATCTGGGTGGTCTGGCTGGTGATGTACGGCATCCGCCTGATCCGCCTGCGCGAGGCGTAGCGGCCCACCTGGAGCTCCTGGCCGGTCTCCCCCGGCGCTCCCGCGAGCCGCGCGAACGGCGTCCGGCTCACACTGTCCCCATGTCCACGGCGATCGTGCTGTTCAACAGGGACCTGCGCGTCCACGACCACCCCGCCCTCGTCGCCGCCTGCGAGCGGGCCGAGCGGGTGGTGCCGCTGTTCGTGCTGGACCCGGCCGTACCGGAGGGGAATCGGCACGGTTTCCTCCTGGAGTGCCTGGCCGAGCTGCGGGCCGCGCTCCGCGCCCGCGACGGCGACCTGGTCGTACGGCAGGGCGACGTCGTCCACGAGGCGATGAAGCTGGCCGCAGAGGTGGACGCGACGACGATCTGCGCCGGCGCGGACGTCAGCTCGCTCGCCAGGCGGCGCGAGGAGCGCTTCGCCCGGGAGCGGATCGAGTACCTGCGTTTCCCCGGCGTCACCGTCGTGCCCCCGGACGCGCTGCGGCCCTCGGGCGGCGGCGACCACTACCGGGTCTTCACCCCCTACTGGCGCGCGTGGACCCGCCACCCCCGCCGCCCGGTCCTGCCGCCGCCGCGCACGGTACGGATGCCCTCGGGCCTGGCCGCCGGGCGGCTGCCCCGGCCCCAGCCGCCCGGGCCGATGCCCGGCGGCGAGCCGGCGGCCCGCGAGCGCGCCGACCGCTGGCTGCGCCAGGGGCTGGACGGCTACGCCGAGGGGCACGACGACCTGGCGGGCGACCGCACCTCGCGGCTCAGCCCGTACCTCCGCTTCGGCTGCCTGTCGCCGCTGGAGCTGGCCTGCCGCGCCGAGCGCAGCGAGGCCTTCGTCCGCCAGCTCTGCTGGCGGGACTTCCACCACCAGGTGACGTACGCGTTCCCGCGCATCGGCCGCGAGAACTACCGCCACCCCGAACGGCGCTGGCAGCACGACCCGGACGCGCTGCAGGCGTGGCAGGCCGGGATGACCGGGCTGCCCATCGTGGACGCCGGGATGCGGCAACTGCTCGCCGAGGGCTGGATGCACAATCGGGCCCGCCTGATCACGGCCGCATATCTGGTCAGGCATCTCGGCCTCGACTGGCGCGACGGCGTACGGCACTTCTTCGAGCACTTGCTCGACGGCGATGTGGCCGACAATTCGGGCAACTGGCAATGGGTCGCCGGCACGGGGAACGACACCCGTCCCAATCGCACCTTCAATCCCCTACGCCAGGCCAAGCGCTACGACCCCGAGGGCCACTATGTCCGCCGCTATGTGCCCGAACTCGCCGCCGTGCCGGCCCCGTACGTCCACGAGCCCTGGCGACTTTCCGCGCCGCCCGCCGGGTACCCAGCGCGGCTTGACAGTGCCGCTGACCAGGGATGACTCTCGGACGATCTATTACGCCGGCCGTGTCACGAAGAATCTGGTCACAAACATTTCCCGAAATAACCGGTCTATCGTATTGTCATTGACTGGAATTGTTGGAACATATGGTCAGAGTCATCGAGTGAAGTCCAAAGATCGCTTACCGCAAAAAGGTCAGCGGCGAGGGGAAAGGGGACAACGCTCATGCACCGACGTGCTGTCCGAAACCTGGCCAGGCTCGACACGACGCAAGCCAGAATCACTCGGATATTCGACGCTGCCGCAGGTGGGAAGGACAACTTCCTGGCGGACAAAGACGTGGTGCGCCATTTTGATCAAGTTACACCTGCCCTCACGACCGCGGCCCGCGCCGTTCTACAATTCCTGTCCCGGGTGGTGGCCCATCTGGCGGCCGAAGGCGTGGACCAGTTCATGATCGTGGGCAGTGGCGTCCCCAGCGGCCTCTCGGCCGGGAACCGGTTACACGACATAGCCCGCCGCGCCTCGCCCGGGTCCGCGGTACGCGTCGTGTACGTCGAGAACAACCCGATGGTGGTGGCCACCGCCCAGGCCACCATCGAGCCCTTCACCGACCTGGTCCGCGTGGTGGACGGCGATGTTCGGGAGATCGACGAGATGCTCCAGGACCACGTGGTCCAGACGTTCATCGACTGGGAGCGGCCCCTGGCCGTGCTCCTGCTGTCGTCGCACAGCCTCGACGACGACGAGTACGCCCACTACGTCGTCAAGCGGCTCCAGCACACGGCGCCCAAGGGCAGCTTCCTCGGCCTGCTGCACACCACGTTCGACGCCGTCCCGCCGGAGCTGCTGCCCGCCGTCCGCGACATGGTCGCCATGACGCTGCCCCGCCTCGCGATCCGCTCGCGGGAGGAGGTCGCGGCCCTGCTCGACGGCCTCGACCTGATGGAGCCCGGGCTGGTGTGGGTGCCGGAGTGGCACCCCGGCGGGCGTGACCTCGCCTGCGCCGACGAGCCGAGCGCATCGGGCAACTACGGCGCCGTCGCCCACATCCCCTGACGCGTCTCTCCGAGCCCGGAATCGTAACGAAATCGCATTCACATAAGTGAGGGCGAGAGCTTATCGTGGAGTTGGGAGCGCTCCCAATCTGAGAGACGTGATGCGTATGTCCCCCCGCCCCAGCTCCTTGTCCGCCGCTCCGACTCGCGCGGTCGCGTACCTGCTGCCGTCGGTGCCGGCCGGTGTCTGCGAGGCGCGCTCCCTCGTCCGGACCGAACTGACCGGCTGGGGCCTGGAAAGGCTGATCGACGACTGCGTGCTCATCGTCAGCGAACTGGTGACCAACGCCGTCCGGTACGGCGGGTCGGCGTACGCGTTACGCCTGGAAGATCGTGCGGACCGGTTGTACGGGGAGGTCTTCGATCCGGGCGACGGCGAGCCCCGCCCGTGCTCGCCCGACGCGGACGCGCTCTCGGGGCGGGGGCTGCAGATCGTCTCGGCGATCGCCGACGACTGGGGAGTGACCGCGGCGGACGGCGGCAAGGTCGTCTGGTTCTCGGTCCTGAGCGCCATCTGACCCGGGGCGGGCTGCCCTCAGACCGGCGCGGCGGGCGCGGTTTAAACGGGTGCGGCGGGCGCGGCGTCAGCGGGCGAGGACGCGGGCCAGGGCGTGCAGGGTCTCCACGGGTGTGCCGGGTGGCGGGGAGACGCGGAGCACGGGTTCGCGCAGGTCCAGCGGCGCGCGAGCGGTCGGTACGACGTTGACCAGCAGCGACGCCTCGGCGGCCCGGACGGCGGCGCTCTGCGCGCTGTCTCCCGGCGGCGGCCGGAGCGTGACCAGGGCGGACGGCTCGTCGAGCGGCTCGACCACGCGCCACCCGCCGGCCCCGTCGAGCACGCCGCGCGCCGTACGGCCGAGGTCGGCCAGGTGCGCGTGGACCGCGAACGGCCCGAGCTCGTGATGCTCCAGCACGGCCGCCCCGAGCCCGGCCCGCGCCGCGACCGCCGCCTCCGAGCTCTCGAACCGCACCACCCCCGGCAACGGCACCGGGCCGCCGCACTCGGGCAGCCGGCTATCAGAACTCCACAAGTGGCCTCCCAGGGTGGGGACCGCGGCGTCCATGGCCGGCGTGAGCCCGGGGACGATCAGGAAGCCGACGCCGCGCGGCCCGGCCAGCCACTTGCGCGAGGTCCCCACGTACGCGGTCGCACCCGCCCCGCGTACCTCGACATGCCCGAGTGACTGGCAGACGTCCAGCACGAACGGCACTCCCGCCGCGCGGCACAGCGCCCCGATCTCCTCGGCGGGCTGCACGACGCCGCGATGGGAGGCCACGTGGGAGACGATCACCAGGTCGAGACCGGACGCCAGCAGGGCCCGCAGCCCTTCGAGGTCGAGGCGGGCGTCGCCGTCCACCGGCAGCTCGACCGGCTGCCAGCCCCGCTGGGCGGCCAGGCGGTGCAGCAGCATCAGCGTGCCGCCGTACTCGGTGCGCGCGTGGCCGACGCGACTGCCCGGCGGGAGCCGCCACCCGCCCAGGAGGGCCGCCATCGCCGCCGTCCCGCTCTCCAGGAACGCCACGTCCGCCGGGCCGCCCCCGACCAACCCGGCCAGGGCCGATCTGGCCGGGGTGAGGTCGGGGACGGCCGCGTAGCCGCCGCGTTCCCGTTCCAGCCGCAGGTGCGCCACGACCGCGTCGAGCACCCGGTCGCTGGGCACGTTGCAACCGGCCGCGTCGAGATGCCCGGGCGGCGCGACGCTGCGCGCCGCCCGCCACAGCTCACCGGCCCGCGCCGCCCACCCGGCCCGATCGGCCCGCGCGTCCGGCCCGACTCCGGCGGCCGACGCGTCCGGCCCGGCCCCGGCGGGCGGCGCCACCTGCCCCGTTCCGGGGATCATGCCTCCGCCAGGATCAGGGTGAAGTCACCGTCCGGGTCGGTGTAACCGCGGCGGACGAGGAAGCCCGCCCCGGCCAGCTCGGCCCGCAGCCCTTCCGGCCGGAACTTGGCGCTGATCTCGGTACGCATCTCCTCCCCCGCGGCGAAGTCCACCTCCAGCCCGAGCTCCGAGACCCGCACCCGCAGGTCCCGGACGGCCCGCAGCCGCATCTCGATCCATTCGTGCCGCTCGTCGTAGAGCGCCACGTGCTCGAACGCCTCCGGCTCGAAGTCGGCCCGCAGCTCCCGGTTGATCACGTGGAGCACGTTGCGGTTGAAGGCGGCCGTCACTCCGGCCGCGTCGTCGTAGGCGGCCACCAGCCGCTCGGTGTCCTTCACCAGATCGGCGCCGAGCAGGAACGTGTCCCCCCGCCGGAGCGTGGCCCGCACCTCCTTCAGGAACGCCCTGCGGGCGACGGGTTCGAGGTTGCCTATCGTGCCGCCGAGGAAGGCCACCATCCGCCGCCCGGTACGCGGCAGCAGCCCCAGGTGGTGCTCGAAGTCGGCGCACACCGCCCGCACGTCGAGCCCGGGGAAGCGCCCGGCGACCCGGCGCGCCGCCGCCTCGAGCGTGACGGCGTCCACGTCCACCGGCGTGTACGCGCGCAGCGTGCCCGCCGCGGAGAGCGCCTCCAGCAGCAGCTCCGTCTTCTCGCTGGTGCCCGACCCCAGCTCGACCAGCGTGTCCGCGCGGGAGGCGGCGACCAGGTCCGCGGCCCGGGACCGCAGGATCGCCAGCTCGCGCCGGGTCGGGTAGTACTCGGGCAGCCGGGTGATGCGGGAGAACAGCTCGCTGCCCGCGGTGTCGTAGAACCACTTGGGCGGCAACCACTTCGGCGAGGACGTCAGACCCATCCTGACGTCACGTTCGAGGGCCTGCCGCAGGTAGTCACGGTCGAGATGGTTGATCACATGCACGGACGACTGGCTGACGGCCATGAGGCCTCCTATGGTGAGATCACAACGGCTGCACGGCAACGCGGTCGGGGGTGACGGTCAGCAGGCTGCGCTCGGGAACGGGCTGCCAGCCCGGCAGGTCGTCGAGCGGCTCGCTGGCCACGCGCACGCCGTCGTGGCTTCGGTGGTGGAAGAGCGTGTCGCCCCAGGCGGTCGCGGCGATCGAGGCGCCGTCGCAGGCGAGCAGGTTGAGGCGGGCGCCGGGGTCCTTCTTCCCGGCGTGGACGACGACTTCGGCCAGCGCCTCGCCCAGCCCCAGCCCGGCGCGCCCGCGCAGGAACACGGCGGTCGCCACCCAGGCGGCGTCGCACGCGCTCTCCGCGCGACCGGCCAGGTCGTCGGCGAGGTCGCGGAGCGCGTCCTTGCTGACGCGCCCGTTGTGGCTGAGCAGCCACCCCTTGTCGGTGAACGGCGCGGTGGCGCTCTCCTCGATCGGCATGCCCGCGGTGGCCGAGCGCACGGCCGCGAGCAGGCAGGTGGAGCGGGCGATCTGGGCGAGCGCGGGCAGGTTGGCGTCGGACCAGATGGGCACGGTACGGCGGTAGCGCACGGGCTCGGGGCGCGTGGAGTCGTACCAGCCCATGCCGTAACCGTCGGCGTTGATCATGCCGTTGCGCTGGTGCCGGGGCGCGTACGACTGCTCGAACAGGCCGTGCTCGGGTTCGTGGATGAGCCAGGTGAGCGGGCGGGGCTCGCCCAGCCAGGCCGCGTGCCTGCACACCTAGACCAGCTCCGAACGCGCGCAGCGGAACCCGGTGAAGATCTGCCGCCGGATCGGGTAGTCCCAGTTCCTGAACGTGGTGCGGACCGCCGCCGGGTCGGCCGCCCAGGAGCCGCCGCGCAGCACCCGGTATTCCTGTCCGAAGAACACCTCGCTGTACTCCTTGTAGGGAAACGCGCGGAAGCCCGGGTAGGGCTGGAACCAGGAGCCGGTCCACTCCCACACGTCTCCGACCATCTGCTCGACCCCGTACGCGCTGGCCCCGGCCGGGTAGGCGCCCAGCGGCGCGGGGTGGGCGGCGCGGTGGCCGAGGTTCGCCCTGGCCGGGTCGGGGGCCTCCTCGCCCCACGGGTAGCGACGGGCGCGGCGGGCCTCCGGGTCCCAGCCGCAGGCCTTCTCCCACTCGGCCTCGGTGGGCAGCCGCTTGCCGGCCCAGCGGGCGTAGGCGTCGGCTTCGTACCAGCTCACGTGCTGGACGGGCTCGTCCATCGGGATCGGCTCGGTCCGGCCGAAGCGCCTGCGCCACCAGGCGTCGCCTTCCTTGACCCAGAACAGGGGGGCGACCACCCCGCTGCGCTGCCGCCACTGCCAGCCCTCGGCGGACCACCAGCGCGGGTCGCCGTAGCCGCCCTCCTCGATGAACGCCGCGTACGCGCGGTTGCCGACGGGAAGCCGGTCGATCCAGTACGCGGGCAGGTCCACCTGGTGGGCGGGGCGTTCGTTGTCGTAGGCCCAGGGGAGGGTGGCGGTGCCCATCATGAAGGAGCCCGCGGGCACGTACACCTCCTCGGGGCCGCCGCTCCGGCCCTGCGGCAGGTCGCCCTCGCGTACCAGGCCGGGCTGCCCGGACAGCTGCAGGGTGGCGAGCATGGTCTCGTCGTGCTGGTGCTCGTGCTGGATCACCAGGCCGAACACGAAGCCGTCGCGGTGCAGCGGGTCCGCGCCCTCCAGGTCGATCGCGTCGAGGACGTCGAGCACGCGCCCGCGTACGCCCTCGATATAGCGGCGGGCCTCGGCCGGGCCCAGGAGGGGCAGGGTGGGGCGGTCCTTGCGCGGATGTTTGAACGCGTCGTAGATGTCGTCGATCTCGGGGCGGATCGGCTCGATGCCGCCGGCCGCGCGCAGCACCCACAGCTCCTCGTAGTTGCCGACGTGCGCGAGGTCCCACACCAGCGGCGACATCAGCGGGGAGTGCTGACGCACCAGCAGGTCGTCGTCCGCCTCGGTGTAGGCGAGCGACCGGTCGCGCACGGCGAGGAGTTCGGCCGCGATGCGTTCCTTGGAGTCGGTCATTGCCGTCCTTCCCCGTTCAGCCAGGCCGGGACGCGCCGTCCCGGCACCGGATCCATCAGGTCGGCCGCCGGTGAGCGGCCCGTTGTCACGTACCGGTCGGCGAACGCGGCCACCTCGCCGACCAGGCCGGGGTCCGCGCCGAGGCGGGGCAGCGCCTCCAGCGCGGCGCGGAAGCACGCCTCGGCGGCCCGGCCCAGGCGCGGCTCGGTCAGCCCGCACCGCGCCGCGTCCCGCCACAACTCCCGGCTCGGCATCCGGCCGGGCCCCAGGTACGGCTCCACGGCGGCCAGCGCGGTGTCGGCGGCCCGGTCGTCGGCGACGAGGGCGTGGGTCACGGCCACGCACACCGGCCAGGCCGCCGGGTGCTGGGCGTCGAGGTAACGGATCTCCAGCCAGCCCCTGGGCCGTACCGGGGGGAAGACCGTCGTGGCGTGATAGGCCAGGTCGTCGGCGGTGGGGCGGCGCTCGCCGGCGCCGTTCAGCCAGTCGCGGAACGTCGAGCCGTCGCGGACCGGGCGACATCGCTCCCCGTCCTCGCGCACCAGCATGAGCCGGGCGTCCAGCAGGTAGCCGGCCCAATCGGCGGCGGGGTCGCCAGAGGCGGGCACGGGCGCGGTCCGGGTGCGGTCGAGGCGGTCCCAGACGGCCTGGCGGCCCGACATCCAGCCGCACGGCCGCCCGCCGCTGAGCGGGGAGTTGGCGAAGGCCGCCATCAGCACGGGGCCGAGCGCGTGCGCCCGCTCCCACCGGGCCTGCGGCCGCTCCCCCAGGTCCAGGTTGACCTGGACGGAGGCGGTCGAGCACATCATCAGGGCCCCGTACGGCTCGCCGAGGAACTCGGCCATGGCGTCGTACCTGGGCAGGCGGAGCTGGCGGCGGGCCGGGCGCACCGGGTCGAGGCCCACCCCGGCCAGCACCAGCCCCGCCGGGCGCAGGGCGGCGCGCACGGCGGAGACGTCGGCGGCCAGGCCGTCGATCGCGTCCCGCAGCGGGGCCGCGGGACCGGAGAGCTCGAGCTGCCCGCCCGGCTCGAACGTCACCCGGCTGCCGCCCGGCAGCGCCGGGACGGCCCGCTCGACCTCGGCCATCGGGACCTGCGCGGCCGCCGCCGCACGGTCGAAGACCAGGAACTCCAGCTCGACGCCCACCCGCTCCTCGGCGTCCGGATCCTGCGCGGCCGGCTGGAAGCAGCGGCGCGCGAAATCCGCCACCTCGGAGGCGTCCCGCAGCGGCGTGCTCTCGGACGTCAGCCCGATCATCGTCGTCCCCTTCGCGTGGCGCACAGGTCTACAGACCCGCGAGGCGCGCGAACGTTACAGGCGGATTTTCGTGTAACGGATGGGACGTGACCGGGACTAGGTCACATGGAGCGGGCAGCGGACGACCTCGGATGCGACGACGTGCTGGAGCTGCTCACGGACTATCTGGAGGCGGCGCTCCCGGCGGGGCGACGGCGGCTGGTCGCGGACCATCTGGACGCCTGCCCGGCGTGTTCGGAGTGGCGGGCGCAGATCCTGGCGACGATCGCGGCGCTCGGCTGCCTGCGTGACGACGTCATGCCGGCGCCGGTGCTCGCCGCGCTGCGGGCGAGCTTCCGTATGAGCCCCGGCTCATAACCGGCGCCGCTCACGGAAGGTGGACATGAGCCGGTCGCGCATGTCGGCGGGCAGCTTCTCCGGATGCGGGTCGCCGAGGGCGTCGATGGTCGCCCGGAACTGCTCGACGTAGCGCTCGCACCCCTCGCAGCAGGCCAGATGCTCCCGCACGCCGTCGCGGGCGGGCCGGTCGAGGGCGTCCTCAAGGTAGGCGGTGATGAGTCCCGCCAGCTCGTCGCAGGTGAACCGCTTCACGACGTCGACCGCCCTTGCCTCTGGATATGAACCGTTTCACTTATTGTCGCCGCTTCGCTGCCCAGGAGAAGCCCACCGGCTACTCCGGCTGCTTCACGGACTCGAAATAGTCCGCGAGCCAGCCGCGCACGGCCGTGCGGGCGCGATGCAGCAGCACCCGCTGGTTGGCCTCGGAGATCTCCAGGATCTCGCACACCTCCTCGGACGTGCACCCTTCCACGTCCCGCAAGGTGATCACGATCCGCTGCCGGGGAGGCAGCCTCGCCAGCCCTTCGGCGATCAGCCCGCGCACCTCCGAGGCGAGCGCCTCGCTCTCCGGCGTCGGCCAGGTCGCGGGGAGCTCCTTCCAGCCGCCCGGCAGGACCGCGTCGAAGCCCTGGTCGGCCACCGAGACGCCGTCGTGCTCGAAGGAGCTCCACGGCAGCGTGCGGCTCTCGCGGGCGCCGCGCTTCTTCGCGGTGTTGATCAGGATGCGGTAGACCCACGTCTTGACCGACGAGCGGCTCTCGAACGCGTCGATCCCGCCGATCACCGCCAGCCACGTGTCCTGGACGACCTCCTCCGCGGAGTGGTCGGTGGACACGTAGGACCTGGCCACCCGCAACATGCCCCCGGACCAGGTGTCGAGCAGCGCCGCGAACATCGCCTCGTCCCCGGCGCGCAGGGCCGTGACGACGACGTCATCCGGGGGCAGCTCACCACCCGCGAGAGACCCCACGATCGCTTCCCTCCGCTCGAACGCTGAGACATCCATGGCATCGGGACCGATCGCCGGCCCTCGCCCGGGACATACCGCCCCACGTTAATCCTTCCCACTGACGTTCTTCCGTCTCGGCGAAGGGCCACAAGATGTGTATTTTTCGGATAAACAGGTCAGAACCTTCCCAAAGGCGCAGTTCACGACGTTACGGGCCCGCGATCCCGCTCCCTTAGGACCAGACTCCCAAAGTTCCGGACATCCCCGGCGCCACCTCCTGGTGGAGATCCATCCTCGGGACGATAGTCGGCATCATGTTCGATATCTCCCTCGACCCCAGTGTCCGCTTCGCCGTCCAAGGGGCCTGGGCACCCTGATGCCGGCCTGAACCGCACTCCTCCGGCGACCGCGAACGCGGCCGCCGGAGGAGGCATGACGCCTGCGATGGGCCACGGGTTCACTTGCGGTTGATCAAAAAAGCTTGAGCGTCGCCTTCCGGGGTGGCTCGCGTCGCAATCCCCCTCCCGTAATTACTTTCTGTCGTGGCATACATCTGTCTGTAACCGAGGGGGACTTCATGCTCCGTCGTATCCTGGCGGGCGGGCTCGCTCTGACCGCCACCGGTCTCGTCCTGGCAACCGGCCCTGCCGTGTACGCCGACGAACTCAAGGCCCCGTACGCGCGGGCCGCGGCGGTCGTCGACGCGGACGGCAGGCTCAACCTGGGCAAGAACATCGTCGCGACCTGGCGGGCGGCCACCGGCAAGTACTGCGTGCAGGTCGCCCAAGACGTCGACGTGACCGAGGCAGTCATCCAGATCACCGCGCGCCACGCGCTGCGACTGCCGCACATCGCCTTCAGGAACCCCTCGGCGACCTGCCACCGGGACAACACCGTCACGATCAACGTCTTCAACCCCCACACGGCGCGGCTCGCCGACTCCGGTTTCGACCTCTCCATCTCCTGATCTGGACCGAAGGGACAACCAATGAAGAACATCAGGCGCATTGCCGCAGGGGTGCTCGCCGCAGCCGCCGTCCTGACGCCGGTCGCCGCCCACGCGGACACGCCGTACGCCCAGGCGTCGGCCGAGGTGGACATGGACGGTTCCCTGATCGAGGGCAGCCACGTCAACGACGTCTGGCACCCGTACAGGGGCGTCTACTGCGTGTCCGTCGACGAGAGCGTGGACTTCACCGGCGCGACGGCGATCCACGTCACGCCCATCGGCGAATACTCCGCTCCCCGCTCGCTGTCCGTCGAGCTCAATCCGTCGTCGGCGTGCGGCGAGAACCGCCTGGACACCATCGCCGTCTACAGCCAGGTCGGCTTCAGGGTGCGGGGCGACTCGGCGTTCTACCTGTCCGTCTCCTGACGCCGCCAGGGCCGCGCGCGACGAACGCGATGCGCGCGGCCCTGCCGCCTGGCGGCCTTCGGCTGCTGACAGAGGAGTTACGCCGCATTTCCCGGCAAAAGCGCAGATCAGCGACCTGCAGTCGGAGCGAATCCCCTCCGGGGCACCGGTGAATACAGCATCCTGGGCATGCCATCACGCTCACCCCGCCCCCTTCAGCCGAGGAGGTCGCGTGACCCGGTACGCCATAGATCACAGCCGCAACATGCTCATCGCCCAATGGAGCACCGGCATCGGCGACAGCGCCACCACCGTCGCCGAACTGCCCCGGGCCCGTTCCCCCTGGGACGCCCTGCGGCTGGCCACGTCCCTGACCGACCTGTCGCAGGCCTGCTGGCGCTGCTACACCCATCCGGCCAGCACCGCGGAGCGGCACGGACCCAACAGCCTGGGCTGGTACCGGCAGTGCGAACGCGACGCCTTCGCCGCCATCGTCCCCGCGCTGACCAGCCCCGGCCCCTCCATCGGCAGCCCGTTCCCCACGGCGACCACCAGGGTCGAGGACAGCGCCCATCGCGTCGGCCGTTCCCTGCGCGCCTTCGACATCTCGCAGCTCACGGTCCGCATCATCACCGAGGTCACCGACGAGCTGGCCGCAATCGAGCAGGCCGAGCTCGGCGACCTGTCCGACCGGGCCCAGCAGGCCGTCGTCCTCAGCCGCGAGGACGCCTCCCCTCTCCAGGTCGCCCAGGCCGACGGCCTGCTGCACCGGCACCCCTTCGGCCCCGAGGAGCTGTTCACCCACGTGGATCCGGCCGCGGCCGCCATCGCCGCCGCGCACTGGCTCTACGCGGCGGCCTCCACCACCGCCCGCCGCGCCCGCCTGCACCCGGCGCAGGTCGTGGCCCGGGTCGACGGCATCAGGCCGCTCGTCCAGGAGAGCCTCACCGAGATCGTGACCGCGATAGGCGCGGGCATGTCCCCCCGGCAGGCCGTCATGCCGATGATCCGCCACGCGCTGCACATCGCCGAGGGCCACCTCAGCGGCGTCACGGAGGCCAGATACCGCATCACCGCGGCCGAGGAGCTCGCCGAGCGGGCCCACGCCGACCACCCCGAGCTCGGGCTCGACTTCGACGCCGTCTACCTGCCGATCACCCCGCTCGACCCGGCCCGCCCGGCCCTCGACCTGCTGGAGAACCTGCTGGAGGCCATCCACGGCTGCTGGCTGCTGGACGTGCACCGCGTGCACCCATTGGGCACCCTCGTCGACGAGAGCACCGACCCGCTCCGGCGGGGTCCGGTCGAGGCGTTCCTGGCGGAGGTCAGGCAGGAGGCGGCCGTCCGCCACGAGGATCTGCTGTAGCGAGGCGACAGTTTCAGGCCTTTCGAAATGAGTCGGCCCCATGGCGGCCGTTGATTAGTGTCGCTCTCCTTGATCACCTCACTGGGGGAGCAACATGCGAAAGATATCGGCATACGTCGGGGCCCTGGCGCTGGCGAGCGCGGTGGTCGTGGGCTCGGTCGCGCCCTCCGCGTCGGCGGCCACGGCCCACAGCGTCACGGCGGGCGTCGAGCGTACGACGTGGTTGAACCCGGGTCAGCTGCTCAAGGCGGGTGACTCCGTACGGTCGTCCGGCGGCGACTACGTCCTGCAGCAGCAGACCGACGGCAACCTGGTCCTGTACCGGGGCGGCACGGCGCTGTGGAGCAGCCAGACCGGCGACAGCCCGGGCGCGTTCGCCGCCATGCAGGAGGACGGGAACCTGGTCGTCTACCGCGGCAAGACCCCGCTGTGGGCCTCGAACACCGACACCCCCGGCGCCCGCCTGGCCGTCCAGGACGACGGGAACCTGGTCATCTACGCCGGCAAGACCCCGCTGTGGACCCGCCACGCCACGATCAGCGTGCTCAAGCCCGGCTACGGTCTCAAGCCCAACCAGTACGTACGCTCCCGCAACGGCGACTACCAGTTCGCCATGCAGGAGGACGGCAACCTCGTGCTCTACAAGGCCGGCAAGGCCCTGTGGGACTCGAAGACGGGCGGGAACCCGGGCGCGCGGCTGGAGATGCAGAAGGACGGCAACCTGGTCGTCTACAAGGGCACGACGCCGCTGTGGGACTCCGAGACCGGCAAGAACCCCGGCGCGCGGCTGGAGATGCAGGACGACGGCAACGTCGTCATCTACGACGGCAAGCGCCCGCTCTGGTCCACCGAGACGGGCCGCTAGTTCCGGGTGAACCTCCTCGACGACGACGGCCAGGTCGTCGAGGAGGCAGTCAACCACAGTGCGCTCGCGCCGTCGCGACGGCGCGAGACCCGGGTGCGGCCATCGCTTGGTCCTCCCGGCGTCTATGACCTGGACCGCCGAAGGGCGATGGCCGCGGGTAACAGTCTGACGCCTCTGCGTGAACAGCGCAGCTCATCACCGCAAATGGCGGCGGCGGTGGCGGTTACTCCCGGTATCGGCAGCAGTTCGTCCGGCAATGGCGCTATATCAATATGTGCATGCCTTGAGGAAGATACTTAGCGCTGTACGTACCTCCATGCGGCAGATTCCGGTTTCGGGAGGTACGAATGCATCGCAGAGTCGTCCTGCTCTCCGCCGTCGCGCTCGCTCTGGCGGGCGCTCTGGTCCCGGCGGGCGCCGCCCAGGCGAGCGCACCGAGCGGTCTCGGTCCCAGGCCCGTCGGCTGGTCCGGCGCGGACTCCTGGTCGGAACGCAGGAGCGTCCTGCAGTACTGGACACCACAGCGCATGCTGGCGGCGCAGCCGCTGGGGGACCCGCCGCCGCGCCGCAGCCAGTCGAGCGGGCCGACCGAGGGCTCCCCGTGGGCCAGCCGGAACGGCTCGGTCCAGCGCTCTTCCTGGTCGACCGGCGGCGGCGCCGCCACCCGGGGCGCGGCCTGGTCGGTCGCCGGCACCCAGGCCGTCAACCAGCGGCTGCAGGCCGTGGTGCCCAACAGCCCCGGCCTGCGGTGGACCGACGGCGGCGCCATCGTCCGCACCACCGGGCGCGTCTTCTTCACCACCGCGGAGGGCGGCAACGCCTCCTGTTCGGGCTCGGCAGTGACCAGCGCCAATGAGAGCGTCGTGATGACCGCCGGGCACTGCGTGAAGATGAACGGGGCCGCGCACCGCAACTGGGTGTTCGTGCCCGGGTTCGACAACGGGCGGCGCCCGTTCGGCACCTGGGTCGCCACCAGCTTGCTCACCACGCAGCAGTGGAACGCCAACGAGGACATCAACTTCGACGTCGCCGCCGCCGTGGTCGCGCCGTTGCAGGGGCAGACGCTGACCGACGTGGTCGGCGGGCAGGGGATTGCGTTCAACCAGCCCAGGGGACGGCAGATGTTCTCCTTCGGCTATCCGGCGGCCGCACCCTTCGACGGCTCCCGGCTGATCTACTGCAGCGGGCGCACGTTCAACGACACCGTCCAGACCAGGGACCAGGGCCTGCGCTGCAACATGACCGGCGGGTCGAGCGGCGGGCCGTGGTTCCAGGGGTTCAACGAGTCCACCGGGCTGGGCTGGCTGAACTCGGTCAACAGCTTCAAGTACGACTTCGCCCCCCAGTTCATGTTCGGGCCCTTCTTCGGGAACGAGGCAATGGCCGTCTACCAGTCCGCCCAGCGCGCCAACGCGGCCTGAGTCCGCTCGGCTTTCAAGGCGATTGCCTTAATAAGGCGGCCGACTTATATTCGGAAGGGTCAGGCTTCCGAGCTGGAGGACACATGACCGCTGACGCGATCCCCGATTTCCCGTTCGACCGCCCCACCGCCCTGGAGCCGCCGCCACAGCTGGCGGAGCTGCGGGACAAGTGCCCGGTGTCGCACGTACGGCTGCCGAGCGGGGACGTGGCCACCCTGGTGACCAGGTACGACGATGCCCGCGCCGTCATGGCGGACCCGCGCTTCAGCCGTAACCTCGCCAGGGAGGGCGCCGCCCGGCTGTCCACCACCAAGGACGGCGGGCTGTTCAACCGGCGCAACGAAGGCACCATGGACATCAGGGAAGGGCAGGGCCACATGCGGTGGCGACGCCTGCTCAGCCGCTGGTTCACGGCGCGGAAGATGGAGGTGTGGCGGCTCAAGGTCCAGGCGATGACCGACGACCTGATGGACGCGATGCTGGCCAAGGGCTCCCCCGGCAACCTGTCGGCCGGGCTGGGCCTGCCGCTCCCGGTGCGGGTCATCTGCGCGCTGGTCGGCGCGCCGAGCGAGGACCAGGACAAGTTCGCACACTGGTCCAGGACCATGCTCACGCTGACGCGCAACACCCAGGAGGAGGTCGACCAGGCGTACCAGGAGTTCACCTCGTACGTGTCCGACCTGGTCGACCACAACCGGGAGAACCCGGGCGACGACCTGCTCAGCGAGCTGACCCAGATCACCGACGCCGAGGACGGCCGGCTCAGCCAGGACGAGCTCATCTCCACCGTGCGCGGCCTGCTGCTGGCCGGCCACGAGACGACCTCGAACATGATCGCGATCATGGTGGCGATGCTGCTCGCCGACCGCGAGCGCTACGAGGCCGTGATCGACGACCCCGACCTGATCCCGGGCACCGTCGAGGAGGTGCTGCGCCTGGACAGCACGCTGTCGGTCATCGGCGGGGTGCCCCGGTTCCTCACCGAGGACGTCGAGCTCAGCGAGGTCACGGTGCCCGCGGGCAGCACGCTGATCCCCAACGTCCCCGCCGCCAACCGCGACCCGGCCAAGTTCACGGACCCCGAGCGGTTCGACCCGCGGCGGCAGAACAGCAACCAGCACCTCACCTTCGGCGCGGGACCGCACTACTGCCTCGGCCAGCCGCTGGCCAGGCTAGAGCTCCAGGTCGTGCTGGGCACCCTGACGCGCAGGCTGCCCGGCCTGCGGTTGCGGGACGCCCCGGACGACCTGCGCCTTCGCACCGGAGGGCTGTCGGGAGGGCTCCAGGACGTATGGGTCACCTGGTGACCTCCTGAGCACGACGCCGGTGGACCGCTCGGCGGGCCGCCGGCGTCATCCGTGCTCGTGGCGAGGGCGATAATCGATCGGGGGACGGCACAGCAGGACGAGTTCAAGGATCGATCATGAAAGTCAGCACGGCGGTCGCCACGCCGTCACCCCGCTCGCTGCGCGCCCGCGACAAGCTCATGCACACCGCGGAGCGGCTCTACGCGGAGCACGGGTTCGCCAACGTCTCGATCAGGATGATCCGCGAGGCGGCGGGCCAGCGCAACAAGTCCGCCGTCCAATACCACTTCAGCACCCGCGACGAGCTGATCCAGGCGATCCTCTCCCGCCACGCGGCCGAGATCGACCGGCTCCGGGCCCCGATGGTGGCCGAGCTGGAGTCCTCGGGCGAGGTGTCGCGCCGCGATTGGATCACCTGCGTCATCGCCCCGAGCATCGAGCACCACATCGAGCTGGGCACCCCGTCCTGGTACGGGCGCTTCCTCGCCCAGGCCGTCGTGGAGCCGTCCCTGCGCGACCACACGACCGAGGCGAGCGTGAGCACGCCGTCGTTCCAGCGCCTGGAGCAGCTGCGACCCCCGCGCGGGCAGGAGCGCGACCCCGAGCTGATCGGGCGGTACGCGTCCATGACCCGCCTGCTCATCGTGCACATGTGCGCCGAGCTCGAAGGCGACCTGGCCTCCGGACGGGTCGATCCGGCCACCGCCGAACGGTCGTGGCGCGAGCTGGGCGAAAACCTGGTCACCGCGGTCTGCGGCCTCAGCTCCGCCCTCCTCGACCAGGAGACCGGCCCCACGCCGGGCTAGGAGGTGGTCAGCGGTGGCGGCGCGGCCGGGCCAGGAGGATGACCAGCGCCCCGGCGCCGATCGCGAACAGCGCCGCGGCGGTGACCAGCCACGGCATCCCGGTGTACCCGGTGAGCCGGTACGCGGTCGCCGGCCCTGGCTGGGCCCGCGCGCCGGCGGCGGGACCAGGGGCGGTGTTGCGGAAGACGACGTCCGAGCAGGAGTAATAGGTGTCCGGCGTGTCGGAGTTCTGCCAGATCGTGTAGATCAGGTGGCGACCGGTCCGGCCCGAGGGCAGGCGGCCCTTGATCGCGTACGAGCCGTCCGTCAGCTTCGGGTCGGTGACCTGGAGGAAGGGCTTGCGCTCCAGGTCGGCCCACTTCAGCGGCTTGGTCGGGTCGTAACCCTTCTTCGTGACGTACAGCCGGAACGTGCCCTGGTGCGGGATCGTGCCGCGGTAGCGGAAGGTGAAGCGCACCCCCGGCTTGAGCGTGGTCGCGGGCCAGTCGGCGCGCGCGAGGTCGAGCCCCTTGAACTCCGGGATGCCGCCGCTGCACAGCTTGCCATCCGGGATCGTCTCGCGATCCCTGCCGGCGACGTTCGCCACCCGCAGGTTGTCCCATTCCGCGGTCGCCGTCTTCCCCCCGGCCGCCACGGCGGCGCGGCAAGCGGCCGGCCGCGTCTTCAGCGGGCTGTCGGCGCCGCAGGCCGCCGCCCGGCTCAGCGGGCTCTCCAATGCTCCGTGCGCGCCCGCGGGGGCGGTGATCAGGCCCAGCGACAGCAGCGCTCCGACGCCTACGCTCGTGATCCGGTGCCGCACGTGGCCGTCCTCCTCGCATAGTCCTGCAACGAGGTACGGCCACCCGCCCCCACAGGTTCATGAAGACCTGGTAGAAAAGGCAAAAACCGCAGATGCGACATATGAGGTGAAGCTCTCGTGACAGATCATTCACCCCTGGATCCCGCACTCCTCTCCAGGATCGACACCAGCAAGCCGCATCAGGCCAGGGTCTGGAACTTTTGGCTGGGTGGAAAGGACAACTATCCGGCCGACCGCCAACTGGCCGAGAAACTCCGGGACATCTATCCGGGCATGGAGGACATCGCCCGCCATTCCCGTGTCTTCTTGGGACGTTCCGTTCGATATCTCGCCGGAACGGTAGGAATCAGGCAGTTCTTGGACATCGGTACGGGCTTGCCGACCGTTGATCACACCCACGAGGTGGCACAACGGGTGGATCCCACCAGCCGGGTGGTGTACGTGGACAACGACCCTCTCGTCCTGGTGCACGCGCAAGCCCTGCTCACCAGCGACCCCCGCGGCGCCTGCGACTACATCGAGGCCGACGTCCGCGACCCCGGCACCATCCTGGAGTTCGCCTCCAAGACACTCGACCTGAGCCGCCCGACCGCGCTCATGCTCCTCGGCGTGATGGGCACGGTCTTCGACGACGACGCGGCGTACCGGCTGGTCGAGCACCTGCTCGGCGCGCTGCCCTCGGGCAGCTACCTGGTGTTCGAGGACGGCACGAACATCGTCAAGCCCGACGCCGCCGCGGAGGCCGAGCGGCTGCGCGACAAGGGCGAGGTCTACGAGTACCGGCTGCGGACTCCCGAGGAGATCGCGCGGTTCTTCGACGGGCTGGAGCTGGTGGAGCCGGGCATCGTGTCCGTCTCCCGCTGGCAGGTGGAGTCCGACGTGTTCGGGCTGCCGCCGGAGGTCGACGCGTTCTGCGGGGTCGCGCGCAAGCCGTGACGGTCAGAGCTCAGCGATGATCTCGCGCAGGAGCGCCGGGGTGGCGGTCGGGGGCGAGGCGTGCACGCCGAGCTCGTCCATCAGCCTCTGGTACGGCAGGACGTCCGCCCTCTTGGTGAGGTACTGGGCGTTGGTCAGCTGCTCGAGGTAGACGACGTCGTGCAGCTCGAACTGCGGGAAGCGCAGGATGGTGACGGGGCCGACGCCGCCCATGGCCCAGCCGCAGCCGAACGGGACCACCTGCACGGTGATGTGAGGCCGCGCGGCCATCCGGCCGAGGTGTTCGAGCTGTCCGCGCATGATCGCGGGGCTGCCGACCTGGTGCCGGAGCACCGCCTCGTCCAGCACCACCCAGAGCTTGCGCGGCGTGGGCGGCTCGAGGATGAGCCGGCGGCGCATCCGCACCTCGACCCGGCGCTCGATCCGCTCCTCGGACTCGCCCTTGTTGCCCATGGTGAAGATCGCGCGGGCGTAGTCCTCGGTCTGCAGCAGGCCGGGCACGAACTGCATCTCGTGGACGCGGATCAGCGAGGCGTCCTGCTCCAGCCCCAGGTACGCCTCGAACCAGTCGGGGATCACGTCGCGGTAGTCGTGCCACCAGCTGGGCTCGTTGGCCTGCTTGGCCAGGGCGAGCAGGGCCGCGCGCTCGGCCTCGTCGGCGACGCCGTACATGATGAGCAGGTCGGTGACGTCACGCGGCTTGAAGCTCGTGCGCCCGCCCTCCATGCGGCTGATCTTGGAGTGTGAGCTGCGGATGGCGTAGCCGGCGTCCTCCCGGGAGATCCCGGCGGTCTCGCGCAGCCGTCGCAATTGCGCACCCACGAGAATACGCAGCGCGGTCGGCCCGGAGTGGGCGGCATCACCACCGAGCGTTTCCGCCAGGTCACCCATGCCGTGAGCAGTCGACATCCATATCCTCAATCGGCAACTCGCCACAGTCCGGTCCCGCCGTCAATATTGCCACGGGAGTCGCGACAGAGCGGATATTTCCTTGTGTCGCCGGAGGCGTGGTGCGGCGGCCCGGCTCGTCCGGGTGCGAGCGGGACCGCCCTCATGGCCGGGTACGCCTCAGACGGCGACGTCCCCGCACACGTGCACCTCCACACCGAGCCGCTGGAAGAACGCCGCCTTCGCCACCAGCGCCTTGTCGGCCGTGGCGGCGTCGGGAGCGTAGGCGACCTGGACGTGGTTGGCCTTGTGGCGGGCCATGAACTGGTCGCGGTCGACCCCGTGGTGCACGACGTGCGCGATCGGCCACTCGGGGTTGGTGGCCGCCCACCGCCGCTCGGTCTCCTCCTCCGGCAGCTCCACGACGGAGGCGCGGCCGAGGTCGAGCTGGAGCCGGGCGTCGGCGATGTAGAGCCGGGACCAGACGATCTCGCCCGGCTTGCTCACGCCCTTGATGGTGCCGCCGCCGGCGGGGAAGTACATCGGGTTCTGCCGCCAGCTCACCGCGCCCGCGTACCCGCCGGTCAGGTGGGACGGCGGCACGGAGCCGGAGATCTCGTAGACCCAGACGAAGTCGTCGCCGTACTGCTCGCCCCAGCGCACGTCGTGCAGCGTGGTCGCGGGGTCGAGGCCCATGGCGGTCCACACCCGGTTGGTCACCAGCGCGTCCACGGCCACGCCCTCGTCCGCCTCGTTGAAGTGCGGCAGCGGGGCGCCGTCGTAGAGCACGCGGGCGCCGTCGCGGCTGGTCACCGGCGGGCGTACGACGTTGTTGAGCAGGCCCTCCGCCAGGTCGGAGGCCGGGGTCAGGTCCTTCAGGCCCTGCTGGTACTGGATCCCGATGGCGTCGAGGCCGAAGTCGTCGGCGATCCGCAGCGCGGCGACGTACATCTTGAACTGCTCGCCCAGCTGCCGGTCGGTGAGCTCCGTGGCCTCGTCGGCGCCGGTGGCGAAGCGCATCCCGGCGGCGTCGAGCCACGCGCGCACGGCCGCCGCCTCGGCGTCCGGCACCTTGAGCATCTCGGCGTACAGGGCGCTCTGCGACAGCCGCTCCTTGTAGATCCCGAGGGGGTTGAGCAGCTCGTCGTCGATGATCGCGTTGTACATGCCCATGCAGCCCTCGTCGAACACGCCGATGATGGCCTTGTCGCGCAGCAGCTCCTCGGCCAGCGCGAGGCCGAGCCCGGACTCCGGGCCGGGCGGCAGCGGGGGCAGCGGGCGGACGTGCGAGGAGTCGTGCGCGATGTGGCCGGTCCGCACCCAGCTCGCGAGGCCGTCCAGGAAGTAGCGGTCGGTGAAGTCGACGGACCAGATCGTCGAGTACGCGCGGCCCATCTTGGTCAGGCCGGCGTTGAGCCCGAGCAGGCCGACCAGGCCGGGCCAGGTGCCGTCGAAGTTGGCGACGGTGAGGATCGGGCCCCGGTGGGTGCGGAGCCCGGCCAGCACGTGGTGGCTGTACTGCCACACGGCCTCGGCGACGATCAGCGGCGCGTCGGCGGGGATGGCCTTGAAGACCTCCAGGCCCATCCGCTGGCTGTCGATGAAGCCGTGCCCCTTGGCGGGATCCACCTCGTGCGCGCGGACCACCGTCCAGCCGAGGTCGCCGAACGCCGCCGAGACGGCCTTCTCCAGGCTCTCCTGGGCGGCCCAGCCGGCGACGTTGGCCGACAGGCGCAGGTCTCCGCTGGCGATCAGGTACGCGGTGCGCGGCGCGACGGGCTGCTCCGCGCGGGGAACGGGCATACGGTACGGGCCGGTCATGGCTGCTCCAGATCTGCGAGGGGCAGCCGGGCGAGGACGATGCCCCTGCGCTGCCAGGTGTAGGTGACGAGGAGGTCGTCGGGGGTGACGACGGCGAAGGGATAGCTGTATTCGGCGACGCCGCTGGTCACGACGCCGTCGTCACCGGGCGCGAACCCCGGGGCGGCGGCGCCGGCCGGCGGCAGCCGGAGCACGGCCGGGTCTATGGAGAGCACGCCGTCGTCCAGGGTCGGACCGGCGTGCCAGGTCAGCCCGTCGTCGTCCGACAGCGAGACGACGAGCGGGCAGCGGCTGCCCCACGACTCGGCGGCCGGGTTGTGCACGCAGGCCACCCGCCCGGACGGCAGCGCGACCACCGTGAGGCCGCTGTTGTTGTTCGGCAGGCCCGTGGGCTCGGCGGGCGTCCAGGTGCGTCCGCCGTCGGGGGAGGTCGAGCGGTACGCCCGCCCCTCGGTGCTGCGCATCAACGCGACCGGGCCGCTCGCACCCCACCACAGCGCGGGCTGGATGTGCCCGGCGCCGGTGAGCGCGTCGTGGTCCACGGGGATCGAGGCATGCGTCCAGCTCAGCCCGCCGTCGTCGGAGACGTCCACGAACGGGTCCCACCGGGGCGGCTCGCCCCACCGCTCCGTCGAGCCGGGCGCCAGCCAGGGGCCGCCCCCGGGAGCGAGCAGCGGCGGGTTCTTGACGGGGCCGCGGCCGCCGGACCGGTCTCCCGGGACGAGCTCGCGTACCGGCTCCCACGTGACTCCGCCGTCGTGCGAGCGGGTGACCAGCGTGATCCACTCGGAGATGCGCGCACCGGCCTTGCAGAACAGCCACAGGGCGCCGTCGGGGCCGGTCGCCAGCACCGGATTCCAGTGGGCGACGTCCCGGCCCGTCTCCAGGGTGCGCACCTCGCCGCCGCGGGCGATGCGGATGCGGTTGTCGGGCGTGCCCTCCCTGGTGCCCGCGAACCACGCGACGACGGGAGTGCCGTCCGCCACCGCGAGCGTGGACGCGTGGCACTGCGTCCAGCGGGGGTCGTCGACGGTCACGAACTCCCGGTGGATCCGCTCGGCCTCGCTCATCTGGTCACCCGCGCCGTGATCATCGTGCTTGGGCGGTCTCGGCCAGCCGCGCGATGCGCTGCCGCTGCTCCGGGCCGATCTCGGGGGCCGGCATGCGGAGGGCGCCCGTACCGCGGCCCAGGAGGCTCAGCGCCAGCTTGATGCCCTCCACGGTGCCGCCGAGCGCGGCCAGCACCTCGTCCACCCGAGCCTGCGTGGAACGTTCCGCTTCGGCGTCCCCGGCGGCCACGGCGTCGGCGAGCCGCGCGAACGGGTCCGGGAAGGCCGACGAGAGACCCGAGACGACCCCGTTGCCGCCGCCGCGGACGACCTCGGCGAGCCTGGTGTCCGAGCCCGACCACAGCCCGGCCGAGGCGGGCAGCGCCGCGCGGTACTCGGCGAACCGGTCGGCGGCCAGACCGCTCAGCTTGGCCCCGGCCAGCCCGGTCTCGGCGGCCATCGCGGCGAAGTCCGCGGGCTCGACGACCACGCCGGAGCGCTCGCTGAACAGGTAGCCGTAGACGGCGGCCGGACCGGCCGCCGTCGTCACCGCGGCGAAGTGCCGCAGCACGGCGCCGTTGTCGGCGGGCAGGTAGTACGGGGTCAGCGTGGCCAGCCTGCGCGCCCCCATCGCGACGGCGTCGCGGGTCAGCGCCACCGCCTCCCGGGTGGCCGCGGCGCCGACGTGCACCACGACTCGGTCGGGACCGAACACGGCCAGCGCGATCTCGGTCACCGCCCGGCGCTCGGCCCGGTCCAGCGCCGGGAACTCGCCGGTGGTGCCGCACACGAAGACACCGTCGACGCGACTCGCGAGATCCGTGAAGTGCGCCTTGGCGGTGGCGTGGTCGAGCTCGCCCGCCTCGTCGAAGAAGGTCGGGACGGCGGAGAGGATCTCGGCGCGGCGCCGGGTGTTTTCTGGCATGGCAAGGCCTCGGTTCGTCAGTGGTTTTCGTTGTCGAGGCGCGGCGGGCCTCAGCTCGTTGAGGGATGGCAGGCGAAGGAGGGCCCCGGACCCCTGGAAGGTCCGGCGCGGGCGGTGGGACGAGGAGGCTAGAGGGCGGGCTGGGTGCGCTCCCGCTCGATCAGCGTCGCGCGGATCCGGTCGCAGGAGCCGTCGAGGTGCGACACGAGCGCGACGAGCGCGGCGTCGACGTCGCCCGAGCGGACGACGTCCCGCAGATCGGCGTGGTCCTGCGCGACGGGGACCAGGTCACGGGCGGTGTTGGTGATCTCCAGCACCGCCGCGAACAGCGGCCGGTGCAGCGCCCACGTGGCGGTGAGCCAGCGGTTGTCGCCGATCACGTAGAAGCCGCTGTGGAAGTCGAGGTCCGCGGCGGCGAACTTGGCGGCGTCGCGGTCGTCCGCGGCGGCCCGCATCTGCTCGACGGCCTCGTCGATCGAGGTCCAGTCGGCGGCGTCGAGGCGGGCGATGGTCTCCTTGATGGCCAGGCTCTCCAGAGCGCCGCGCAGCGAGTAAAGCTCCTGGAGATCTTTGTCGGACAACCCGCGGACGAAGACCCCCCGCTTGCGCGTCTCGACCAGCCCTTCGATCTCCAGCTGGCGAAGCGCGTCGCGGACCGGCCCGCGACTCACCCCGAACTGCTCCGCGATCCGGCCCTCGACCAGGTGCGTCCCCACGATCAGCTCGCCACGCACGATGAGCGAGCGGAGCTGGATGAGCAACTGATCACCGAGCGGTGGATTACGCAGCGGATTGGTGATCGTCACCAGCTCTCCTCTCGTCTTCCCGCCCGAAGGTTCTTCGCCGAACGGAGACTATCCCGCACAACTCCATACGGTCAACGTTAACGGATGACCGTTGACGGTTAACCGTCTTCCAAGTAATAGTGTGCGACAACTGAACCACTGCGGAAACATCGAAGCCGCCAGCAGAAAGGGAGGCGCCATGGTCGCGACCCTTCCGAAGCCCGATCTTCGCTACACCTGGAAGGTCACGGCATCCAGCTTCCTCGGCAACACGCTGGAGTACTACGACTTCCTCGTCTACGGGACGGCGGCCGCCGTCGTCTTCCCCAAAGTCTTCTTCCCCGACGCCAGCGGCTTCGTGGCCACGCTGTCCGCCTTCGGCACGTTCGCCGTCGGCTTCCTCGCCAGACCCCTGGGCGGCCTCTTCTTCGGCAGCCGGGGCGACCGGCACGGCCGCAAGTCCACCCTGATGGTCACGCTCGTCGTGATGGGCCTCAGCACCATCCTCATCGGCCTGCTGCCGAGCTACGGGACGATCGGGATGTGGGCCCCGATCCTGCTGGTGGTGCTGCGGCTGATGCAGGGGTTCGCGGTCGGCGGTGAGTGGGGCGGCTCCATGATCATCGTCTTGGAGTCAGCGCCGCCGAACCGCCGCGGCTTCTTCAGCGCCTGGCCCAACACCGGCGGCTTCTCCGCGCAGATCCTCATCACCGGGGTCTTCGCCTACATCTACACGCTCCCCAACGATCAGTTGCTGAGCTGGGGATGGCGGATCCCGTTCCTGCTGTCGGCCGTCGTCCTCATCGTGACGTTCTGGATGCGGCGCAGCCTGCACGAGACCCCCGTCTTCACCGAGGCCGTGGCCGGTGACAAGGAGGGTGAGGCGGGCGCGGTGGAGGCCGAGCGGCCCAAGCACGGCCCGATCCGTACGATCTTCGTGGACGACTGGCGCAACCTGCTGCTGATCATCGGCCTCCGCTTCGCCGAGGCGCTGCCGTACTTCCTGCTCACGGTGTTCGCGCTGTCCTACGGCAGCAGCGCGCTCGGCCTGGAGAAGAGCCAGCTGAACAACGCGATCCTCATCGCCGCCGTGCTCTCCTTCATCAGCCACGGCGTGTTCTCCGCGATCTCCGACAGGATCGGGCGGCGTCCGGTCTACTTCTTCGGCGCGGTCGTGGTGTTCGTGATGGCCTTCCCGTTCTTCGCGATGCTGCGCAGCGGGTCGATGGTGCTGATCGTGCTCGGTTACGTGCTGGTGCTGAACCTCGGGCACAACGCCATCAACGCCATCCAGCCCGCGTTCTTCGCCGAGCTGTTCCCCGCCGAGCGCCGCTACACCGGCGCCGCGGCCGGCCGCGAGATCGCCTCCATCTTCGCGGGCGGCCTGACCCCGTTCGTCGCCACCGCCCTGGCCGGCGCGGACGGCGCCCGCTGGCCGCTGGTCGCCGGGTACGTCATGCTCGGCGCCCTGATCACCATGTTCGCGGTGTGGAAGGCGCCGGAGTCCTTCCGCCGCGACCTCAGCGCCACGGGCGAGACCGTCCGCTGATCACATCCTCCAGTCCTCGACCGGCCCCTGACCGACGGGGCCGGTCGGGCTGAACCCGACGGGCAGGGCCTCCAGGCCACGCATCCACACCGACGCCCGCCAGCGCAGCTCCTCCGGCTCCCCGAGGAGGTGAACGTCGGGCAGCCGGTCCAGCAGCACCTCGATGGCCGTCTTGACGATGATCTCCCCGAGCTCCGGCGCGGGAAACGGGCAGCCGTACTCGCCGTGGCTGAACGACATGTGCGCCCGGTTGGCGCCCGAATGGGCGTGCGCGGCCGGCCGCACCTGCGGATCGGCGTTGGCCGCCGCGAACCCGAGCAGCAACAGATCGCCCCTGCGCACGCGCTTCCCGCCCAGGTCGCAGTCCCGTACGGCGAAGCGCGAGGGCATGTTCTGCACGGGCGGGTCCATCCACAGCACCCTGATCAGCGCCTCGCCGACGCTGCTGCGGCCGCCCTGGAGCGTCATCGAGAAGTCGTCGTCGATCAGCATGAGCCGCAGCGTGTTGCCGATCCAGTTGGCGGTGGCGGCGTGGGAGGCCGCTATCAGCACCAGCAGGTCCTGGATGATCTCCAGCTCGGACAGCCCGGCCGGGTGCGCCAGCAGGTAAGAAGTGAGGTCGTGCCCCGGCCGGTCGCGCTTGGCGGCCATCAGCCCGCCCATGCGGTCCTGGACGCGGAGGAACCCGGCGAAGGACTCCTCGCCGCCGTCCAGCATGAAGCCCAGGTCCTCGATCAGCTCCGGCAGCTCGGACTCCGCCAGGCCGTAGAGCCGGGCGATGACCTGGGCCGGGGTCCGGTAGGCGTACTGGGCGATCAGGTCGGCCCGGCCGTACCCGGCGAACTCGTCGATCAGGAGGTCGGCGACCTGCTCGCAGATCGCGGTCAGCTCGGTGCGGTCGATGGTGTCCAGCGCGTCGCCGATGGCGCCGCCGCGCCGCTTGCGCTCGGCGCCCTCGGTGAACATCAGGGACGGCGTCCACTCCAGGTACGCCCGCGACGGCCAGTCCTCGGGGATCCGGTCCTTCAGGTTCCAGCGCCTGGGGTCGCGGCCGAAGAGCTGCGGCTGGCTGGTCACGTGGTGCAGCTCGCGGTAGCCGGCCACGAGCCAGGCCGGTACGTCGTCGTCGAGCAGGATCGGCACGATCGGGCCGTGCTTGCGGCGCATCTCCTCGTACACCGCGGACGGGTCGGCGAAGACCTCGGGCCCGTACATCCGCACGGCGTCGGCGTGGCCGGTGTAGCCCTCCAGCAGTGGGTTGGTCACGACGTGCTCTCCGGGGCCGAACGGGCGTTCATACGGGTGATGTGCTCCACGAGCGTGATGAGCACGTGCTTGGACGAGGACCGCTTCCGCGCGTCGCACTCGATGAGCGGCACGTCGGGCGACAGCGCGAGCGCGTCGCGCACGGCGTCCAGCGAGGGCCCGTCTGCGAAGCGGTTGACGGCCACGACGAACGGCATCCGGTGGTGCTCAAGCCGGTCGATGGAGTACCACGAGTCCTCCACGCGCCTGGTGTCCACCAGGACGACCGCGCCCAGGCTGCCCGCGAAGAGCTGATCCCACACGAACCAGAAGCGCTCCTGCCCCGGCGCCCCGAACAGGTACAGGACCTTGTCCGGCGTCACCGTGATCCGGCCGAAGTCGAAGGCCACCGTGGTGGTGGTCTTCTCCCGCACCCGGCTGGCGTCGTCGATGCCCACGCTGGCCTGGGTCATGACCTCCTCGGTGCTCAGCGGGCGGATCTCGCTCACCGAGCCGACCATGGTCGTCTTGCCCACGCCGAAGCCGCCGACGACCACGATCTTCAGTGCGTCCAGGGCGGTTTCGCGGAGCGGTGTACGTACGTCGTCAGAGGTCTTGGAGGGCACTGAGCACCTGCCTCAGAGTTTCGGGATCCGGCCGCCCGAACTGGAGGGCGGCCGACGGGTGACGGACGGTGATGCGGCCGGTGTCCAGCAGGTCGCGCAGCAGGATCTTCACCACGCTCACCGGCAGCCGCAGCTCGGCGGAGATCTCCACCACCGCCGTCGGCTGCCGGGCCAGCTGGAGGATCCTGACGTGCTCCGACTGCATGCCGGGGGCCGGCTCGCACTCGCTGACGATCAGGGAGACCGAGTCGAACGCGTTCTCGTCGGCACGGGTGCGGCCGCCGGTGACCGTGTAGAGCCGGTCCGGGTTCTCCCGGTCGATCGGGCGCGGCGTCATGGGCGATCGTCGCTGGGCTGCGCTCTCCGCGGCGCCGCGGAGAGGAAGACGCCGATCTGCTCGACCATCTCGTTCATGTTGTGCGCGATCAGGCCCACATCGCCGTCCTCGTCGGCCACCACGGCGAGGTGGGCGCCCTCGCCGGCCGGCACGATGAGCAGCAGCCCGCCGGCGAACTCCACCATCGCCTGCCCCGCGCCGATGCCGTCGCCGAACTCGGCGGAGGCGCTCAGCGACAGGCTCTGGATGCCCGCGGCCAGGGCCGCGAGCTGGTCGGCGCGGTCCCGCTCCAGGCCGGCGGTAACGCACATCTTGAGTCCGTCCCTGGTCAGGACGAGGACGTACCTGACCCCGGGGGTCTTCTCCTTGAGGTTCTCAAGCAGCCAGTCGAGCTCGCGATCGGTGGTGCCTGCAGCGTCGATAGTGCTCATCGAAACGACGGGGCGGGCGTCCGGCGCGGGCGCCGGAGGGGCCGCCCCTGCCTCCTTACTGTGATCCGATAAGTTCCGGTGACCGACGGCGCGTGCTCACGCATCGTCCGCGGCTGGAGCAGTGGCCGGGGATTCGGCCGGCGGAGACGTTGTCCGGTTGCGGCCGCCCGCCTGGCGGAACGCGGCGAACCTGGCCGCCGAGTCGCGCCCCTCGCGCGCCACCGGCCGGGCCGCCGGCGCCTGCCGCGCCTTCATCGCCTCGGCCAGCGTCTGCCCGCGCTGCCGCCTGGGCAGCAGCTCCTCGCCGGTCGGATGCTCCTCCGCTGGCACGGACTCCGTGGGCGGCGCTGCCTGCGCGGGCACGGCCGGCGGCTGCGCGGCAGCCGTACTGGGCTGCGTGATCAGTACGCGCGGGATCAGCACCACGACCCCGGTGCCGCCGCGGGCCGACGGCCGGAAGCTCACCGTGAGGCCGTACTTGTCGACCAGGCGCCCCACCACCGCGAGGCCCAGCCTGGTGCCGGAGAGCGTGCGCAGGTCGAGCGGCTCGGACACGAGCTTGGTCGCGTGGTGCCGCTCGCGCGGCCGCATGCCGAGGCCGCTGTCGTCGATCGTGATCACCACGCCGGCGTCCTCCTCGTCCGCGTACACGTGCACCTCCGTGCCGTGCGCCGAGAACGTGGCGGCGTTGTCCATCAGCTCGGCCAACGTGTGCATCACGCCTTCCGCGGCGTACCCGGCCACGGCGACGGTGCTGGTGGAATGGAGCCGGATGCGGCGGTAGGCGCCGATGCGGCCCATTGCACCGCGCAGGATGCTCTCCATGACGATCGGCCGCGTCCACCGCCGCCCGGACCGGCCGCCGCTCAGCAGGGCGATGTTGTCGGCCAGGCGGCTGAGCTGGGAGACCCGGTGGTCGAGGTCGAGCAGGTCGCTGAGGATCTCCTCGTGCTCGCCGTACTGCTCCTCCAGGCCGCGCAGCTGGGCGAGCAGGCTGGTCGCCTGGGCCTGCACCCGGGCCGCGGCGCCGGCGCAGGCGGCCATGACCGCGGCGCCCCCGCGCTCACTCTCGCCGAGCTGCTCCGCCGTCTCGCCGAGCAGGTCACGCAGCGGGCCGTACGCGGGCTGGCCCACTTCGGCCAGTGCCGCGCGGACCGACATCCGGTCCGTCCGGATCCGCCGTACGAGCTCCGGCATCGTCTCGGCGGACAGCCGCGAGATCTCGTCCTCCATCGCCTGGCGGGCCGCGCGGGCGTTGGTCTCCGCCACCGCGCGTGCCTTCTGGGCGGCGGCGCGGTCGCGCTGGAGCAGGTCCAGCTCGCTGCCGATCGCCTGGACGAGCGGCTGCACCGAGGTCTCCACGATCCGCGACACGCTGGCGAGCGCGTCGGCGAGCGGCACGCCCTCGCGTACCTGGCGTCCGAGCGCGGGCAGCGCCTCCTCGGCCACCCGCGCGTTCTCGCGGCGCAGCCACAGATAGCGCGCCTCCGCCCACCTGGCCTGCTCGCGCAGCTGGCGGGCGGTGGCGGCGTAGTGCACGGCCGCGCCGGCGGCGCCGGCCAGCAGCAGGGCCGAGCCTCCGCCGACGGCCGCCATCAGCCCCATGGCGCCGGCCGGGGCGGCCAGGATCGCCCACAGCCACAGACCGGCGGTGACGATCAACGTGCCCAGGGAGGCAGTGACCGCCAGCTCCTTCGGGGAGAGCCTTCGCTGTGTCGTCCGTTGAGGTACGTCTGCTTGCATGTTCTGGGAGTCCTCAGAGCGGGGGGTGGTGTGCCCTTTTCACGCATGCGATCGGGAACGGCACACACCGTAGCACCACGGGTATCTCAAGAACAGACAAGCGCTCCTTAACCATTCGCTTCAGCAGCAACCGGGACAAGACCAGGGCCCCAGCCGTTCACCACACGTGGCCGGGGTCCCTTGGGAGAGCTGGCCACTGGGGTCCTTTAGGGGACAGGGGTGGCGTCGGCGGGGTGGGGCGGGTCGCTAGACCTCCTCGGCGACCCCCAGGTACATCACTCCGGGGTTCGACGGGTTGAACGCGATGGAGGTGACCCGGTCGTAGGCGTTGTGGTTGACGGTGACCCGGTTCCGGCGGGCGTCGTACTTGTAGATGTCGGTGCCGGTCGCCGCCCATCCCGTGCCGAAGTCGAAGTACAGCACCCCCGGGTCCGTCGGGTGGGGCGCGAGCAGCGGGCCGTTGGCGAGGGTGACCCCGTCGCCGTGGTCCACGACCGGGGCGAAGCGCCGGCCCCCGTCGAACGAGCGGTAGATGTGCCGCCCGCCGGACGGCGCGCCCCCGTCGGCCTCCCCGATGTCGAGGCCCATCGCGTACACGACGTTGGGGGCGGCCGGGGAGATCGCGGCGCTGAACACGTTGACCTTGCCGCCGTTCTTGCTCAGGCCGGTGGAGGCGGTCCAGGTCCGGCCGCCGTCGAAGGTGACGCGGGCGCCGGTGTCGGAGCCGCCCACCACCACGTGGTTCAGGTCGTACGGGTCGAACACCGCCGTGTAGACCAGCACGAGATCGCCCTGCGCCCAGGCGGGCACCCCGACGGTCCGCCAGGTGCGCCCGCCGTCCCGCGACTCGTGGAGCTGCCCGCGGCCGTCGGAGACCCGCAGGCGGTCGCCGCGGTAGCGGTCGACGCCGAGCCCGGCCACCTCGCCGGCGGGTGAGGTGAGCTGGGTGAGGGCGCCGGACGTGGCGAGGGTGAGGTTGCCGTCGCGGTCCCAGGCGTAGGCCCGGCCGCCGCGGGCCGCGACCAGCTCGGTGTTCCTGCCGTTCACCTTGCCGACCGTCGCCCAGGTGCAGCCCGCGTCCTGCGAGGTCAGCAGCGCGTTGTTCGACATGGCGAGCAGTTCGTCAGGACGGTCGAGGGCGACGAGCCCGGTGGTGTAGACGACCGGCCGCAGCACCTGGCTGGTCGGCGCGATCGTCCTGCCGTCGTTGCGCGTGTACGTCACCGAGCCGTCGCCGTTGACGGTCCCGCAGGCCGGCTGACGCCAGCGGCCGAAGGGCTCGTCGTCCGCGGCGGCGGGCCCGGCGGCCGACAGGACCACAAGCGCGGTCGCGACTCCGATGGTGAATGCCTTCTTCAACACTGCCTCCCCGAACAGGCCGGACTTACGGATCCGTCCTATCGGGCACGGGAGTGCACGGGCTAGGCCGACGAAGGGCGGGTTTGTGACATGGCAGGTATCTGACACACTTGCCGATCATGGATACGGACGAGAACGCGCTCGCCGCCGTCGGGGTGGACGCCGAGGACGAGCGGATCTACCGCGACCTGCTGCGCCGGCCCCGCGCCACGCTGCCCGAGCTGGCCGCGCACACCGGCCGCACCACGGTGGCCCTGCGCCGCGCCTGCTCCCGGCTGGAGGCGCTGGGCCTGGTCAGCCGCATGGCGGGCCGTCCGGTCCGGTTCCTGCCGACCCGGCCCGACGTCGCGGTGGCCGCCCTGATCTCGCGCCGGGAGGAGGGGCTGGCCCAGGCGCGGCTGGCCGCCCTCGCGCTGCTCGCCGAGACGCCGCGTACGGAGAACCAGGCCCCCGAGGAGCTGGTCGAGGTCGTGCAGGGCCAGGCGGCGGTGGTGCAGCGGTTCACGCAACTGCAGCAGACCGCGACCGAGGAGCTCCTGGTGCTGGACCGGCCGCCGTACGCGCAGGACCCCGGCCAGCAGAACGTCGCCGAGATGGACCGCCTCGCGCACGGCCTCCTGGTGCGCGGCATCTACGACGCCGCGGCCCTGGAGATCCCCGGCAAGCTGCGCCTCGCCCAGGAGGCCGTGGCCGCCGGCGAGCAGGCCAGGATCAGCCCCGAGGTCCCCATGAAGCTGGCCATCGCCGACCGGAGGACCGCCATCCTGCCGCTGAGCACGGCCGCGACCTCGCACGCCGACAGCGCGGTCATCGTGCACTCCTCGACGCTGCTCGACGCGCTGGTCACGCTGTTCGAGGTCCTGTGGCGGTCGGCGCTGCCGCTGCCCGCCAAGCCGCTCGCGACGCTCCCCTCCGGCCCGGCCGAGCTGCCCGACCCGGAGCTGTTCACGCTGCTCGCGGCCGGGCTCAAGGACGAGGCGGTCGCGCGCCAGCTCGGCGTGAGCCTGCGGACCGTGCATCGGCGGGTCAGCGAGCTGATGGACCGGCTCGGCGCGCGCACCCGCTTCCAGGCCGGGCTGCTCGCCGCCCGCCGCGGCTGGTGGGGCGCGGACTAGCGGGGGGCGGGGCGCGGGCTTGCGGAGTGGGGCGCGAGCTCGCGGGGGTGGGGCGCGGGCTGGAGGGCGTCGCCGTGGGCCATCAGGTGGGCCGCCGCCAGCGAGCTCCAGGGGCGCCACCGTTCCAGGCAGGCGGCGGGGTCGAGGCCGAGATCGTCGAGTGCGGCGCGGAGAGAGGGGTCGGCCAGGGGGAACGCATCGGGGTGCCCGAGCCGGAAGGCCAGGTCGTGGCGTAGATCGCGATCCGCGTACGGCAGGGCCGCCATCGTGTCCGGGCCCGCGCCGTGACCGAGCGCCTCGTGCTCACCGGCCACGTCGGCGGCGAGCGCCCCGACCACGGACGCCTCCGCCCCGGTCGCGGTCGCCTCCGCCCCGATCATGGACGCCTCCGCGGCGGTCACGGACGCCTCCGTCGCGATCGCGGTCGCCTCCGGGAAGGTGTGCGTGAGGCCGCCCGGCAGCCCGGGCACCCTCGTCCCCAGTGTGGCCACGAGCGCCCCGAGCCGGTCCGCCGTCTCCCCCGGTGTCCTGCCGCGCCCGAGCACGGCCCGTACCCCGACCTCCAAGGCGCTCCAGGCCCCCGGCACGGCGAGCCCCGGACGGGCCCGTACCAGCGGTCCGAGCACCGGATCGGCCGACAGCGCCGCCACCCCCGCCCCGTGGTCGGCCTCCACGCCGAGCAGCCGCGTGACCTGCCCCACCACGTGGATCAGCCCCTCCCAGTACGGCAGGTGGGCCCGCAGCAGCAGGTGTCCCTCGCCGCCCGGCGACACCTCCAGCACCCCGGGCGCGCCGTCCACGGTGATCGTGCGCCGATAGGTGTCGCCGTCCACCTCCTCGACCCCCGGCACGGCCCGTACGGCGAGGAAGTCCCGCACGGCGGCCCAGTCGTAGCCGGGCACGAACGGCAGCCGCAGCACCAGCCCGCCGTCGGCCACCAGCCGGTCGGCGCGCCGCCGCCGCTCGCGCAGGTCGGACGGCGCGGCGCGGAACACCTCCCGCATGGTCCGGTTGAACTGCCGCAGGCTCCCGAACCCCGAGGCGAAGGCCACGTCGAGCACCGTCAGCTCGGAGTCGTCCAGGAGCCGCCGGGCGAAGTGCGCCCGCCGCGAACGCGCGAGCTGGTCGGGCGTCGCGCCCAGGTGCCTGAGGAACAGCCGGCGCAGGTGCCGCGGCGACATGCCGATGCGCGCCGCCAGCGCCGCCTCGGTGCCGCCGTCCAGCACGCCGTCGATGATCAGCTGCCACGCCCGGCACACCAGCTCGGGCGCGCCGGCCTCGATCGAGGCCGCCACCCGGTACGGCCGGCAGCGCAGGCACGCCCGGAACCCCGCGGCCTCGGCGGCGGCCGGGTGCTCGTACGTGCGCGTGTTGCGGAGCAACGGCTTGGCTCCGCAACCAGGCCGGCAGTAGATGCCGGTGGTGACGACGGCGGAGTACGTGGTCATGTCCTAGATGTACGTCATGCGTGCGTGGCCTGGAGGCGGCTGGAGAAGTTGACGCTGATCCGGACCCCGGCCGGAGCCGTCTGCTTGGGCACGCAGTGCCGCCAGTCGCGCTGGCAGCGCCCGCCCATCACCACCAGATCCCCACCGGCCGGCGTCAGCGCGACGCTGCGCCCGCCGGTCCTCGGCTTGAGCAGGAACCGCCGGGTCGCCCCGAGGCTGAGCACCGGGACCACGCACTCGTCGCGCCTGCACGTCTGCCAGTCGCCGTGCCACCCGGTGCTGTCGCGGTGGTCGCGGTAGAGGTTCACCCAGAGCCCGTCGTACGGGACGCCGTAATGCTCCGACAGCGCGGCGGTGATCGCGAGGAGCAGGGGCTCGGGCACCTCGGCCAGGTCGGTGTACTCGGCGGTGAGCCGCGGCTCGACGTACTTCTTGTCGAACATCCACCGGTCGCGCTGCTCCCAGCCGGCCTTCGCCAGCAGCGAGTCGAGCAGGTGCCGGCTGCCGCGCAGCCAGCCGGGGACGTGCTCGACCCATGAGGTGGCGTCGAGCCGGATGCGGCGCGCGCCGGCGAACGTGGGATCGAACCCCGGCTCCTCCACGGCCGGGTCCGTCTCCAGGAAGAGCGGCGGTTGCAAGGTGAACCTCCCGATGTCGCGTACCCGCAACATGGTGCGCGCGAGCCCGGGGGCAAGTCCGGCCACATCCGGACAACGTCTGGCCGGGCCCGGCCTAGCTCCCGAACCCGGTGCGCCAGGTGGCATGCCGCGGCCGCCACCCGAGCGAGCGGGCGAGGCCGTTGTCGGCGCCGCGCTGCCAGCCGGCCCGCCCGTCGGTGGGAGCGGGGGCGGGAGCCCCGACGGCGGCGGCCAGCGCGGGCAGCCACTCGCGAGCGGGGGCGGGCTCGTCGTCCACGATGTTGACGGTCCCGCTCGGCCAGCGCAGCGCGGCGACGGTCGCCTCGGCCGCGTCCTCGACGTGCACGAACGAGCTGACCGCGGCGTCGGCGGCCAGGCCGCTGAGGAAGACCGAGGCCGGGTCGCCGGTGGGGCCGCCGTTGCGCAGCACGTCCGCCACGAGGCCGCCGGGCCGGTACCACGTGCCGGGTCCGTAGAAGAGCCCGTAGCGCAGCACGACGTGCTCGTCCAGCTCCGCGACGGCCTCTTCGAGCGCCCGGACGCCGCCGACCACGCCCGAGCGCGGCGCGGGCGCGGTCACGTCCAGCGGCGTGTCCTCCGTGGCCGGGGCGTCGCCCGCCTCGTACGCCCAGGCGATGGACTGGGCGACGATGCGGCGCACGCCGGCCCGCTTGGCGGCGTCGACCAGGTTGCGGGTGCCGATCCTGCGGATGCGGCCGTTGTCGGCGGGGGTGCCGCCGTTCAGCGCGGTCAGCTGGTGGACGATCGCGTCGGGCGCGGCCTCGGCCACCGCGCGGGCGACCGCCTCGGCGTCGAAGACGTCCAGCCGTACGGCGCCGGCGCCCTGGGCGCGCAGCCGGTCGAGGCCGGAGTCGGTACGGGAGCTGCCCGTGACGCGGTGACCGGCCTCGACCAGCAGGGGGACGAGGTAACGGCCGATGGCGCCGGCGGCACCGGCGACGAAGACGTGCATGCGGAGGTTTCCTTGCGTTGGGCGGCGTGGGCGGTCGGGCGGATCGACGCTCGCACGGCCAGGCTAGGAGACAACTGTCCCAGTATTATGGTCCAGTCATCGGCCGGAAAATTGGACCATTTACATGACCGACGCGCTCGGGCCCGAGCTCCTGCTGGAGTTGCCCGGCTGGGGTTCTCGTGGCAGGGCGCTGGAGGAGGCGCTGCGGTCCGCGATCCGCGGCGGGCGGCTCGTGGCCGGCACGCGCCTGCCGTCGAGCCGCGATCTCGCCTCCCAGCTGGGGCTGTCGCGGGGGACCGTGACGCAGGCGTACGAGCAGCTGGTGGCCGAGGGCTGGCTGACGGCGCGGCAGGGCTCGGGCACCCGCGTGGCGGCGGGCACCGCGGAGGCCCCGGCTCGTTCCGGGAGGTCGGCAGGCTCGGCGGAGGCCACCGCGTCGGGGCGCTACGACCTGCGGCCCGGGCGGCCGGACGCGTACGCGTTCCCCCGCGAGGCGTGGGCCCGGGCGATGCGGCACGTCCTCCGGGAGGCGCCGACCGAGGTGTTCGGGTTCGGCGACCCGCGGGGGCGCATCGAGCTGCGTACGGCGCTGGCGTCGTATCTCGGCCGGACCCGCGGCGTCCGGGTCGATCCCGCCAACCTGATCGTCTGCTCCGGGTACACGCAGGCGCTCGGCCTGCTGGCGGAGGTCTTCACCGAGCTTGGCGTGCGTACGGCGGGCATGGAGGACCCGGCCATCGGCGACCACGTCCGCCTCCTGGCCGGCCGGCTGCGCGTCGCCGCCGTCCCCGTGGACGCGGCGGGCCTGCGCGTGGACGCGCTGCGCGACTCGGGCGCCGAGGTGGCCGTCTGCACGCCGGCGCACCAGTTTCCGCTGGGTGTGAGCATGGCGCCGGAGCGCCGCTCCGAGCTGCTGGAATGGGCGGACGACAGCCTCGGCTGGATCGTCGAGGACGACTACGACGGCGAGTTTCGCTATGACCGGCATCCGATCGCCGCGCTCCAGTCACGCCGCCCGTCCAGGATCGTGTACGCGGGCTCGACCAGCAAGACCATCGGCCCCGCCGTCCGGCTGGGCTGGATCGCCTGCCCACCGCTGCTGCTGGAGCCGCTCACGGAGGCCAAGCGGCGGGCGCGCGAGACCCGGCCCCTGGAGCAGCTGGCCCTCGCGCGCATGATCGAGCTGGGCGACTACGACCGCCACCTGCGCACGATGCGCCGCGGCTACCAGCGGCGCCGGGACACGCTGGTCGCCGCCGTGCGATCCGGCCTGCCGGACGTCCGGGTACGCGGCATCGACGCCGGCCTGCACGCCCTGCTCGAACTGCCCTCCGCGCCGTCGGAGCGGGCCGTCGTGGAGGCGGCGCGGGCGGCCTCGGTCGACGTGCACCCGCTGGGCGAGTACATGCGCGGCGACCGCGACCGGCACCCGCCGTCGCTGGTCGTCGGGTACGCCACGCCGCCGGCCCACTCCTACCCCGCCGCGCTCGACGCGCTGATCCGCGGCCTGCGCCGGCTCTGACCGGAACCCCGCGTTCGCCTGACTCGTTTTCTCATCAGAACGGGGTTCCCGGGGGAAAGGCGGACATGGTCACGAGTGAGCGGCGGCTGAGAAGGCGCGCCCGTCGGCAGGCGGGCAGGTTCGTGTCGGTGCCTCCGGAGAAGCGCCGGCGCCTGACCCAGCGGCAGCGCCGGCGGATGGCGCACCAGGCCAGGGCGGACGCCGCGCAGCGCCGCTCGGTGTGGCGGGAGTGGGGACCGGTCACGGCGATCACGCTGGCCGTCTTCGAGCTGATCTACTTCTTCCTGGTCGCCGACATGATCGGGGGGACGAGCGTCGCCGGTGTGATCGTGACGGGCGCCATCGGCTGCGTCACGGTCTGCTCCAGATTCGTGCAGGAATATGCGACGTGGAACAGGGCCGATTCCAGGGCCGTCCCGTTCCTCGTCGTGGCCGTGGTCTCGGTGGCCGTGACGCTGGTCGCCGTGGGCGCCGAGACGCTGTCGAAGATGCTCTGAACCCGTCTCATACGAACGTGTTTTCGAGTAAACTGCCGGCATGCCGAACCCGCTGGCCCTCAGCCTGGAGAGCGCGCGACGCCTGGCAGTGACGTGCCAGCACCTGGCCGGCCCGCGCCCCGGCGGCGGCCTCGACGGGCTGCGGCAGGTGCTGCGCACGCTACGGTGCCTGCAGCTCGACCCGATCGACGCGGTGGCCCGCAGCCACTTCCTGGTGCTCTGGAGCAGGCTCGGCGACTACGACCGCGCCGACCTCGACACGCTGCTGTGGCAGGAGCGCTGGCTCTTCGAATACTGGGCGCACGCCGCGTCGATCGTGCTGGCGGAGGACTATCCGATCCACCACGTCATGATGCGCGGCTATGCGACGGGCGAGTCCCCGCACGCGCAGCGGGTGCGCGGCTGGATGGAGGCCAACGACGGGCTGCGGCGGCACGTCCTCGACCGCTTACGCACGGCCGGTCCGCTGCCGCCGGGAGCGTTCGACGACCTCACGAGCGTGCCCTGGCAGTCGAGCGGGTGGACCAACGGCCGCAGCGTCGAGCGGATGCTCGACTTCCTGTGGTTCCAGGGCAACATCATGGTGGCCGGCCGGGCGGGCCGCACCCGCCACTGGGACCTGGCCGAGCGCTGGCTGCCCGCCTGGGCCGACGCCACGCCGCTGCCCCGGCGGGAGGCGGTCTCACTGGCGGCCGAGCACGCGCTGCGCGCCCTCGGCGTGGCCCGGGTGGCCGACATCGAGCGCCACTTCATCCGCGACCGCTATCCCGAGCTCCCCGAGGTCCTGGACGAGCTCCAGCGCTCCGGCCGCGTGGTGCCCGCCGAGGTCGAGGGCGGCACCGAGCGCTGGCACGTGCACCGTGACGTCCTCGGGCTGCTGGAGCGCGAGTGGCTGCCGCGCACCACGCTGCTGTCGCCGTTCGACAACCTCATCTGCGATCGGGCGCGCACCGAGCGGCTGTGGGGCTTCGAGTTCCGTACGGAGATGTACGTGCCCAAGCACAAGCGGCTCTACGGCTACTACATCATGCCGATCCTGCACGGCGAGCGGCTCATCGGGCGGCTGGTGCCCCGCTTCGACCGGCGCAAGCAGGTGCTGGAGATCGAGGGCCTGTTCCCGGAGCCCGGCCTCCCGGGCGACGAGGTCTCCGTCCGGGCCGTCGGGGCGGCGGTGACCGAGCTGGCCGCGTTCACGGGGGCTCGCGAGGTCGCCTACGCGGCCACCGTACCGGCGCCCTGGCGGGCCGCCTCGGGCTGAGCTGGGGCATCGCGCATCCCCGTTCGATTCCCTCGATCGCGGGCAAGTAGGGCATGCTAAAGATCCGTCAGCATCCGCCCCCGCATCACCAGGAAAGCCGTAGTCATCCACCCCGTCACCGCCCGCAGCCCCCGGCGATGGATCCGCACAGGACGTCTGACCAGCGACGACGTCTCCCAGCCCATCGCCCGCGCGACGGTGCCGTGTCACCCCGAAACCCCGCTCAGCGCGGCGATCACGCCTTTACCCTGCTGTGATCACATATAGCAATCTCATGACTACTTTTCGTTAATCGGCGGTTGCGAGACTCATCGAAAAGCTTGAGGGAGGTCCCCTATGCCGTACCTGACCCAGCTGGCCGACGTCGCCCGCCGCACAGGATTCCCCGTGACCGAAGTGGCCGGGTGGCAGACCCGCGGCCACGGCCCGCAGCCCCAGGTGCAGGGCGTCGTGTGCCACCACACCGCGGGCCCCGCCGGCGGCGGCGACTACCCGTCGCTCGCGGTGGTCCGCGACGGCCGCCCCGGCCTCGACGGGCCGCTGTCCCAGTTCGGGCTCGGGAGATCCGGCCACATCTACGTCATCGCCGCCGGGCGTTGCTGGCACAACGCCCCTTCGACGTCGACGATGCACACCAACTCCGCCTCCCTCGGCATCGAGGCGGAGAACGACGGCACCCAGCCCTGGCCCGACGTCCAGAAGGACGCGTACATCCGGCTGTGCGCGGAGTTGTGCCGCGAGTTCGGGCTGCCCGCCTCGCGCGTGAAGGCGCACCGGGAGGTCAACACCTCCAAGCCTGACCCGCACTCCATCGACATGAACGACTTCCGGGCGGCCGTCGCCGCCCTCATCCAAGGCGCCCCCGCGCCTGACCCATCGTCCTGGACGGAGGAGATCGTGAAGCAACTGCCTATGGTCCGGCCGGGTGACGACAGCTTTGACGTCAAGACCGTCAGAGGCTGCCTGTTCGCCCGGGGCCGAGTCCCCATGTCCGCTTACGCGCAGGTGGGGCTGGAGGACTGGCTCAAGTCCACCCGCTGCGACCCGGGGCTGGTCGAGCTGGTCCGCGGTTTCCAGCAGGCGGAGGGCATCGGCGCGGACGGCGTCGTCGGCCCGAAGACCTGGCCGTCCCTGCTCCGCGTCTGACCCCGCGACACCCCTGCCCCACCCAACGGTCCGGGCCCCGACGCCCAGGACCCTCACGGCAATCGTCCTGACGGCAGGGCCCGGCGGCGGGTGCGCCCGCCGTCGGTCAGCCGGATACCTTTGGCGTGGCTCGCATCCCGACGTAGCACACCGGGGTCCCGTCGGGCAGGGTCGAGAAGACGACGGGCATGTAGTCCTCGCTGAACGAAGCCCCGATGCCCGAGGCCGCGAACACCGTCTCCGAGACCGGGGTCAGATCTGCCTCCAGCGGCGGCGACAGGTCCTTCATGCCGTCGACGAACTCGTACCGGATCCGGCTCGGGCTGACGGTGATGACGACGCCCTCGCGCTTGTACGTGCCCACGAACGGTGTCATGTCCACCGCGATCGGCTCCGCCGGCGGGCCGAACGGGTCCGGCATGCGTACCCCGGCCAGCTCGGCCAGCAGCTCGCGGAACAGGGCGGCGTACACCTGCCGGGCCCCGCCCCCGTTGGTCATGAGCGCGACGGCCACGCCGGCCTGCGGGACGACACGCAGGTAGGCGTACTGGCCGATGGCGGCGCCGTCGTGGCCGTAGCCGAAAACGCCGTCCCAGTCGTAAAGAGTCCAGCCCAGGCCCCAGCCGTCCGCGCTGACAGTCCACTTGTCCGGGACGTCCACCTCGCGCCGCTGCATGGCCGCCACCGCGTCCGCGGGCATCACGCGCGTGCCGTCGGGGGCCAGGCCGCCGGCCAGGTGCATCTGAGCGAAGCGGACGAGGTCGCCGGACGAGGTGATGATCCGCCCGTACGGGCCGGCCGAGCGCGGCATCATGTCCCAGACGGGCGCCGGGTCGGGGTCCTGGCCCGGCTCCCCCAGGTGGCTCATCGCCGCGCGGAACCGGAGCGCCTCCTCCGGCAGCGTCATGGAGCGTTCGAGCCCGAGCGGCGTGAACACCAGGTCCCGCAGCGCCTCGTCCCAGGTCTTGCCGGTCAGCACCTCGACGAGGCGGCCGAGCACGACGTAGCCGAGGCCGCCGTAGGAGACGGCCGTGCCGGGCCGGCAGTCCAGGGCCACGCCCCGGGCCGCCTCGACGTACTTGGCCAGGCAGTCGTCGCCCCGGCCCGAGTCATGATTGAAGTCGTTGGTGACCCCGCCGGTGTGGCTGAGCAGCTGCCGGACGGTGATCACCTTGGTGGCCTCCTCGTCGGGAGTGGCGAACTCCGGCAGCACGTCCACCACCCGGGCGTCCAGGTCCAGCCTGCCTTCACCGACGAGCCGCATGACCAGCGTCGCGGTGTGGACCTTGGCGATCGAGCCGGACAGGAACACCGAGTCGGGGGTCGTCGGCACGCCGGTCGCGCGGTTCAGCACGCCGGTGGCCAACTCGTGGATGTTCCCGCCGGTCAGCACGGCCAGGGTCGCGCCGGGCACGTGGTGGGCGGCGCACAGCTCGTCGAGCCGCCGCTGCCAGTGCTCGACGTAGAAGCCGCGGCCGGTCGAGTCCAGCGTGCCCCAGTCGCCGGTGGCGTTCCAGTTCAGGTTCATGATCATTCTCCTTAGATCGAGGCGGTCTTCTTGGGCATCACCAGCAGGGCCAGTACGGCGGCCGCCACCACGCCGGCGGCGCTGATGAGGAAGGCGGACGACATGGCCGTGGTGAAGGCGTCGCGGGCGGCGGCCGCGATCCCGGCGTCGCCGAGGCCGAGCGCGCTCCCGATCGAGAGGCGGGCCGCCGCCGGCGCGGTCGCGGGCATGGCCGCGGTGTAGGCGCTGGCGAGCACGCTGCCCAGGACGGCGATGCCGAGGGCGGCGCCGGCCTGCTGGATGGTGTCGTTCAGTGCCGAGCCGACGCCGGCGTGCTCGGCCGGGATCGTGCCCATGAGGGCGGAGACAGCGGCGGGCATGGCCAGGCCGCCGCCGGCTCCCATGAGGAGCAGCGAAACGGCCGCGGTGGCCAGGCCGCTCGACGTGTCAAGGGTGCTCAGCAGCGCGAACCCACCGGCGCTCACGGCGAACCCGGTGACGATCAGCCGACGGTTGCCGATCCGCGCGCCGAGGGTCGCGCCGAGGGTGTTGCAGGCCAGGGAGGCGACGGCCATCGGGATGAAGGCCAGGCCCGACTCGGTGGGCGTGTAGCCGAGGACGTACTGCAGGTACTGGGTGAGCACCAGCAGCAGGCCGCCGTTGCCGATCTGGACCAGGGTGAGCGAGAAGCTGCCGCCGCTGAAGGTGCGGTTGCGGAACAGGCGGAGCGGGACCATGGGGTGCGGCGTACGCAGCTCCCAGATCACGAACCCGGCGAGCCCGACGACCGCCACGGCCAGCGCCGGCACGGACAGGCCGTGCGGCAGCTCGATGATCGTCCAGACCAGCGCCGACATGCCGGCCACCGACAGCACGGCTCCGATCGGGTCGGGCTTGGTCTGCGGACCCTTGGACTCGGGCATGAGCACCAGCGAGGCGACGATGGCCAGCGCCGCGATCGGCACGTTGATCAGGAAGACGGCGCCCCACCAGAACCAGGCGATCAGCGCGCCGCCCAGCACCGGGCCGCCGACCAGGCCGACCATGGCGACCGCGCTCCAGGCGGCCATCGCCTTGCGCCTCTCCTGCTCGTCGAACACGGTGATCAGGATCGACAGGGTGCTCGGCATGATGAGCGCGCCGCCGATGCCCATCACCGTGCGGGCGGCGATCAGCGTCACCGGATCGGCGGCGTAGGCGGCCGCCAGCGAGGCCATCCCGAACAGGGCCAGCCCGATGACCATGACCCTGCGCCTGCCGAACCGGTCGGACAGGCTGCCCGCCGTCAGCAGCAACCCGGCGAAGACCAGGATGTACGAGTCCAGGATCCACTGGATGTCCTGCGCACTCGCTCCCAGGTCGGCGGTCAGCGGCGGGATCGCCACCGAGAGCACCATGTTGTCGATCACCAGCACGAGCGTGCTGAGACACAGCACCACCAGGATCAGCCAGCGGCGCGAATCACGTGCTTGCATCAGACTCTCCCAGACCGCGAGTACGTCGTCCTCGTTATGCGAACACTGTACGCACAAGGGAGTGGCGTACGCAACCGAGGCGGGCCCGCGCGCCGGGCGCGGCGCGCCCCCGGGCCACAGGCCACCCGAAGAAAACGAAAGAGCAGCGCGGGTATTACGGTTGGGGGGTGTGGGTGTTTT
>NZ_JBSFNK010000039.1:0-116375 GCF_053587055.1 Nonomuraea sp. NPDC003707 | reverse complement strand
GCGTCCCGCGGGGATGTGCAGGACGGCGGCGATCGGGGCGGGGGTGTCGAACTTCTGCATCGTGTGCTCCTTGTGCGGTGTTCTTTCGATGCCCCTACGATCGCCGACCGCTCTGATACGGGGCTGTCGCCGTCCTGACGCCGCCGCTGACATCCGGCGGGCCTCTTGCGTTCGTTCAGCGCGAGGCCGGCACCTGGCCCTCGCCAGTGGTGTCGGGGTGGCCGACCATCACGTACCGGGGTCCCAGTGGCAACAGAGCAGAATCCAACGGACCCAACCCTGACCTGCGGTGACGTGGCTTTCCTGCCGAGGCGGAAGAGCACTCGCACCGGCTACTTGAGCTGGAGTCCTTCGTGGCGGGCGACGCGCTCCGCGTGGGCCTGTTCGACGGCGTCGGGGTAGCGCTGGGCCGTCTCGTGTTCCGCGAGAGCGCATTAGACGGCCCGCTGGTAAGAGTCGCGTCATATGGCCCAAAGGATCGGCGTTTCCGCGGGTCACAGCGCGTAAGAAGTCCTCGGTACGGCCTGGGATTTCGGTCTGGGCAGCCCGGGGAGGAGCCAGACGCCGATCGTGCCGATAACGGCGTCGATTTGCTCGCGGTGGGAACCTGGTTCGGTTTCGGCCAGGTTCAGGGAGAAGCCCAGCCTTAATGCCTGGGCACTTACCGTCGTCCTCATTACCTCGTGGAAGAGCCGTTCTCTACGAGAAACCGCCGCGGGACTCTGCCAGTCCGCCTGATGATCCAGGCGATGGCTCGGGTACGCCAGCGGCGCCCATATGTCAGGTGCCGCATCTCGTCAGCTGGGTGCTGGCCGGGCAGGCTGTGCTTGGTAGCCCGCTCGATCAGTGCCTCTGCCGCCGCCATGCCGTAAAGATCGTCCAGGGCGGAGTTGGTCGCCAGCGCGGCCAGGTGGGCAGAGCCCTGTACATCATCCAGTTCGGCCAGTGATCCTGCCGCCGCCACGCGGTAGAGGTCGTGCAGGTTGAGGTCGGCAGCCTGCGCGGCGAGCCTCCTGAATTTCGGTTTAGCGGTCCGGCCCGCCGAGGCGGCGTTCAGCGCGGGATTGCCCAGTCCGGCGCCCAGGTCCCGGCGGCGCCGTGGCCGGCCGCTGTGGCGGCGAGGTGGGCGCGGAGGGTGGCCAGCGCGGGGTGGGGGTTGTCGCGGTGCCACAGGAGCGAGTGCGGGTAGACGGGCGTGGGGTCGGTCACTGGGATGCGGCGCAGGCCGTGGCCGGCGGGCCAGACGAGGCGGGTCTGCTCGCCCATGAAGGTGGCCAGGGCCGGGGTGTCGGCGATGGTGTCGAGGAGCGCGTCGGAGCCGAAGTTGGGGCCGGTCGCCTCGATGGTGAGGCCGAACTCGGCGACGAGGTCGTCGTAGTAGGCGGCCCACTCGGTTCCGGGGACGAGGCCGGGCATCCAGATCCGGTGCCCGGCGAGCTGGGTCAGGGTCACCGACCGGGCGCCCGCCAGCGCGTGGGCGGGCCCGGTGAGGAGCTGGAGCGGCTCGTCGAGCACCCGGACGGACTCGATGTCCTCGGGAAAGGGCCGGCCTGGCATGGCGACGGCGCGGAAGGACGCGTCGATCGCACCGGACCGGATGGCGGCGAGGGCCGTCTCGATGTCGAACAGCATCACCACGTCGAGGTCGATCTCGGGGTGCGCGCGGTGGAAGCCGCGCATCAGGCCCGATGCCGCGCTGCGTGAGGTGATCATGTCGACGCGCAGCGGACGGCTGTCGGTACGCACGGACGCGACCGCGCGCTCGGCGACGCGCAGCAGCTCGCGGGCGTGGGGCAGGAACGCCTGCCCGTCGATGGTGAGCTCGGCGCCGCGCGGCGTGCGGGTGAACAGCCGCACGCCGAGGTTGCGCTCCAGCGCGGCGATGCGTTTGGAGACGGCCTGCTGGGTGACCGCCAGCTCGGCGGCGGCCTCCTGGAATTGCCCCGCGTCGGCGGCGGCGACGAAGGTCCGGACGGTGTCGAGGTCCATGCGGACACACTCTACAGATACAACTGTTCGTTGTAGCTGAAGGCCATGAAGTTGTTTGATCCCCTGGTTCGGCGCGCGCTTTGATGCTTGCGATCACAAATCAGTTGTGCGAGCGAGTGGCGAGGAGCGGCGGGCATGCGCAGCGGGAACCGGTTGGGGCGGCAGTTCGGGTGGCTCTGGGGAGCGTTCGGGACCAGCGCGGTCGGCACGTGGCTCGCCTTCGGCGCGTTCCCGCTGATCGCGATCCAGGTGTTGCACGCCGGGCCGGCCGAGGTCGCGGCGTTGTCCTCGGTGGGGGCTCTGGTGGGCGCGGCCGTGGCGGTGCCGCTGGGCCCGTGGGTGGAGTTCCGCCGCAAGCGGCCGGTGCTGATCGGGATGGACCTGGTGCGGTTCGCGGCGCTGCTGACGATTCCGGCCGCGTTCGCGCTCGGCGTGCTCTCCTTCGTCCAGCTCCTGCTGGTCTCGGTCGTCGTCGCGGCGGCCGACATCACCTTCCGCGCCGCCTCCGGCGCCTACCTGAAGACGTTGCTGCGGGCCGAGGACTTGCTCGTCGCCAACGCCCGCTTCGAGTCGACGGCCTGGACGACCACGGTCATCGGACCGCCGCTCGGCGGTGCCGCGATCGGGCTGCTCGGTCCGGTGGTGACGGTGCTGGCCGACGCGGTCAGCTACCTGCTCTCAGCCCTGAGCATCCGCGCGGCGGGCGGCAAGGAGCCGAGGCCCGAGCGCCGGCAGGCCGCGCGCATGCGGGCCGGTGACCTGCTCGACGGATGGCGGTACATCCTCGCCGACGCGACGCTGCGTCCGCTGTTCTTCAACACCGCCCTGTTCAACGGCCTGCTGATGGCCACCGACGCATTGCTGGCCGTCCTGATGCTCGGCCGGCTCGGGTTCACACCGTGGCAGTACGGCCTCGCCTTCGCCGCGCCCGCGATCGGCGGGCTGTTCGGTGCGCGGCTGGCCCGGCCACTCGTCACCCGGTTCGGGCAGCACCGGGTCCTGGTCGTGGCCGGGACGCTGCGCGCGATCTGGCCCGCCGGGCTGGTCTTCCTGGGGCCGGGGACCGGCGGGCTGCTGCTGGTGATGGGCGTCGAGCTCGGGCTGATCTTCTGCTGCGGGGTCTTCAATCCCGTCCACGCCACCTACCGCCTCGATCGCACCGCGCCCGACCGGATCACCCGCACGCTGTCCGCCTGGACGGTGACGACCAAGGCCTCGGCCGCGCTCCTGACGGCCGCCTGGGGCGTGCTGGGCGGCCTGCTCGGCCCGCGCACGGCCATCGGCCTGGCCGGCGTGCTCCTGATGACGACCCCGCTACTGCTTCCCCGGCACGCCGCGGCACCCCTCGCCGAGCCGGAGCCGACACCCAGCCGCACCTAACGGGCCGCCAACGTGTAGTCGGCCCCGGCACGCGATCTCGCGTGCCAGGGCGCCCCTCATCACCCAAGGAGAGAAAAATGACCGTCACACCCCCGGCGCTGGACCCCCGGACGGCCGCACTGCTCATCATGGATTACCAGCACGGAATCCTGGCCTCGCTCCCCGGCCTGGCCAACCCGGAAGCGCTGCTGTCACGAGTGGCCGGTGCCATCGCCGACATGCGAGCGCACGGCGCCGCCATCGCCTACGTGCGGGTCGGATTCACCGAAGCCGACTGGGCGGCGATCCCACCGGCCAACAAGACCTTCTCTTTCCTCGGCCAGCAGCACCTCATGCACCACGAGGAGCCCGACAGCGCCTTTCACGATCAGCTTGCCCCGGAGCCCGGCGACATCACCGTCCGCAAGACCCGCTACGGCGCGCTGTCCACGACAGACCTAGACCGGCAACTGCGGGATCGCGGAATCACTACCCTGGTCATCGCCGGCATCACCACCAGCGGCGTCGTACTGTCCACCGTCGCTGATGCCGCCGACCGCGACTACCAGCTCTATGTCCTCTCCGACGGCGTCACCGACCCGGACCCGCAAGTCCACCAGACCCTGATGACCAGCGTTTTCCCGAGACTGGCCCACATCATCAACACCGCCGAACTGCGGTCGCTCCTGCACGAAAGTCAGCGTGATCGGGCAAAGACCGGCAGGGCGTAACCGTCAATGATGATCAGCGACCGTTAGGGGATCGCGTCAGCGGCCAGACCTCGGTTCTGGCCGCTGACGATATGTGACTACCTCGCTCCCAGGGCATCTTTTCGGCTCGTGGGTCGTGCTCGCAGAAATGAGGAGTTCTGACACCCTTGTGCAGGGTTGGGCTCGCCCTGCGCCCCGTCAGCGGCGGCGCGCGGCGGGGTCGCGGCCCTGCTGCCGGCGGGCACAGGGCCTCGGGGGAGACGCGAACGTACTTGGCGAGGGACGTGACGGAGGTGTGGCCGGAGTAAGGAGGTGGCGGGTGTTTCCCCAGGACGGCACCGGGGGAGCGCGGCTGGATCTAGCGGGCAGGAGAAAGAAGCCCTGCGTCACACGGCCGCCTACATGACGGCGATCATCGTCGACATCTCCATGGTGTCGTGCCTCGCGTGTGCGTGGGCGGCTCCGGCGGCCGCGTCCGCCAGCGCTTACCGACACCCGGAGCTGCGCGCGGCGGGCGAGAGCACGCAGGAGCCATGAGGGTCGGGGCTCGACACGCTGACCCCGCAGGAGCTGCGGATCGCCAGCCTGGTCGCCGACGGCCTGTCCAGCAAGGAGATCGCCGCCCGGCTCTTTCTCGGCCCGCGGACGGTCGAGTATCACCTCTACAGGATCTATCCGAAGGTAGGCGTCGGCACCCGTACTGAACTGACGTCCCCAGTAGTTCTACAGAAGGCACCGGTAGCGGGACAGGACATGCTTTGAACATGCCTGAGAACAACATCTGGAGCGAAGAGTTCGGCGCCGCCACGGACGCGCCGATCCTGCTGATCATGGGTTCGATGTCGCAGGGCGTCCTGTGGCCGGACGCGTTTATCGGCAGGCTGACGGCCGGTGGCCGGCGCGTGATCCGATACGACCACCGCGACACCGGCCACTCGGACACCATCGACTTCGACAAGGAGCCTTATACATGGGACGACATCAAGAACGACGTACTGCGGGTGATGGACGCGCATGGCCTGGACAGCGCTCATCTGGTCTGCCACTCGGCGGGCGGGCTGCTCGGCCAGCTGATCGCGGTGGAGCGGCCGGAGCGGGTGCGCACACTCACCGTCATCGGCTCTTCGCCGCTCGGCGGCGCTGAGGGCGCGGTGATCATGCGGGCGTTGATGGGCGAGCCGCAGCCCGAAGGCAGCCTGCCACCGCCGGCGCCGGAGTTCGTCGAGTTCTTCCGTGCGCTGATCACGAGCCCGCCGCCCGCCAGCCGGCGCGAGCAGATCGACCTCATGATCGCCGAGCAGCGCGTCCTGCACGGGACGGGGTTGCCCTTCGACGAGGACGCCGCCCGCCTGCTGCAAGAACACATCTACGACCGAGCCCGCGATCTGTCCGCCGTGGCCAATCACCGCCGGGCCGCGGCGGCGAACCCGGACTTCGAGCCGGTGGGCGTCCTGGACCAGATCAAGGCGCCGACCCTGGCCGTCGAGGGCACCTGCGAGCCCGCCAAACCCGGTCACAGCGCGCTCATCGCGGAGCGGATCCCAGGGGCGCGGCTGATGATGGTGGAGGGGATGGGGCACACGCTGCCGGTGGAGGTGCACGAGGAACTGGCGACGGCGATCCTCGCGCATACGGCGACATGATCGCCCTGCCCAGGGCCTGGGCGCCGCCCCTGAGCGGGGCGGTGCCGGGCTTCAAGGAATGGCCGGACATTTGGCTCAAATGATGACAAAAGGGCTTAAGCTTATGCAGATGATCTCCTACCGCCCTACCGTTTCGGCCGACCTCGACCACGTGACCAGGTGGAGCGTGGCCGAGCCCGTCGGCTGGATCCCCGCCGACCGTTACCTCGCAGATCTGGCCGAGAACATGTACCGGCCGGAATGGACGTGGATCGCCGAGGTTGACGACCAGGTCGTGGGACGGGCGCTGTGGTGGGGGCCGAAGGACAGTGCGCACCCGGTCGCGCTCGACTGCCTCGACGTGGATCCCGCCATGGGCGACCGCGCCGCCATCGCCGCCGAGCTGATCAGGGCCGCGCTGACCGGATTCCCGCAGCCGGTGCAGTACGCGATCAAGGCAGCCGGCGGCTGGCGCGACGATCCGGCCACCTCGATGGCCGTGGAATGGCGGCGGGCGGCAGCACACGCGGCCGGCCTCACCCGGGAAGTGGAGCGGCTGCAGTTCGAGTGGACACCCGCCGACGGGGTGCCCCCGGCGACCGGCGTGCTGCGGTTCGCCGAGGCGTCCGACGAGGAGTTCCTGACGGTATTCACGAGAATCGCCGACGGCAGCCTGGACGCCCAGACTCGTGCGAACCTGGCAGCCAAGGGCGTGGACGCGACCGCGCGCGAAGAAATGGACTTCTATCTCAGGGCGCCGGGCAAGCGGGAGTGGTGGCGGATCGCCTATACGCACGAGGGCGAGGTGGCGGGAATGGCGATCCCCTCGGCAACGCCGTACAACGTGAACGTCGGGTATCTCGGGGTGGTCCCGGAGTTCCGGGGGCGCGGCTACGTGGACGAGATACTCGCCGAGATCACCCGCATCCACGCGGCCAACGGAGAGTTCCGCATCACCGCCACCACCGACGTGGGCAACGCGCCGATGGCGGCCGCGTTCGGGCGCGCCGGATACCGCAACACGGAGATCCGGATCAACCTGTCCAACGACCTCCGGCCCTAAGGGCTGCTACCCAGATCAAGCGCCAAGCCGGATCACAACGGGTGCCACCGGAATACGGCGGAAACGGGCCGCGCTCTTGATCGCCGGTCGTTGAACTCCTGACTTCACGCTGGTTAGTGAATGGTTTCGGGGGGTTTGGGGGACGTCGATCGATCGGACGGCGTACCCGAGGTTTGCGCGGGCGGTGTCGGCGCGGGAGCTGGCGGAGGTGTTCACTCCGTCGGCGGCCGAGGTGGAGTGGACGCGCGGCAAGACGCAGGATGATCAGCATCTGCTGGCGTTGCTGGTGTGGTTGAAGGCCTGCCAGCGGTTGGGATATTCCCCGAAGCTCAAGGACGTCCCCGCGGTGGTCTTCGAGCACATCCGAGAGATGATCGGCCTGCCGGAGGGGTGGCGCTGGAGGAACTGGTTCGCGCCGAGTGCGAGCTGCCCGGCTACACGACGCTGGATGAGATGACCAAGAAGATCCGCACCGAGGTGAACCGCGGATTCTTCACGATGGTGTCCAGCCGGGTCGACGCCGGAGCCCGGGCGAGGCCGGCCCGGCTGCTGCTGGTCGACCCCATCACCCGGCGCAGCGCGTACGACGGGTTGCTGGCCACCATCTCGCCGTACATCACCCACGTCATCCGCCGGTTCGGCAACTGGATTCTCAGCCTGACCCCGCCGGCCGCCAGCCCCACCACCCGACTCGACCTCGAGTGCTCGCTCGCCGCTGCGGGTGTTCTTCGGCACCGAAGGGCTGCGGATGACCCAGCAGGCCTACACCGAGCGGCTCAAGACGTGGGCCGGCTGGGAGGAGCTGTCAGCGTCCGCTCACTGACTGCTCGGCCTCCTGGCTGTTCGGCCCGGACGTCCCTCGGCGTCCGGGCCGTGGTCAGCCACAGGCCGGTGAACACGGCGCAGGCCAGCGTCACGGCACCTGCCGCGAGGAAGGCGCTGTTGAGGCCGGACTCGAAGGAGGCTCCGCCGGACTCCCGCGTGTGAACGATCGCCCCGAGCACCGCCACGCCGAGCACCGCGCCGATCTGCCGGGTGGTGCTGCTGACGCCCGAGGCGAGGCCGCCCTCCTGCGGGCTGACCGCCTGGATGGCGGCCCCGGTCAGCGGCGACATGGTGAGAGCGAACCCGATGCCGACGACCGCCAGCCGCCACCACACGTTCCCGTAGCCGGTATCGGCGTGGACGAAGCCCAGCGCCAGCAGCCCCAGCCCGGCCAGCGCCAGGCCGATGCCGACGACGACGCGGAAGCCGTACCTGGCCGCGAACCGGCCCGCGTACGGGCTGACGATCACCATGGCCAGCGAGGTGGGCAGGGTCCGCAGCCCGGCGACCAGGATCGAAGTGCCCTGGACGTAGACGAAGAACTGGGAGAAGAAGAACGACGACCCCATCAGCGCGAACCCGACCACCACCATCGCCGTGTTGGACACCGTGAACAGCCGCTGGTGGAACAGCCGGAGCGGCAGCATCGGCGTCGACACACGACCCTCGACCACGACGAACGCGGCCAGGAGCACCAGTCCGGCGGCGAAGCTGCCCAGGATCACCGGCGAGGTCCAGCCTCGGGAACCGCCCTCGATCAGGCCGTAGGTCACAGCGCCCACGCCCGCGACGGACAGGACCGTGCCGGGGACGTCGATCGGCGGTGCGCTCGGGTTGCGGGACTCTCCCAGCACGCGCAGCCCGGCCAGCAGCAGGACCACCCCGATGGGCACGTTGACCAGGAAGATGGCGGGCCAGCCGAAGGACTCCACCAGGATCCCGCCCGCCAGTGGTCCGGCGGCCAGGCCGATGCCGCTGAACCCGGCCCACAACCCGATCGCTCTGACGCGTTCCCTCGGGGCGGGATACGCGGCGGCGAGCAGCGCTAGTGAGGCGGGGCTCAGCGCCGCGGCCCCGACGCCCTGCAGCACCCGCCCGGCGATCAGCCAGCCGATCGAGGGCGCGAGCGAACACACCACCGACGCGGCCGTGAACACCACCACCCCGGCCAGGAACACCCGCCTGCGGCCGAACCGGTCGGCGAAGACGCCGCCCGACAGCAGCAGCATGGCCACCAGCAGCACGTAGGCGTCGACGATCCACTGCAGGCCGGTCAGCCCGGTGTGGAGCCGCTGCTGCATGTCGGGCAGGGCGGCGCCGACGATCGTGTTGTCGAGCAGCACCATGAACTGACCTGCGCAGGTCAGGGTGAGCAACGCTTTCACGCGAATCCTCCTCAAGCAGTTGATCACTGGTCTCACGCTTTTGAACGCGGTCAATGGTGTGCGGGATCTTCTCCATGCTCGGCCACTGGTTCGCGCCCGCTTCGCCGACCTGGGCGACCGGCGGTTCTGGCACACCGACCCGCACCCCTGGCAGCTACGGGCCGCTGGGAGTGATCGCCCGCAACGGACACCCGCACACAGATCGCGTTGATCACCTTGTCGTCCCGCTCGATGCGGGCGATCGCCTCGTCGGTCAGTTCCGCCGAGGTCGCTTCACCGGCACGCATGGCGGCCGAGAGTTCTTCGGCCGATCGGAAAGTCGATTCCATGAATGTGCACCCTAATGGCCTGCCGCAGGTGCTCGAAAAGCCGAAAAAACTGCTTCCGAGATGCCGCGTCCCAGGTCAGTGGGGTTGGCGATGGGGAGGACATAAAATGGCGCTCCGCACAATGAGATAGATGTCTCCATGCTCATCGGTGCAAGGCCACAGCGAGCGGGATTTGTCCAGTAGTGGAATAACCCCTTTAAAATCTCCCCATTCTCTTCGGGAGCCAGGCGGCCACGGGCTACCCCATCGTTACTTGTGGCTGGGGTCAGTTTCGGGAATAGGACGCCGGGTTGGTTGCGGGATGACTGTTGTTATCCGGTAAGACAGCGATCACGGGCGTAGCGCGAGCGGGGCGACCGCCGCTCGGTGGGGACGCTTCGTTTCCCGGTTATCTGGCAACCCGGCCGATGGTGGAGGCCGACACGGTGGATCCGGTCATCGCCGAGCAACTCGCCCGCGCCCACCCGTTCTCCGCCATCTCGACGACTTCCTCACCGACCTGGCCAACGCCGGCGCCTCCGCGCATACCCGGCGCGCCTACCGCGGCGACCTGATCGCCTTCGCCGCCCACCACGGCGAGGAGATCGCCGCGCTGACCGCGACGCCGATCCGCGCCTACCTGGTCGAGCTCGCCGACCTATCGCCGTCCAGCCGCAAGCGCATGCGCCTGGACGACGAACATGTCCGTGTTCACGGCAAGGGCGGCAGCGTACGCACCGTGCTGCTCGACGAGCGCGGCTACGTCGCGCTGCTCAAGCTCTACCTGGCCCGCGCCGGCTACACCGCCGGGCCGCTGTTCCGGGCCGGCATCAACGGCCGCGGCGGACCGCTGTCCTACGATGCCGCCCACACCGCTGGCAGACCTGCTGCACCGCCGCACGCGTCGAGATCGACATCCACCAGCTGCGCCACGCCCACGCCACCGAGCTCATCAACGCCGGCGTCTCCATCGAGGCCGCCTCGGCCACGCCTCCACCGAGACCAGTCAGCTGTACGCCTAGTTGGACGAGCGTCGGAACGAGAAGTCCCGTCAACAGAGCAGAGTCGAGCGGCTTACCGTGGCCTTCCGTTCGGATGCGCCGAAGGCGACTCAGCCGCTGAGCAGGTAATCGCGGGCCTTCTCCAGAGGGGAGACGCCATACTCCTCCTCCACCGCGGAGGCGATCAGATAGCAGAACAGGTACCGCTGGATCGGGGTGATGCCGAGCCTGGCCAGGTGCGCGTAGAGCATGTTGACCACGAGGCGGTGGGCGAGGAACCAGTCCGATTCGAGGATCTCGGTGCGGTACCGGTCGGTAGACATGAGCACGTCGAAATAGTCGACCGGGTGGCGGCGGTCGGCCACCGGCTGGTCGGGGGCGTCCAGGTCGATCTCCTTGCGGGCCAGCAGCGGGAGAGCGATCTCCTTCTGGCGGTGAGTGAAGGCGATCCAGTCGCGTACGTGCGGCGCCGGGTCGCCCGCGTCGATCGACGCGACCAGGTCGACCACCGTCGCGCGCATTTCCCTGGCGTTCTTGCGATACCTGGCTTCGAACGCGGCCGTGACCGCGTCCCGGTCCTCGCAGGACGAGGCGGCCGCTGCGGCGTGCGAGCGGTAGGACATGTAGCCGCGGCCGATCGGCGGGACGCTCACGTGCGCCAGGGCGGTCATGAGGTCGATGGCGACCGCGAACAGCGCGAGCTCGCCCCGGCGGACCTTGTCCAGCGTGCCGAAGGCGAGCCGGGTGCTCTCCGCGGCGGCCGCGTCGATCAGGTTCGCCAGCGGCCGGCCGCCGAAGACGCGCAGCCGGTCGTCGTACGGCTCGGTCTGCAGGGAGTTGTCCGGGTACCAGGGCTGCAGCGGGCCGGTCTCGTGCTCGAGTACGACCAGCAGGCGGTGGGCGGCGAGTTGCTCGTGCTCGTCGAGGCGGGTGGTGGACGGGTGCTCGCGCAGATACCTGGTGATCGTTTCGGTCGCGACGGGGAGGATCTCGCGTTCCCAGTCCTGCAGGGTCGCGCGGAAGTTGAGCCGCAGGTGCGGTCCCTGGCGCCAGTGGCGGACGAGGTACGGCTGCTGTAAGAGGCCGTCCAGGTGCTCGAGCAGCGGGCGGACGCAGTCCAGGATCAGTCCGTCCTTGTCCTGGTCGTAGTAGCGGATCTGGATGCTGTGCCAGGGGAGGTTGCTCACGAGGTTCCCTCTTTCTGCGCCAGCCCGTCCAGGGTGACGGCGGTCAGGTAGCGCAGGTGCGCTTCTTCGACGATCGACAGGCCGAGCCGGTTGCAGAACAGGTGGACGCACCGGTTCAGCACGATCAGGACGTCGTGGCGTTCCGCATCCACCGAGGTGTCGACGCCCACGGGGCCAGGGGTGTCAGGAATGCGAGGGAGGCCCGGGGGGCGCGATGCCCCCTCCCCGCGGACCGGATAGAAGCCTCCGGCTCGCTGGAGCGCGACAAGGCGCCGGTGCAGGGTGTCGATCGAGCGCCACCATGCGCCGAGCGAGTCGTGAGCGTCGCCGACACCGCCCGGGGGCGGCCCGTCGGCGGAGGGAGCAGGGGCGTGGCTCTCGGACGAGGCGGTGCGGGCGGCGATGAGCCGGCACCGTTCGGCCTGTGCGGTGAGGGCTTCGCGCTGTTTCGTGAAGATCTCCACCTGCCGGGCGCGGGCCGGTGCAGGATCCCAGCGGTCACGTTCCCGGGCCAGCAGGGGGCCCAGGCGGCGGGGGTCGGGTTCCCAGGCCACGAGGGCGAGCATCATCGCGGCGAGGGCGTGGCCCAGCCGCCGCCGGTGGTCGTGCTCGCCGCGCAGGATCGCCAGCGCGATCCGGCTGGAGTCGGTGAAGTGCCGCTCGACGGCGGCGACCGCCTGCGGCCCGCCGAACGTCGCGTGCTCGGGCCGGTAGGCGATGGCCTCCACGTGGTCGTCGGGCCGCAGCCGGTGGTCGTAGGCGACCAGGCCCTCCTGCCGGGCGAACTCCTGGGCGAGCAGCGCGTAGCGCTCGCGGTCCCACGCGACCGTCGTCGGATACGCCGCGAGGTGCTCTTCCAGCACGGCTGTGGCGCGCTTCTCGATCATCACCGCGTCGCCGGGGACGCGCGGCAGAAGGCGGAGCCGCAGATGCGGGCCGCCCTCCCAGTACCGCAGGAAGAAGAACCGGTCGAGCCGTCCGTCCAGCTCCCGCACCAGGCCGTCGACGGCCGTGCCGAGCAGCAGGTCGGTGCCGGCCTGGTGGAAGGCGTGCAGCGAGATCCAGCGGTCAGGCATGGCCTACCTCGACCACGTACTCGGTCACGTGGCGGCGGCGGTCAGGGTGGCCGCCGTCTCCTTCCAGGTCGAGCGCCGCCTCGAAGTCCGGGAGCAGCTCACGAAAGACGACCACCGATCCGCTCGCGTCCAGCCCTCGGTCGAACAGCGTGACCAGCGCGGGGTCGGCCAGATCGAGATAGGTCGGTTTGGCGAGCCGCACCATGTGCAGCCTTTCGCGGACCGGCGCGCCGGGATCGCCCGAGGAGACGAAACAACGTTCCGGCAGGGAGTGCTCGGCGAACCAGGCCGCGAGCGCGAGCAGGTGCGCTGCAGCGGAGTTCTTGCCCCGGCGCGGGATTTCGCGCACCGGGACATACCAGGCGGCACGGGCTACGGTGACCCGCCCGACCGACACCCGGGCCGTACGCTCGACACGGGCCGGCACCGACTCCGGCGGACGGGAGAAGACCGACGCCAGCTCCATCACCGGGCTGGGCATGTCGCCGAAGAGCTGGAGCAAGAGGCGGGCCGTACGCGGCAGCAGCATGGGCGCGACCATCCCGGTGTACACCGGCCGGAGCCGGGTGCCGTGCCCGGCGTGCACCAGAACGAGGCCGCCGGCGCCGGACTCGTGCCGGACGGCCAGGTCCCGCAGGTCGAACGTGGCCGGGCCGCTCGGGACCACGCCCGGATAGCCGATCTCCTGGGCCGCCACCGGGGAACGCAGGTTGACGTTGCTGCCGAACAGCCCGGTGATCTCCACCGGCATGCCGCGTTCCGTCCCGAGCAGGCGGTTCTCGCCGGCAGGAACTCCGGCGACCCGCAGCAGGCGGTGCAGGCGGCTGCGCATCGCGCCGTGCCCCGGGCCAAGACCGTTGAGCACCAGCCGCACCGGCGTGGCGTCCGGCGAGCTGATCGTCTGCACGAAGCAGGACAGCGACCCCACCGGACGGACGAACTCGGGGCGGTCGGTGGCGAGACCGGCCAGCACCATCGGGTCGATGGTAAGCGCGTCCGGGGTCTCGGGCAGCAGCTCGCGCACCGCGGCCAGCGCCGCCGTCCGGGCGTCTCGAAGCTCGTCGAGCCGGGGCACGGCGGGCGTCCGGCCGGGCGGGTGTCGCTCCTGCCACGGGTACATGAGCGCGTGCAGCTCACCGGCCGGGGTGCCGGGTGCGGCCGAATGGGTTCGCTGCGCGAGCATTCGGTGGAACCGCCCGAACGGCACCTGCACGCCGGCGCCGAACCACTCCGCGAACAGGTCGGCGGCGAGCAGCCGGGCGACGCCATCACGATCGAAGACCGCCGCGAAGTCGACGATCGCGTGCAAGTCGCCCAGGGCGGGACGCCAGGCGGCCAGGCCCAGTCGCGGGCCGGGTGTGGTGACCACGGCGTTCTCGTGGAAAAGGTTGCGGTCCGGCAGGCGATCGGTATCGTCTCCGGCAAGTTCGGCGAACGCGGACCGTACCCTCCGCTGCAGCGCCTCACGTTCAGACACGCCGGCCGCCTCCGGGTAACGAGCGAGCGCCTCCTGTACGGCGGCCAGCGCCTTGCCCGCCGGATGCGTGCCGAGCCGATCGGTCAGGTCGGCGAGGTGCGCGGCGGCCTGGTCGGCGACCGGGGGGTGGAGTTCCAGCACTCCCAGGTCGACCAGCCGGCCGAGCGCGCCGCCGGCCCGCGTACGGAGGTCGTCGTACGGCGGGCGCAGCAGCCGCCGGAACGGCTGGGACGCGGCGATGCCGCTGTACGCGTCCTCCTGGCCGGTCACGTACCACAGGCGGCCGTCGTCCTCCTCGAGGCTCGGGTTGGGCCTGACCTCGAAGAGGGCGGCGAGCCCGCCGTCGGCGCGGGCCAGGTCGGTGAGCAGCCGGAGCAGCAGGGGCACGTTCGGCTCGACAGCGCTCCGCCACGCCCATGGCCCGTCCCAGCGGACCGGCTCGCCGTCGTCGCTCCACTGCCCCAGAGCCGCCATCATGAAAGTGGCGTGCGGGCTGGTCTTCGCCACGACGCGGGCCAGGTACCTGGTGAGCCGGAGCGCGACCTGGCGCGGCGGGACGCTGCCGGGCGGCGAGGCCAGCCACTGGCGCAGCGCGGCGGACATCGCCGGTCCCGCCTGGAGCACGCCGTAGCCGAAGGCGTCGGTGCCGACCCACCGGCGCAGCACTTCGTAGGTGCCCCGGCAATCCTGATCGAGCAGGTCCGGCAGTTGTCGGACGAGCGCGTCATGCCAATCGAGGTCCGTGAGCCAGGCCGCGACGCGCGGACCGAGGCCGGAACCGATCTCCACCGGCCAGGCACGGCCCGCCGGCCGCCTTGCGTTGTACAGCGCCCGCCGCAACGCCACCAGCGCCGGTCGCGCCGGGCCCGGTCCGACCGCTCCGATCACCGGCTCCAGTTCGTCCGCGAGCCGCCGGCCCTCGACGGCCAGCCGGCCACGGGCCGCGAGGATCTCCTGCACGCTCCGCCACGTGGCCGTGCACCTCAGCTCCGCGAGCGCCGTCACCGGTAGCGCGGCGACCCTGGCAACCACGGTCGCGTCCACCGTGCGGCGAGCCGCGTCGATCTCGACGCGTCCCGGCAGGCCACGACGCGTCGAGACCATGTCCGGGGAGGCTTAAATGAGCCAGCTCGTGCGCGCAATGCCCGAGGCACCCACTTCGGTGTTGCCGAGACCCATGCCCAGGGCCTTCACGAGATCCTCGCCGGGGAGCTCGACCGTCATCACGTCGAGCGTGTCCAGATCGAGGCGGAGCGGTTCATCGGTCGCCATCTGCACTCCCATTCTTACCCGCCGGAGCGGGCTATATCGGTGACGATCAACACCATAAGCACGGTCGGCGATCTCGTCCATCCGACAAGGGGGCAATAAATGGGCAGAAAGCACGGAGGCCGAACATTAATCGACCCTCCGCGCTGCGGTGACGAGTGTCGCCAACTTTCCGACCAGGCAGGCGTCACCGTAAGTGTGATGACAGAACCAGTCAATTTCACGATGGTAAGAGATTGCTGTCCGCCGAAGTATCACCGATGCCCATCGAAAGATTTCAGACGGGTGGAAGGGTGGTCCTGGAGTAAGCTTCGGAAGGTCGACGCGATTAAATGTTACATGTTTGTTTCGCCGCCACGCGGCCGTGACACCAGGCCTGCTGCTGCCGCCCGTGACACCAGGCCTGCTGCTGCCGCCCGTGGGACCCGCCGGCGCGCGGCCCAGGCGCTGGCCGCGGGCGGCTTCCAAACTCTCGCGGGTGCCTTCGACGATGAGCTCGCGGGACTTTTCGTTCCGATACTCGTCATGCCCCGACGACAAGGTCGCCGACGCCGAGATCCGCGCCGCACGCCGACGCCGGGACCGGGCGACGAACTGAGGCCGCCCCGCACGCTCAAGATCGGTCGCTCCACTGTGCACGAAACGCGGGCTCAACGCTGACCTGCGGTTATGTCGTCCCGCGGCCCGTTCTCGCCGTATTCCGGTGGCACCTGTCCAGGGCGTGACGGATCGCGGTGCGCTCAGGACCCTCAAGAAGAGCGCGGCGGGCGGTGTTCAGGGACCGGGCGATGGGCGCGCCACGCCGGGCATCACTTCGACTGAGTCGGGACAGCCTCGCGGGATGGCCTTCGCCTGATGGACGGCACCCACGGCGCCCCGATGTCCGTTTGACTACTATAAGTGATGGATATATAGCTTTGGGTAACACTGGGTGGATGGCGTTCCGCCTCCACCCCCAAGCGAGAGATGGAGCAGCGATGACCGACCAGCTAATAGAGATCCCCAATTCCGCCACCAGCGCCGACGGCGAGGAGACCGCCCAGGGCACCTACCGCCTGTACTGGTACGGACCGGGAATGAAAAAGACACGCAACGAGGCCTACTCCTTCGCCGCCTCCCGGGGAAACGGGCACCAGCTGGCCGACATCCCCACCGCCTCGTGGCGCGACAGTGCCGCCAAATACCTCAACGGCCCGGCGTGGATCTACTCATGGAGGGGTGACAACTACAGCGAGGGCAACGTCGTGCTCCATCCCAACGGATCGATCGGCACCCTGGAGGACGGAAACCAGCAGCTTCCCTTCCTCATCAGCTACATCCAGTAGCGTTAGAAATTCGGCGGATGTTACGGCATAGACCGCCGGCGACCGCGGAGGCCTCGCCGGCGTGAGAGGCCTCGCACAGGCGGGTTGCCGGGGGCGGTCTCCCCCTGAATACCGTCCCCGGTGTCCCATGCCTCGGACCGATGGCTGAGGCTCGGCGACGTGAGTAGCGGTGTTTCGTGGAACGAACACCATCTGCTTCACGCTCTTCGCGAGTACGAACGGTTCTACAGCCAGCACCGCGCCCACCAAGCCCTTGATCAAGCGGCCCCGCTACCCGTCGTCCCGGATCTGATCGGAGATCCAGGGCGAATCGCCGCTTTGGACATACGCCGAAGAGACCGGCTCGGCGGGGTTCTCCGCGAGTACTCACATGCCGCTTGAACTGCATGGACGGACTTTCCGGCAGGCGCAAGCACCATCAGCTGGTGCCATAACACCAAGATCTCGATCTCCTTGTCGCGATTGATCCGGGGTAGCAGCCCCAGAAACGAGAAGGTGGTCGTCATCGTCAGGTAGGCCAAGCGCAGCAGCACGATCGACCATCACGCCGTGCGTGCGTGTGACGGGAGCACAAGAGAGCGCATCACCTCCATGCCTGCGCGGATGGATATTCGCACCCGGAGCGCTATCGGTCTCGCGCCCCGAGGCTGGCCTGATCGGCGGCGGTACGGCCCGCCGCCCAGCCCTCCCGGTCCCAGGACGTGCGGACCGCATGCGAGACCAGGTTCGGGAACATGCGCTCGACCGCCTGCTCCACCTCCTGCTCGCGGGCCGCCAGCACCGGCACCAGGTCGGTGCCCCGGCTGGCGCTCTCCTGCGAGACCGTGGCCGCCGTGGCCTCGGCGAGCCGCTCACCGATCCTGGAAGCGAACGCCGACAGGAACGACTGGCGGAATGTCTTATTCCTCGATCGGCCGGTGCCGTGCTTTCTGGTGCCCGAGTTCACCAGCGCGGTCTGCGCCTGCACCAGCAGCGAGGTGAACAGCATCTCCACCCAGGACAGGTCCGCCCAGAACCCCAGCACGGTGGCGAACCCCAGCTCCTTCGACCAGATCACCCGGCACCTGTTGGCCTCGGCGATGAGAACGAGCAGCACGGCCTTGGGCTGCTCGTACGGCGCGTCGATGCCGACCCGGATGCCCGCCGGGGCCTCACCTCCGCCTGGTTGCGCGTCCAGCATCGCCGCGTCGATGCTGTACTTCGCCATCAAGCTCTGCGCCGCCGACATGAACGTCTCCGCCTCCGCCTCGTACGTCGTCGACTCCGCCTTGGCCAGCAGCGCCCGCACCCGCGCGAGCGTCTTCTCGCTGACCACGTGCGAGCGTGCCTGGATCGTACGGCGAGCGGCCCCGGGCGGCGGGCTCAACGACTCCAGCCGGGGCAGCCCGGTCAGCAACCCCAGCAGTTCCAGCACACCGGAGACGGTCACCAGACGGCCGGCCCCGTCGCGCGCCTGCCGCGCCGCCAGGTAGCCGCCCTTCCACCACACCGCGGCCTCCAAGCCGGCGAGTTGGTCGCGCCAGCGCTCATCCACCGTGGCCGGCTCATAGGCCCGCATCTCCCAGGCGATGAGGTCGGACGCCGCCCGCCCGTGCCAGTCGGTCAGCCGCCTGGCCGCGATCCTGACCACGTCGGCGGGCTGCCAGCCGTTCCGCCACAACCCCGAGATCGCACGGGTCACGACCTCCACCAGCACGCGATCGGCGTCGTCCCGGTCGGCCAGGAAGGCGGCGGCGGAGTCGAAGGACGCCTGATCCTCGCGGGCAAGCGCCTCCGTCGCCGCGCCGATCAGCTCATTGGCCTTACTCACGCATGCCGTCCACCTTAATGAAAGTCCGCCAGAACTCTACCGTGACGGAACAGCATCCCCTGCTCACCGGCGCGGAGGAAGGCGGCGAGGTCCTGACCGACCCTGTGGGGCTCAAGAACTCGAATCACTCTCAGCGCAGAACCCTCGTCCGGTTGAGCGGGAGGGGTGAAGGCGCCGAGCGACCAGCCCGGGTCGGCTGGGATCACGTTTCGTGATCTTGTCTACGGTGTACGCCGTCATTCGGCGGCTCATCGTCGGCAGGCGCGCCCATCGTGGGATTTCATGCGCCAATTCCGCCGAAACCAACCGAATCAGATTCGTCGTGCCACCAGGCCGGCCACCGGCTCCCGAGGGCTGGGAACCCCCGCTCGGATGGCTACCGAATCCGTCCTGGCCCAAGACACCGGACAATTGGCGCTTCTGGGTAGCCGAGTAACGCGCCGACTGGCGAATCATGGATTCGAGCCTGTCATGAAGCGGCCACTGAGCAAGCGCACTCGTCTGCGCCCGCCGTCCGGTGCTGAGTGGTACGCCTCGGCCAGATGCGCGCATATCTCTCATGCGCAATGCCCTTGGCCGGCAGCGACAAGAGCATCTCATCCGCTCCCGACAGCCGGCGCTGCCGCTTGCACACCTGCTGGGGATCGAAGCTGCCCGCCACGTCGCGCGGCACCCGCACCTCCACCGGGCCGACGTTGGTCACCACAGTCTTGGTGCGGCTGCCGTCGCGGCTATTCCGCTGTTCTTCCCGGTCAGTCGTGCCGGTCGTAGCCGAGGTGATCGGTGATCTCGCCTTCCGGCGGGGGCTCCAGCACCCGCCACCGCGGGTCCGCGGTCACGTCGAGACGGCCGTGCGCGACCACTGCTGATTGGTGCCGGTGTTGCACGGATACTGCTTGAGGATCACGCCGTCCGCGGTCGATGCGGCAGGTACGTCCACGCATTTGCTGCTGTGTCGTGCCCGGAGCTGGAAGTAGCTGCCGTTGGCGACCATCTGGAACTGCTGGTTGGTGCCGGTGCCGCAGGTGTACTGGATGAGCTCGGCACCGTCGGCGGTTGAAGCGCTCACCACATCAAGGCACTTTCCGCTGTGACGGCTGATGATGCGCCAGTAGCCGCTGCCGGCGTCCTGGAACTGCCACTGCTGCCACGCGTTGCCGCCGTACGTGTACTGGCCGACGCGCGCACCGTTGTCGGTGTTCGGTTGCTGGACGTCCATGGCCTTGCCGCTGTGGCGCGCGTTTATCGTGTAGACCGTCGGCGGAGGGGTGGGGTCGCCGATGGTGTCGCCCCAGCCATATCGGATCCGGTCAGCGCCGGAGGCGTTGCGGACGGTCAAGTTGAGATTGGTGCCGCTGCCGCTCAGGGCGTACATCGAGTAGTAGTCGTAGCCGAGGCTTTCGGTTGGCTTGCCGCCGAGAGCGGGCCAGTAGGTGCCGCCCATTTGGTTGTCGCGCATGACCTGGGCCATGGCGCGGATATGGCGCACGAAGTTGTCGGTGCTGTTGGCGTCGCCGTAGTTGAGGCCGGTGGACATCGGTGCGCCGAACTCGGTCGCGACCGCGCGGGAGGCGCAGTTGCCCAGACGCGTCTGAATGTGGGTTCGGAAGGCGTCGTAGGTCATCGCGCTGTAGAAGAAGGCGTAATGGTGGAAGGACAGCAGCGTCGAGTTGAAGCGGCTGTCGTTGCAGATGTCCCGCAGGTCCTGGCTGTAGCCGGTGCCACCGATGAGCACCCGTCCGGGCACTGCCGAGGTGTGGTAGCTGAGCCAGTTCGCTGCGACGTTGCGCCAGTCCGCCGAGGTGTAGCCGTGCGGCTCGTTCATCGGCTCGAAGTAGACGTTGCTGTTCGAGCCGTACGTGTTGGTCACGCTGGACCACATCGTGTTCCATGCGGCGAGATTCGTGATCTTGCCGCCGGAGGCGGCGCCGTCCTCCCAATAGGCGAGGATGACCTTGAAGCCACGGGCGGTGGCGGCGTCAATGGCTCCGCGGTAGGCGTTCCACCAGGTCGTGTTGGCCACAGTGTGAGTGTTGATAGGCAGCCGGACGGTGTTGACCCCCATGGTGGAGGCCATGTCGTCGTAGAGGGCGTTGGCCTTGGCCCGTACTGTCGCGTTGCTGTCGGACTGGCTCAGGCCCTGCACGACGAGCGTACCGGTGCTGAAGTTGTCACCCAGCACGGCCCAGTTCATGCCTCGGAATTGGCTGGTGGCGGCATTGGCCGGCGGCGCGGGAATGACGAGGCTTGCCACTGCGGCGAGCGCGGTCACCACAAGAGGGACCAGCGACCGGCGCAACGACCAGGTGCTCCGCGACGGTCTTGACGAGTATGCGTCAGACGCCTTGGTCGGTGTCATGAAACTCCCATCACTAGAGCTGAGTTCCTGGGTCTGTGAAGATCATGTTGCTGACGCACGTCCGGGCCGCATCGTGCTGCTCCAGGAGCAGGGCCGGCGGCTCCCCGGCCCGGGCTGCGCCGATCGCTGCGGGGCGCTCCCTGCCACCGGAGGAATCAGCTGGTGATCCGGAAGGTGGCGTCCGCCCGGCCGGTGGCCGTGCTGATCGGATCCAGGCGAAGCAGGTAGTTGGAATGGCGGATGTACCGGTCCGGGAAGTTGTATGACTGGAACGACGCCGCCGAGGAGTCGGCCAGGCCCGCCACCCGGCGGAAGGTCGCGTCCCCGCGGAAGGTGGCGGTGCCGTCATACTTGGCCAGAACGAAGTCGTAGTCGTAGTGCCGCAGGTACCAGCCGGGGAAGTTCGACGACTCGAGCGACACCCCCGCCGGATCGGCCAGGCCCGGCACGATACGCCACTGCGAGTCGGCGAGCGGGCTCACGTTCGGATCGATACGGACATCGAAGTTGCTGTGCCGCAGGTAGCGGTCGGGGAAGTTGACCGACTGCAGGCGCCGGGTGCCGGCCGAGGCGGGGCCGCCCCACTTGGCCTGCAGCGCGGTGAGCTGCGCCTGGGTGATGCCAATGATCGAACCGTGCCGTTTGCGGCTGGCGCCGAGCGCGTATTCCGAGGCGACGCGGACGCGGTAGCCGCTGGGAGCGGCGAGATTGGTCGTGGTCAGCGGAAGGTAGCCGCGGCCGGCGGCGTACTGGTCGACCCACAGGCCCCACTCGTCGCGGCCGTTGTACTGGTGCAGGATCGGGCCCTCGACCTGCGCGCCCGTGTAGCCGAGGTGGGAGATGTCGCCGAGCCGGGTCCAGCCGGTGAGGATCTGGTTGCTGCCCTCGATCGTGATCTGACCGTCGCCGGACGCGCGGATGTAGCGGTAGCCGCCGACGCTGCCGGGGATCTCCAGGATCTGCGTGTCGATGATGCCCTGGGTGCCCGGCCGGTCGATGGAGAGTTGCGCGGCGGTGAACGTGCGGAAGTCGCGGGTACGGGAGTAGTAGATGCGGGCTTTGTCGACGCCGTTCCGCGGTGAGATCGTCGCCCAGTAGACGACGTAGTCGCCGCTCGCCGGGTCGTAGATCGCCTCGGGCGCCCACGCGCAGCCGGCGTCGGGGATGGTCCCGGCGACGTTCACCAGGCGCGGCGCCGACCAGGTGACGAGGTCAGGTGACTCCCATACGACGAGCGAGGTGCTGCCATCGTGCTGGGCGACGTCCCAGCCCTTGCCGGCGGCGATACGCAGGTCGGTGGCGATCAGATAGAACCGGTCGCCGGACGGCGCACGGACGATGGCGGGGTCGCGGACGCCGAGTTCGCCGATGCTGGAGGTAAGCACCGGCAGCGAACTGTTGAGATCGGTCCAGTGCAGGCCGTCGGTGCTGGTGGCGAAGTAGATCTGCTCGCCGTTGGCGCTCTCGCCGGTGAAGTGCGCCATCAGATAGGCGGTGTAGGGGGCCGCGGCCTTGGCAGGACGTTCGAGAACGGTGAGGCCGAGGGCGAGCAGCAGGGCGCCGGCCAGGCCGATCAGCGCCGTTCGCCGTAAGAGGTGTGTCATGGTCGCTCCGAAGGTGCGGTGAGGTCAGGAGGAGGTGCGGGTCCACTGCTGGTTGGCCGTTCACGCGGCCGCCCCGCGCGCCGCGCCGGAGCTGACCACCAGGTGGAGGGCGTAGCCGTCGCCGGACTGGTTCGGACGCTGAGGCCGGCGGTGCGGCCGTGCCGGCGGCGACCGAGCTCAACAGGACCACGACTGGCGCGGTGAGCTTTGGGCGCAGGGACACGGGACCACCCTCCGGAATCCGCGGCAGAAACATTTGTTAGCGTTAACAAAGAGCTGTGAGTCCCACGAAGGGCCTGAGACGGGATCCCCCTGTGGGAACTGGGACGACCGGATTGCGCGCGACGTTTGAGGCGTCTTGCCGCAGAGCGTTTACGTAACCATCTGACTTGTCAAGAGGCGGCCGGGAAAAGGGGGAATGCGCTTTCCGTGCACCAGCGCGGCAATGGACCAAGCTGACGTGATCATTCAAATGATGGGCGCCTCGACGCGCACCGGCGCTTTGCCGTCGGCATTGATCACCTGTCACCCACATCGACGTATCGTGCAGCCACGCTTATAACAGGGACGATAGGGGGACAGAGACCGGCAGATGAATATCCGCTGCTTCTCGCGGCGATCCTCTCGCCCCGTTTACAGCGCAGGCTCAGGGCGATCGGTTGCACACCGTCTGCGCGATGACCACGACGGACAAGACGCAGGCCCGCCGAAGGGATCGACGGGCCTGTCCGGGTCCGGCGGTTCAGGTGGCGGCGTCTCCGAGTTGGTTCGGCAGGGTGAAGAAGTTCGCCTGGGCCTGCGCGCTCTGACGATCCAAGGGGGCGCCTCTCGCGGCGCCCCCCTGCTACCCGGCGCTGACCAGCAGGCGGCGCGGCCGATAGACGAATGCGCCGTCGCTCCACCGCACGTCCGCCAGGTCCTCCCGCGCCCGCAGCCCCGGCAGGCCCGTCACCAGGGCGCGGAAGGCCTCCTGCAGTTCCATCCTGGCCAGGTTCGCGCCCAGGCAGTAATGAGGCCCGTGGCCGAAGGCCAGGTGCGGGTTCGGCTGGGCGTCATCGAAGCGGTGGATGTCGAACCGCAGCGGATCCTCGAACGCCTCCGGATCATGGTTGGCCGCCGAGAGGTTCGGCAGCACGACGCTCCCGGCCGGGACGGTCCCGGCGGACAGCGCGACGTCCTGAGTGATCCGCCGCAGCATGCCGTTGCTGCCCGGCGCCTCGTGGCGCAGGATCTCCTCCACGGCCGCCTCGACCTGCTCGGGGCGGGCGGCCAGCTCCGCGTACTGCCCGGGGTGGCACAGCAGCCGAAACGTGCCCCTGATGATCAGCGAGGCGGTCGTCTCGTGCCCGGCCACGATCAGCGTGAACACCATGTTGGTCAGCTCGTCCTCGCTGAGCCCGCCGTTTTCGTCGCGCGCCTCGATGAGCAGGTCGATCAGGTCCTCTCCCGGCTTGACCCGGTGCTGCTCGATCAGCTCCCGGGTGTACGCCGTGAACTCCGCCAGCCCTTCGTGCCTGGCCTCAGCGCTCGCGTCGGTGGTGGACAGGAAGGTGTCCGTCCAGCCCCTGAACTGCTCGTAGCGGTCCATCGGCACGCCCAGCATCTCGCAGATCACCCGCGCGGGCAGCGGCAGCGCGAAGTCCGCCACCAGGTCGAACTCCGCGCCGGCCGCCTCGATCAGCTCCTCGGCGATGACCGCGGCGCGGGGCCGCCAGCGTTCGATGTGCTTGGGGGTGAACGTGCCGTGCATGATGCGGCGGTAGCGGGTGTGCTCCGGCGGGTCCTGGTTCATGAGCGCCGCCGGGTCGTCATCCAGGAAGGGGCCCTTGACCAGCCGGGGCAGGCCGGGCTCGCGCAGGTTGCGGCTGCTGGCCGGCGACATGAGCAGGCCGCGGACGTCCGCGTACTTGACGATCATCGGGACCCGGTCGCCGCTCGGCAACGTCGCCGGCTCCATCGGGGCCTCGGCGTGCCGCCGCACCAGATCGGGCGAGAGGGTGCCGTACGGGCCTGGGGGAAGGTCTGGCCAGGTCGGGGTGGTGCTGGACTGTTCTGTCAAAGCCGCCTCCGGGCAATGCCGTCGTCCAACAAGCTCGCCGAGAACGTACCCCGAGGATGGTGGCGCAGCAATCTCAGGGGCACCGCCGCGGCCCTGGCCTGCGCGCCGGCGTCGTACTCGATCACGGCGTCGTACGCGCCGGCCCGGATCCACCGGTCGACCGCCTGACGCTTGGCCTCGACCGGCTCGACGACTACGTCCAGCGGCTGCGACAGTGGCTCAGCGGTCAGCTGTCCTGGTACGTCGGCGACCTGCACAGCGCCGAGGCGGGCGTCACCGTCCCGGCCCAGACCACACCCGCACCGACCTCTCCGGCCTCACCCGCGCTCCGGCCTTTCGGCCCACCGGGCTCGGCACCTCAGTCGCCGATCCCACCACCCGCACCCACACCCGCGAGGGGGCCATCCGGAACCGACCGTGCTGGCCGCGGGCGCCCTGATGGCCGGTCAGCCCATCGAGATGAGGATGGGCGCGACGTATCGCCCGCGGTCGCCCGGGTGGCGGTGGGCGCCGTAAACCATCGTCGGCAGGGCCGCGGGGCCCTCGGTGGGCCCCAGCCCAGTGAGCCACGGGCGCAGGCCCGGGTAGGCGTCCAGCAGGTCGATCCGCACGTCGCGGTCGGCGCCGTGGGCGGCGGCCAGGATGAGCTCGCGGGCGGCTTCCTCCGAGGGCGCGACGACGGGACCGATGACACGGTGGGGGCCGGCGTTCCAGGCCACGGCGAAGCCGCCGTCGGTGACGATCGTGCGCTCGGCCGTGGCCAGCAGGGCGGTCAGCGCCTTGCTCCGGTCGGCCCCGGTGACCTCGGAGTCCAGGTCGAGGAGCGCGGCGTGGTCCTCCGGTGTCGCCACGCGGACTCCGGACGACCCCGCCGCCCCTTCCATCGGGCCCATAGTGATCGTCAGGCTGCCCGTGGGCCGGAAGCCCAGCCGCTCGTAGACGGGGCGCCCGAACCGGGTCGCGGTCAGCTCCACGATGCGGTCTCCGGCGGCCTCCAGGGCGTGCTCCATCAGCCGCGTGCCGAGCCCCTGCCTACCGTACCTGCTGGCGACCAACATCATGCCGACGTCGGCCAGCGAGTCGCCGTAGCGGGTCACCACGACGCACCCGGCCAGGCCGTCACCGTCGACCGCGTCGACGGCGTAGACCTCACCCGTCTCGAACATCAGCCGCCACTTGGCCTCGTCGGTGGACCACTCGCGATCGCTTTCGAGCCGCTGGCACAGGGGCAGTTCCTCGGGACCAAGAAGTCGAATATCACTCACAGGCGCGAACCTACTCTGTCGGCCACCCCGGAAGTACCGGAGCCTGTACGGAGTCGAGATCACAGGGATGGCCTGCGCGCCGGTCTGCGGTTCTGGCAGGTCCTCGCCATGGCGCGCCAAGACCTCACTTGCCAACCGGCAGGCCGGCACCGCGAGAACGACCCGATCGGCCCAAGCCCGGCGTCGGCGGGCGTACGTACAACCTGTCTACAGGTGCGGTCCGAGCAGGCTCAGGTCGGCGGGCGAGAGCCGGTCGGAAGCGGTCGCCGCCTGATGCCAGTACGGGTAGAGCAGCGGCTGGCGGCTGACCTCGTCCAGCCGGGCGCGCTGCTCGGCCGTCAGCTTCAGGTCGGCGGCGGCCAGGTTGTCGGCCAGTTGCTCGCTGGTGCGCGCGCCCACCACCAGCGACGTGATCGCGGGCCGCCCCAGCAACCAGGCCAGCGCCACCTGCGCCGCCGACACCCCGTGCTCCCCGGCGATGTCGACCAGCACCTCGACGGTGTCGTACAACTGCTCCTGATCGCGTACGGGAGGCTCGTTCCACTCGGTGAGCTGGCGGCCCTCGGACGGCTGGGCGTCCCGGCGGTAGCGGCCGGACAGCAGGCCGCCGGCCAGCGGGCTCCATACCAGCACGCCGAGGCCCTGGTCGATCGCGGCCGGGATCAGCTCGTACTCGGAGTCGCGGGCCTGGAGGGAGTAGTAGATCTGCTGGCTGACGAAGCGCGGCAGGCCGAGCCTGTCGGCGGCGCCCAGGGCCTTCATGAGCTGCCAGCCGGTGTAGTTGGAGACGCCGACGTACCGGACCTTGCCGGCGGACACCAGGTGATCGAGCGCCGCCAGGGTCTCCTCGACGGGGGTGCGGCCGTCCCATTCGTGCACCTGGTACAGGTCGATGTGGTCGGTGCCCAGGCGGCGCAGGCTCGCCTCAGCCCCGGTGATGACGTGGTGGCGCGACAGCCCGGCGTCGTTGGGGCCGTCACCCATCGGCATGCGTACCTTGGTGGCCAGCAGCAGGTCGTCACGGCGGCCCTGGATCGCCTTGCCGACGATCTCCTCCGACAGGCCTGTGGAGTACACGTCGGCGGTGTCGATGAGATTGACACCGGCGTCCACGCACATGTCGATCTGCTTGCGCGCCTCCTCCACCCCGGTGTCGCCGACGTAGGCGAACTTGCCCCCGCCGCCGAACGTCATCGTGCCCATGGTGAGCACCGATACCCGCAGCCCCGATCGTCCCAGCTCGCGATATTCCATCCCGTCATCATTCCAATCGGCGAGCGGCACCGCCAGGACGCCCGCCCATGGGAGGTGTCCCGTTCCGTGACCTGATCGCCAGCTAGAGCTGGTGGTTTCGTCTTCGCGGGAGCCCCAGGCGTACTGAGTGCGGCACGGATGGTCGACGACCTGTCCGCCTCACTGCTGACCAAGCGTTTCCACCGTGAGATCGCGGGTGGCAAGGCAGCCGGAGATGCGCTTCGCCGGGCCCAACACTGGTTGCGCGACGAGGCACGGCATATCGACGCTGCCCTCGCCATGGAGAACGCACTTGACTCTGGCCGAGTTGTCCCGGCGGGATGTGACGCGCATGTTCGTCGAGCTAGGACGGCGGCGGAATCGGTACGGTGAGCCGATCAGCGCATCCACGTTGGAGCGGGTCCGGGCGACGCTGCGGGCGGCATTGAACCATGCGGTGCGCGAGGACCTGATCGCCGCCAACCTTGCGCAGGGCGTACGGCTGCCAGCGCTGGCGCGAATTCATCCAGTGGTGTGGACGGCTCGACGGGAGGCGGCCTGGCGGCACGGAGGAGAGCGGCCGCCATCTCACTCACCGCTTCCACAAGCTCGTGGCCGCCAGCGGGCTGCCGCCAGTGCGGCTGCATGACCTGCGTCACGGAGCTGCGACGTTGGCGCTGGCGTCGGGCATCGAGTTGAAGGTGGTGCAGGGCACACGCCGTCGCGCAGATAGGCGAACCGATCGAAGGCCGGGGTCGGCGACAGCGAGGTCGGGTAGCCGAAGACGCCGACGTGCCGCACGCCGGTGCCGTCGATCCGCTGCACGAAGCTGCTCTTCTGGTCCCGCCCGCATCGCCGAGCGGCCCCGTCCCGTACGGACCTTGCTGATCCCGGTTCCAGGGTGGCTGATCGCCCGGTTGGAGGGCCTTTCGCTGCTGGAGCAGCGCACCGACCAGCCAGTGCTCGTGTTCCGTTCCGCGGTCCTGGCCCACCTCCACGACCGCCTCGGCCAGGAAGAGTTGGAGCGTGCCCGCCGACGGATGATCGACGCCGACGCGGAGTAGATCCCGGAGGGCTGGGCCGACCTGCCCGGCACCTTCGAGTGGATAGTGCGGAACCTTCCCACCCTGCACGCCGAGGAGGTGAACGACCTCCTGATCACCCTCGACGGAACCCTGTTCGCCGAGCACAAGAACGTGAGGTGCGGTGGCAAGGGACTGGTCTTCGCGCCGGGTGCGTACACTCAGTTCAGCCGCCTGCGCGGCCGTGGTCGCTGCGGACGCCGTACCGGCCTCCCGGACAAGTCTTTCAACTGCTCCCAGACCTCATGGCCGTGCCGGAGGTCGGCCATAGGGTTGGCGATCTTGTTGAACGCCGCGACCGGGGTCACCTGCCTGCCACCATTGTCGTCCCATACGGCAACGAGACCGTAGTCTCCCCAGTCGAAGCCCCCAAGCTTCTCAACAGGTATCCGAATGGTCTTGCGCCCATTTATGATCACTACTTCGCCAGGAGCGACGGTGACGCCGACCATGGCATTGCGGACGGCCAAGGCGCCGCCCACCACGAGTCCCACCGCCATCAGGCCAAGTAACGGCAGACCACTCAGGGTGAGTTTCCACGCGCCCCACACACCCGCACCTGCAGTCATGATCGCGATGGGAGCGACACATGTGACCACCCGCCGTCCTAGACGAGGTCGGAAGGTCACCTGCTGACGTCCCGAGTTGTCGCTCACTCTTGTCTTGTCCTCCCCATGGGCTTGCGCGCGAGATGTCCGAAACTCCCGTCACGCCGGAGCCGTGCCCTTGTCGGCGCGTCGCTACGGGATTTCTCGGTCGGAGCCTCTCAAGCGGCACTGTCATCTAACTTGCATGTCGCTGTCCCTTGAGGGGCCACGGTGATTCCGGACAGCCGCCTTATGGGCGTAGCCTATGCGGCTGTTTGCGATTGAAAGGGACTCGTTGAGTGCTTCCACGGGTGGCCGGTAGCCAAGCGCGGAATGGAGGCGCCGGCGGTTTGCGGATGGCGTTCCTGCTTTGAGTATCCGAATCGGCGCGCGGATAGCCTCCCGCCTATGCGTAAGGCCCTGCTGCTCCAGGTTGCCGCGTACCTGGAGCAGGCCGTGCCATGGGAGCGAGCTCCGAGGAACTCAGTGCTGACATGCTGCTTCACTGGCGCCGTATCCGAGGTCGGCATGCTCTGTGGGTGCTACAGCAGTCGTTCGTTTTGGGCGGCTGCTTCTTCTCGGGTTGCGACGAGGAATGCTCGGCGGAGTTGTCGTTGCCGTGAATTCTCGACGTTTTGCGGGGGCGGGGCGTTGAGGGTTGGTGTGGTGCTGGTAGAGGCGCCAGCAGGTGTGGATGCCGTGGAGCAGGTTGTCGAGGAGGTCGGGGGCGGGCCGGGCGGGATCGAGCGAGGTGAGGGGCAGGTAGACGCTCGAGATCGGCGGGCCGCTGCATCCGCAGCAGGTCAGCGACCAGTTCTACCAGTTGGCCTTCCAGGTGGGGCTGCCGCCGGTGCGGCTGCAGGACCTGCGCCATGGGGCTGCCTCGCTGATGCTGGCTGCCGGGGTCGATCTGAAGGTCGTGCAGGAGACCCTCGGCCATGTCTCGTCCACCTTCACCCGTGACACCTACACCAGCGTCTTCCCGGAGGTGGCCCGGGCCGCCGCGGAATCCACCGCCGCTCTCGTCAACACCGCAGCCGCAGGCGCCAGACCGCCCGGCTGATCACTCTGCCGACCCACACCGGCGACGCCACAACCTGAACCACCGAACCCGGCAGGCCCGTCGTTTCTTCGGCGGGCCTGCGTCTTTGTCCTCAGCGCTGTCGTGCAGGTGATGCAGCCGATCAATCCCTAGCCCGTCCTGCAAACGGGGCCGGGAGGATCGCCGCGAGAAGCAGCGGATCTTTTATCTGCTGGTTGCGAACGGCCTGGTCGGCGAGACGAGCCCACGTGGACAAGACTTGACCGCACAGCAGGACATTGCTGACCAGCGAGGCCGTGCACACCTTCTGGCTTGATCTTCTTTTAGCCATCTCTGAGGTCTGAGCTGACGAGGATCGCGTCTCGTCATGGCGGGCGGGATATCTGCTCCTATTGGTGAACACCGGGACGAGGTCTACACGGGGTGCCGTTGAGGCGGCGCAGACCGATGCCCGCCGCGGCCCCTGGGCACTCGTTGGCGGACACTGAACTGTCCCGCCCAGGCGACGAGATCGGCTTTCCGTAGACGCTTTCAGGAATGGGTCGGCATCGCGTACTCCGTGCGTACCTGGCTGTCGTTGGGCCAGCGGGTGGTGGCGGTCTTGTAGCGGGTGTAGAAGCGCACACCTTCGGGACCGTGGATGTGGTGGTCACCGAACAAGGACCGCTTCCAGCCGCCGAAGGAGTGGAAGGCCATGGGCACCGGGATCGGCACATTGATGCCGACCATGCCCGCCTTGATCTTGGCCAGGAAAGTCCGGGCGGTGTTGCCGTCGCCGGTGAAGATCGCTGTACCGTTGCCGAACTCATGGTCGTTGACCAGCTTCACCGCCTGGGTGAACGACTGAGCGCGCACGATCGACAGCACCGGACCGAAGATCTCCTCTCGGTAGACCCGCATGTCCGGGGTGACGTGGTCGAAGAGCGAGCCGCCGAGGAAGAATCCGCCCTCATGCCCGGGCAGCGAGGTCAGGCGGCCGTCTACGACCAGGTCAGCGCCTTCCGCGGTGCCTACGTCAAGGTAGCCGGCCACCTTGTCCCGATGGGCCTTGGTCACCAAGGGACCCATCATGACTCCGTCCTCCGTCCCGGGGCCGACCTTGAGGTCGGTGAGGGCCGCGACGATACGCTCCCGCAAGGCGTTCGCGATGTCCTCTCCGACGGGGACGACGACCGAGATCGCCATGCACCGCTCACCCGCCGAGCCATAGGCGGCGCCCATCAGTGCGGCGACGGCCTGGTCGAGGTCGGCATCGGGCATGACGACCATGTGGTTCTTGGCACCGCCGAGTGCCTGGACGCGCTTACCGTTGGCCGTGGCTGTCTTGTAGACGTACTCGGCGATGGGTGTGGAGCCGACGAAGCTGACGGCTTCAATGTCTTCATGCGCGAGGAGGGCGTCCACCGCGGTCTTGTCACCGTGCACGACATTGAACACGCCCTGGGGCAGTCCGGCCTCCGCGAGCAGCTTGGCCAGCTCCACGCTGAGGGTGGGGTCCTTCTCCGACGGCTTCATCACGAAGGTGTTCCCGCAGGCGAGCGCCACGGGGAACATCCACATGGGCACCATGGCGGGGAAGTTGAACGGCGAGATGCCCGAGACCACGCCGAGTGGCTGACGCAGGGACACCGCGTCCACAGCGCGGGCGACGTTCTCGGAGAACTCTCCCTTCAGCTGCTGAGGGATGCCGCAGGCGAACTCGACGACCTCGAGACCGCGGACGATCTCTCCCTTGGCGTCATCGAGCACCTTGCCGTGCTCGGCCGTGATGATCGCGGCCAGCCGGTCGGCCTCCTGCTCCACCATGTCCCGGAACCGGAACAGGATGCGGGCCCGGATGTGCGGCGGCGTGATGGACCAGGTCTCGAACGCCTCAGCGGCGGCCCGGACCGCCGCGTCCACATCCGTGGCCGTCCCCAGCGCGACGAGGCCGGTCACCTGGCCGGTGGCCGGGTTGTACACCTCACCGCGGTGCTGGGCATCGCGATTGTCGAGACGGCCGTCGATGTAGTGGTCGATGTGTGTCGCTTTCGTGGGCATCGTGGCTCCTGGAAAGGGCGGGGAAGCAGGCGTAGATCTGGGAGTAGAGGTTCTGGATCTCATTGACGGTGGACACCGCGACCGCCGGGGGAGGGGACGAGGTGCTGCTCGGCGGGCGTAAGCTCACCGAGCCGAGTTGCGCAACCGCATGTTGGCTGTCCGCAGCGCCGCGGTCGCCGCCTCCTGCCATACCCGAGCCGAGTCCAACAGTCCGGTCATGGCCGGGGAGATATGGACATGTCCTTCTCCCAGGTAGAGCTCGACGGGGACACCGGCCTCGCGCAGTCGCTGCGCGTACCATTCGCCATCACCACGTAGAACGTCGTATTCGGCTATCGCGATGTAGGCCGGCGGGAGCCCTGTAAGGTCACGGGCCAACAAGGGAGAAGCGAACGGATCATTACCGTTACCGCTGTCGCCAAGGTAGAGCGCGCAGAACGTGCGTACGTCGGACATCGACAAAGGCAGCTCGTCGCCCTCCTCCCGCGGGCGGCTGTGGGTCAGGTCCAGAGCGGGAACCTCCAGGAGCTGGTAGGCGATGTCGTCCCGCCCCTTGTCCCGTAGCATGAGCGTTGCCGCCGCGGCGATGTTGGCGCCCGATGATTGGCCGCCGATGGAAATCGCGCCGGGCAGCGCGCCGATCTCGGCGCTGTTTTCATGAACCCAGTTCATGACCGAGACCGCGTCGTACACGGGCGTTGGAAAGGGGTGCTCCGGCGCTTTTCGGTAGTCGATGGAAATGACAATGCAATCCGCATGTACGCACCGGTGGCGGCTGACGGCTTCCGAGTCCTTCGAAAATGCGCTGTTGATCACCCACCCTCCTCCGTGCAAGAAGATATGCACCGGATGAGGTCCGGCGGTGGTCGGCCGGTAAAGGATCGCTCGCACATTCTCGCCGGGCGAACCGATGCTCAGGACCCGGCGCTCGGCGACGCGCGGACCGGGTCGGCCGAACTTGTCGAATGCGGCGTCGTTGTTCTGGTTCATCTGTGCTCGGAAGAGCTCCACGTCTTCAATGACCTTCGGCGGATGGCCGAAGGGCAGGAGCGGCCGCAGGTGCGGATCGATCGGCATTCTTGTCCTTGGGAGATGCAGAGGGGCGTCAGCGAACGCCACGTACCGGAAGGATTGCGATGCCGCCGAGGATCGCGACACCGCCGGCGACGGCGAACAGCGTGGAGTAGGACCCGCCTCCCAGAAGGAGGATGAACGGAGCTGCCGCGGGAGCGAGAGCATTGGCGAGCGTGCTGGACATATTGAAGACCGCCATGTCCTTACCCGCGTTCGCTTTGTCCGGAAGAACATCGGCGACCAGTGCGAGGTCGACAGCGAGGAATGCCCCATACCCGATGCCCGCGATCCCCATCGCGAACAAGTAGCCGTTGAACCCCGTTATCAGCGATGCGATGATCAGCGCGACACCGTATACCGCCGCAGAAGTCAGCACGAACGCCTTCCGGCGGCCAAGGAAGTCCGACAGCTTGCCACCGGTGACGCTGGTGAGGATCGTGGTGATCGACAGCACCAGACTCGCGACGAAGATCTGTCGCGGCACCTCGTCCGGGCTGGATCCGAGGTGATCGAGCAGAAAGAACGCCTGGTAGGTGGTGAGGAAACCGTAACCGATCACGAACAGGAGACGGCCGACCCAAACCCACGCGAAGTCCGGGTGCCGGACAGGGTTCACCCAGAATGTCCCCGCGATCTCGCGCACCGACAGTCTTGGTCTGGGGGCATCCTTGGAGAGCCGGCGATCCTTGACCAGGCCGATGAACACCACAACGCTCAGAGCCGCGATGAGCGGCGGCAGCAGGAACGTCAGCAAAGTGCTGGCAGCGACAAGCTGGATGATGAACGTACCGCCGATCATCGCCAGCGGCAGTGTGAGACCGACCAGACCCGATACCAGGCCACGCTGACGCACCGGCACCCGGTCGGCGATGACCGCAAGCAGCGGGGTGCCGATCAGGTTCGCCGCGACGCTGTACAGCGCGAATGCGATGAGCAGTACTGTCACATTCGGCGCGAGCGCCATCACCGCCCCCAGCGCGACGACTCCGGCCGCACCGATGAGAAGGTACGGACGGCGCATGCCGATGCGTGCTGTCGTTCGGTCACTCAGCCGCCCCACCACTGGCATCAGAACCAGAGGAAGGAGGACACCCACGCCGATGATGAGACTCAATGCGCTTGCGGCGTCCTCGGGTCCGACCAGAGCCCGGACCTTGAGTGCCAAGGAGACCGTGCCGGGCATCAGGCAGGCGACCCAGAATCCTGCGTAAGCGAACGCGAATGCGAAGATGAACGACTTGCCTATCGGGGGATGCTCACTCTCGGATGGCACAGTGCGGGACTCAGTTGGTGGCTCAGATGAGATAGGGGACGCAAATGGTCCCGCGTCGGAACTCGTCATGTCGTGCCAATCTTCGTTCTCTCACTCAGACGTGTCAGTGGCTGAGGGGCGGGATGCTCGATTCTGAGGGCATGGGGAAGGGCGCACTCAGCAAGGCGACGTTCCCTTGGTCCGAGCGTCTGTCGGGCCGATGGTGCGGCGTTGGGGAGACTGTAGGCTTGCCGAGAGTTCAGAACCAACGATTCGTTGCGATGGCATCCATCGCTGACAGAGAACTTTCCGATGGCCGGCCCGTGAGCCGGCTTGATCGCTGACCTCCTCTCATAGCTGGTCAGCGAGTCGTGCAAAGGTGTCGGCGGCGGGCTCGGCCCTTGCTTGGCGGTAACCGGTTCCGGCCCAAAGGTGGATCAGGCGTGCGTCAGCGGCCACGGTGGCAGCCTTGCGGAGCGGGCTTGTGAGGTGGTGGAGGGCGGGGTAACCCGCCGGGGCGAGCGGGTCGTATCGGTCGGTGAAGTGGTTGCGCAGGGCGCGTGCGGGCCGCCCGGTGAAGGCACGGGTGACGAGGGTGGTCTCGAAAGCCAGATCAACCAGGGCGGCCTTGTGAGGTGCGGACGCCCCGCTCTCGTGCGTGCGCAGCAGGACGGTGCCGACCATGGCGGCTTCCGCGCCTGCGCGTACCGCGACTGCCACGTCGGTGGCGGTGGTGATTCCACCAGCGGCGATGACAGGCAGGGCGACAGCGCGGCGCACTCCGGCGATCAGGTCGGGCAGCCGGACCGGCGCGGGAGGACTCGCAGGGGTGAGTGTGGCCGAATGCCCGCCGGCGGCCGGCGCCTGCACGACCAGCGCGTCGACGCCGGCATCAGCCGCTCGACGGGCTTCGTCGGCCGAGGTGACACACTGCAGAACGGTGCTCCCGGCCCTGCGCAGAGCGCTGACGACCGCACGGTCCGGGATGCCGAAGGTGAAGGAAACCCAGGGCACGGGAGCGGAGGTGAGCAGGTCGATCTTGTCCGCCCAGTGGTCGTCATCCTCGATCGGTTCCTCGGGCAGAGTGAGCCCGTAGCGGTCGGCCTCCGCCCGCACTTCCCACGCGTAACGCCGGTACGCCTCCCGGGAGATGGGGACCGGGTTGGGCACGAAGAGGTTGACGCCGAATGCGGTGCCTTCCGCGCGCGTGGTGTGGATCTGCCCGGCGAGTGCTTGCGCGGTCTTGTACCCACCGGCCAGAAAGCCCAGGCCGCCCGCTCGGGCGGCAGCGGTGACCAACGCGGGCGTGCTCGGTCCACCGGCCATCGGGGCTGCGATGACGGGAAGGTCTGCTCCGATGCCGGACAGCAGTGTGCTCACGACAACTCCTCGTCAACCTACGGGTGGGCGTTCAGTGGCCGGCTCTCACGCTAGGCAGCGCGTGTGTGCCTGTGAAATGCCGGTTAAGCTGCCGCTATGCATGTCAGGCATGGATGCGGCGAAGGGGCGTGAGCGGCATGGATGTCGAACTGCGTCACCTGAGGGCTTTCACATCCGTGGCCCGCCATCACTCGTTCTCCCGTGCCGCCGAGGAACTGCTGATCACGCAGCCGGCGCTGAGCCGTACGATCGCGCAACTGGAGGGCGGTCTGTGCGTCCGTCTGCTCGACCGGTCCTCACGGCACGTCGAGCTGACCGACACCGGCGCGGAATTCCTCATCCACGCCGAGCGCGTTCTCGCGACCCTCGACCAGGCCCTCGCCGTCGTAAGCCGCCGAGTCACCCTCCGGCTCGGATTCAGCTGGCTGCTGCCCGCCCCCTGGGCACAGCGGACCGTCAGCCGCTTCGAGGAGACCACCGGCGCATCGGTCGACCTGACCAGGTCCGACGATCCTCTCCAGGCGCTGCGCCGGCGCACCGTCGACATCGCGTTGGTCCGGGGTGACGTCGACGCGCCAAGAGGGGCGCGGATCGTGCATCTGTACGACGAGCCGCGCATCGCCGTATGCTCCGAGCGCTGTGATCTGGCTCGCCTCGGTCAGCTGGACTGGACGGACGTCCAGTACTGGCCGCTGGTCGTCAACACGGTCAGCGGTACCACTGGTCCATGGTCGTGGCCCGTGGACCAGCGTCCGGCCCAGATCATCGAAACGGCCAACTACGACGAATGGCTGGAGACGGTGGCCGCCAACCGCGGAATCGGCATCGTCCCCGAGGCCGCGCAGCACCGTACCCAGCACCCCGTCCTTCGCTTCGTGCCCCTGACCAACGCACCGCCGAGCCCGGTCAGCCTCGTCTACGTGCCCGACGTCCAGCGGACGCTCATCCGCCGGTTCCTGGAGGCTGCCGCACAGGCCGCCACCTCGAGGTGATCCGCACGTTCCGGCGAGCAGACTCTATGCGTGACACGCATAGACAGGTCACCATAGGCATTTCTGCCGCGAGCGGGGAGCCATTAGCGTCGATGACGTGAGCCAGACCATCAGCACTGTTCGGCGGGGGTCGCGATGAGCACAGGGCTGTCCCGGCAGGAATGCGCGATCACCGTCCTGGGCGGCCCGACGGCCGTGATCGACATAGGCGGCCTGCGCGTCGTCAGTGACCCGACCTTCGACGAGGCCGGCCCGCACGGCTACCTCACCAAGACGGCCGGACCTGCCGTGGACGAGAACGGGGTGGGACCGGTCGACCTCGTTCTGGTCAGCCACGAAGCGCATCCGGACAACCTGGACGAGCGTGGCCGGGTGTTCGCGAAGACCGCCCCATTGGTGCTCACCGGCCCCCAGGCCGCCGGACGGCTGGGCTCACCGGCCGTCGGCCTCTCCCCGTGGGCCGGCCATTTCGTGCCTCGCGCGGACGGCGGCGGCGACCTGACCGTACGGGCGGTCCCTGCGGTCCACGGCCCCGAGGACGGCGAGCGAGACTCTGATGGCAACATCAACTGCGAGGTCACCGGGTTTGTGCTGTCCGGACATGGACTTCCCACCGTGTATGTAAGCGGCGACAACGCCTCGATCCGCGCAGTGGCGGAGATCTCCCGCCGGGTGCCGGACATCGACGCGGCCGTCCTGCACGTGGGAGCGGCACGCGTACCGGCGAAGTTCGGTGGTCGGCCCTTGTCACTGGACGGCCGCGGCGCCGCTGCCGCGGCAGCCGTTCTCGGCGCGGACACCGTGATCCCTGCCCACTACGACGGCTGGGCCCACTTCTCCGAGGGGCTGTCGGAGATCGAGCTGGCCTTCCACGAAGCCGGCCTCTCCTCCCTGCTGCGGGTCGCGGCCCATGGAACGTGGGTGCAACTGACCCGCTGATGTGCCCGCACCCACAGACAAATCAGCAACAGATGAGCAAGGAACGACAGCAATGCCATTCGTACGAATCGATCTGATCCGCGGACGTCGTCCCGACGAGGCGAGGGCAATCGCCGACGCCACGCACCGGGCACTCGTGGACGTGCTGGACATCCCCGAGCGGGACAGGTTCCAGATCATCACCGAGCACGACGCGGATCACGTCATCGCCCTCGACGCCGGTCTGGGCTTCGAGCGAACCGACCGGCTGGTGATGATCCAGATCTTCACCCAGTCGGGGCGTACCGCCGAGGTCAAGCAACGCGTCTACCACGCCGTCGCCGAGCAGCTGGAACCGCTCGGCATCAGCGGCGAGGACGTCTTCATCGGCATCGTGGAGAACGGCCCTCAGGACTGGTCGTTCGGCTTCGGACGCGCTCAGTACACCGAGGGCGTCCTGCCCGTCCCCGGCCACTGACGACGTCCACCCTTTCACCGGCCGCGGGTATGCTCCTGCCGCACAGGCACATGTGGAGGTCGACGTGGAACTGTCCGACCTGCGGATCTTCCTGGCCGTCGCGCGCACGGGCGGCATCACCAAGGCCGCTCAGGAACTGCACACCGTGCAGTCGAATGTCAGCGCGCGGATCCACGCGCTGGAGAAGGAGCTCGGCGCCCCGCTGTTCCGTCGGCATGCCCGGGGCGTGGCGCTGACGAACGCGGGGGAGCAGCTTCTGCCGTATGCCGAACGCATCAGCAGGCTCGTCGAAGAGGCGCAGTATGTCATCGGCGACGAGAGCGATCCCTGCGGACCGCTGCGGATCGGATCCATGGAGACCACGGCAGGCCTGCGGCTTCCCGCGGTGCTGGCGGCCTTCGCGGAGGACTGTCCCCGCGTCGACCTTTCGCTGATCACCGGGCCGACCGAACAGTTGGTCCGGGACGTCCTGGAGCATCGGCTCGACGGCGCGCTGGTCAGCGGCCCGGTGCGACAGCCCGACCTGGTGGAGACCCCGGTGTTCGAGGAACGCCTGGTCCTCGTCACGGCGCGCCGGATCGCCGGCCTGGACGCCGCCATGCGCGACCCCAAGATCCTTGTCTTCCGTACCGGCTGCTCCTACCGCAGGCGCTTGGAGAGCATCCTGCAGGCGCGGGGCGCCGTCGGGGTGCGCTGCATGGAATTCGGAACGCTCGATGGCATCCTCGGCTGCGTCGGGGCCGGCATGGGCCTCACACTGCTGCCCGCCGCCGTGGTCGAGCGGCACGCCTCCCGCGAGCAGGTTCGAGTGCACGAGCTGCCAGAGGAGGAGGCACACGCTCAGACCGTCTTCGTCCAGCGCGTCGACGCACCGCCGTCGCCCACCCTGACGCGCTTTCTCGCGCATGCGGGGGCCGTGGAGCAGCCACCGCCCGTCCTGCGGATGGTCGGAGATTCCTCCGCGGCCACGGGCTAGCTCACCGGCCTGACGCTTGTCGGCCATCGGAAAGTTCTCTGCTGGTGATGGCTGCCATCACAAGCAATCGTTGGATATGAAGTCGCGGCGAACCTACTGTCCCCTTTAACGCCGCACCGCCCACCGCACCGCCGGGCGGATGCCTGGACGAAGAGGACTTCGCCTTGCTGACAACGCGCCTTACCAACGCCTTCGGAATCGAGCACCCCGTCGTACTCGCCCCCATGGACCTCGTCTCCGGCGCCCGGCTCGCCACCGCGGTGACCACCGCGGGCGGACTCGGCATGATCGGCGGAGGCTACGGCGACGAAGAGTGGTTGAAGCGGGAGTTCGCCGCCGCGGCCGGCACCCGGGTGGGGTGCGGCTTCATCACCTGGAGCCTGGCTCGCCGCCCCGAGCTGCTCGACGTCGCCTTGGAGCACCAGCCCGCCGCGGTCATGCTGTCCTTCGGTGACCCGGCCGCGTTCGCCGACCGGATCCGCGCCGCGGCCGTACCGCTGCTGTGCCAGGTCCACACGCTCGATCAGGCCCGCCAAGCCCTCGACGCCGGAGCGGACGTCATCGTCGCGCAGGGTGGCGAGGCCGGCGGGCACGGAGTCGGGACGCGGTCGACGTTCACCCTCGTACCCGATGTCGCGGACCTGATCGCCACCCGCTCTCCGCACACTCTCCTGCTGGGTGCCGGCGGAGTGGCGGACGGTCGCGGGCTCGCCGCCGCACTCGTCCTTGGCGCGGACGGTGTCCTGGTGGGAACACGCTTCTGGGCAACGGAGGAAGCGGTGGTCTCGGCTCGCGCCCACGCCCGCGCGGTGGCGGCAGGCGGTGATGACACCGTCCGAACAAGCGTCTACGACATCGTGCGCAAGTACGACTGGCCCGCCGACTACGACGGTCGTCTGTTGCGCAACCGGTTCATCGACCGGTGGCACGGGCGGGAGCCGGAACTCGCAGCACAACTCGCCGAGGCCACCGCAGAGTTCAAGGCCGCTGTCTCACAGCAGGACTTCGACATCGCAAACATGATCGTCGGCGAGAGCGTGGGCTTGATCCAGGAGATCCTGCCCGCCGGGGAAGTGGTGCGCAGAATGGCGCAGGACGCCGCCGCCCGGCTCGTCCGGCGCGCTCCGCAGACCGCCGCATTCAGCGGCTGAACCACTGTCCCGCAGGACTCCCGCCGATGACCGGAGCCTCGTATCCCCGCGCAGTGTCTCCAGCGGCCGGACCTCCGGTCTGTCACCTGAGCAGGAGCACGTGAACAGGAGCACCTGAGCAGGGCATCGACACCAGGCTGAAGATCGCCCCCGTCCGCAGGCCGCGAGGCCCTCAGGATCGATTCGGCTTCGGCACGTCCGCTCCTGCTCGAATTCATGCGACGCCGCCACACCGGCGTCGGGAGGGATCGCCATGTCCAGTCCCCAGCCTCCGCAGGCCTCTCCGAGAGAACTGCGCCGCATCATCGCCGCATCCAGCACCGGCACGCTCATCGAGTGGTACGACTTCTTCATCTACGGCAGCCTCGCCGTCGTCTTCTCCGGGTTATTCTTTCCCTCCGGCGAATCGAGCATCGCGCTGCTGGTGAGCGTGGCGGCATTCGGCACCGGTTTCGTCGTCCGCCCCCTCGGGGCGTTGTTCTTCGGCAGGCTCGGCGACCGGGTCGGCCGCAAGAAGACCTTCCTTGCCACGCTCATCGTCATGGGCGTGGCCACCGCCCTCATCGGCTGCCTCCCGAAGTACGACACCATCGGCACGGCGGCCCCCGTACTGCTGGTTCTGCTGCGGCTGCTCCAGGGCTTCGCGGTGGGCGGCGAGTACGGCGGTGCCGCCACCTACGTCGCCGAGCACTCCCCGGCAGATCGCAAGGGCCTCTTCACCAGCTTCCTGCAGACCACGGCCACACTCGGGTTGCTGTTGTCCATCTTCGTCGTCGTCGCATGCCGGCTCCTGCTGGGCGAGGACGCGTTCACTTCGTGGGGCTGGCGGCTTCCCTTCCTGCTCTCTGTCGTCCTCATCGTCTTCTCCCTGAGGATGCGACTGAAGCTCCAAGAGTCGCCGGTGTTCACCCGTATGCAGGCACAAGGCACCCTCTCCAAGGCGCCCATCCGGGAAACCCTGGGCAACCCTCGGTCGCTCGGCCTCGTCCTGCTCACCTTGTTCGGCCTGACCGCCGGGCTGGGTACGGTCTGGTACACCAGCCAGTTCTACGCCCTGTACTTCCTGCAGAGCGTGCTGAAAGTGGACTTTCTCACCACCAACGTCTGCATGGCGGTCGCGCTGGTGCTGGGCACTCCCTCCTACGTCCTGTTCGGCCGACTGTCCGATCAGTACGGCAGGCATCGCATCATCGTGGCGGGCCTGGCCCTGTCGGCCGTGAGTTTCCTGCCCCTGTACGCCTGGATACGCGAAGCCGCCGCAGACCGGTCATGGGCGCAGGTCGTCGTGGCGGTGACCCTGCAGATCATGTTCAGCGCCATGGTGTACGCGCCGACGGCCGCCTATCTGACCGAGCTCTTCCCGCCTCGGATCCGCTACACCGGCCTGTCGGTGTCGTACCACCTGGGCGTCGGCGTCTTCGGCGGGTTCATGCCGCTCATCGCGCTCTCGCTCACCACATCGACCGGCAACCAGCTGGCCGGTCTGACTTACCCCATCGCCGTGGCGGCCGTGTCCACCGTGGTCAGCCTGGCACTGCTGCGCGGCGGCAGGGACAACAAGCTCGTCCGGGCCGTGTGGAGCCGGCTCGACACGTCCGAGCGGACGGACTCGCCCGAACCCTCAACCACCAAGTAGTGATCCAGACCAGCGCATGCCTCCCTGACACCGCAGGCGCTGCCACGTGGTTCCCGTCATGCATCCGGACGTGGCGGAACCCCCACCCCCGCCTCACCAGCATCCCCGTACTCCCTCCACTGACGCTCATCGTCCTCAAGGAGTTCCCGTGCACGTATACAGTCCGGTCAACCGCGCAGTCGTTGTCCGGACCCTTGAGGCCGAGGGGGATGGTGTTGGGCGCGCGACAAGGTTGCTCCCCTTGGGCTTGACGCGCCTGCAGTGACCGTCACCGGGGATGCCGCGCGAATGTGCTGGTCACGGCGCCCCCTTGCGATTGTGGTGGGGTGTTGCCGTCAGGCTCTGAGTATAGTTGATCTTGTACTCCGATCCCGTACCACGGTCACCCCAGACGGCGTCTTGTGTGCTACGGCGTCCCCGCAGAGCGCTGATGGCGAGGCAGAGTCAAGGCATGACCGGCGCGCGGCGGAGTCAGGTGGACGAGACACTCGCCATGATCGCCCGGCGACGTCACCGGCCGTCTCCGCTGGTGCTGGAGGCGGGGCGGGTGAGGCGGACCATGGCGCGGTACAGCGCGGTGGGTGCGGGCGCCTGCTCCAGCGGCGGCAGGTCGGCGCCGGGGGCGGCGTAGGCGCGCAGCATCTGGCCGACGAGGCGGCGCCAGGCGCCGGGGGCGGCGTCTTGGGTGGCGGCGACGACACCGGCGTTGGCCATCAGCAGGATGACGAGGTCTTCTGAGGTGAAGTCGGCGCGCAGGTGGCCGGTGGCCTGGGCGCGGGCGATGAGTTCGAGGAACCCGTTGTAGGCCTCGGCGCGGCGGGCTTCCAGGGCTTTGGCGGTGGGGAAGGTCATGGCCAGCACGTCGGCGAAGCCGCGGTCGGCGGCCTGCATGGCGCACACCGTGTGGATGTAGCCGGTGAAGCCGCGCCAGGGGTCGGGGTCGGCGAGGGCGTGGGCGACGGCGGCGGCGTAGGCGTCCATGCGGTCGGCGAAGACGGCGTTGATGAGTTCTTCGGGGGTGGCGAAGCGGCGCGAGAGGGTGGCCTTGCCGACGCCTGCCTCGCGGGCGATGCAGGCCATGGAGACGCCGATCCCGTGGCTGGCGTACAGGCGGCGGGCGGCGGCCAGGATGCGCTCACGGTTGCGTTCGGCGTCGGCGCGCAGCCCCGGTTCGGGCTGCCGGTCCAGGGTCGAGTCGGGGTCTGCGGTGGAGGTCATGGTCCCATCCTAGCCAAGTGGAACGGGCTGCCCAGTTCATTGCTAGGCTGTCGCCATGGAACTGGGCACCTCGTTCCACTTTCCGAAAGGTGTACAACATGCGTGCTGTGACTCTGGACTCCGTCCCCGCGACTCCCGCCGTGACCGAGGTCGACACTCCCCGTCCTGAGGCCGGTGAGCTGCTGGTGAAGGTGACCGTCTCCTCGATCAACGGCTTCGACGCCGCCACCGTGGCCGGCTACCTGCAAGGGGTGATGGAGCACCGCTTTCCGCTGGTGATCGGGAAGGACTTCGCGGGCACCGTCGAGGCTCTGGGCGAGGGTGTGGACGGTTTCGAGATCGGCCGGCCGGTCTTCGGGGTGGTGATGAAGCCGTTCGTGGGCACCGGCTCGCTGGCCGAGTACGTCACCGTGTCCGCCGCCTACGGCGTGGCCCCCATCCCGGAGGGCCTGGGCGTTCGGGAGGCGGGCGCGCTGGGACTGGCCGGCACCGCGGCGCTGGACAGCCTCAACGCCGTCGCCCCGGCCGACGGCGAGACCGTGCTGATCTCCGGCGCCACCGGCGGAGTGGGCGCGCTGGTCGTACAGCTCGCCGCCGCCCGCGGCGCCCGCGTCATCGCCACCGCCCGCCCCGGCGCCGAGGCCGACTTCGTCACCGGCCTCACCGACGCCAAACTCGACCTCGTCGACTACACCGGCGACCTGCCGGCCCAGGTCCGCGCGCTCGCCCCGGCAGGCGTGGACGCCGTACTGCACCTGGCGGGCGACGGCGCCGGGCTCGCGAGCCTGCTGCGTCCGGGCGGCCGCCTCGCCTCCACCCTCGGCCTGACCGCCGACGCCGTCGAGACTTCCGGCGTCACCGTCCACACGATCATGGCCGACACCAACCCCCAGACCCTGACCGCCCTGGCCGCCCAGGTCGCCTCGGGCGCGCTGAGGGTCCCGGTCACCGCCACCTTCCCGCTGGAGCGGGCCCCGGAGGCGTTCGCCGCCTTCGGCGCCGGCGCCCTCGGCAAGCTCGCCGTCACCTGCTCCTGAACCCCCGCCTACGAAAGAGATCTGATCATGCCCACCATCGCCATCGTCGGCGCCGGCCCCGGCATGGGCCTGGCCATCGCCCGCACCTTCGGCAGCCACGGCTTCGACGTCGCCCTGATCTCCCGTACCAAAGAGAAGCTGGAAGCCCTGATCGGCCGGCTCGGCCAGGAGGGCATCACCTCCGCCGCGTTCCCCGCCGACGTGCTGGACCGCCCCTCCCTGTCCGCCGCCCTCGACGCGGCAGCCGAGCGGTTCGGCGGCATCGACGTGCTGGAGTACTCTCCGGCGCCGCACTCGCCGGTCCCCGGCCTCACGATGGCCGTGCCTTCCGAGGTGACGGTGGACAACCTGCAGCCGCAGATCGAGTACAACCTCTACGGCGCCGTGGCCGCCGCCGGCGCGGTGCTGCCCGCGATGCGCGCGGCCGGGGCGGGCACGCTGCTGTTCACCACCGGTGGCGGCTCGGTGCACCCGATCCCCATGCTCGGCAACGTCAACGCCGCCGCCGCGGCTCTGCGCAACTGGGTGCTCAACCTGCACAACGAGCTGGCCGGCAGCGGCGTGCACGCCGCGCACGTGGCGATCAACACCTGGATCGGCGAGGGCGGCCCCGAGGGTTTCCCTACGGCCACGCCCGAGCAGATCGCCCCGCTGTACTGGGACCTGCACGAGCGCCGCGACCAGCCCGAGGTCATCTTCAACGGCTGACAGGCGGCTCGCGGCAAGCACCGCCAAGCCGGAGGACCCGTCCCCTCTCGCCCACCCCCGTCTTCCCAAGGAAGTCTCATGCACATCGTCTTGTGGATCGTGCAGGCCGTACTGGCCGTCATGTTCGGCATGGCCGGGCTCATGAAGTCCACCCAGCCCAAGGACAAGCTCCAAGCCAAGCTGCCGTGGGTGGAGGACTTCTCCGCCGGCACCGTCCGCTTCATCGGCATCGCCGAACTCGCCGGCGCGCTCGGGCTGATCCTGCCTGCGGCCACCGGCATCGCCCCCGTCCTCACCCCGCTGGCCGCCACTGGCCTGGCCGTGGTGATGATCCTGGCCGCACTCACCCACGCCCGCCGCAAGGAACCCGCCGCGATCGCCTTCAACGCGGTCCTGCTGGTCCTGGCCGCCCTGGTGGCCTGGGGCCGCTTCGGCCCCTACGGCTTCTGACCCCCGTCGTCGGCCGACCAGTGCGACATGCTGCGCGGGAAGCTCAAGGTGCTGCCCGTCATGGTCCGGTTGACGCCGCCCCATGCGTTGGTCGAGCTGACGGGCAAGGCCTTTCCCCGACATGCTGCCGCCATGCCTGTGCGGTCCCAAAACGCGGATACTGTTCCTGAGCTGGGCGTTCGTAGAGCGATCAGGCTGCTCTGCGGTACTCGTTGATCAGTCCTGTGACGGTCCTTCGGCGGTGAATCCGGGAGGACATGTCGATCACCTGGCTGGGGTCGTGCAATGGGGGACGGAGGGAACGGCCCTGATGCGGGCGATGATGGTTGAAATGGCGTTCGTACTCGGTCAGGACCTTACGCAGGTGCCGCTGGCCATGGATGAGCAGGTGGTTGAGGCACTCGCGGCGTAGCGTTCCCACGAACCGTTCAGCGAACGCGTTGGCCCGTGGCGATCGGACGGGCGTCTTGATGACCCTTACACCAGCGGCGGTGAACACCTCATCGAACGAGCGGGAGAACTTGCCGTCACGGTCCCGGATGAGAAACCTGAAGGTGCCGGCGCGCTCGCCCAGGTCTATCAGCAAGTTCCGGGCTTGCTGGGTGGTCCATGCGCCGGTCGGGTTGGAGGTGAGGCCCAGCAGGTGCAGCGCGGCGTGTCTCGATCTCCATGGCGAAGAGGAGGTACAGGCGTTTGAGGAACACGGTGTCGATGTGCAGGAAGTCGCAGGCCAAGATGCCGGAGGCTTGCGAGGTGAGGAACCGTCGCCAGGTCGGTGAGGTCTGGCGTGGTGCTGGGCCGAGGCCGGCCGCGGTGAGGATGCGGCGGATGGTGCCTTCTCCGATCTGATGGCCGAGGCCGAGTAGTTCGCCCTGGATCCGCCGGTGCCCCCATCGTGGGTTCTCTCTGGCCAGCCGGATCACCAGCTCACGCAGTTCATCCGGGATCGGCGGACGCCCGGTCGCGAGCGGCTGCGCACTCCTGCTCTGGCCTTCACTTCCCTACCATCAAGCTCTCAAGACCACGCTGGTCGATTCCATCGCCACCCTCGTCGAGGGCTGAGCTCCGGCCGCTGTCAGGGCATGAAGGGGTCCGGAGGGCCGCCTGTCCCGTTCTTTGTGAACGGCTTGCGCTCAGAACAGCGCGATGGGTGGCGGCGGGGGAAAAATTTCATCCAGCTCGGCGAGGTCGTCCGCGCTGAACTCGTATCCGACGGCGGCGGCGTTCTGGCTGACCTGCTCGGGCCGTGTGGCACCGGCGATGACCGAGGCGACGGCGGGACGAGAGGCGAGCCAGGAGAAGGCGACCTGGACCTCGTTGAGGCCGCGCTTCGCAGCGAAGTCACCGAAGGCCGCGAGCTGGTCCAGGTCGGCGTCCTCGAAGTCGTCCTGACGGAAGTGGGTCAGCCGCGCCCCTTCGGGGGCCTTGCCGGAGGAGTACTTGCCGGTCAGCAGCCCGCTGGCCAGCGGATAGTAGGGCAGGACGCCCAGCCCGAACGCCTGGGCGGCGGGCAGCACTTCGAGCTCCGCACGGCGGTCCAGCAGGTTGTAGTGATTCTGCGAGGCGACGAAGCGGGCGGTGCCGACCTGGCGGGCGAGATACTCGGCTTGGGCGATCTGCCATCCGGCGAAGTTGGAGTGGCCGATGTAGAGGACCTTGCCCTGCTGCACCAGGCTGTCGAGCGCGGCCAGGGTTTCCTCGATCGGTGTGGCCGGGTCGGGGGTGTGGAACTGGTACAGGTCGATCCGGTCAGTACCCAGCCGGCGCAGCGACTCCTCGACAGCACGGACGATGTAACGGCGGGAGCCGCGGACTCCGAAGTCGCGGCCGTTGGCCCCCTCGGCATCCATGCCGAACTTGGTGGCGATCACAACGTCGTCGCGGTGGCCCTTCAACGCCCTGCCAAGAAGCTGCTCGCTCACCCCCGGCGGCGTGCCGTAGGTGTCCGCGACATCGAAAAGAGTGATGGCGGCGTCAAGGGCAGCTCGCACCACGGCGTCGGAGCCCTCCTGCGTGAAACTGGCGGTGTTCGGCCTGCCGAGGTTGCTGCAGCCAAGCCCGACGGTGGACACGGTCAAACCGGAGTCGCCGAGCTGGCGATAGCCGACGGACATGATGTGCTCTCCTCTTGATGTGCGCGACCGGTCAGATGCGGGCGTCCGTGAGCGAACGCTGACCTGCGCATCCACCGATCCCGCCCATCCAGGTGAGTGCGTCGCACTCTGCCCTGCCGTTGCGTGGTATCCAGCCTGTCCAAGCGCATCGCGATGAGTCAAATCGATCCTGGCGATCCTTTGATGTGGAGTATCGATTGACTCTTTCTGCTGGCAACGCCATCGGAATGCAACTGCTCGACCAGGCCGAAGCTCGTTGTGATTGTTTGTGAGACGCCGTCGGAATTGTCGGTTGTCTCGATCAGTCCTGCTTCAAAGCACCCCATCCGTGCCAAGCGTCGATGTCGATCCAGGCGCTCACTCGGTCCCGATCACGGATCGGGTATGGCCGACCGTCGTAGTGCCGCGAGATCCGGTCGATGTCCACGAGCCCTTCGTCGGGTGAGAAATTCGACACCCGGCCTTGGACGCTGATATGTGTGTGCCAGTCTCGCGGGTCCATCGCGGTGAGGCTGATCCGGGGGTCGTTACGCAGGTAAACGATTCGCCTGCGGCTGGCGTCCATGTTCACCAGGATCCGGCCGTTTTCGTACAGGTACCAGGTTGCGACAGAGACGGGCTGCCCGTCGGGGCGGACGGCGGTGATGGTGGCGTAGTTGGGGCGAGCGAACATCTCGGCGGCATCGTGGGGAAGGGGCGCGCTCGGCATTTGTCGCCTTTCTATGAGGGTGTACGAGGTGATAGCCACACAGGTTGAATTCGCACCGTGGTATCGAGAGCGAGGCCGGTCCGGGCCGGGCATCCGGTCAGCAGGTGGAGCCGATACTGGATCTTCTTCAGCTTGCGTCTGACGATCCAGAGGATTGCTCCGTCCGTGGGGCGGTCAAGCACGGTGGTACTGGACGGGGGCGGCGACCTGGCCCCCGAGTTCCTCTGCGGCCCGACGGGCCCAGTAGGGGTTGCGCAGGAGTTCGCGGCCCAGCAGGACGGCGTCCGCCTGGCCCGAGGTGATGATCTGCTGGGCGTGGGCAGGCTCGGTGATCATGCCGACGGCCGCGGTGGGCATGCCGGCTTCGTTGCGGACCTGCTCGGCGAAGGGCACCTGGTAATGGGGGCCTGTCACGATCTTGGCGCCGGGGGCGTTGCCGCCGGTGGAGACGTCCATCAGGTCCACGCCGCGGGCGTGGAGTTCCTTGGCGAAACGGACGGTGTCGGCCGCGGTCCAGCCGTCACGGTCATCCTCGGGGTTCTCGGTGAGCCAGTCGGTGGCGGAGACGCGGAAGAAGACCGGCAGCTCCTCGGGCCACACCGCGCGTACGGCGTCGACGACCTCCAAGGCGAAGCGGGTCCGACCCTCGAACGAGCCGCCGTACTCGTCGGTGCGGTGATTGCTGTGCGGGGAGAGGAACTGGTGGATCAGGTAACCGTGGGCTCCATGGATCTCGACGACCTCGAATCCGGCCTCGAGCGCGCGCCGGGCGGCGGCGGCGAACTCCTGGACGACTGCACGGATGTGGTCCGCGGTGAGTTCCTCGGGCGTCGTCGACGCGGGAGCGAAGGAGGTCGCGCTGGGGCCCAGCGGAGTCCAGCCGTACGGCTCGTCCGGGGTGATCTGGCGCCCGCCGTCGACCCAGGTGCGCTCGGTGGACGCCTTGCGCCCGGCGTGGGCGAGCTGGATGGCGGGGACAGTGCCCTGCGACTTCAGGAACGCCGTGATGCGCCGGAACGCGGCTACCTGAGTGTCGTTCCAGATGCCGAGGTCATACGGGGAGATCCGGCCCTCGGGGCTGACCGCGGTGGCCTCGGTGACGATCAGGCCGGTGCCCCCGGAGGCGCGTGCGGCGAGGTGGGCGAAGTGCCAGTCTGTCGGGGCGCCCACCGCTTCACCCTGCGGCTCCGCGCTGTACTGGCACATCGCTGCCATCCAGATCCGGTTGGGGACGGTCAGCGATCTGAGGGTGACCGGGGTGAACAGAGAGGCCATGCCGAAACTCCTGATACGCGCCTGAAGGGTCGGCCGCCAGGCGAGAGGCGCGTCGCCCGCGCGGCAATATACAGAACACTCACAATAATTGCATACGCTTGCTATTTATTCCTGTCGGTAACCAGCGTACGCAAGCATAGCTCGTAAGGAACCCCAGGAGCTCCACGGCGAGGTACGGCTGGATGTGGCCGAGCGGCTGTCGCTCGGCAGCGCTGCGAAGGCTCCAGAGGTGGGCGGCCCGGCGCGGCTTCACGGTCGGTGGCGGCGCTGAGGTCCAGGTCGGCCCGCTGTGGACCTCAGCTGTGGTCGCGGAGGAAGGCGGAGATGTCGGCGCGGGTCGGGTAGTTCCGCAGGGGCGACGGTTCGGCCTGGAGGAACGCCGTGATGACGGCGGCGGCGCGCTCGTTGTTGTCGTCGAGGCCGTTCCACATATGGTGTCCGACACCGGGCATGTATTGGGTTCGTTCGATGGCGGGGTCGGCGGCGAGGATGGCGGTCTCCCATTGGCGTACCTGTGACGAGCATTCGGCGATCATCAGCATCGCGGGGGTGCGGGAGCGTTTCAGCTCGGAGGCGATGGAAGGCGAGTCCTTGATCGTCTGCATGATGCGGAGGCTCGCGGCAACGCTGAAGGAGAAGTTCTCCGCGGTGTCCTCGGCAGGGATGCGGCCGGCGTCCTGCGCGCAGTAGGCGGAGGCGGTGTCGCTGCCGAGGTCGGCGGCCTTGAAGGCGGTGATGCCTTCGGCCTGCGTGATCAGGCCGGTGTCGGGCGGGAGGAGCCCGAGTTGGATGAGGCCGAGCGCGACGGCGTACCGGGGGACGCGCGTCGCCCGCGGTCCGGTCGGGGCCGGTACGAGGCCGCGCGCGGACGGTCGTCCCTGTTGCCCGCTGATCAGCGCGGTGGGACCGTCCATGGGGCCGGGCTCGGCGATGATCGCCCGGTGCACGTGGACGGCGACGTCCGGGGTGGCCAGGGCCCGGGTGAGCACGACCGCGCCCGCGGAGAATCCGAGGACGTCGACCGGGCCCTTGTCCAGGCGATCGATGAAGGCGGCGAGGTCACGTACGGACCTGGAGATCGTGTACTGCTCCATGGGCAGCAGGTCGCTCCGTCCGCCGCCGGGCTGCTCGTAGGCGTACACGTCGTAGCCCTGTCCGGCCAGGAGCCGAAGGAACCGGTGGTCAAGCACGGCGATGCCACGGACGGGCCCTCCGTGGAGGTACACGAGCGGCGTGGGGCGCCGGGGGGCGCCGGAGGCGGGGGGATAGTGGTAAACGGCGACCCGGCTTCCCGTGCTCAGGCTCCAGTGTTTCGTCGCGACGAATGGCAGGTCGGGCGGATACTGCCGGGTCGTGGGGGTGGTGGGGACGCAGACCGACGCCGTGAGCGCGGCGGCGACGATCACCGGCGCGAAGGGCCACAGCCGGCCCGGCCAGGTGCGGCCGCGGCCTCGCCACAGTGCGGCGATGACTCCGGCGCCGAGGGTGGTCAGCCAGGCGGCGATCCCCGAGCGGGCGCCGTCCGTCAGAACGATGAGGGTGAGGAACAACCCGGCCAGCCCCACGACGGCGAGCACGGCGAGGATCAGACGGCCGATGAGGCGGAGGGGAACGGTGAGTGGCATCGACGGTTTCCAAACGTTGTTTCAAAACGACGTTTGGAAACGCTACCAGCTCGGCTAGGCTGGTCGTCGTGGGAAGGCCGAGAACGAACGACGACACCGTGAAGGACCGCCTCATCGAGTCCGCGACCGAGATGTTCGCGACCCGTCCACGGGAGTCGATCACCATCCGCGCCCTGGCCGCCGCCGCAGGGACCGCGACCGCCGCCGTCTACTCGCTGTTCGACGGCAAGGACGGGGTGATCGCCGAAGTGCGCGACAGAGCGGTCGCCGGGCTGTCCCAGGAACTGTTGGCGGTGGCGGCCTCCGATGACCCCCTCGCCGACCTCTACGAGCTCGCGGTCGCGTACCGGCGGTGGGGACGCGAGCACCGCCACCTCTACATGGTGTTGTTCGGCGGCGTGCAGAGCTTCCACCCGTCCGGCGACGTGGGTGCCGCAGATCCCGTCAGGCCGCTCATCGAGGCGATAGACCGCGCTCTGTCGGCCTCCGCGCTCTCGGGGGACGCGACCTCCATCGCGCTCTCGCTCTGGGTGACCCTGCACGGGCTGGTGACTCTCGAATTGGCCGGGGCCCTCGACACCGCCACGGCCGAGGCCACGTTCCGCTCGACGATCCCCGCCGCGCTGCGTGGCTGGGCGGCTTGACTTCGCAGCGTCAGTCTACGCAGCGCTCTCAGACTGTCCCTCGCCTGACGGAGCTACGCGGACGTCGCGCGGCGGGGACGGCTCGAGGCGCTCGGCTACGAATGTGAGGACTGCGGCTCATGGGTGGTCAACGCCGACCGGCACAACGCTTGGAACTGGGGCATGGAGAAGCGTCACTCTTCGGACGATCGACAACGCCGGCAGCTAGCGCCCATCCGTGGCCGCCTGCTACGGCGTCCGAGCCTGTTCATCATGAGGGAGCGTTCCGTCCGTACGGCGCAGCAGGCGAGCAGAGCGGGCTCGAACCGCACCGCTCGACATGATCGACTCGGTGGCGTGCTGAAGGAGTGTCGACGTGCCGCCTGACCTGGCCGGATGATTAATCGACACCCGCACCTCCCACACCTACTCCTTCCTGCCGACTTGGGGAGGGCCGGAGGTCGCCCCCTCGAGGAACTCCACCGTCTCCGCCGAGGGCGCCCTGCGGTCCAGCCGCTGCTCGAAGCTCCCCCGCATCCAGGGCGAACTCGTCGGTCTTGGATACCGGGTGGGGGAGGGGACGGTCCGCCGGGTCCTGGCGGCGGCGGGTTTTGGGCCCGCGCCGTACCGGGCTTCACCGACCTGGCGCCAGTTCCTCAGCTCCCAAGCCTCCGGAATCCTGGCATGCGACTTTCTCCACGTCGCGCAATCTGGTGATGGAACTGGGCGAGCGAGCCGACGGGTTCCGGTTCCTGATCCGGGACAGGGATGGCAAGTTCGGCAGAGGATTTGACGAGGTGCTTGCCGGCGCGGATGTGCACGTCCTCAAGATTCCGCCGCGCTCGCCGCGGGCGAATGCGTTCGCCGAGCGGTTCGTCGGCACGCTCCGGCGCGAATTCCTCGATCACCTTCTGGTCCTTGGTGAGGGGCACCTTCGGCAGGTCCTGGCAGAGTACGAGCGCCTCTACAACGATCATCGTCCGCATCAGGCACTGTCACTACGCCAACCCCTTCACGATCCAGCCGAGGTGGTCGAGCTCACGGCTCGAATAGAGAGAGGAAGCGCCGTCTGCGGCCTGATCCACGAGTATCGCAGAGCCGCTTGACGACGCACGAAACCGCAGGCCAGCGCTACGAGCGAGGTTTGGCACCGGACAGGGGTGACGTGGTCTGACTACGGGCTGGACCTGGAGGTCAATCTTCAGGACCTGCATGTCAGAGTGCAGTCGGGGCGCTACCGGGCTCTGCCAAGTCGGCGGGCGTACATCCCGAAGGCGGATGGACGTCAGCGGCCGCTGGGGATTGCCGCGCTGGAGGACAAGATCGTCCAGCGGGCGGTTGTCGTGGTCCTAAACGCCGTCTACGAGGTGGATTTCCGGGGCTTCTCGTATGGGTTCCGACCAGGTCGCGGCCCGCATGACGCGTCGGACGCGCTGTCGGTCGGGCTCTATCGGCGGCCGGTGAGCTGGGTGCTCGATGCGGATATCCGCGATTTTTTCGGCCAGCTTGATCATGCCTGGCTGCGGAAGTTCCTGGAGCACCGGATCGCGGACAAACGGGTCCTGCGGTTGATTCAGAAATGGTTGACCGTTGGAGTCATCGAGGACGGGGAGTGGACAGCGTGTGAGGGAGGCTCGCCGCAAGGGGCATCGGTGTCCCCGTTGCTGGCGAACGTTTACCTGCACCACGTCTTGGATCAGGCGCATCACGATCGCAAAGCGGGCGCGGGCGAAGCTGAAAGAGATCAACGAGCAGCTTAAGCGCCGCCGGCACGAACCCCGTACCGGAACAGGGGCGGTGGCTGGCCAACGTGCTACGAGGGCACATGGCCTACTACGCCGTGCCGGGCAACTCTGACGCAGTATCGACCTTTCGTCACCAGGTGACCCGGCTCTGGCACAAGACGCTGCGGCGTCGAAGCCAGCGAAACCGGATGACCTGGGAACGGATGAACCGGTACGTCACTCGATGGATACCTAAGGCCCGAATCATGCATCCCTACCCGGAGGTGCGCCTGGCTGCCAGAACCCAAGGCAGGAGCCCAGTGCGGTAGTTCCGCACGCTGGGATCTGTGCGGGGGGCCGCCCTGAAGGGCGGTCCCTACCGCGACAGCGGTGGATACAGTCCTGCCGCCGAGAACTTCTGACCGCAGGACTGTACGGTTTTCTGCGACAGAGCCGTTTACCACACACCACTACCGGACAGGCCCCATTATTTTTGGGAGGGTGGCGACGTCAATGCCGTACTCGCGGATCTTCCTATAGATCGTTGCCCTGGACATGCCGAGCGCCTGGGCCGCCTGCGTCTTGTCGTCGGCCGAGTCCAGGAGGCTTCGGACGATCGCGTCTCGCTCCATCGACTCTAGCGGGGTGAGCACACGGCGGCTCACCGCCCGGCATTCCGGCGGCAGGTCGCTGGACCTGATCACGCCGGACCGCTGGCGCTGGGCGACGCTCGACAGTACGCGTTGGAGTTGGGCCACGTTCCCCGGCCACGTGTTGCGCATGAGCAACTGCGTCGCTTCGGACGAGCAGGTCAGCTCACCGCCCCGCGTCAGCTTGGCCAGGAGGAAGGGGACCAGCTCGGGAATGTCGTCGATGTGATGGCGTAGCGGGGGAACGCTGAGCGAGCGAGGGAAGTAGCTGAGCACGCGGGCCAGTTCTTCGCCGGCCTCGGTGAGGCTGCGTACCGTCACCGCCGTCCAGGGCAGCGGGGCGGTGTCGGGGATCGCCTCCAGCGACTCCGCAAGCACGTCGGCCAGCGTCCGCAGCTGCGACCGGTCGAGCTGGTCGATGTGGCGAAGCACGAGCGCGCCTTCTCCTGCCTCAAGTTCCTGGCGGATCACCTGGGTCCAGGCGTTGACGTTGACGCAGTCGGCGGCGTCCATCACTCGGAAGTGCGCCGACGGACGATGTCGCCGGTGGACCGCGTGCAGCAGGGCGAGCTTGCCGACCCCCGATTCGCCTTCCACTGCGAGCCAGTCGCCGGACCGGTAGTGCCCGTTCATGTCTCGGCAGCACCGTTTCCACAGCGCGGCAGAACCTACGATGCCGGGTAGTGCGACATTTGATCGGGACGCCGGCTTGCGCATGACGTGTGGCACGACATCGTTGAGCTGGACGTACACCACACCGCCCGCGAGGCCTGTCTCGCTCCATACAGGTTTGCACGAGACCCGGGCCTCGACTCCGCTGGGCAGCTCGATCTCCAGCGAGGTGCGTTTGCCCAGGCTGGCGGCGTCGGCCGCGTGCCCGAGGAGCACGGTCTGGTCACCCGGCTCCAGTAATTGGCGGGCGCGGTCGTTCATCATCGCGACGTCGTTGTTGACAGCGAGTACGGGTCCGCTGGTCCGCTGGCAGGTCCGTAGATATTCGCGGAACAGCGCGAGCTCCCGCAGCCCGGTCTGTTTGAGCAAGGTCTTCTCGATGCTCTGCGTGGTCGCCTTGGCGAGCGACAGCAACAACGGCCCGGCGTCGCGAGTCCAGCACGTGAGGTCGAGCAGGCCGAGGACATTGCCCGCGGTCGGGTGGCAGATCGGCACGCCGGCGCAGGCGAGGGTCTCCAGGTTCTCGGCGTAGTGCTCGTGGCCGAAGACGTGGAACGGCTGGCGGTTCTCCAGCGCGCTGCCGATGCCGTTCGTCCCGACGAACTGCTCTGAGTAGCTGAACCCTGGCGCCAATTGCACCTGGTCGAGGTATCTCTCCAGGGCCGGGTCGCCGGTGAGCCGCTGCAGCACGACGCCGTTGGGGTCGGTGAGGATGATGCTCACCGGCTCGTTGTACAACTCCTCGCGCAGTTGAGCGAGGATCGGCGCGGCGGTCTGCACGAGAAGCGACTCCAAGTTCGGATCCTTGATGTACGGCAGCGCGATGTGGTCCGCGCTGACGTTCCAGGTGCGAGATCGCAGCCACGAGGTGAGGATCGCCTCACGGACGGCGCCGAGCTCCACCTCCTCGGAGGTGAGGAAGCGCTCGCGTGCCGCCGCCAACCTGTCGTTACGGTTGGCCGATCCGGACCAGCTTTCGGTCATGTGACCTCCACCGCAGGTAGCCGTTCGCTCGATTGGGCGCCGTAACACAGCCGCCTTCCCGCTGTAACCACAAGATTACGGCTGGTTCTCGACAGCGGCGTCTCAAGTTGAGACCGATTTCCCTTCTCTGGCGATGTGTGATGCAGGGCACTGGGCGCGTAACGAGTCCGAAACAACCGCCGGCAATGACCGTTCGACAATCTCCGCCCCATCAGACCACGAGGAATTCGAGCACGCAGCACGATCGAGGAGGCAGACGTGAGCCGACAGAGTCTCAGCAAGGCGCACAAGAAGATCACTGAGCTGTCCTGGGAACCGACGTTCGCGACGCCGGCGACGAGGTTCGGTACGGACTACAAGTTCGACAAGTCGCCGAAGAAGGACCCGCTGAAGCAGATCCTCCGCTCCTACTTCCCGATGGAGGAGGAGAAGGACAACCGCGTCTTCGGCGCGATGGACGGGGCCATCCGGGGGAACATGTTCCGCCAGGTGCAGGAGCGGTGGATGGAGTGGCAGAAGTTGTTCCTCTCCATCATCCCGTTCCCTGAGATCTCCGCCGCGCGGGCCATGCCGATGGCCATCGATGCGGTGCCCAACCCGGAGATCCACAACGGTCTGGCCGTGCAGATGATCGACGAGGTCCGTCACTCCACGATCCAGATGAACCTCAAACGCCTCTACATGAACCACTACATCGACCCTGCGGGGTTCGACATCACCGAGAAGGCGTTCTCCAACAACTACGCGGGCACCATCGGCCGCCAGTTCGGCGAGGGCTTCATCACCGGCGACGCGATCACCGCGGCCAACGTCTACCTGACTGTGGTCGCCGAGACCGCGTTCACGAACACGTTGTTCGTGGCGATGCCGTCCGAGGCCGCCGCCAACGGCGACTATCTGCTGCCGACGGTGTTCCACTCGGTGCAGTCTGATGAGTCGCGCCATATCAGCAACGGGTACTCGATCCTGCTGATGGCGCTCGCCGATGAGGACAACCGGCTGCTTCTCGAACGCGACCTGCGATACGCCTGGTGGAACAACCACTGCGTGGTCGATGCCGCCATCGGCACCTTCATCGAGTACGGCACGAAGGACCGCCGTAAAGACCGCGACAGCTACGCGGAGATGTGGCGCCGGTGGATCTACGACGACTACTACCGCAGCTATTTGATCCCGCTGGAGAAGTACGGCCTGAAGATCCCGCACGACCTCGTGGAAGAGGCGTGGAACCGGATCTACAACAAGGGGTACGTGCACGAGGTCGCGCAGTTTTTCGCCACCGGCTGGCCGGTGAACTACTGGCGGATCGACCCGATGACCGATCAGGACTTCGAGTGGTTCGAGGAGAAGTACCCGGGTTGGTACAACAAGTACGGCAAGTGGTGGGAGAACTACAACCGCCTGCGGTACCCCGGCAAGAACAAGCCCATCGCCTTCGAGAACGTCGACTACCAGTACCCGCATCGTTGCTGGACCTGCATGGTCCCCTGCGTGATCCGCGAGGACATGGTGACGGACAAGGTCGACGGCCAGTGGCGGACGTACTGCTCGGAGACCTGCGCGTGGACCGACACCACCGCCTTCAGACCTGAGTACGAGGGCCGCCCGACGCCGAACATGGGCCGGCTCACCGGTAAGCGCGAGTGGGAGACGCTCTACCACGGCAGGGATCTGGCGGAGATCATCCAGGAGCTGGGGTACGTGCGGGACGACGGGCAGACCTTGATCCCGCAGCCACACCTGGACCTCGACGACCCGAAGAAGCTCTGGAAGCTCGACGACGTCAGGGGCATCCAGTTCGCCAGCCCGAACGTGCTGCTCAACCAGGCCTCTGACGCCGACAGGGAGGCCATGGTCGCCGCGTACAAGGCGGGTGGCCCAGGCGGTCGCCCCGCCGCCGCGCTCTGACCGGTCGGAAGTGCCGTCACTGGCGGCATCCCCATCATCCCGCCACTGATCAGGTGTCGTCACTGGCGGCACCTCCGACATCGCCGTTACTGACCGCCGGCCAGGCCGAGGAGTGACCCTCATGGGCGACAAACATCGTGTCCGCTTCGACCCGGTCGACCTGGAGATCGAGGTCGACGAGGACGAGACGATCCTCGACGCCGCGTTCCGCCAGGGCGTCACGCTGATGCACGGATGCAGGGAGGGACAGTGTGCCGCCTGCAAGTCGTTCCTCATCGAGGGCGACGTGCAGATGGACCGCTACTCAACCTTCGCGCTCGCCGACTACGAGAGCGAAGAGGGATACGTCCTGCTGTGCAAGGGACATGCCTACAGTGATCTCCAGGTCGAGCTGATCAATTACGACGAGGAGATCCTGCGTTCGGCCAAGCCGATCGTGGACGCTCGTACGAAGGTGACCGCCATCAACGCGCTCACCCACGACATCACCCTGCTGCGACTGGAACTTGTGGAACCGACGGCACTCGATTTCCATGCGGGCCAGTACGTGGACATCACCATTCCCGGCCTGGACGAGCACCGCTCCTTCTCGATGGCCACCACACCCTTGGCCGGGAACGCGCTGGAATTCATCATCAAGCGGTACGCGGGAGGGAAGTTCTCCGGCCTCCTGGAGAACGGGATCAACGAGGGCGACGAACTCTTGATCCGAGGGCCGTTCGGCTCCTTCACTCTCCGGGAGAAATCAGAGCGTAATCTCGTCTTCATCGGCGGCGGCGCCGGGATGGCGCCGATCCTGTGCCTGCTCCGGCACATGCTGGAGACCGGTAACGGGCGCCCGGTCACCTATTACTACGGTGCCCGTACGGCGAAGGACCTGTTCTATCTGGACGAGCTCAGGACGCTGGAGTCGCGGCTGCCCGATTTCCAGTTCGTCCCATGCCTGTCCGAGAGCTGGCCGGAAGGCTGGACCGAGACCGGCCTGGTAACCGAGGTACTCGACCGGCGGGAAAGCGACCTGGCAGGCAAGGACGTCTACCTCTGCGGCCCGCCGCCGATGATCGACGCCGCCATCGCGCTACTGGAGAGCCGTGGAGTGCCGGCCGACCAGATCTATTTCGACAAGTTCACGACCTCGGCCTCCGGGTGAGCCCGGCGATTCACGAGAGGAAAGCCATATGGCGACTCCGACCAAGGGCAAGGAGCGAAGCTTCCCCAAGCCCGAATTCACCGACGCTGAAGCAGGGGCGCTGGATTTCCCAAGCTCCACCAGCCGGACCTTCAACTACTTCAAACCCGCGAAACTGCGCGCGACGACATACGAGGACGTCACCTTCGACGTGCAGCCGGACCCGGATCGGCACCTTACGCAGGGTTGGATCTATGGTTTCGCGTCGGGCCCCGGCGGCTACCCGAAGGACTGGACCGAGCTGAAATCGTCCGACTGGCATCGGTTCAGGGATCCCAACGAGGAGTGGGAGCAGACGATCTACCGGATGAACGCCAACGTCGTCCGCCAGATCTCCCAGAATCTCGCCAACGCGAAGCTCGCGAACGCCTACGCGAACTGGTCACGCAGCTGGATCAAGTTCGTCGAACGGAACCTCGGCGCTTGGATGCATGCTGAGCACGGTCTCGGGCTGCACGTATTCGTAGCCGCGCAGCGCTCCGCCCCGACGAACATGATTAACAACGCCATCGCGGTCAACAGCGTGCACAAGCTGAGGTTCGCCCAGGATCTGGCGCTCTACAACCTCGACCTGAGCGAGTCCGACCTCAGGTTCGACGGGTCGGTGCATCGCGAGGTGTGGCAAGAGGACCCGGTCTGGCAGGGCGTGCGTAAGAACGTCGAACTGCTCACCGCCGCGGGGGACTGGGGTGAAGCGCTTTTCGCCACCAACGTCGTCTATGAGTCGCTGGTGGGGGCGTTGTTCCGCAGCCACCTGGTGATGCAGATAGCCGCCCGCAACGGAGACTACGTAACGCCCTCGGTCGTCGGCGCCGGCGAGAGCGACTACGACCGGGACCTGAAATACACCCGGGCGCTGTTCACCCTGCTGGTGCGTGACGCCGTGCACGGCGAGCAGAACAAGGCCCTGCTCGGCACGTGGCTCAGCAGGTGGGTGCCGCTCAGCCTGAGCGCGGCCAGGGACCTGCAGCCGATCTGGTCGCAGCCCCAGGAGAGGACGATCACCTTCGCGGCGTCCCTTGAGGCGGCCAAGGGCAATCTCCGGGCCATACTCGCCGACCTCGACCTGCCGGAGCCGAAGGAGCTGTCCGAATGACCAGCGTGGAGCAGTTCGGCCAGATCAACCGCACCTCCTCGAACAAGTGCGGTGTGACCCTGATGAACAACCAGAACGGGTACGTCGTCGCGGAGGTCATGCGCGGCAAGGAGGGCGTCGAGGTCGCGGAGTATCCCTCGATGATCCGCGTGGACGGTGTCCGCAAGCTGGAGTTCGACTTCGAGGAGATCACCGACGCGCTGGGCGCGGAGTTCGACCAGAGCGACTTCGAGGAGATCATGTCGACCCACTACGGGCGGATGGTCCACTTCGACGATCGGACGATTCTCTTCGCCAACCCCGAGGACGCCGCCGAGTACATCGACTTCGACCTCAAGCCCGTCGAGTCACCCTGACCACGAACCGCCGGAGCGGGCCTCTCCCGCTCCGGCGGACACCTGTATCTCCGGATCTAAGGAAGAGCCATGTACCACAAGGACGGCGAGAGCTACTTCATCGTTGACGGGCACGTGCATTTCTGGGACGGCGGCACCGCCAATCAGGCGAACCGGTACGGCAAGGGCTTCACCGACTGCTTCTACGACTACCACCGCAACCTCAGCCCCGAGGGCTGGGTGTGGCCGCTGGAGAAGTTCGGCAACTACTCCGAAGAGGACATGATCCACGACCTCTTCGAGACCGGTTATGTCGACAAGGCGATCTTCCAGCCGACCTATCTGACGGACTTCTACATCAACGGCTTCAACACCACCGAACAGGACGGCGCGGTCGCCGAGCGGAATCCCGGAAAGTTCATCGTCAACGGCGCGTGGGACCCCCGCGACGGCGAGGCCGGCCTCGACAAGCTGGAGGCCCTCGCGCAGCGGTGGAACCTGCAGGGCGTCAAGCTCTACACCGCCGAGTGGAAGGGCGACTCCAAGGGCTGGAAGCTGTCGGACCCGTGGGCCTACCGCTACCTGGAGAAGTGCGAACAGCTCGGCATCCGCAACATCCACGTGCACAAGGGCCCCACGATCTACCCGCTGAACCGTGACGCCTTCGACGTCGCCGACGTGGACGACGCCGCGAGCGCCTTCCCGAACCTGCGGTTCATCGTGGAACACGTCGGGCTGCCCCGGCTGGAGGATTTCTGCTGGATCGCCACGCAGGAGCCGAACGTGTACGGGGGGCTCGCGGTGGCCATGCCGTTCATTCACACCCGACCGCGCTACTTCGCGCAGATCATCGGTGAGCTTCTCTACTGGCTGGACGAGAACCGGCTGCTCTTCGCCAGCGACTACGCGATCTGGAGCCCGAAGTGGCTGGTCGAGATGTTCGTGGACTTCCAGATCCCCGAGGACATGCAGCCGGAATACGGCGTGCTCACCCCAGAGGTCAAGCGCAAGATCCTCGGCCTGAACGCCGCCTCGCTGTACGGCATCGAGGTGCCCGAGAGCATGCGCCTCGACGCGGCCCCCGTCGACAGCGATGCGGCGATCGGCTCGGCGCCCATGACTCCAGCGCAGGTGCCCGCATGACCACCACCGACCTAGCCTCGCTGCCCGCGGCGGTGTGGTCGGCGCTGGGCACCGTACGCGACCCCGAGCTGGACGAGCCGATCACCGATCTCGGCTTCGTCTTCGAAGCGGCCGTCACCGGCGCCGCGGCTCGCGTCCGGCTCCGGCTGCCGACGTACTTCTGCGCCCCCAACTTCGCCTACCTCATGGTCGCCGACGCGCGCGACGCGGTCAGCGAGGTACCGGGGGTACGCACCGTCGACATCCGGCTGGAGGACCACTTCGCCGCGGACGAGATCAATGCCGGAGTCGCGGAGGGGGCCGGCTTCGCGGGCACCTTCCCCGGGCAGGCCGACGCGGAACTGGCCGAGCTACGGCGGACGTTCCAGCGCAAGGCGCACGCGGCGTGCCTGGAACGCGCCTGCCGCAAGCTGATCGACGCGGGCTGGCAGATCGAGGCACTCAGCCGGTCACGCCTCAGTGACCTGCCCGTCTCGCCGGAACGCACCAGCCTGTTGCGCCGCCGCGGAGAGCTGGGCCTGCCCACAGGCCCCGGCGAGCCCGTCCTGGTCGACGACGACGGCCACTCACTCCCGGCCGACAAGGTCACCGCGCACCTGCGGTTCGCCAAGGCGGTACGGGTCAGCATCGAGGGCAACTCCGGCTTCTGCCGTGGCCTGCTCCGTACCCGCTACCCAGATCTCGTTGGAGAGGACGGCACCCGATGAAGGCGGTTCAACTTGCCAGGTACGACCGGACTCCGGAGCTCGTCGAGGTGCCGGAGCCGAAGGTCACCGACCCGTACGACGTTGTGGTGCGGGTCGGTGGCGCGGGCGTGTGCCGTACCGACCTGCACATCATCGAGGGTCAGTGGGCGCAGAAGTCCGGCGTCGCTCTGCCGTACACCCTCGGGCACGAGAACGCCGGCTGGGTCCACGAGGTCGGCAGTGCGGTGAGCAACGTCGCGGTCGGCGACAAGGTGATCCTGCACCCGCTGGCCACCTGCGGCCTGTGCGGCGCCTGTCGCGACGGCGACGACGTGCACTGCGCGAACTCCGTCTTCCCCGGTATCGACGGCGACGGCGGATACGCCGAGCTGCTCAAGACCAACGCGCGGGCTGTGGTACGGCTCGACGACTCCCTCGAACCGGCCGACGTGGCGGCCCTCGCCGACGCCGGGCTGACCGCCTACCACGCGGTACGCAAGGCGTCGCGGAAGCTCCGTCCTGGACAGAAGGCCGTGGTGATCGGCGCGGGCGGTCTCGGCCACATCGGTGTCCAGGTCCTGCGGGCGCTCTCCTCGGCCGAGATGATCGTCGTCGACCGGTCCGCGGACGCGCTGGCCCTCTCCAAGGAGCTCGGCGCCGACCACGTAGTGCCTGCCGACGGCGGCCAGGTCGATGCGGTATTGGACCTGACCGGCGGAAACGGCGCGGAGGCGGTCATCGACTTCGTCGGCGAGGGAGGCGCGCTGGAGGACGGGGTGCGCATGCTGCGCCGTGCCGGTGACTACTACGTCGTGGGCTACGGCGGGGTCCTCCGGGTGCCCACCATCGACATCATCTCCACTGAGATCAACTTCATCGGCAACCTCGTCGGCTCGTACAACGACCTGGTTGAGCTGATGGTGCTCGCGGCCAAGGGCAAAGTGCGGCTGCACACCAGCACCTTCCCGCTGGCCGACTTCGCGCGGGCGCTCGACGATCTGGACAACGGGCGGGTACGCGGCAGGGCGATCCTCGTCCCCTAGCCATCAGCCACGCCCCCCATGCAGACGTCCCTCTAGTGCATCCCATACCGACAAGGACGGATCAATATGGCCAAGGACCTGCGGTTCAATGTCGAGGCTCGTCAGCTGCTCGTGTCGGGTGTCAACGCGCTCGCCGACGCGGTCAAGGTGACTCTCGGTCCGAAGGGGCGCAACGCCGTCATCGAGAAGCTGACCGGCCCGCCGACCATCACCAACGACGGTGTGACGATCGCCAGGGAGATCCAGCTGCGCGACCCGTTCGCCAACATGGGTGCGCAGCTGGTGAAGGAGGTCGCGACCAAGACCAACGGCGTGGCCGGCGACGGGACCACCACCGCGACGGTGCTCGCCCAGGCCCTGGTACGCGAGGGGATGCGCGCCGTCGATGCGGGTGCGAACCCGATGCAGCTGAAGAGCGGCATCGAACGCGGCGTGGCTGCGGTCGTCGCACGCTTGCAGGAGCGGTCCCGGGAGGTCGGAGGTCAGGCCGACCTCGCCCACGTCGCGATGCTCTCGGCAAGCAACGACACCGAGATCGGTGACGCCATCTCTGTCGCCATGGCCAGGGTCGGTACGGCAGGCGTGGTCACCGTTGAGGAGTGGCCGGCCTTCGGACTCGGTGTCAGCTTCGTCGACGGGGTCGAGTTCGACCACGGCTACGTCTCGCCGTACATGGTCACGGACAAGGACCGGATGGAGGCGGTCCTGGAGAACCCGTACGTGCTGCTCACCAACGAGACGATCTCCAAGGTGCAGACGCTGATGCCGGTGCTGGAGCAGGCCACCCGTACAGGGCGTCCGCTGGTCATCCTCGCGGAGAACGTTGACGGTCCCGCCCTTGGGATGCTGGTGGCCAACAACGTGCACGACACCTTCAGATCGGTGGCGATCCGCGCGCCCGGGTTCGGCCACCGCAGGGTCGCCGAACTGGAGGACCTCGCCACCCTGCTCGGTGGGCGCGTGATCACCGGCGACGCGGGCCTCAGCTTGTCCACCATCAGGTTGGACCAGCTCGGTGAGTGCCGCAGGATCACCGTCACCGAGAACAGCACGACCATCGTGGGCGGGGCCGGATTGGACGCCGACGTCTCCGCCCGCATCGAGCAGATCAAACGGGAGTACGAGCGGGCCGAGAACGAGCACGACCAAGACAGTCTGCAACTGCGCATCGCCCGGCTCTCCGGCAGCGTCGCGGTCATCCACGTCGGCGCCGCGACCGGGGTGGAGCTGAAGGAGAAGCAGCACCGCGTCGAGGATTCGCTCTCGGCCACCCGCGCGGCCATTGAGGAGGGCGTAGTGGCCGGCGGCGGCGTGGCACTGCTCCAGGCCAGGTCCGCGCTCGACGACGTGGAGCTCTCCGGGGACGCGGCCGCCGGTCGCGACCTGGTCGGCCGGGCGCTGGGGGAGCCGATGCGCTGGATCGCCATCAACGCCGGCTACTCCGGTGACGAGGTGGTCGAGATGGTGGCCGGCCTGCCGGTCGGACACGGCTTCAACGCCCTCACCGGCGATTACGGCGACATGTTCGCCGCCGGTGTGATCGATCCGCTTAAGGTCACTCGGTCGGCGCTGCAGAGTGCCGCCTCGATCGCCGCACTGCTGCTGACCACCGAGACCCTGGTCGTGGAGGAGGTCCTGTACAACCCGGGGGCGATCGTGGCCCCCGGCTTCGGAGACCTCGCCGAAGGCATGGTCCGGCCGTCGAACATCGCCTGAGACCCCGAGGGACGGGACCACGATGAACCCGATCGGCACGGAGATCCAGAGGCCGGTGCGACCTGCGCCGATCAGAACCCGGTTGCGCGCGGTACGCGGCGGGCTCGGCCTGGTCGGCCCGGCATTCGTGGCGGCGGTCGCCTATATAGACCCCGGGAACGTCGCCACGAACCTCACGGCCGGGGCCAAGTACGGCTACCTGCTGTTGTGGGTGGTGGTGCTGGCCAACATCATGGCGATGCTGGTGCAGTACCTGTCGGCGAAGCTTGGCATCGCCACCGGACGAAACTTGCCCGAGATGTGCCGCAGCAGGTACAGCCGCCCGGTACGGCTGGCCCTCTGGGTCCAAGCCGAGCTGGTGATCATAATGACGGATCTCGCCGAGATCGTCGGCGGCGCGGTGGCGCTGAACTTGCTGTTCGGGCTGCCACTCGTCATCGGCGGTCTGATCACCGGCGTGGGGCTGCTGGTCATTCTGATGATGCGGATACGGGGCCGGCAGGGGTTCCAGCCCGTAGTGATCGGGTTGCTCGCGGTCGTCCTGCTCGCCTTCGTGTACCAGACGCTCCGTCTGCCGGTGGCCACGACGGGCTTCGTCGCCGGTCTGGTGCCGGGGTTCGCCGGAGGCGAGAGCGTCCTGCTCGCGGCGGGTATCGTCGGTGCCACGGTGATGCCGCACGCGATCTACCTTCACTCGGCGCTGACCCAGGCCCTACCGGGCGCCGAAGGCGGAACCCGAGGACCACGTCGCCGCGCGCTGCAGGTCACCCGGTGGGACGTGGTGGTCGCGATGGCAATGGCCGGGGCAGTGAACATCTCGATCATCGTCGTCGGCACGGCGCTCTCCCCCAAGGCAGGGGAATCTATCGAAGCGGCTCACGCGTCGTTCTCCACCACGTCAGGGCACCTTGCCGGCGTGATCTTCGGGATCGCGCTGCTGGCCTCGGGCCTCGCCTCGTCCTGTGTGGGCGTCTACACCGGACAGATCGTCATGCAGGGCTTCATCCGTCGCCAGATCCCGATCTGGCTGCGCCGCTCGGTCTCGATGTTGCCCCCGTTGCTGCTGCTCGGGCTGGGCCTGGACCCCACTCTCGCCCTGGTACTCAGCCAGGTGGTGCTCTCGTTCGGAATCCCCTTCGCTCTCATCCCGCTGGTGCTACTCACCGGCAGTCGCCGTGTGATGGGAGAGATGGTGAACAGGCGGATCACCACCGTGCTGGCCGGCGCCGTCGCCACGCTCATCGTCAGTCTCAACGTCTACCTGCTCGCTGTCACATTCGGCACATGACACCGCGCCTGCCGACGTGCCTGCCACCTGCAGGGAGGAACATGCGGATGCCCGACATGTATCGCATTGCTTTCACGATGACGTCGCTCGGCGTGCTGGGCTTCGCGCTGCTGGTCATGTACGGGCTGGCGCTTCGGTGGGTGGAGTGGGAGCTTCTTCCCTTGTCGGTACGCCGACGGGTGCTGTGGTGGCGACGGCAGAAGATACGGGTCGCGGTGCTCTGCACAGCCGCCACGGTAACCGGTCTTGCTTTCCTTTTTGTGGAGATGTCCTCAGGCGGGTGAGTGACCCGTTCCCGGCCGGTCCAGGCCGGTTGCTGCGGAGCACCGTCCGTTGGTGGCCCCGGCCCCACAGCGGGGCGATCACCGGAGCCGGAGTCCTGCTCAACAACGCGATCGGAGAAGCGCTGGATGAGGTCTAGCGATGTGTCGGTTACCGCTGAACAGTTTTGACATTCCCTGCTCATGCCAGCTGTCGGGGGATCCGGCCACACCTCTGGATGCTCTGCGCCGCCGCCAGGAAGACGCGCTCAAGGCTCTGGAAATCCGCGCCGCCCAATCGATGCTGTAGCGCGAACTCATGCAACGGCCCGCCGCCGATCGCGCCACCGCCGGGCGATTGCTTGCCTCCCCCGAAGGCCAGGAGCCGCACCTTCGATCCGCCGCCCTAGCCCGCGCCCGGCAGGATGTGGAAGCGGCGACCGACGAACGCGGCGCGGCCAGGAATCAGGTGAAACAACGTACTTCCGAACTGGAGGCGATCGAATGCGACGGACACGTCTTCCGGGCCCAGCGACGCGTCCGCGACATGATCCGAGGTCTGCTGGCCGACGCCGCTGAGGCGGGCCACGTCCGGAGCGATGTCACCTCGAACGAGCTTGCCGGCTACTGCGAGTACGCCCTACGGGCGGCCGGCACCCTCCCGTCCGAGGCGGCGGTCCGGCGGCTCGTCGCGGTGATTCTGGCCGGACTGCGCTCCGGCTGACATGCCAGCACTGAACTGATCTCGTCCGCTACTGAGGAGTTCCGGACATAGAGATCACTATCGCCGGGGGTCACCCGCCAGCCCATCCATCTCGAACTACGATCACAGGCGGGCCGCAACCAAACTGGGCTGTACGCTAACGCCCTGCGTTGGCACCGTTCCGTACTCGTCCTGGTCTGCGAGAAGGCGCTTTCCGTACGAAACGGTTCCGTTGCAGGTCTATCCCCAACACCTTCTAACTGCGGCGGGCGATGTCGCCCAACGGCCCACTACACGGTGCCGACCGCCGTGCCGCTGGTACCGTCGGGCGAGGTGCATCTGGAGCTGTGGAAGCAGATCAACGCCTACGGATCCCGATCGACTACTGCACCAATGACTGCCTCGAGTAGGGCTCGTGGCGGTTGCAGCACTCGGGGGTGGCCGCCGAGAGCGAGTGGTGGGAGATCCACTACGACCGTGCCGGGTGGTTGTCCCGGCGATCCGTTGTCGTGGTGACCGCGCTGCTGCCCAATGTGGTGCATTCGAGTGACAGAGGCTGACTCGATGGCCGCCGTCACGGTCCGCAAGGTTTTGGAAGGCTCACCAGGCCGCGACACGGGCCGGCGGCGCCATCCTGTGCCGCTCGAAAACACGGTTTCGTGCTGTGAGCTGGGGTTTTGCTGCGCGATCAGGATGGCGACTGCGATCATCGCGGGGTTTTGTTGTCGCTTGTGTACGGGTTGGTGAGGGGCTTGTTCGGCCTGCTGGCGGTGCTGGTGCGCACTGATCTGTCGAAGGATGTTGAGCTGCTGGTGCTCCGTCACGAGAACCAGGTCCTGCGCCGTCAGCTCCGCGGCCGGCTGCGGTGGGGTCATGCCGACCGGCTCTGGCTTGCGGCGTTGTCGCGTCTGGTCCATCGCTGCCGGTGGGTGGAGGTGTTCCCGGTCACCCCGGCGACGATCCTGCGTTGGCATCGTAGCCTCGTGGCGCTGAAGTGGACTTTCACCGACAGGCGGCGCCCGGGACGGCCCGGTACCCGTCGGTCGGTCAAGGTACTGATTGTGCGGATGGCGCGGGAGAATCCGACATGGGGGCATCGGCGGATCCAGGGCGAGTTGGCTCGGCTGGGCTACAGCATCGCGGCCTCCACGGTGTGGGAGATCCTGCGCGCCGCCGGTATCGATCCGGCACCTCGCCGGGCTGGGCCGACCTGGCGGCAGTTCCTGACCGCGCAAGCCCACGCGATCATCGCGTGCGACTTCCTGGTGGTCGAGACCGCGCTGCTCAAGCGGCTGTATGTGCTGGTCTTCATCGAGCACGGCACCCGACGACTGCACCTGGCCGGAGTGACCGCGCACCCGACCGGAGCGTGGACCGTGCAGCAGGCCCGCAACCTGGCGATGGATCTGGGGGAGCGTATCGTCGGGCTGCGGTTCATGATTCACGATCGGGATCCGCTCTTCACCTCCGCCTTCAGAGAGGTCTTCGCAGCCGAAGGGCTGCGGGTCGTCACCACCATGTCGCGGACGCCGAGGATGAAGGGTATCTGCGAGCGGGTCATCGGTACCCTGCGCCGTGAACTCCTGGACCGGGTCCTGATCCTCAATGAACGCCACCTGGCGTTCGTATTCCACGAGTACCTGATCCACTACAACCGGCATAGGCCGCACCAGTCCCGACACCAACGTCCCCCGGACGTCGCAACGCAGCCCGCCTGCGACGTGATCGACCTCAACAACCTGCGATCCATCCGCCGAAAACCCGTAGTTGCAGGAATGATCAGCGAGTACCACCACGCGGCTTAACCGCAGCTCAGGGCACGTAACGCCATATTCGAGCGGTACACCATCGCGACACGGCTCCCACCTGGTTCGCACCCTGGCTCCAGGAGGAAGAACAGGCCCAGTCACTGCGCACCTGGCAGCCCCTGGTGGTCCCGGGACTGCTGCAAACAGCCGACTACGCCCGCGCCTTGCTGGAAAGCGAATCCGGCTACAACACTGAACGCATCGATGCCCTCGTCGCCACCCGCCTGGCCAGGCAGAAGATCCTCACCCGCACCCACCCCCCTCGCTACCTGGTGGTGCTGGACGAAGGGGTCCTCAGCCGGCCCATCGGCGGCCCCGGAGTCATGCGGGAGCAACTGGAGCGATTGCTGGAAGCTGCGCGAGTCCCGCACATCACCGTGCAGATCTGTCCGCTGGGCGCCAACCCCGGCTTGAGTGGAGGTATCGTCATCGCGCAAGCGCCCAACGGCGTCCGTCACACGGTCTATCTGGAGACCGCTGCCGAGCCCGTCGTGACGAGCTACGCCGAGGTGGTTGAGCTGGTTACCATGAAGCTGGACGCCATCAGGGCGGATGCTCTCCCCCAGAGGGCGTCGGTCGAATTCATCAGGAAGATGGTGGAGAAATGGACCTGAGGGCCGAGCTGGAGACGGCGGCCTGGCGCAAGGCGACACGCTCGACCGGAAACGGCGGAAACTGCATCGAAGTCGCACCACTGTCCGGCGGTCGTGTCGGCATTCGTGACACCGAAGCGCCTGACCAGGCTCCCTTCGTCGTTCGGCCCGAGGTATGGGCCGCGTTCATTGACGGTGCGAAAAAGGGCGAGTTCGACTTCTGACCCCCTACCGACGCTAGCGAAGAGGGGGCTTCGGCTGGGTGCCGAGGCCTCCTCTCATACCTGAACCACACGACCGAAACGGCCTATGACCGTTTGAACCACTCCTGCGGTGGATACTGTCGGGCACGGGTACATGCTGGGCATCGACGTAGTGTGCTTGGCCTCGGCGCGGTAGTCGTCGCTGCTCAAGTTGCACATCGTACATGGGGGCGGGTCGCACGATGCCGTGCCAATCAAGCCAGCGTGCTTTCCAGCCGCGTCATCGTCAGCGGTGCCAGCTCCTCCAGGGCTATGGCGATGGGAGGATGGTGCAGCAATGCGCGGCGGACCACGGTGTCCGTGACCATCAGGAATGCCAGGTGGCGGATCGCGTGGCTGGCGACGTTGATGACGTCGATCCGCTCCGGCGTGGGCGCTGCCGGCGCGCTGCCTTGGGCGATGTCCAGGGCGGGCAGCTCTTCGGCGGGCAGGTGCGGCGCCGGGTCGGGGCACACGGCATAGGTGAGCACCACCTGTCCTTCCGGCCGATGGCGCCAGCTCGTGGAGTGCACGACGGTGAACGGATCATCTGCGGACAGCTCACTGATCCGGCGGGCGACTTCGTCAGGGCTCTCACTCCGGTCGGGTGCTGCGGCGATCCGCCGATAGAGCCAGCGGCCGTCAACAGCTACCTGGAACAAGAGCGTCTCCACGGAGACCGGCGCGAGTCCAGCGTCGATCTGATCGTCCACAGGCAATCCCGTCCTCGTCGGCCCATCCATCGCGACTGATACGCAGGGGCAACGTGATGGCGTATCCGTGCCCCGAGAGCGGGCGGCATGCGTGGCACGGGCGCCCGTCGATACTTCGCCTCCCGGCACCAGCCAGATGGCCGATGGTCAAACCTTACTGCACAGTTATTGCAACTACTCTCAACGTGCATCCATGAGTGCCGGTGCCCCCGAGTCGTGTACCGGCGGTCGACGAACACCAGGTTCGTGTCGTTGGCGCGCTGCGGACGATCTCATGACCTGCCGCCTTGAAGCGGGCCTGATCGCTGCTGCTCGCATCGTTCATCTCCGGAATCCGTAACCGCCGACGGCGTCCATCGATATTGCCTATTATTCGTAGTTGCAAACTAATCGCAACTAGAGAAGGTGGGTATGGCGATCGTTCTGGGGATCGAGACCTCGTGCGACGAGACCGGCGTCGGGATCGTCGCGGACGGTCGGCTTCTCGGGGCCGCGCTGTCCTCTTCGATGGAGGAGCACATCCGCTTCGGCGGCGTGGTGCCCGAGATCGCCGCCCGGGCCCACCTTGAGGCGATGGTGCCGTGCCTGACAGCCGCCTTCGAGCAGGCCGGGATCGCCCCGTCCGACGTGGACGCCATCGCGGTCACCTCAGGGCCGGGCCTGGCCACCGCGCTGCAGACCGGGCTCGCCGCCGCCAAGGCGTACGCGCTGGCCCTGGGCAAGCCGCTGTACGGCGTGCACCACCTGGCCGGGCACGTCGCCGCCGACACCCTGGAGCACGGGCCGCTGCCCCCGCGGTCGGTCGCGCTCATCGTCTCCGGCGGCCACACCTCGCTGCTGCTGCTCGGTGACCTGGCCCGCGACCCGATCGTGCACCTCGGCGACACCCGTGACGACGCCGCGGGTGAAGCGTTCGACAAGGTCGCGCGGATCCTCGGGCTGCCCTATCCAGGCGGCCCCGCCATCGATCGGATCGCCCGCGACGAGAACCCGTCGGCGATCGGCTTCCCGCGGGCCATGCTCGACTCCGGCTACGACTTCTCCTTCTCCGGGCTCAAGAGCGCCGTCGCCCGGCACGTCGAACGAGGCTCCAGGCAGGCCGTGGCCGACATCGCCGCCTCCTTCCAGGAGGCGGTCATCGACGTCCTGACCCGCAAGGCCGTCAAAGCCTGCCTCGACCACAGCGTGGACACCCTGCTGATCGTCGGCGGGGTCGCCGCCAACAGCAGGCTCCGGCAGGTCGCCGCCACGCGATGCGCCGCCGCCGGCATCACGCTGCGCGTGCCCCGCCCGCAACTGTGCACCGACAACGGAGCGATGATCGCGGCCGTCGGGGATCTCCTCATCGCCGCGGACACGGCGCCGTCGCCACTCGCCCTGGCGGCCGACCCATCGGCCCCGCTGACCAGAGCCTCGCTCAACCCCCACGAAGAACAATGGAGCCGCTCGTGACCGACGCCCTGCCCATCACGTTGGTGGGAACGCCGGTGCTGCATCAGCCCTGCCGGCCCGTCGAACGCTTCGACGACGATCTGGCCCGTCTGGTCGGGACCATGTTCGCCAGCATGTACGCGGCTCGCGGCGTCGGCCTGGCCGCCAACCAGATCGGCGTCGACCAGCGTGTCTTCGTCTATGACTGTCCGGACCAGGACGACGTCCTCCACAAGGGCGTCGTGGTCAACCCGGTCCTGCGGCTCCCCGAGATCAAGCACCGCCGGCTCGATGAGGGCAACGAAGGCTGCCTGTCGATCCCCGGATGCTCCGCCCAGCTCGCACGCCCCGACCGTGCCGTCTGCGACGGCTTCGACGTCACCGGCGCACCGGTCACCGTGCACGGCACCGGACTCCTGGCCCGGTGTCTCCAGCACGAGACCGATCACCTCAACGGGCTCCTCTACATCGACCGCCTGCCCGCCGACACCCGCCGTGCGGTGCTCGCCGAACACGACCAGCGCCGCAGCGCCTCCACCTGAACCGGGAGACCGTCATGGAAGACGCCCGCATCCAGATCACCCGCGCCTTGCTGGAAGGCACCGACTGGGTGGTCAGGACCCGAGGATTCGCCCGCACCCTCCGCACGGCCGGACACCAGGCCGGAGACCTCCTGGTGGTCGGCACTCCCACCGACGAACCCTGGCACATGGCCGCGCACCTCTCCGACGAGGCGCAGTTCGCGGGCATCCCCGAGCTGGCGCCCACGCTGATCCGCCACCACGTCCCCGCCGGCGCGCCCGCGCACCTGTCGGTCGGGCTGAGCAGACTCGAAGCAGCCAGGAAAGGGCAGACGCTGTTCGTCGTCGCTCCCGGGGCGAGCGACGAGCACGTCCTGGAGCGAGTGGCGGACGCCCGCCGGTCGGGCGCGGTGATCCTCGCCATGGAGAACGGCGACCGCGACCTGCGCGACCTGGCCCACGACGCGCTCACCATCGCCGACGGACGGCCCACCCTGCCGCGAACGGCCCTACGGCCTGACGGTCTGCTGATTCCCGAGACGATGGCCTTCGAGACCGCCCAGCACCTGGTCAGCCTCGCAGCGGGAGAAACGCCCGTGACACTGGACGGACGCCGCGGATTCCGCGACAAACTGGCACGCTGGCTGGACGTCATCAGCGGCCCCACAGAGGCGGAGGATCGCCTGGTGAGCAGCTGACCACCCACAACGTGGTGACTGCGCCTGCTGCAGAACCCAGCGCGCGGTCGCATGGCCGGATGGCATCCGAGGAGGCTCCCCGAACCGGTAGCCTCCTCGCGTAACGTCACACCCTCTCACCACACGGGAGCCCCGTGCGGAGAGTCGCCAGGCTACTCGGTGGCGGGCAGGGACTCTGCCTTTCCTGTGCTGTCGGACCACTTCTCCTCGATGCGGCCGAACTTCCACACCGCCAGCGCGATGACCCAGGTCAGCAGGAAGAGCCCGACGATGCCGAAGCCGACGTAGTCGAGGTTCAGAGAGGCGATCCAGGCGAGCGGCCCGGTCTCGATGCCGAGTCGTTCGACGATCAACCCGACGAGGACCACACCGCCGATGACCAGGGCGACGGTCACCGACAGCACGGTGACGGTCAGGTTGTAGAAGACCTTGCGGATCGGTTTGAGGAACGCCCAGCCGTAGGCCCGGGACATGAAGACGCCGTCGGCGGTGTCGAACAGGCTCATGCCGGCGGCGAACAGCACCGGCAGCACGAGGATGGCGTACCACGGCAGGACGAACGTCGCCGAGCCGGCGGCCAGGACGAGCAGCGCGACCTGGGTTGCGGTGTCGAAGCCGAGGCCCATGAGCAGGCCGACGGGGTACAGGTGCCACGGCTTGCTGACCCGCCTGATCACCCTGGCGAGGAGGCGGGCCAGGAAGCCGCGGCGGTCGAGTTGCCGTTCGAGTTCGGCCTCGTCGTATTCGCCCGTCCGCATCCTGCGGAAGATCTTGGCGATGCCGATGACCGCGACGAGGTTCATCAGGCCGATCAGGATGAGGAAGCCGCCCGCGACGAGGGTGCCGATCAGGCCGAGTGTCTGCCCGATCTGCGATTCCTCGTTCTGGACGACGCCGGCGACCGCCCGGACTCCGAGGGCCAGCAGCAGGCTCGCGACGAAGACGACCGAGGAGTGGCCGAGGGAGAACCAGAAGCCCGTGCTGACGGCCGGGGTGCCTTCGCCTACGAGCTTGCGGGTGGTGTTGTCGATGGAGGCGATGTGGTCGGCGTCGAAGGCGTGCCGCACGCCGAGGAGGTAGGCGGTCAGGCCGAGGCCGACGCTGAACACCCCGGCGCTGCCGAGCTGGTAGCGGTGGGGAGCGACAGCGAACACGAGCACGGCCCAGCCGACGACGTGCAGGAGGAGGACGATCCCCGTCATGCCGCCGAGAGATCGCCATTCTTTGGGGGTGAAGGCGTTGCGCAGCCCTGTCTTGCGCCCCGCGGTGCTGTCTGGAGTCGGTGTTGGGGAGTTCATGTGCCCCTCACTGTCGTGCGATGCGGGATAGTAGACGTTGAGGCCAACCCGCAATAAGTACGTTGTTGCAAGCAAAGCGCAACAACTACCGGTGATGGTACGACGGCGGCAGTAACGACCTCCTCACCGGGTCAGGTTCGGGCAGCCCCTGCGCTCTTGACGCGGTCCGGCGGTGCAAGCTCGGCCAGCCGGGCCCGCACCCAGGGGATGCTGCGTTTGAGGGCGGTGGCCAGTCTGGCGAGCGTCCATCCTTCCGCTTGCCGTTCGGAGAGCCAGCGATGCAGGTCTGTGGTCCCCGCCAGGGCAGCCGCCGCAGCGATGTTCGCCCCGACTCTGGAGTGCTTTCCCGCGTCACTGTTCACGCCCGTGTGGCGTACCTCGATGCCGGGGTCGGTCAGGCTTCGGCGCACCACGGCGCGACTCACGCGGAGCAGGGTGGCCAGTTCCTCGATCCCGTTCTGCTGCTCGATGTAGAGCTTGACCAAACCGTCGCGTACGTCGGGGAATCCGAGCTCGCGCAGGTTGTCGCGGAGCCTGGCCTCGGCTGCCGCGGTTCTGGTGCGGCGGCCGGCGGCAAGTTCGCGTAGTTGCGCCTCACGTCGTTGAGGGCTGATCAGGCGCTGCCGGGAGGCCAGGTCGGCGAGCTCGCCGGAGCGGGCCATCCGGTGACCTTGCCCGAGATCGGTTCTGGTGCGGACAGATCGCCGGTAGAGGCCCCGTTGGGTGGCGCGCCGGGCTTCCGTGTGCTCGCGGGAGGAAAGCGCCTTGCTGGCGAACAGCCCGAACGCCTGCCGGTAGGCGTCGGCGGTCAGCCCATGGACCCGGACGTGGCTGCCCAGGGCGCGGTACCAGCGCCCGCACACGTGGCACAGGACGAGGTCGTTGTCGGTGTCCCGGACAAGCGTGCCGATGGGGGCGTGGAGCCCGTCGTGCGACGGAGGAGAGTTCATCATCCACCGGCCCAGGAGAGATCGCTGCATGTAGCTTGCAAAAGCATATTAGTTGCAGGAATGTCATTTGGAGGTAAATGTGGCCGCGGGTCGGCCTGAGGAGGTGATTCACATCGAGGTGCCCGTTCAAGCACCGATGGGCGTCGGACGCGCGCCGTATCCGCGGGTGCTGGTCGCTGCGGCGTTGTCCAACCTCGGGGACGGGGTCAGGCTCGTGGCGTTGCCTCTGCTCGCTGCGGCGCTGACTCGTGACCCCGCGCTGGTCGGTGCTCTGACGGCCTGTGCTTACCTGCCGTGGGTGCTGTTCGGCCTGCCCATCGGGGCGCTCCTCGATCGGGGCCGGCCCGAGGTGTTCATGGCGGTGGCGAACGTCGGGCGGGCCGTCCTGCTCGGCCTGCTGACGGTGACGCTGCTGCTGGACCTCCGTTCGATGGTCGTGCTGTACGCGGTGGCGTTCCTGCTCGGCGTCGGCGAGGCCGCCTACGACAACGCGGCGCAGTCCCTCATACCGAAGATCGTGCCGGACGCGCGGCTGGAGTCGGCGAACAGCGGCCTGGTGACGGCCGAGCGGGTGGGCCAGGACCTGATCGGCCCGGCGGTGGGCGGGGTGCTGTTCGCCGCCGCGATGACCTTGCCCTTCGGGCTCAACGCGGTGACGCTCGCGCTGGCGGCGGTCCTGCTCGCAGGCATCCGGACCGCCGGCCCGGCGACCTCGGCCAGGCGCGCGGTGATCCGTGACGCGGTGGAGGGGATGCGCTGGCTGGTCCGGCCACATCTGGTGCGGACGGTGGTGCTGATCGGCTGTGTGATGAACTTCGTGACGCTGGCCTGGGAGTCGACGCTCGTGCTGCTGGCCGTGGGGCCGATGCGGCTGTCCGACGGCGGGTACGGCGTCATGCTGGCGTCCGGCGCGGTCGGCGGGGTGGCCGGCGCGATGGTCACGCCCGGCCTGGTGCGGCGGTTCGATCGCCGGTGGCTCCAGGTGGCGGCGCTGACTGTCTGCGCGCTCGTCGATCTCGCGCTGGCCGCCTACCCGAACCCGGTGACGGGTGCGCTGGCCTGGGGCGGCACGGGGGCGGGGTTCGCGGTGTGGAACGTGCTGTCGGTGACCTTGCGACAGCGCGAGGTTCCGCCTGAGTTGCTCGGCCGGGTCAACAGCGCCAGCCGGACGCTGTCGATGGCGGCCGCCCCGCTGGGCGCGCTGGCCGGTGGCGCGCTCGCGGCCGTCGCGGGGCTGCGGGCGCCTCTGTGGATCGCGGGCGTCGTCCTGACCGTCCTCGCCGTGGCCTTCGCCGTACGGAGCCGTCCGGCATGAACGGTGACCTGGACGAGACCCTGGCCCGCGTGGGCCTGCGCCGGACCGTCCCGCGGCTGACCATCCTGGACGTCCTCGACGAGGCAGGGACCCATCTCAGCGTCCTGCGCCTGCATCGGCTGGTGGCCGGTGCGCACCCGATGGTGAATCTCTCCACCGTCTACCGGAACGTGACGGTGATGAGCGAGTACGGCGTGCTGCACAGCATCGAGCACGGCGGCGAGACGCTGTTCGGTCTCGCCACGACGCCGCACCATCACCTCGTCTGCGAGCGCTGCGGCCTGCTCGTCGAGTTGCCCGCGAACGAGTTGGCCCCGGTGGCAGACCTGGTCATGGCGAGTTGCGGCTTCGAGATGGATCCCGCCGGCCAGGTCCTGCGGGGCCGGTGCCGGCGCTGTCGGCATGCCGCCCATGACGCGAGCTAGTTGCGGGACTATTGTTTCTGCGAGATATATGCAAGTAGGAGAATTCGAGGAGAGATACTCATGGGTGAGTACACCCTTCCGGACATGCCCTACGACTACGCGGCCCTGGAGCCCGCGATCACCGGGGAGATCCTGGAGCTGCACCACGCCAAGCACCACGCCGCCTACGTCAAGGGTGCCAACGACACCCTGGAGCGGCTGGCCGAGGCGCGTGACAAGGGTGAGTTCGGCGGGCTGGTCGGGCTGGAGAAGACGTTCGCGTTCAACCTGTCCGGGCACGTCCTGCACACGATCTTCTGGCAGAACCTGTCGCCCGACGGCGGCGACCGCCCCGACGGCGAGCTGGGCGACGCGATCACCGAGCACTTCGGCTCCTTCGACGCGTTCAGGAAGCAGCTCACCACCGCCACCGCCACCGTGCAGGGCTCGGGCTGGGGCGTGCTGGCCTGGGAGCCGCTCGGCCGCCGCCTCGTGGTCGAGCAGGTCTACGACCACCACGGCAACGTCGGCATGAACGCCACTCCGCTGCTGGTGTTCGACGCCTGGGAGCACGCCTACTACCTGCAGTACCGCAACGTGCGCCCGGACTACGTCGAGAAGCTCTGGGGTCTGATCAACTGGAACGACGTCATCGCCCGCTACGACGCCGCCCGCGGCGCCTGACGTCCTGATGCCGGCGACGCCCGCCCGGCCCGAGCTTGGTCCGCGGGGCCAGGCGGGCGCCGCCACCTTTGAGATCCGGCTCATCCCGGCGAGCGAGGTGCACGACTTCCTGGCCGCCGTGGCGGACGTGGCAGATCAGGTCTTCACCCGCCCGCCGTGGGCCGAGCCACGCGAGGCAGCCCGCGCGGTCGCCGAGCGCCTGGCCGCCGACGCGCCGGCGCCGGGATTCACCCTCGCCGCCGCCCTGCACGGCGATCAACTCCGTGGTTTCGCCTACGGCGTGCGCTGCTCCCGGCTCGCCTTACTCGCCTCCCGGTTGCCGCGCCACGACTTCACCCTCAAGGAACTGGCGGTCGCGCCTCCGGCACGCGGGTATGGGCTCGGCAGGATGCTGCACGACGCGCTCCTGGCCGCGGCTCCGTCGACGTCCTGGTGGCTGGTCACCCACCCGCAGGCCGGCGCAGCACTGGGACTGTATCGCCGTCGCGGCTGGCGCGTGGCCGCGCTGCGTCAGGGGCCGCAGAACCGGCCCCGGCTGATCATGCTGCGTGAGCCCTCCCACTGACGCTCTGCCGGATTGGCCATTGACCGCTCTCGTGCCGCCGCTTACCGTGCTTATTGCAAAAGACTCGCAATTGCGAGGAACCTGCAAGCTATCCATGAGGAGGATGGCCATGGCACACGTCGCATTTGAAGAGATCGAGGACCTCACCGTCTGCGTGAGGGCCCACACGCCGGCAGTCGACACCGAGTTCGCCTGGAACGAGGACGACGACAAGTGATCGACCGCGGGAGGCCGCACCCCGGTCTCCCGCACCCTTACCGCCCTCGCCACCTCGCACGACTCCGGAGGCCAGCCGGATGACCCGCCCGCTCCGCATCGCCCCCGGACACCAGCTCTACCAGGGCGCCGACGGCATCTGGCGCTGCCACGAGCCCGACGGCCGCATGACCCGCATCCTCACCCCCGGCGCGCTGATGCGGCGTCTCCCGCAAACCCTGGCCGGGGCCGTCCCGATCGACGATGACCTGGCCGACCTTCTGCAGGCCCTGGAACAGCGCGGGGTCCTCATCCCGGCCGAGACCGCCCCGCCGCTGACCGATCGCGTCGTCCACGTGACCGGGGAGACCCTCATCGCCGACATCACCGCCGCTCTCCTGCAGCCGCACGTCAAGGTGGTACGCGGCCCGCTGGAGTCGATCGACGGCGTGGACATGGTCGTCGCCTGCGCCGACTGGTTACCCGACGGCGAGTGGCAGCGCATCGACCGGTTGTGCGCCGACCTCCCCTGGCATCGCTGCCACGCCGACGGGCTCGCGTACCGCGTCGGGCCATGCACCATCCCGGGCCGCACCGCCACCTACGCCGACACCCGCGCCCGCCGCCTCGCCGCCGCCCGCCTGCCGGACGAACTGCTCACCTTGTGGGAACGGCTGGATTCCGGCGACGCCCTGTCCGGCGACCCGGGGAACACCTCGAGCGGACTCGTGGCCGGGTTGCTGGCCGATGACGTGCTCGCGGTCCTGTCCGGACAGCCGACCCCGAGCGAGGGCTATCAGATCATCGTCGGCGCCTCGCTCACCCGCCGCCCCGTACTGCCCCTGCCCAGGCTGGGCCGGGAGTGGACCGCCACGCCTGAACAGCTCGTGGATCCGGAATACGGGCTGATCACGCGGGTGGTACGGGAGCCGAGCGCGCTGGACGCCTGCGTGATCTTCCGGGCGTATGTGGCGGCCACGGACCGCTTCGCGTCGTGGAAGGCCGACCGGGTGGCCGGCGGCGCCTCCTTCGACAAGAACCAGGCCAGAAAGGCGGCCGTCGGCGAGGCGGTGGAACGCTACTGCGGCAACGCCATCCCCGACGGCCTTCCCCGCGGCAGCCACGCCGAGCTGGCCGCCGACGCGATCGACCCGCAGGACTTCGCCCTGTACGCGCCGCACCAGTACGCGGCTCCCGGCTTCCCGTTCACGCCGCTGACCCGTGACCTGGAGATCGAGTGGGCGACGGGCCGCGATCTGATGAGCGGCACGAACGTCCTGGTGCCGGCCCCGCTGGTCTATCTCAACTACACCCGCCCCCCGCACACCAACATGCACGCCAACGCCGGCATCGCCGCGGGTGCCGATCGAGCACGGGCCGAACGCTCGGCGCTGGAGGAACTGTTCGAGCGCGACGCGGTCACGCTGTGGTGGCTGCGCGGGCGGCAGGCCACCCGCTTCACCCCGCACGACCTGGCCCGTCCGGTCGCGGAGGCGGCGGGCCGCGGCCTGTCGGTGACCTTCCTGACGATCCCCTCGGCGTTCGGGGTCCCGGTCATCGGCGCCTTCCTGGAGGACCGCGCCCGCCAGGTCGTCGCGTTCGGCACCGCCTGCCGCTCCCAGCCGGAGACGGCGGCGGCCAAGGCGTTCACCGAGGCGGCGGTGTCGTACACGATGAGCCTGGGCCTGCTGGACGGCGACGCCGCCGTCTGGCGCACCTCCGACCACCCCTACCGGCCCTACCGCGCCGACCGGACCTACCGCGACGCCTTCCGCCCCGACTGGCACGACCTGACGGACCTGGAGCTGAACCTGCAGCTCTTCCTCGACCCGCGCATGCAGGGCCCGCTGCTGGACCGCCTGCGCGAGCCCCGCCCCGGTCCGCCGCCCTCACCCGTCGATCCCGACAGCTACGTCAGCAGGCTGGCGGCGGCGGGGCTGCGGGCCGTGTCGGTGGACCTGACCACGCCCGACGTGCGCGCCACGGGCCTGAGCGTGGTGCGGGTGGTGGCGCCCGGCCTGTACGGCAACGCGCCGGCGGCCTTCCCCTTCCTCGGCGGATCCCGGCTCGCCACGACCGAGCCGATCCTCGACCCTCTTCCCTTCGCTTGAGCGAGCTTAAGGAGCACCACTGAAGATGAGGATCGGACTGGCCCTCGGTTACCACGGGGAGCCCATGACGGAGATCCTGCCGCTGGTCGAACATGCCGACCGGATCGGCGTGGACTCGGTGTGGAGCGTGGAGGAGTACGGCGCGGACGGGGTCAGCGTGCTGGCCTACCTGGCGGCCAGGACCGAGCGGATCAAGCTCGGCACCGGCATCCTGCAACTGGCCGGCCGCACCCCGGCCAACACCGCGATGACCGCGCTGACGCTGGACATCCTGTCCGAGGGCCGGCTGCTGCTCGGCCTGGGGGTGTCGGTGCCGTGGATCGTGGAGGGCTGGCACGGCGTCCCGTACGGCAAGCCGCTGGCCCGCACCCGCGAGTACGTGGAGATCCTGCGCAAGGCGATCCGCTGCGACGAGCGGGTCACCCACGACGGCGAGTACTACCAACTGCCCTACCACGGCCCCGGCTCCAGCGGCCGCGCCCGGCCGGTCAAGGCCCTGCTGGACCCGGTCCGCACCACGATCCCGACCTACCTGGCCGGCATCGGGTCCGGCATGGTGCGGCTGGCGGGCGAGATCGCCGACGGCTGGCTGCCCGGCTTCTACTCGCCCGAACGCGAGACGGCCATCACCGCCCCGCTCGACGAGGGGCTCAAACGCGCCGGCCGCGATCCGGACGCCGTGGACATCGCCGTGATCACCCACGCCGTCCGCACCCGCGACCTCGACAAGGCCCGTGACGAGTTGCGCCCCCTGTACGCCGCCTACCTCGGCCCCGACGTCCCCGGCGTCCGCAACACCTACTTCGACCTGGCCCGCGAGATCGGGTTCGAGGCCGAGGCCGAGACCATCCGCACCCACCACCGGGAGGGCCGCCGCGCCGAGGCGATAGCCGCCGTGCCCGACGCGCTGCTGGACGAGGTCGCCCTGCTAGGCCCACTGCCGCGGATCGTCGACCGGCTCGCGGCCTGGAAGGACTCGCGGGTCGGCACGCTGGCGCTCATCACCCGCGACCGTGAACTGCTGGAGGCGGTGGTGTCCGCATGAGGCGGCTCCTGATCCTGGCGATGGCCCTGACCCTGACCGCCTGCGCACAAACTCCCGTCGCCCAAGAGGCCAAGCAGGCCGCAGCGCCGCAGGCCGGCTTCCCGGTCACGATCGAGAACTGCGGGCGCAAGCTCACCTTCGACAAGCCGCCCGCCAAGGTGGTGACCGGCTACCACCCCGCCCTGGAGACCCTGCTCGCCCTCGGCCTGGGCGACCGGATCGCCGGGCGCACGAACTTCTCCGAAAGCCCGTTCCTGCCGGGGCAGAAGGAGCAGTACGACAAGATCCCCGAGATCGCCGACACGATCATGCTGCCGCAGAAGGAGGTCATGCTCGCCCAGGGCGCGGACTTCGTCCTGGACAACGCCATGGCCAGCTTCGACGCCGCCGGCGGCTACGCCACCGTGGAGGAGCTGAACTCGGCCGGCACCCCGGTGTACATCCTGGGCGGCTGGTGCAACCCCGAGCAGGTGCTCCAGTTCACCATCGACGACACCTTCGCCGACCTGCGCAACCTCGGCGCGATCTTCGGCATCCCCGACCGCGCCGCCACGCTGATCAGCGAACTGCAGGGCAAGCTCGCCGACGTCAAGAAGCGTGTCGCCGGCCGGACCCCCGTCAAGGTGCTGGCCACCGACGGCGGCAAGGGCCCGGTCAACGCCTACGGCGGCGCGGGCCTGACCAACCAGATGATCACCCTGGCCGGTGGCGTGAACGTGCTGGCCGACGTCAAGGGTGACTACACCGAGGTCAGCGCCGAGAAGATCAGCGCCGCCCAGCCCGATGCGGTCATCGTCAGCGACTACGCCACCCTGCGCGGCGAGGACATGCCGAGCTCACCGGCCAAGGCCGCCGAAGCCTTCGCCATCGCCAAGAACAGCCCGGCCGCCAAGAACCAGCGCTACCTCGCCCTTCCCGTGGCAGCCCAGCACCCCGGCTACCGCAACATCCTGGCCCTCACCGACATCGCCCGCTTCCTGCACCCCGACGCCTTCACCCAGTGACCAGCACAACTCAGCAGAACCCGGCCCAGACCGGGCTCGTACCCAAGAGCCGCCGCGCGAGCCGGTTCCTCCTGCTCGTCGCTGCCCTCCTCGTCGCCGTCGTCGCCTCCACCTGGCTGGCGGTGAGCATCGGCGCCGTGCCCGTCGCCCTGCCCCAAGCGTGGGGCATCGTCGCCGACCACCTCATTCCCGGCGTGGTGCCACGCACCTGGACCCCGGTGCAGGAGCAGATCGTGTGGGAGTTCCGGCTGCCTCGCGCGCTGCTGGCGCTCCTGGTCGGGGCCGGGCTGGCCGTGGTCGGGGCGGTGCTGCAGGCACTGGTGCGCAACCCGCTGGCCGACCCGTTCCTGCTCGGCGTCTCCTCCGGCGCCTCGTTCGGCGCAGTATGCGTGTTCGTGCTGGGCGCGTCGGCGCTGGGCGGGCTGTCGTTGTCGGCCGCCGCCTTCGCCGGTTCCCTCCTGGCGCTGGGGCTGGTGTACGCGCTGGCCCAGCGTTCCGGACGGATCACCCCGTCGCGGCTGGTGCTGGCCGGGGTGGCGCTGGCCTACCTGTTCCAGGCCGCCTACAGCTACGTCCTGCAACTGGCCCAGAGCGGCCGGGCCGCGCAGCAGGTGCTGTTCTGGTTGATGGGCAGCCTTGGTGGCGCCCGCTGGGAGACGCTGCCGCTGCCCACCGTCGTCCTGGCCGTGGGGCTGGCGTACCTGCTGCTGCAGCACCGGCCGCTCAACGCTCTCACCGCCGGGGAGGAGACAGCCATCTCGCTCGGCGTGAACGTACAGCGCTTCCGCCTCACCCTGTTCGTGCTGACCTCGCTGCTGGTCGGCGTGCTGGTGGCCACCAGCGGCGCGATCGCGTTCGTCGGGCTCATCGTGCCGCACGCCGCCCGGCTGCTCGTCGGCGCCGACCACCGCCGGGTCCTGCCCGTCACCGCCCTGCTCGGAGCCGTGTTCCTCCAGCTCGTGGACATCGCCGCCCGCACCGTCAACGCCCCGCAGGAACTGGCGCTCAGCATCGTCACCGCCCTGTTCGGCGTGCCGTTCTTCCTGTGGCTGCTACGCCGCCGCTCCGTCGACCGGGCGGTGAGCGTCACGTGAAGCTTGACCTGCGCGGCGTGTCCGTCGCGCTCGACGGCCACCCGATCGTGCACGAGGCCGACCTGCTCGTGGACGACGGCGAATTCGTCGGCCTCGTCGGGCCGAACGGCTGCGGCAAATCCACCCTCCTCCGCACGATCTACCGGGCCCTGCGCCCCGCCGCCGGGCTCATCACCGTGGACGGCGACGACGTGCACCGGCTTCCCGCCCGCCAAGCCGCCCAGCGCACCGCCGTCGTCGCCCAGGAGACCCCGGCCGACCTGGACTTCACTGTGGCCGAGATCGTCTTCATGGGCCGCACCCCGTACAAAGCCGACGCCGCCACCGACGAGGAGCTGTGCGCGCGGGCGCTGGACCGCGTCGGCCTGACCGGCGCCGCCGACCGCATCTTCGCCGCCCTGTCCGGCGGCGAGAAGCAACGCGTGTTGCTCGCCCGCGCCCTCGCCCAGCAGACCCGCCTGCTCCTGCTGGACGAGCCCACCTCCCACCTGGACATCCGCCACCAGCTGGAGATCCTGCACCTGGTACGCGAACTGGGCATCGCCACCCTCGCCGTCCTGCACGACCTCAACCAGGCCACCGCGTTCTGCGACCGCCTCTACGTCATGAACGCCGGCCGCATCGTGGCCGGAGGTCCGCCCGAACAGGTCCTCACCCCCGAACTGATCTCCCAGGTGTACGGCGTGCGCGCCGTACAACGCACCCAGCTCGTCTTCGAACGGCTCAAGGAGGAGCAGTGATCTCCCGACTGCTGGCCCTGTCACCCTCGATCCGGTGGCGCCTGGCCGGACTCGTGATGCTGCTGCTGTCCATCACCGCCACCTACGTCGGCCAGGGCATCCTCGTCGCCCAGGCCCTGTCACGCATCTTCGCCGGGCAAGGGCCGGGCTCGATCGTGTGGCTCGTCGCCGCGGTCGTCGTCTTGCAGCTGCTCCGCAGCGCCGCGCTGGCCGTCCGCGAGAGTGTCGCGCTCCGCACCTCCGGCGCCGTCAAAGCCGAGCTGCGCCGGCGGCTGACCGCCAAGCTGCTGGAACTCGGGCCCGCGCACGCCCAGCACGGCCGCACCGGCTCGACCCAGACCACGCTGGTGGACAGCATCGAGACGGTAGACGCGTACGTGGGCAAGTTCCTGCCCCAAGTGGCCGCCGCCATCATCGGGGCGATCGCCGTGACCGCGTACCTGTTCACCCTGGATCCGCTGGTCGGCGCCGTCGTCCTGACCTGCGCGCTGCTCATGCCCGTACTGCCGCTGGCCTCGGACCGCGTGCTCAGGGGCCGCAACGCCGCCTGGTTCCGCAGCTACAAGGGCATGTACGCCGAGAACCTCGACGCCCTGCAGGGCATGGCAACCCTCAAGGCGTTCAACGCCAGCGGGCGGCGCGGGGCCGAACTGGGCCGCCTGGCCGAGCAATTCTGCCGCGACTCGATCCGGCTCATGGCCATCGTCATCGGCTACGTCGGCGGCGTGGCGTTCGTCATCGGCCTGGGCACCGCCGTGGCGCTCGGCATCGGCGCGCTGCGCCTGGCCGCTGGCGAGCTGACCGCCACCGAATTGCTGATCATCCTGCTGCTCACGGCCGAGAGCTTCCGACCGCTGAAGGAACTGGAGGCGGCCTACCACTCCAGCTACAACGCCGTCCCCTCGCTCAAGGCCGTCTTCGAAGTCCTGGACACGCCCGGCCCCTCGCAGGGCACCAGCACGCCCGCCTTGACGGGCCCGCCGTCCGTGGCCTTCGAGAACGTGCTCTTCACCTACCGAGACCGCGACCGTCCCGCCCTGGACCACTTCTCGCTCGACATCGCGCCAGGCGAGCGCGTCGCCCTCGTCGGCCGCTCGGGAGCGGGCAAGACCACCGTCGCGTCCCTCCTCCTGCGCTTCTTCGACCCCTCCGGCGGCCGCGTCACCGTCAACGGCCTGGACATCCGTGACCTGCCCCTCGACCACCTGCGCGCCCTCATCGCCGTGGTCTCCCAGGACACCTACCTCTTCCACGGCAGCGTCCGCCGCAACCTTGCCCTCGCCCGCCCCGACGCCACCACCGCCGAGCTGGAAGCCGCCGCCCGCGCCGCCCAGGCCCACGAGTTCATCGCTGCCCTGCCCGACGGTTACGACACCGTGGTGGGCGAGCGCGGCCTCAAGCTCTCCGGCGGCGAACGCCAGCGCATCGCCATCGCGCGAGCCCTGCTCAAAGACGCCCCCATCCTCGTTCTCGACGAGGCCACCTCCAGCGTCGACGCCGCCAACGAGTCCGCCATCCAGCACGCCCTCGACACGCTGTCCGGCGGCCGGACCACCCTGATGATCGCCCACAGGCTGTCCACCGTCCAAAGCGCCGACCGGGTCATCGTCATGGCCGACGGCCACATCGAAGAAGCCGGACCGCCCACCGAACTGCTGGCAGGCCAGGGCGCGTACGCCCGGCTGGTCGCCGCCCAGAACGGAGCGACCCGATGACCACCCTGACCGCGACCACCGCGCCCGCCCGCACCGGATCCCGGTTCCGGCCACTGCTCGCCCTACTCGGCCCGCACCGGCCACTGCTCCTGACCGCGATCGCCAGCGGCATCGCTCACCACCTGGTCGTCCTCGCCTCCGCCTGCATCGGCGCCTGGGTCGTCAGCCGCGCCATCACCGGAGCCACCCCCGACGACCTGCGCGGCGGCCTGATCGTCCTCAGCCTGCTCCTCCCGTTCCTGGCCCTCTTCCCGTGGCTGGAGTCCTACCTCGCCCACGTGGCCGCCTTCCGCGTGCTGGCCGACGTACGCGCCCGCGTCTACGCCGCCTTCGAACGCCTCGCCCCCGGCTACCTCCTCCAACGCCGCTCCGGCGACCTCGGCACCGCCGCCATCTCCGACGTCGAACAACTGGAGCTGTGGTTCGCCCACACCCTCAGCCCGCTCATCAGCGCAGCCACCGTCCCCGTCGCCGCACTCACCGCCCTGGCCGTCTTCCACCCCGCCCTCGCCGCAGCCCTCGCCCCCGCCCTGATCCTCCTCGCCCTCCTGCCCGCCTGGCTGCGCAAACGCGCTGCCGCCCAGGGGGCCAAACTCCGCGCCGAACTCGGCGAGCTCAACGCCGAAGCCGTCGACACCCTCCAGGGCCTGCGCGAACTGCTCACCTCCGGTGCCGACACCCGCCAGCTCGACCGGCTCACCGAACACAATCAGCGGCTCCTGAACGCCAAACTCGCCCACGGCCGCCGCTCCGGCCTCGAACACGCCGTCACCAACGCCGCCACCACGCTCGGCCTGCTCACCGTCCTCGTCATCGCCGCCCTGCTGACCTCGGCCGGGAGCCTGCAACCGGCGCTGTTCCCCGTCGCCGTCGTCCTGGCCGCCACCACGTTCGCCCCGGTCATCGCCGTCACAGACGTCGCCCGCGACCTCAACCTCGTCATCGCCGCCGGCGACCGCATCATGACCATCCTCAACACCCCGGCCCCCGTCACCGACCGCGTCACCGCCCCACCGCCCGGCCCTATCGAGCCCCGCGTCCGATTCGAGGCGACCCGCTTCCGCTATGCCCCAGACCTCCCTGAAGCGCTGGCCGACGTCACCTTCGACATCGCCCCAGGCCAGACGGTCGCGCTGGTCGGCCACTCAGGCGCGGGCAAGTCCACCTGCGCCAGCCTCCTCATGCGCATGTGGGACGTCACCGCCGGCGCGATCACCATCGGCGGCCACGACATTCGCGATTTCCCCCAGGAGGACCTGCGCCGCCTGATCACCCTCGTCCCCCAGGACGTCTACCTATTCAACATCCCGCTGCGCGACAACATCCGCCTCGGCCGCTCCGACGCCACCGACGAAGAGGTGGAGAGTGCCGCCCGCGCCGCCCACGCCCACGAGTTCATCACCGGCCTGCCCGACGGCTACGCCACCCTGCCCGGCGAACTCGGCGCCCGCCTGTCCGGCGGCCAGCGCCAGCGCATCGCCATCGCCCGCGCCCTCCTCAAGGACGCCCCCATCCTCATCATGGACGAGGCCGTCTCCAACCTCGACGCCGAAAGCGAGCAGGAGGTCGCCGCCGCCATGACAACGGCTCGCCGCGACCGCACCACCCTCGTCATCGCCCACCGCCTGTCCACGATCCGAACCGCCGACCGCATCGTCGTCCTGGACAACGGTCAGGTCGCCGAAACCGGCACGAACGCCGAACTCCTCGCCGGCAACGGCACCTACACGCGGCTGCTCGCCGCCCAACTCATCGGCTGATCACTAGCGAACCCGCAAATCGGACGCTGTGGCTGAATATTCGGGCCCTACAAGGCCAGAACGGCAGCCACTATGAAGGCATGTAAACGCGGCCGAAGGCGGCTTGGCCAGTGCTTGGATGGGTCTACGACTAGGCCGGGCGCGTTCCGGCCGCCAGTCCATCCTGCACGCCCTTCTGCTGGGTGTCGTTGGGGTCTGGCTTTACGGTTCGGCCTGAGATGGCCGATACCCGACAGCGCAAACCAGCACAGTTCGCTCTCGCTATCGGCCCGCCGATGTGCCGGACACCTGCCGAAGAGCATGTGACGAGCATGAACTCGGCCATCTTCGCCTCGCGGGAGACGGTGGGGAACCGAGAAAGTGCAGGTCGGATGGGGTGTGGAGTGATAGGGCGCCCGGGGCTCGAACCCGGAACCTACGGATTAAAAGACGCCAGCTATTGTGCCGTTCCCTATCCCAGTCTATCTCAATGTATCACTCTGTCCGTAAATGCTGTTGCCATAAATGCCTAAGAATGCCACGTGGTGTTCGCTGGTGCCGTTGACCGAAGAGCATGTGACGAGCAAGTGATCATGGGATCGACAGGGCCGTTCCGGTGGCGATTACATGCCCTTGACCATTCAGTTTGCGCCGAAAGTATGCCTTTGGGCTTGACCTTAGCATTCAACGAAGGATGTGATCCGGAAGTAGCTTGGCATCGGCAGAGTCGCGATGGCCGCCCGAAGATAGTACACCTGGACATGCGAGCGACTATTTCAAGGACGAACGGTCGCGGTGTCCAGGCGGCGGTGCAGCATTGATATCAAGGTCAGCACGTCGAGAGCGTCCGACCGGGAGGTGGCCCACAGAACCTTGGGTGCGTGGGCGCTCGGGTTGCGGAAGGTGCTGAACAACCCCTTCATCAGCATCACCAAGCCGTTCTGTTCCGAGCGCTCCCATTCGGTGGTCAGTGCGTTGAAGGCGATGCGCGGTCCCTGCCCGATGGAGCACGTCTTGTCCACCAGGCCGGATCCGTCGCCGATCTCGCCGGTCAGAGCTCGCAGCTTGTCGGCCACGCTCTTGGACGCCTCCAGGACGGCGTGGAAGTAGTTGCGCTGCATGAGCTCAGCTCGACAGAAGTGCAGAACATCCGGGTGAACACCGCGTCGGCTCAGCTCTGCACGCAGGTCGTCTGCTCGTTGCTGGGCCTCTGCCACGGTGGTGGCCGCAGTCGTGCGCGCGACCCTACCGTCGTCGAGGATCTTGTAGCCGCTGTAGAGGAGAGCTTCGTTCACCGCTGAGCGCGCATCCTCGAAGGCGAGCGTGGAGGTGAAGCGGACCGGCCGCATCACCTCGCCCACGAGGCGCAGCATGGGCTTTCCGTCCCCCTGACGGTTCTGCCGCTCGGCGACAGCGTTGAACAGACGCTTCCATTTCGTCTGCTGCTCGCTACCGGCAGGCTCGGTGATCCTCAGCGGAGCGATCAGATTAGGGATCTGCGGTCCGGTGACTGCGTTGGCCAAGGCTTTGCAGATCTGCTCGACCGAGGCGGCGGGGAAGGGGGCGGGGGGCAGCGTGGCCTGCGACATGGGATCCATGCTCCTCGTCTGCTCCCATAGCGCGCTACTGGTTTGCCTACCTCCACCGTCGCGCCGTCCTGCAGAATCACCGAGCTGCGCAGGCAGCGTGAGGATGAAAAGCGTTCACTGTTCAATAATCGCTGCGGCTATCGAAGAGTTCCATGGCCACCACAGCAAAATCGCCCATAGGTATACTAAGGCACTCAAAGTGGACGCGTAGTGAATGCAGCAGAGAGCCACGAGTCAGCCAGCAACGGACGCTAACCCGGAGTATCATCCATTTCAGAACGATGGGGTGTTTGTGACGGGCGCTAGTGCTTCCGATCGCACAACGGCTCAGTACGAGCAGCGGTCCTGGGACAAGCGGGTGGAACCGCAAACTCCCTCGATGGCCGACTCGCCTGGTTACACTCACCGCAGGTTTCGCGTGGGCTATGCCCATGTCCCCGATAGTGGCTGGGGTAGCCGTCCCATGAGCAGCATTGGACGGTACTGAGCAGGCAAGGACGTCCTGCCATGTCCGCTGGAATTAGGACTGTCGTCATCGAAGACGGCACGGAGGTGCCGATAGAGCGCGAGCCGCTGCCGCTGCCGCTGCCCACCTCCAAAGACCTCACTGCCCTCAAACGTCATTTGAGTACCAATCCCAACATCAACCTCAACGAAACAGCAATCGAGACTGCCGTCGGGCTGTTTATCAACCTCCCCAAGGTCATCCGAATCGCCACGCACGAGGCGGGCAACGATGGCTTGAGCTCGCAGTATGTCGGCAGCACGCACCTGCTCATTCTCGAAGGCGAGGCAGACGCCGAGGCACTGTCGTACCTCCTGGGGAGCGCGCGACTGAGCGGCCTGCCGAAGGGGCCGCAAATCACCGGTGTTCGAGACGAGGCCGGAAGGCTTCAGGCACAACTGTCGGTGGAGTTTGATTCGGTCGCCGAGGCCGAGAACTTGGTGGACAGCACTGTCCGCGGAACACTGCTCGACACTGGCGCCATCTACAGCGACTCGATCCTCGGTCACGGCGTGATGAGTCCAGTCGAGGCTGTCCTGGTCGAGGCCCGATTCCGCGATGGCACCCCATCCATGGTCAACGCCGCTTTGTACGACGGCACGTTGCGGGCAACCAGCGCAGCCTTGGTCCGTTACTACGACAGCACGCTGTCTCCGGCGAGGAACATCGAGCGAGTTGCGCAGGAACTGCGGGACGCTCTGACGACGCCCGCCCGCAAACGCCGAGCACGGTACCTACGGCAGGCCGAGGCGGCGAACCTCGCTTACTCACGGGGCGGGCTGACCATGCCAGTGCTGCGCGAGTTCCAGGCCAGACGGATACCCGTACGACTGATAGTTGGGGCGCAGTTCAGCAACGAAACCGATCTCGATGAACTCCCCGCCGCCATCGCCGCCGCGCAGAGCATCCGACACATCAGTGTCAGCCCGTGGCGCGAGGCGGCCAAAGACACCGTGACGGCACAACGCATGGTACTGCACCTGCATCAGGCCGATCACGTGTCGGAGGCGTTTGTTCACCTCACCGAGGACCGACCTCTTTCTGACGAGGAGATCAACCTTCTCTTCCCGGGGGCGGACCCTGCGATGGTGACTGACCGGACTAGTCATGCCCGTCCGCTGTGGCGAGCACTCATCATTGTGCGCACGCTTACCAACCCTCAGGTCTACGACGAAGCCAAGCGATTCATCCGCAGCGACCAGGGCATCGCCACTGTCCGCCCACATCGCTACGCCGGCTTCATCGGAGTACTGGTGGACCTGCCATGGCGGCTGACCAAGCCCCAGACGACCGACACCGCCCGTAACGCCTGGCGTAACGGCGGCGTTCTCTCCGAGGGGATCTTCGCCGACTGGGAGCCGGTATTCGAGCCAATCGAGGAACTCCTCCGGCTAGCCCAAGATGGTGACGTCTCAGCTCAACGCACGCTCCAAGTACTAGCTGGCACCGCCCTGCTCGCCGACGGCATCCTGACCCGCGACCGCGGCAGCAAGATCGGCGAGGACGGAGTGGCTTACCGGGCCACACCGCCGGTGCTGCTCGCCTCCTGGATCGACACCCGGCATGGTCGGCTCCAGGCCGCCCAGGTCGTCCGCAGCTTCAATCATGAGCGCGCAGGCGGCTCAGGCACCGGCCGAGCCGTAGGCGTCGACTACACCTACCCAGTAGTTGACGATGAGGGCGTCCCGGTTCCCTCTGGGCAGAGCCATCGCATGCTCATCGAGGGTGACCTGTTTGAGCAGGCTAGTCCTCAGAAGGCAGCGGGGCGACATGAGCAGGTCAGCGCTGCGCAGAGGAACCGCAGCCTCTCCCGAGAGCAACTCAACGAGCAGCGCCGCTTCATGATTGTCGACCTGATCGGCCGAGCAGCAACCATCGTCCAGCAACTGGAGGCCGAACTCGCGGATTACCCGAGCAAGTTGCCGGAGCATCCATTCGGCACCCGCGCCGACTGGAAACTGATCCGCAGTAAGGTCGGAGATCTCGGTGAGTCGATGATCCTGCTCATGCCTCCGCCCGATCCAGAACCGCCTCTGCTGGAGCCAGAGGAGAACGACATGCAGGACGCGGACGGCCTGGAGAAGGCATGAGCACCCAACGGCCGCGCCGACTGGCGCGCAGCCGCGCCACCGCAGTCACGTCGCAACAGCCGCTCACCTCCACTCCGGATCCCCGGCAGAGCACGCCCACAGACGACACCACCGCACCCGCTCCCCGTTCCAAGCTTGGTCACACCACGTTTGCCGTTGCCGGCGGAACTGCTAGTGCAGGCGCGGCAGCCACAACGGTCTACGCCTCGGGCGGAGGTGTGCCGTTGATACTGGGGGTGGTGCTGCTAGTCCTCGTGATCGGCGCCTCGGTCGGGCTACTCCTCGCCTTAATGCGAAGCGATGATCAGCGGAGCACCTACGAACGGCTCATGGGCCTGCTGGGACTTTTGCTGACCCGGCAGCCTGATCGCTATCTGGTCGAGCCCGGTAGTGGTTCGCGTGCCCAGCCGGGGCAGTCAGCGCAAACCCCCGTCTCCCGGCGTGGGGGCAACGAGGCCGGGACTGTTGATAGGCGAGTTGGCGAGGGGGTGAGGCTCCCAGCAGATTTCGGCGAGCCCTAAAAGGCTGACATGAGCGGGGTGCTGTCAGGGCTCGTCCTGCTGGGCGGCTCGGCGCTCGCCAAGTACGAGCTCATCGACGCGGAGAGGGCCCACCACAAGATCGCGCGGATGTGTGCCTGACTGGGGGCGTCCCGCTCGGGCTACTACGAGTGGCGCGAGCGGCCGGCCTTGGCCACCGCGCAAGGCCGCGCGCTGCTGGCGGCGCTGGTCGCTGAGATCTTCGCTGGCTAGTACGAGACCTACGGCTACCGGCGGGTGCACGCCGCCCTGGCCCGCTGCGGCGAGCACTGCTCGGCCGAGTTGGTCCGCGCCCTGATTCGCGAGCAGGGCCTCCTGGCCCAGGCGTGCGCCTTCCGGCCGGCCACCATCGTGCCAGACGGTGACTTCCGCAGCATCCCCGACCTGATCGGCCGTGACTTCACCGCTGATCGGCCGGGCGTCAGCGAGTGGACTTCTACGCAGCAGGTCGCCTACCTCCTGGAGGTGGACGCCTGGCTTGCTGTGGACCACATCCACATCAAGTAGAGGGCCGGGCTCGGCGCGGCCTGGCCAGCCGCTACGACTGCCGCATTACCGCGCCGTCACACGTCCCAGATCGCTCCGGATCGTTCCGCATCGTTCTGGGTACGACGCGGAACGATCCGGGGCGGTGCGGCTACGATCACGGCGCGGGGTTGGACTGGTTAGCGTCAGGGCGTCTGTCGCGCGGAGACCGTCGGTGGGTGGGGCGCGGGCGCTGGCCGACCACCGCGGTGATGAGGTTGAGGACGGCCACGGCCAGGAGGATGAACTCGTGCGGGGTAGGCATGATCGTGCGCGCTCCGTTGTTCGGCGGGAAGGCCGGGCCGATGTCCGGTCCGGTCTGTTCCATTGGCGCGGTGCCGGGCTTGTCCGGCCAGAGGTTTCGGACCCGGTGGACATGTCGGACCTGCCCGAGCGTCAACGCCAGGCAGCGTCTGTTGCGCTTCGCGACCCGGCGGCCGACCAGGCCATGCACGAGCGGACCGGTATGGAGGCAGACGGATGAGCACGCGCCGGCCGTTGGCAGCATCCGTTCCGGCAAGCACTCGGCCAGACCCGGCTGCCGTCCGTACGCCCGAGCAGTTCCGGCAGGCGCTGAGCGCGCTGGCCGGCGGGCGCGGCCCCACCGAGTTGGCGGCTGCGGCACGCCGTCTGCAGCCCTCTGCCTCGCTGCCCAAGCAGACCGTGAGCGACCTGATCGGCAAGGGACGCTCCAGCGAGGCCACTCTGGCGGTGTTCCTGCGTGTTTGCCACGTGCCCCGGCAGGAGCACCAGGCATGGCAGGCTGCCCGCAGGCGTGCCGCGGGGCACAGTCGGGAACCGGATCTGCGACGGCTCGTTCCTCTAGTGCGGGTGGGTGATGCTGATCCGCGTGCTTGCGGCGTGCATGCGGCCATTGAGGTGCCCGGCGCCGACCGGGAGCTGCCGGTCTACGTGGAGCGGGATACCGACATCGATCCGAACGGTGTGCGGGCGCTGATTCGGCGGGCTGTCGCCGGCGGGCGCGGGCAGTTGCTGCTGCTGGTCGGGGAATCGTCGACAGGCAAGACCCGCTGCGCCTTGGAGGCGATCCGGCAGGTGCTGCCGGACAGTTGGCTGCTGCACCCGGCTGGGGTGGAGCAGCTGCGTCAGGCCGCGGCGCACCCGTGCGCTGATCTGGTCGTGTGGCTGGATGAGCTGCAGAACTACCTGGTCGGAAGCGGGGGACTCACTCCGGATCTGGTGCGCGCGCTGACCGGCTCCGGCGTGCTGCTGATCGCCACCATGCGCGAGGAGTTCTACCAGGGCTACGCCCGCCAGCCCGAACCTGAGCACTCTCGGGCCTACGCGATCGAGTGGGATGTGGTGAGGAAGCAGGCCATCCCGATCACCATCCGTGCCAGGCTGAGCGCCGCCGAACAGGCACGTGCCTATTCGGCCGCCGAACGCGATGGATGCCTACGGGCCGGGCTGTGGCTCGACGCGCACGAGCCCTTCCCCGCGATCGCCGGCGCGCCCGTGCTGACCCGTCACGCCGAGGGGGCTGCCCCCTCGGCCCGAGCCGTCTTGCACGCCGCTGTCGATACCGCCCGGCTCGGGGTGCGATCCTCGCTCACCAGCGACTATCTGCGTGAGGCAGCGCTGGGCTATTGCGATCTGCGGCAGCGCGGTGCCCTGCCGCGCGATTGGTTCGCCTCTGCCATGGCCTACTTGACCGAGCCGCTCGTCCGCGGCGCCGCGGTGCTGGATCCGGTCGCTCCGCCGGGCGAGGTGGGCGCTCACGGATATCGGGTGGCGGACTACCTGCTGCAGAAGATCGGCCGGGCACGCCGGTTCGCCAAGGTGCCCGCCACCACCTGGCGTGCCGTGATCACGCATGTGACCAGCCCCGCCGATCAGGTGCGTGCCGCCGACCACGCCTCATACTTATTGCTGTACGCCGCTGCCGAGGAGTTGCTGCGCCGAGCCTACGCGGCGGGTGGCGACGCCTCCGAGCAACTGGTGGAGTTGCTGCTCCGGCAGGGCCGGATCCAGGACGTGCGGCCTCTGGCCGAGACCGGCGACATCGTCGCCGGCGAGCAGCTGGTGCTGCACCTGCTCCTACGCGACCGGGTCAGCGAGGCCAAAGCCGTCTGCCTGCACGTCGGCACCGGCCCGTTCCCCTATCCCTGGCTGGTTGCCGACGCGCTGGCCGAGCGCGGGAGGATTGAGGAGGCGATCGCCTTTCACCGCACTCTCGCCGCCCGAGGGGATCTGTCCACGGTCGGGCAGCTGGCGTGGCTGCTGGACGATCACGGCCGCATCGACGACCTGCGCGAGCTCGCAGAGCAGGGCCGCCTCGACGAGGACGACCCTGCCGCCTACCACCTGACGCGGCTCCTGGCCGAACAGGGCCGCATCGACGACCTGCGCGAGCTCGCCGACGACGGCCTGTACTTCGCCGCCGAGAAGCTGGTCGATGTGCTGGTTGCACGGGGCCGGGCGGGGGAGGCGATTGCCGCGTTGCGCGCCATCCCCGGGGCAGCCCGCTACCCCATCGTGGCGACGATGCTCGCCGATCTGTTGCTGGAGCAGGACGATGTTGCGGAGGCGATAGCCGCCCTGCGCCCCTTCGCCGCTGCAGGCCACCGCTCCGTCATCGTCCGGCTGCTCGCCCTGCTGCTCCCACGCGCTCCGATCGAGGAACTGACCGCTTTGATCAGCACCGACGGCCCCGTAACCACCGCTGAGCTGGCTGGCCTACTGGCCGAGCACGGCCGCATCGACGACCTGCGGAAGCTGGCCGAGGCGGGCGACACCTTCGCCGCCTACCGGCTGGCCAAACTGCTGGCCGAGCATGGTCAGGCCGGGGAGGCCATCACCATGTTGGCCGCTCTCACCGGCCCCGGCCCGGAAAATGCCCAGACACTGCTGGCCGACTTGCTGGCCGGACAGAACCGGACCAGCGAACTGCGTGCTCTGGCCGACGACGGCAACGCCGCCGCTGCCAATCGGTTAGCCGATTTGCTGGCCGAGCAGGGCCTCCTCAAGGAGTTGCGTTCCCTGGCTGAGGCCGCTCACCCCGTTGCTGGAGATCGGCTCGTCCGGACGCTGGCCGAACAGGGCATGATCGATGACCTGCGCCTGCTGGCCGAGGCGGGCCACCACCATGCCATCAGAGCACTGGCCGACCTGCTGGCCGAGCAGGGCCAGCTCGAAGAACTGCGGGCTTTGGCACGGGCGGGCCATGACGACGCCATTCAGGCACTGATTGAGCACGGCCAGACCGAAGATCTGCACGCCCTCGCCCACGCGGGCCACCATGCAGCCGTCCGACGACTGGCCACGCTGCTGGCTCGGCAAGGTCGGGCCGAGGACCTGCGCATACTGATGGAGGCTGGCCATCACCAGGCCGCCCAGCAGTTGGCCACGCTGCAGGCCAGACAGAAGCATGCCGAAGAGCTGCGCGCCCTGGTCGACGTCGGCGCCCCCTACGCCGCCCAGAAACTGCTCGGCCTGCTCCATGACCAAGGTCAGAATGAAGAGGCGGAACGCATCCAGCGATTCGGGCTGCCGCTCCCGGAGGTGGATGACAAAGGGAATTGACCATTCCTGGGCCGTGCCCAGGGATGCGCTCAACCCACCACCGCCGTACCGTCGCAAGCGGGGCACAGCGCTCACCGGATCGGAGACCGCGTTGATCACCAGCCGCTTTCAGCACCTGCACATCGCTCCCGAGCTTGCGCCCCGGCCCACTGGCGAAGTGCGTCGGCCCATGATCACGCTGATCAACGCGAACGCTGCCTGCCCACAGAGTGGACGGCATACGGCCCGCCATCGCCGGCCGCGTCGTACTCCTCCGGCCAGACCATTCATCGGGCGCGTGCGTCTGCTGCCGCTGCGCTTTATATGCGTGCACCGCCGCGCCACGGGGCTGGGGCGGCGATGACACCGAGCGGAACCCCTTGACTCCTGACCGAGAAGCAAGTGGTATCCGCCTTCCAGCGCTGGCTCACCGAGCAGGGCTGGACCGTCGAACCGGCCACCCGAGACGGCCCCGACATCGTCGCCGCACGCACTAACCAGCAGCTGATCGGTGAGGTCAAGGGCCACACCGGCTATCCAGGGACCGATCTGGACATCGCCTACGGCCAGCTCCTGCGCCGTATGATCGATCCGAATCCGGAAGTCCGCTACGCGCTGGTCGTTCCGGCTTCGATCCGTTGGCACGTCGAACGTGTCCCGGACCGCGTCCGGCGAGCCCTCACCATCGACCTGTACGTCGTCGATGATCACGGGCAGGTCACCCACATTCGTTGATGACCGACCGAGCATGCGGCTGTGCGCACGCCGAGCCGCCTGCGCTCCGAGAGGTCGGCCGCGCGGACGGTAGACGACCTCCTCGTCGAGCGGCCGGGATAGAGCACGAGCAGTGCTCCTCCAGCGGCGGGCCGGGGTCGCTGCCGTCCCCGCGGCAAAGTTCAGGCGCGGCCGCGCGGGTGGTAGCGACCTGGGCTGGCGGCGGCCGGGTTCTCGGGGAACATCCTGTCCGCGGCGCAGGTCTCACCCCCGGCCAGGGAGAGAAACGACTGCCGCCGCTCTTGGGGCCGAGGTTGGTCGCGGGGGTTGCGTCTGCCGCGAACACGGCGTCCCTATGCCCAGGTCTGGACCCAGAGCCGGGTAGCAGTGTGGCGGGTCACGGGTTAGCGTGCAGCTGTGGCGGTGTGGCGACCACACACCTGACGGCGTTCTTGAACTACGTTCGAGAGGACGTCTTGTATCGTTGTGGTGGCTGGCCGCTGCGCGGTCTGCTCGCCGGGCTGCGGTGGGCGGACATCAGCCTGGAGACCCGTTAGCTCATGGTTGTTCAGCATCTCATCCGCGTCAATGGCCGGCTGCGGCGTCGTCACCACGAACCGGCCATGCCCCGGCTCCTGGGTCGCCGAGCTCACCGGCCTGCTGAAGCTGACCGGCTGGCCCCAGGGCATGCGCGTCATCCCGATCATCACCGCTCTGGCCCGCCTGCACGCCCTGCCAGCGCCGACCTGACCACCATCCAACCGGCCCCACGACCAGGAAGGAAAACCCGCGGGCCAGTGGAACCCCGCTCACTCGGCGCGACAGCCGGGCCACCACGCTGACCACAGCGAGGAAATCGACCTCCAGCCGAAACCCTCAGCCAACCAGCTCAAGGTCGAGAAAGATCGAAGCTAACCACTACAGATTGTCGGACATCAACGCAACACTTGGCTCGTGTCAGATCCCACCTCCCTACGTGCCCAAGTTCAGCCTCTATTGGACAAGATCGTCACTGGTGCGCTGGACTCCTCCCTGCCCTTGGCCGATGTGCTCCGTGTGTGCGTGGCAATCGGTAACCAGACCCAGTCCGACATCCTCCGTGGGTGGGCGGTGAAAGAACTCACCGGCTACGGCTCTGACGATGAAGTCCCGCCGTACCGCGCCTTCGCCGCCTCGCTGTGGGTCACGCTGGAGAATAGTGGTGGCGAGTACCACGAGCGACTCGTTCGGTCCGCGCTCCCCGAGCAGTTGGCCGAAGCCATAGACGACCGCGTGGTTCTGCGGCAGAACGTTGCCACCCTAGAACTTGATGCACGCAAGGCTGACCTGCACAACTACGCGATGACCTTCGACCTCGCTCGCGCGGACGATGTCGTTCAAATGATCAATCAGCACGCCGAACTCCCGCCAGAAACAAAAGCCACAGCCGTCGCCTGGCGGGTGGAACCGACCGTGGTGCTCGGCGTGCTCGACCATATGCGTACTAAACTCGTTGATCTGGCTAGCGATCTTGTAGGGGAGATCATGTCTGGACAAGCGACGCTGTCATCGGAACAGGCTGACCAGGCTACTCGCGTTGCGGTCTATGGCGGTACCAACCATTTCGTCATGCCAAGCACGTCCGGTGGTGTTTCGACCACGACCGTTACACACGGAGCCGCAGAAACGACCACCAGATGGGTACGCTTCTGGCGCACATCCGGATGGTGGATCGCCTTGGTCGTCGCGGTCATTGGGGCCGTCGCGGGCCTCGGTCAGTGGCTGCACTGGGAGTGGTTTAAGTAGCGCTCTTCTGTTGGAGCGCCCAACGCGATAGGACCCGCGCGCCGCTCACCTTGACCACGACGGGGGCAACTTCCCTTCTCCGCGGCCATGTGGCCAGCCGCTTTTACGGCGCCGGAGGGCGTGCCGGGCGTCTTGTAACCGCGCGGTCAGAGGGATTTCTTGCGGCGGGTCGGTAAAGGGCGAGCTGCGGTGGCTGGCACGGTGAAGGCGGTGATGATGTCGGCGGCGACATCGCGCAGGCGCCGGTTGTCGTTCTGCGAGGTCTGCCGAAGCCTGGCGGCGCACCGGTGAGCGTCCTGCGGTAGCGGTGTGGATGGTCGAGCAGCTGACCGAGTTCCTCACCCTCGTCCGGAATGACCGGCTGTTCGCGCTGTGGTGGCTGACCGCTCTCCGAGGTCTACGGCGCGTCGGTTGCGCTGGATCGATCTCGACACCGCTCGGCGCGAACTGACCATCGGACGCCAACTCGTCCACACCGACCATGGCCTGTTCCCGTGCCCGCTAAAGGATTGCCCCGTCACATCGGTGTAGCTGCTGGCCGCCGTCCCGCGCTTGCTCAGAAGAAGGTGTCCAGCGTGTGAAATCCCAGCTCACGATAGGGGCAAATTTTCGGCACTCACGGAAAAGTGAAACTCTGCCTGGACGGCGTCATGTTTTCCTGGTTCGCCCGTCTCTGTGAAGAGGAGAGGGGGCGCGATGGGTGAGCCTGTGGTGTACAAGCGGTGTGGTTGCTCGGAGCAGGACAGGGCATGCCCCGACCTGGTAGACGAAGGCCACGGTTCGTGGTGCTTCGCGATTCAGGTACTGGGCCCGAACGGACGTAGAGTGCGGACGCGGCGGGGCGGATTCCATAGCGCAGAGGACGCCATGCGAGCTGCCCGCGATCTCGTCGCCGCCGATATTCCGGGTGGGGTGAGTGCAGCGTGCACCGTGGCGCAGTGGTTGCGCCACTGGCTGACGGCCCTCCAGCCCGTTCGCGAGCGCACTCGGCAGGGTTACGCCGATCATGTGCGGATCCACCTGATCTCCGGTTTGGGCCGGATCCCGATCGCGGAGCCGGGGCAAGTCGACCTGCGTCGCTTCTTCGCCGGCCTGGTTCAGCGGCGCAATCGGTACGGCAAGGCGCTGTCGCCGTCTACGGTGCAGCGGGTCCACGCCACGTTGCGGGCGGCACTTAACGAGGCGATCCGCGAAGGTCTGATCGACACGAACCCGGCACGCCGGTTGCGTCTACCGCATGTCCGGCGTCCACATGCCCAGGTCTGGACCCGAAGCCGGGTGGCGGTGTGGCGGGCCACAGGGCAGCGTCCGGCGGTGGCGGTGTGGACGACCGAACAGCTGACGGCGTTTCTGGACTACGTCCGCGAGGACGTGTTGTATTCGTTGTGGTGGCTGGCCGCGTTGCGCGGCCTGCGCCGCGGCGAACTCGCCGGGCTGCGGTGGGTAGACATCAGCCTGGAGACCCGTGAGCTTACGGTCGTCCAGCAGCTCATTCACGTCAACGGCCAGCTCCGAGTCGTCCCGCCGAAGAGTGAGGCGAGCCAGCGCACGATTGCTTTGGACACCGAGACGATCCGCCTGCTGCGCCGCCATCAGCAACGCCAGCACCTGGGCGGGCTCGACACTGCTGGCTGGGTGTTCACCCGCGCGGACGGTCAGCCGATACGGCCGGACTACCTGACCTACCGGTTCCGGTACCTGGTGACCGCCAGCGGTCTGCCGCCGATACGGCTGCACGACCTGCGGCACGGCGCTGCCAGCACAGCGTTGGCCGCGCACGTGGACCTGCGTACGGTCCAGGGGTAACTCGGGCATGCCAGCATCGTGCTGACCTCCGACACCTACACCTCGGTTCTGCCCGAACTCCATCACGCGGCAGCGGAAGCCACGGCACGCCTGGTGCTCGCCACAGCACGAAGAACAGGTCACCGACTACGGAAGCGGACACTGCAGCTCCAACGTCGCCCCATGAACCGGCCGCCACGCTGAGCGCAATGCCAGAAAAGTCTCGTGGTGTCTGCTTGTCCCAGAGGTGACCCAGGTATGACCCATCTCTTGATTCTTTGATCAAGGGAGTGGGTGAACCTGCAGGTCGGAGTGGTAGGGCGCCCGGGGCTCGAACCCGGAACCTACGGATTAAAAGAAATGTCCAAGAATGCCACCCGGTGCTATACCGTATCAGGTGCCGACGAGCATCCAACGAGCAACCGTGGGGCGGCTAGCATCCCTTGACCGTTCCTCTTTACGTTCGATTTGCGAGCGCCCGACCCTGTTCAATGGCCTGGCATGATGCGGCATTGGCTCCCGGCTCAGCCCGATCCGCGACAGCCAAGTCGCGAAGACGTGCTCGCCGCTAATCCGCAGAAGGCATAAATCCCGGCTATGGAAGGACTCCTTTGTGTGCGGTCCGTGGTGCTGCAGCTGGCCTTCGAGAACTCCTCATGCGCTTACTGTCGGCGATGGCCATACTCAGTATCACGCCCGCCGCCCCTACCGTGTGTGAGATCCTTCCAAGGCCACAGCCTTTCCCTGCCTCCTGAACGAGCACACACCGTCGGGGCCGACTTCTTACGCGACCAGGCCGGCGCACCGCTGGCCTGAGACTTCTTCGATGTCCAGGCGCTGAGCAGGACGCTGCTGTACGTCCTGGCTGCCATGAACAGGTCACTCGCCGTACGTGTTCATGGTTCTGATGAGTCTGGATCCAACGGCAAGAATCGTAAGAGGGCGGACCATGCGGTGGAAGGCGCTGTTGAGCGCCTTCCTGATCGCGTTCGAGGGTCGTCTCCAAGATCAGCCGTTGAGTGGACACTCCCTCTATAAGAATCACCCGCGGAAGAACCAAGGGTGCGGCGCTTCCGCCGGTCGGCTATAGCCCAGCTCTACTCGATCATCAGGTGAAGACTGGCGGCTATGCTGACCCCAGCAACCACTGCAGCTGCTGGACCGCTGGCCAGCGCGATAGCCAGCCCTGCCCCAAATGCAATAGTCAATATCAGTGCCCATCGATGAGGAAGCCTCTGCTGGGTCGGCGTCTCAGTTGGCCGTTCGATCTTCCGTTGGAACAACGTGGTTCCCCTTGCTTGTCTTCGCGCGGCGCCTGTGTACACGCCTTGCTCCAGAAGGTTTCTCCGCCATCATGTGGACTCGCTAGACGGAGTGCCACCAGACTGAGAGAACGCCTTGACCCGCCTCAGGAGTTCTCGGGAGGAAGATCATTTATCGTTGCAGGGGAAAGCCTGAGGCGGGTCAAGGCGTTGAGTTCAAGACGTCCAGATCCGTGGCGACGACTGGAGGAAGATCTTGAGAAGCAAGGACCGGGTTCGACTCGTACACAGGCGCTTCGACCGTATGGTCGCCATGCTTTCTATGGCTGCAGAAGCGTCAGCCAGACTCGCCAGTAGAGGAGCATGGCCCAGTGCGATAAAAGTTCGAGATAGATTCATCTGCCGCGAAGGTCGTGAGTTGGCCCATGGCTTTTTTTTCCGATCGCAGGCTTCCGCTTCCGGAGCATCGTCCGCCCGCCACGAGAATCATGTCTCCACGTGGCATCGCCTTACGCTTCTACCTGATAGCGCTATGTGAAGCGCAGATGCGCACGAAGAAGGGTAGACGGCCGCAGAACAAGCTACCGATTCGGTCCGGGGGGATGGAAACGGGTTGGATTGATTTGATTGCCGCACCGGTCGCTCGGCAACATTCTTGGAAAGATATATGTGAGTGTAGCCGACAAGAAGCAGCGCATGCTTCAGTCTGCTCTGAAAAGGCTATCTAACACAGAAGTCCGCCTGGTTCATCTCCCATCGGAAGCCAAGAGGATGGGAAGGTACGAGAGGTTCCTGCTGCTGGATGAAGGCGGGACGCGTGTAGATGCATGAGAACGTCTTCGGTCTGCCGGTCGGTCTATTCCGAAACGGATGGATCCATTTCCTGGAAGATGCCGAAATAGCATTTTTGCTCGCGCTTGCCCGTCAGCAGCATCGCGATCAAGGGGTCGGGCCGATTAGGCTCTTCAGTGATGACCGTATTGTTAGGTACGGCCTTGGGAGGGATGCCTATTCTTCTCATGAAATGCTTGGTAGATTTGGCCTCATTGAAGTGGAAAAGGAGGCGGACCGACGTGGCCTTGATGGGCAAAGCCGTGATTGGTCCACCCTGATGAGGCTACATAGATTCAGGATTCTAGACAGTGGATTCGAAGAAAGCGCGATCGAAGTGATTCGAGAGATGGCACCTTCGCGAGGCACTTAGTAGCTATATAGCCACTTGCTGAGATGTAGTCCAAATGCAGGATGGTAGGGCGCAACTTCACCGCACCCGCTGCGGACGTGGTGTGATACAGCGATGTGACGCAGATCGACCCTGACGAGAGCAAGCTGTATCTGACCATGGCGTAGGACTTGTTCTCGCGCTGGCTGCTGGGCTATGCCACGCCTGTGTATCACGATGCCGCGTTGACCTGCGCTTCACTGCAGATGGCGGTGGCCGCTCGTAGTGGGAACGTGGACGGCGTGATCTTCCATTCGGATCGCTTGAACCCAAGAAGTGCACTGTGGCCCGCGATGAGGAGCTGTGCCGGCACTTGGAGGTGGTCCAGCCCATGGGCAGGGTTGGCTGCGCGCTGGACAAACCTCACTCACCTCGGCGACATCAGCTGGCTCGCCTCCACTGGGACCTAATCGAACATTGCGGCTACATCAGCGGGCTACACACTCCAAGGACGGCGCCTGCGCGGAAGGCGCGAGCTTCGGCGCCGAGCAGCCGACGCCGTCGCTCATCCAGATGCGGCAAGATCGCCCCAAGCTTCGCCGTCAACATCTCCACGGTCAATACCGACACGCCCGTACCAGACCATCGACCGCAACACCGGAATGCTACGAGTTCTTTCCTGCAGGCCCTTGGTTGCAGCAGGAGTTCGAGGTGGCCCGCGGCACCGTGTGCGGGCGATGAAGACGCTCGCGGAGGAGGGCTGGACGTCACGGCGCCGGGGCGCTGGCACGTTCGTGACACCCGCGGAGTCATGGCAAAGGCGTGAGCGCCCCCGATCTCCTCAATAGCACCACCACCCCCGTGTAAACCACGAACCACCTCCAGTCGTCATCCTCGGTATGGCCTTCAACCCTGGACGGTTCGCGCAATTGAGCGCGTTCGAGCGATACGTGCTGGACGCGATCGCACCGTCACTCGAAATGACGACGGGACTCTTGGTCGTGGACTTCAGGGATGAAGACCGGACATCTCCGCGGGTCCACGCATTGCCCGGCGGCATGCCCGCCAGGGCTGTCGCCTACGTCAACGGTGCGAGTGCTCGGGAGTTGGACGTCACCCCGATCGTGTTCGGGTCCGCATGGAAGATCTTGGACCTGGTGGCTGATGAAATCTTGGGACGCAAGGCCAACGGCGACCCGATGACCATCGAGGCCAAGTGCAAGACCGCAGCCACAGGGAACGGATTCGCCCGGCACAAGCCTTTCCTCAACGAGGTGGATCTATGGAAGCGGTACATGCACTTGTACGCCGACACCCTGCCCCTTCGGCACTCCCTCGTTCACCGGGAACTCATCGTTCATGCCGATGGACGCGTTGAATCATCTCCTGTGCAGGGAAACCCCGTCCGGCCCACGACTATGGACCGCGACGAGCTGGGCTACTTCTTCCGCGCCGTACAAGGATTCGCAAGAGCACTGATCAGCGGAGACCTGCCGAGGCGCGAACGGGACAACCTCGCGTTCATCCTCTCCCACCTCAATGGCGTTCACGGGCTGGGCACCCTTCCCGGCCGGGCAGTAAGCCAGGCGGTCCTGGTTCTGGCACGTCCAGAGGTCCTGCCATCTGGCGCCATGCAGTATGACGCGCGTGCTGCACTCAGCTACGTGCATGGCCAGTGGCCGAACGCTGGCGTTGACCTGTTGCTCAAGCTTCCTGACGGCACCGTTCTCCGGGGACATCTCGAGGATGCGCCCGAGGCTGACCCCGCTCCGATTCGGATCAATCCGCCACCTCGATGGTTGGAGGTTGCTCCACCTGAAAACTGGACCAGGTGGGACAGACTCGGTTCGCCTTGAACCGGCTCGCAGCCAGATCCCTCGCTCCTCCGGACATCTCCGATGATCATCGGACGGTCGCGGCGAGCGTCACTTGATGGTTCTTGGGATGCTGGGCAAACCCGGCTATGGCAGAGGAGGGGCGAAGCGGCGCGCGTGGGGGTGTGCCCGGCCTGTGCGGCGACCGGGCTGGCATCCCGCCGGACGGACGCTAGAGGCGCACGCTGATGGAGCAGATCGGCGGCATCTGCCGCAGCACGACGATCACGAGCACGATCAGCAAGATGCTGGCTGCCGCCACCCACGGCCGAGCCTCGCCCACCGCGGCGGGGAGGAGCGGCCGCAGCAGCGCGCCCAGGTCGATCGGCAGCGTGAGGGGAATGGTCAGGTCCATGTGGATCTCCTCTGTGAGAGTGATCCGACCGGGTACCGTCGCCGTCGCCTACCATGGAGGTGTCGATTTACCGTGATAGGCGACGGCTTACGCTCAGTCGAATCGCGTCCCGCCCCGGTTTTCCGGGGCGGGGTTTCCACTCCCAGTATCGGTGGCTCTAAGGCTCGGCGCGTACCAGAACAATGCGGCCTCCCGTTCACCTCGCCAAGATCGTGAACGCATAGTACGAGTTAGCATGTACTTAGCGTTTCCGCAGGTAGGGTACAGTTATTTAGCGCTTTAAAGATCTTGATGGCTTCGTCCGGAGGTTGATCGGGAGACCTTGTCGGGCGGGTTCTCGCGAGTGCGCTTAAGCAGGCAAGAAGCTTATCGATCTTGATGTGAATGCCGCTGTAACGGTTCCTGAAATGCCGAATATCCGGAACCTCTCAGTGGACTGAACGCGGGCTTCCTTGCCCTCGAGTTTGACCGCCCGGTGAGCGGACGTCGCACCCAGGAGGCGTGTCTTGAATGCCTCACAAGCCCCACAGGAAACGTATTCGTTCGCTAAAAGCGAAATTGGAGAATTCTTCACGTTTCACGCACAAACGCAGGCTGAGGCTTCTCCGTCCGGCTGTTTTGCCTGCTCATGGGGCTCGACCTGGCAGCGTGGCCGGATGGACGATCCACCCGAAGGAGAACGCTGTCTCGACGCCCTCCGCCACGGTGCCGCCCGCCTCGTCTTCCCCGTCTGGACGCCCGGCCTCGACGACTGGATGGTTATGTGGCAGTCTGCGCCATCCTGGGTTCGCGGCGGCGACCATGCCGACCGCAACGAGCCGCCGAGCCACCGCGTCGCCGCCTGGCCGCCTGAAAGCTCGTCCCACCGATCGCAGTCGTAGGCCGCGCACAGGCCCAGCACGCTCACCATCTGCGCCAGCCGGTAGGTGACCTCCTCCTCCGAGGCGGTGCCCTCGCGCACCGCGTCACTGGTCACCCGACCACCTCGGCCATGTCGACGCCCGACCGCAGCGCGGTGATCAGCGGCACGGCCTGCGCTCAACGTTGATGTCGCTCACGGTCGGAACGCCTCCCGCTCGAGGTCGCGAATGGTGTCGCGGATCTGCAGGCCGAGACGGCACATGCTGCCCGGGTCGCTCGGGTCGAGCACGCCCTGCACCGTGACGCTCGGGTTCAGCTTGTCGATCGAGATGCCGCCACCGCCCGGCCCGAGCAGCCGACCGGACAAGAACCGGCGACGGCGCCTACCCATGGCGAACGCGCCGGCCAGCGTCCCGGACACGCTCGGCAGCGTCAGCGACCGCCCGAACGCGTCGGCCGCGCTGCCGAGCACCATCTCTACGGCCGCCACCACGGCGCCGCGCTGAAACCACAACCCGTCGGCGGGCGCGCTACCCATCGACATGCCGCCTGGTACTCACCACAGCGCGAAGAACAGGTCGCAGGCTGCGGAAACGAACACTTCGGCTCCGGCGTCGCCCGACGAACCAGACGCCACGCTAAGTGCGCTGCCAGAAAGCTCCGTGGTGTCGGTGTGTCCCAGACGTCACCCAGGTATGATCCACCTCTTGATTCTTTGATCAAGGGATGGGTGAATCTGCAGATCAGAGTGGTAGGGCGCCCGGAGCCCGAACCCGGAACCTACGGATTAAAAGAAATGTCTAAGAATGCCGCCCAGCGCTATGTCGTATTAGGTGCCGACGAGCAACCATAGGGCGGATGGCATTCCTTGACCGTTCTCACTTTATATTCGATTGGCGAGCTTACGTTCTGGATGGTTGCGGCTGGAGGCGGGTCTGGTCCGGACCGGACGGTGCGGGCACCGAGAATTCATCCATGCAGGTCGCAGCGTTGCTTAGCGATCATACGAGTCCCTTCCGAAGCTCGCGGGGCAATACCGGAATCGGCAAGATGATCTCTCGTGCTGCTGCGCCTGGCCTACCTCGCCGTCACGAACACCTTCTCATTCATGTGACTGCTACCGATAGCCGATCGTGACAAGGAGATCGAAATCCTGGCGCTCCGGCATCAACTGATGGTCTTACAGCGACAAGTGGCCAAACCCGTGTTCACTCCGGATGGCCGATTTCTACTCTCAGAACGCAACCTCCAGGGGCAGGCATGCCGCGAATACCGTGCGGTGATTGGGGTGTACCTGACCACCTGCGGCCTCGACACCCCGAAGACGAAACGCGCAGAGGAACGATACAGAGGGGCGTGCGGAAGCCAGGTAGGCGGTGACCTCCTCGAGGTGCCGGTCACGTCCCGAGCGCCGTCGGCGGCCGAAACTCGGCCCGTACAGAGAGTGTTCGTCCGGCTCAGGTGCCGGTGGGGCGGGAGCGGAGGTAGCCGGGCAGGTGGCTGTCGCAGCAGGCCCACTTGGTGCCGGACTTGTCGGTGACGGCGTACTTGGGCTTGCCGCTGCACGGGTTGTTCTTGCTGCCTCCCCAGGTGCACCGCCGTCGGCTGTCATCGCCGGGAAAGAGATCGGGATGGTGATCGTCGATCTCGGCCGCAGCGGGACGCCGACCAGTGAGGTCTCCGACGGCGAGGATTTCCTTGGCGCCGAAGGCGCGGCTGACCCCGGAGGGGGTGAGGCCGGCGGCCTGGCCGAGGGTTTCCAGGGTGTGCGGGCGCGGGGTGACGTAGACCCGGCCGTAGGCCAGGAGCAGCCGGATCTGCTCATCGGCGGCCTTCTTGATCGCGACGAGGTCCTCAAGAGCGACGAGGAGCGGATCAAAGTCCGGGCCGTGGTCTGCCGCCGCGGCTTTCAGCCTGCCAGTGAGGAAGGCGTTGCGGAGCCTCCACGCGTCGTCCACCGCGGCGCCATGCACGCGTGGAGGGGTCTGGTCGCTTTCGGGGAAGTGCGGCAGCGGCCAGCGGATGGCGAAGATGTCGTCCAGAAGTTCCTGTGAAGTCATGCTTGAAGGATGCACAAGATTTTGAATCAGTACAAGAGATTTGCTGAAGGCAAGTATGGGGCGGCCGGCAAGATTCTCGCAAGGCGGCACACCTGACAGAGCGCAGATTTTGTTCGCTTCCGTAGGGTGCATCACCGCAGGTCATCGTCATGGACCTGGCCCCTGCACTGAATCAGCCCCGTACTTGGTGCCTCTGTCCACGGCCGATACTCGGTCCGTGCCGCACCGCCGGACACCATCGTTGGGCGAACATATCCGGTTCAGAGGGAGGCTGGATACGAGGAAGATGCCTCCTTCCGCGAAGACCGGCAGGTCGTCACGGACCTGGCCGCTTACCTCGATGAGCACGCCCGCCTCATCCCCGCTGACCGTTTCCCCTACCCCCCTCCCTGCCCAAGGTGGTATGAAAGCAACGCCGGATTGTCTGCCAAGACCATGACTCGCACGACCTCGAAACCTGAGCGCGCGGCACGCGAGACCATCCACCACCGCAGAATCGAACCGAGTCCGCGCCCGGCGAAAGCGTCCCACGTGGCTCTTGCACAGACATGCGACCGGCACTGCCAATGGCTTCGGTGTCCAGACACTCGGATCGGCGTCCGGGGTCAGCGTGCTGGTTGCCACCGGTTCCTCACCGGGCGTCAAGCGCCGCCATCACCGTCCATCGGCGCTCGATCTACCGTCCATACCGGTTCACGTCGAACGGCCTCCACCACGCGCAGACGCGTTGAATGATTTGGCCGTAACGGTTGCGATGCATTTAGGGAGCTGACGGACTATTACCTCAACCGTGAAGTCTTATCGGGCATATTGTTTCTAGTTGATTGACGTCCTTATCGGTGATTGTGCCGCGAAGGCTGCCTCCAACGGCCCATCGTCCGGTTAGATGCCCGTGCTGGCCTGCAACGATGGCGGTTCCTATGCCTAGTTTGGCGGACAGAAGTAGCAACTGTTGACGTGTGGTCGCCCGTGCGATCAGGTCGCGGGCGTTACCTGGGAAAAGCATTTCCCCCGCAAAAGAGTTAGCTTCCTGTTCGGGTGCATCATCAGGATTTCCTTCCAAGTCCAGGAAGGTGGTTCGCCGGGGATGGAGGGCGATGTGGCCGATTTCGTGAAGCAAGGTGAACCAGAAGATGTCGGGCTTGCGATTTCGTTCGGTCAACCCGATGACCGGTCTATCAGCTCCCAGCCACCATGTGGCTCCACACACGCGAGTGCCGGGGACCTGCCGGACGAAGGTGAGAACCACTCCGGCCTCAGCGAGCGCATCTCTGGCCGTCGCGAAGCCGTCGGTGATGGTTAGATTTGTCATTCCTCGGATAGCTCGCGCGGCCGAGCGAAGGGTGCTCACCCGTAGGCGTGAAACCTCCGCTTGTTCTGCACTGCATTCAACAAGGCGAAGCCATAGGGCGGTGTTCTGTTCCAGAACGGCGAAGGCCTGACTTCGGCGGAATGACACCCGTGGCCGTTGCCACGTTTGCTCAAATGCTTCGGGGCTGGCTACACCGAAGAATTTAAGTATTTTATCCACTCTGTGGACGGGGTCGTCGTTTTGGCTAGTGACTCCGTGCCGAGTCAGTGTTGGTAGATCGAACGCGTTAGCCCATGTTGTGTATTCGGCGAGAGACGCCTTGGCGCGTTCCCGGCTGGAATAAGCTTGATAGTCCGCATCGGCTCGAATCCAAAACTCTGCATCGATTCCGAGCGCTCGCTCAAGGAGCAATGCGACATCCCCGGATATCCCGATGATCTCTTTCACGACCTGGTTGACGTGCTTCGGAGTCAGTCCTGTGCGTTCGGCGAGTTCGGATTGGCGAATCCCGCGAGCTTCCAGAACCTGTCGCAGGAGCGCACCGGGATGAAGGGACCACCCTGGAGTGATGCCAGTTGGTTCATTCTGTGCGGTCACCCGACCATCCTGAGCCTGAGCCCCGACCGTCCACCGGCGACAAGGTCGGTGATCTCCAGCCTCCGGACGGCAGCAGGCCGAAGGTGGGGCTGCAAGATGCTTTCGCCTTCCTGGCCCTTCGCGTTCGCGGTCATCACAACACTCCTGAACTTCAGTGTGATTTCAGAGGAGATCCTCTCAGGCGGGGGGATGATCATGGTGACCAGCCCGAGCTGGAACACTTCGACCAGGCTCGGTGCTGCCATCCGCAACACGTGGATGAGCATCATCACCTGATCGCTTGCGCCTGGCCACGTCTGGGCCAACGCCACGGACGACGTGATGATCTGCGCTAGTCCGGTGTCCATCACGGTCATGATCACTCCTCCAGTATTCCAGCTAGCGGTTGAGGCGACGAGCGACTCGCGTGACGTGTCTGGCCTCAAAAGTTAACCGAGATCGCGAGATCTATGCTTCACTAGGAAGTGGATCAGGCATAGATCTGGATGGCAAACTTCAAAGGATCATGAAGGGTAGACGTAGATGCGTATCCACACCTACTCGGCTGCAGGTTCAGCCGTGCTCACGCACTCCGAGGTCTCTCCGGGTACCCGCATGCGGGAACTGCTGACGCTCGAGGCCGATGACATCGCCTACCGTCTGGACGAGGAGGTCGAGCTCGACATCGACGCGACGGTCGCCGAGATCTTCGGCGACAACCCGGGGCACGTGATCGTTCACCCCTGCCGTGCCATCGCCGTCACGGTTTCCTACGCGGGCTCCCAGGTCCGCATCACCACGGCCCCGTCCACTCGGCTCAAGCGGGTCCGGGTCAAGGCAATTGCCGAGTTCGAGCTCAGTGACACGGACGCTGCTGACCTGGTCCTGCGGCTGCCCGGCTCTACTGACGATCTTCCCGCCACCAGCCCGATCGGCGTGTACGCGCCCAAGGGCACCTGCACAGCAGCACTCGACCTGGTGCACCTCGTGCGCCCCCAGGGCTGAGCACCGCATGACTGTGCCTGGCATCGACCCCAGCAGGCAACGGCTCGACCTCGACCTCGCCTCCAACGAATTCGAGAACGGGGTCGATGCCGGGCTCTGGCGACTGGTCACCCTGGACTGGCCGCACCTGCTCGTCGCGATCACCGCCGGCGACGGCCACGCGCTCGGAATGAAGATCCTGCTGGACGGTTACCCACGCCTGCCCCCCAGCGGGCAGCCATGGGACCTAGGACGAGGTGCTCCCCTTCCGGTCGAGCAATGGCCCACCGGAGGAACCGCGGCGCAGATCTTCCGCACCGATTGGTCGGTCGGAAACCAGAACGCCCCGTATATGGCATGCGATCGCCAAGGGCTGGCCACCCACGCGAACTGGGCGGCAGAGCATCCCAACCGAGCATGGAACCCCAGCCGCACGATCACCTTCTACCTGCAGCAGATCTACCTGGAACTCCAAAACGCCGTACTACCCCAACCTGGGCCGGAGACCTCATGACCACCCCGAACCCTCGGCTCACGATCGATGCGGCTCTCTTTGAGGTACTCCTCGACGAACTCGCCCGCCGCGGGCAAGGAAGCCGCGAATCAGGAGCATTCCTGCTGGCGGGCGCCAATCCGATAACGGAGCCGCAGGAACGAGGAGAAACCGTGGTCAGCCTCGCGTTCTACGACGACCTCGACGAGAACTGCCTGACGGGAGCAATCAGTTTCGGCGCTGACGGCTACACCGCTCTCGGCGTGATCTGCCGCGACCAGAACCTCCGCGTCGTCGGCGACATCCACACCCATCCCCGTTCCTATGTCGGCCAGAGCAAGATCGACGCCGCGCATCCCATGGTGGCACTGCCCGGACACATCGCGATCATCGCGCCCCGGTTCGCCCAGGTCCCCATCACGATCAGCGAATTCGGCGTCCACGTCTTCGACGGACGCGGCCACTGGACCTCGCACTTCGGCGACGACGTCGCCGACATCCTGCACGTCCATGCCTCTCATCACACCGTCAGCAAGACGGCAGCCGCCTTCGCCGCGCTCCGGCGTTTGGGCGCCCGCCTCAAGCGCCGCATATCCCTTTGGAGCTCGCGATGACCGCACCTCTCAAGCCCGATGACATCAACCGCACCGTCCTCCTGGCCGCGCACGACGGTTCACAACCCACCCTCCAAGCGGCGATCACGGCGCACGCCGCCACCGGGATCATCATCTCCGCTGACAACGCCACATGCTCCGACGCCAACGGACAGGCGGCTCTGCTCACCGCAGTAGCGACCGCTACCAGGGCCTTCGGCACTGCCGCCGCCATTCTCGACGCACCAGAGACCCTCATCGCCAGGGGGCCCTTCACCGGCCGTACCCTCGCGGAGGCCATCACCGATCAGGGCGCCCACCTGGTCGCGAACGAGGACCGAGAAAGGATCAGCACCGACTCTGCCGATTGGCCCGCGGTCCTCATCGGGGCTGACGCTTTCGTGCCCCCTGACCATGCCCGACGCCACGGCAAGCCGCGCCCCATATTCCGCGCCTCCTGGTCGGGGTGGGCCGCACACGTCCACACCGGTCAACCACCGCCGCAGCAACCGAATGGCCAGCCATGTGTCTTCGCGGCGATCACCGCTGCGGCGCTGGCGATCAGCGAAGGCTTCGCCTACATGCGAGCCCGACCAGGCAGTGATGCCGGCTTCCGCGACATCACTTTGAACCTGTGGAACCTCAGCCACGACGGCAGCGACAACGGCCCGGCGCTCGTTCACGCCCCCAACTCGTGGTGGCTCGTGGGCCTCGGCCACCTCGGTCAGGCCTACAGTTGGGCCATCTCTTGGTTGCCCTACCTGGACCCGGCCGAGGTTCACATCATTCTGCAAGACGTCGATCGGACCGTACCCGGCAACCACAGCACGGGTGTTCTCACTCCACGCGACTCACTCGGAACCCCGAAGACCCGTCTGGTCGCGGCAGCGCTGGACCATGCCGGATTCACCACGCAGATCATCGAGCGCCGCCTCGGACCAGACCTTCGCCGGGCCGCAGACGAAAGCCATGTCGCACTCATCGGCGTCGACAACCTCCGCACCCGCCGCATGATCTCCAACGTAGGTTGGCGTACCGCCATCGACATCGGCCTTGGCAGCGGATCGGAGAGCTTCTCCTCCCTTTTGATGCGCCGATTCCCCGGCAACCAGGCCAGCGACGAGGTCGAGGCCTGGGCCACCGACCCACGCCCGACAGCCGTCCCAGCCACCCAGGCATTCGCAGATTTGAGAAATCACCACGACGCTTGCGGAATGGTCGAACTCGCCGGCATAGCAGTGGGAGCATCGTTTGTTGGCATCGTCGCCGCCTGCATCGGACTTGCCGAGGCCACCCGGGAATTGCACGGCGGCACAGGCTGCGACATCCTGGCCGTCGACCTCGTCACCATGGACCTGCAGAGCGCAGCCGCTAATGTGGTCGCTGACATCATCAGCATTCCGCTATAGGACCGGATGCGGCTGCTTAGTTCGGAAATGGGTTGCCTCAATGGATGAATATCAGCCGATTGACCTGGCAGGCCCGCAACTTGATGATGGACGTGAGTGGCCGTATTGCCGGGCTGTGGTTTCTGATCCACAGCCGGGACCTGCTCTTCACCTCCGCGTCAGGGAGGTGTGCGCGGCTGAAGTGCTGCGGAACATTACCACCATGCCGCGGACGCCGGGGATGTACGCAATCTGCGAGCGGGGCATCGGCGCCCTGTGCTGCGAACTGTTGAATCGAATTCTGATCCTCGGCAAAAATGCCGCCTGGCCCTGGTGATCCGTGGTTACCTGATCCACTACAGCGGGCACCGGCCACACGAGTCCCGGCACCAACGGCCACCAGACATCGCAACGCCGCCCGCGCTGTGACTGACTTCGCTGGCGCGCGTCCATACGTCGAAATGGTCGTGGCAGGAATGATCAGTGAATGCATCATGCTGCTTAGGCGTAGGTTCGCCACCCACAGTTTGGCGATTCTCTCTCCTCCGGGCCAGGATTTAAGACGCATGGATAAGCGAGTGGAATTCTGCGAGCGGGTTGTTGATCTTCTCGCGAAGCGTCCCTTGGGACAAGAGCGCTTCATCACACAAGGGGCCCAGCTCTGTCTCGCCGAGGACGATCGCTGCGACGAGCGCCCGGCGGAGGATCGATCTGACCTGTGTGGCGGCTTCGGTCAGTTTGCGGGGGTGTGGATCGCTGCCATGGGCGATGCTGCTGCGAACGTTGTAGGCGTCCTTCACACAACGGAGTGTGCGCAGGCGATCGCCGTCATCCTTGCCGATAAGGACGGCGGCGCGTTGTGCCGTCCTGCGAGAGAGATCTGTGTGGTTCTCACTGCCAGAAAGCAGGTTCTCCAGTGACGTCATGTAGTTGAGCACAACCTGCGGCTCGTCGTCGGGGAACGTCACATCGGCGTCGTAGCCGACCATGTCCGATGTGTCCAGGAAGCGCAGCGCACTGCGCCGGATGCGGTCGTGGAGCGTCTTGCCGAGGTCCTTCTCGGTGAGCCGTGTAGTGATCTTCGTCAAGAAGCGGATCAGCCGCTCGCTGTGGCTGTCGTCCACGTGAAGCGGCCCGAGCAGCGGGACCTCGTACTCATCGCCTGGTGATCCGGTGTACGTGTACGGGATCGAGGAGTACAGGCAGTCGACGGTCCGGCCGGGTTCCACCACATACTCGGCCACGACCCGGGCCGGCTCGTCCGACCACAGGTTGACCGCCAGGAGCGGCGCCCACACTGACCTTGTCGACGGGCCGCGGGAGAACAACCGCAAAGGCAAATCCCGCACGGGTGCCTGCTCCGGGGCCGGGGCGGCCAGGACGACATGCCATCCCGACTCCAACAACGGATCCCACGCCCGGGTGGGCGCGTGCTCCGCTGCGATCGGAACCGGCCGCTGGGCTCTCCACTCGTCTACGCCGGGTCGTGAAAGCCTCCATCCGCCGAGGTCGACCGACCTTGGCAGCTCCCAGTCGATGTTGAGAACGAAATAGTGCCACAGGTCTTGGGGCGGCCCGGCCAAGTACGCGGCGAGCTGCCCGGCCAGAGCCTCGGCGTTGAACTCGTGGTTGGACCTGAGCAAGGCGGCGACCCCGAGCCGAAATAGCGCATCGCCTTGCAACGCCCGGCCTGCACGTCGATCGCCGCACACGCCGTCCAGATACCCGTTGGCCCGAGCGGCCGCGTTCGCCGCCTGGCGTACGGCGTCACCCGCTGGCGACTCGGCGATTGCATCGGCGGTTTCCCGGTCGGTCAGATCGGCATGTTCGCCGGCTCGTAGTCGTGCATCGGAGATGAGGTCGACCAGCGCCGCCACCAGCTCCAGATGTTCGGGGGTCACAGCGACAACGCTAGCCCTACCCGCGACGCCGCACACAGCAGAGACCTACACCCAGCGGACCGTCGTCCACGGCACCGTCTGCCCTCAGATGCTCTGCGGCGCTCATCGCAGGCCCCAACATCAGCGTGGTTGGTCGTGATACTCATGAGTTAAGAACCGTTGTGGCGCAATCTGGTTGCGTACGGTGGCGATCTGATGTCATCTAGTGATATGCGTCGGTGGGCCAAGCTGAACGAGCGCCAAATGACGACCCTGCGCCGCATCGCGGAGGGTGAGTCGGTCACTGCCAAGCACAGTGATCTGGCTCGTACGGTTTACGCACTCCGGGACAGGGGCTTAGTTTCGACCCCACGGATAAACGGCATCTGGATCGCTGAGGTAACCGAGGCAGGCCGCTTCTACCTCGCGCATGGCTATTACCAGGGTGCCGCGGCCCTGACATCTCCCACCGTGACTTCCAAGAGCGGAAGACGAACTGTCAGCCTTAGGCCGCAATCACCTCACGCCCTGGCGGCTGAACTGATCAAGCGCTTGCAGGACGAAGGGGGGACGCTGCATATCCAAAACCCGGACGAGGCCACCAGAGCACTTCATCGTCGGGCCTTGGACGCGGCCAAGCGCCACGGATTGATCCCTGAAGGCTTCCGCCTCCTGCATACCGGTCGCGATCGCGGAGATCTCATCCTCCGGCTGGAGGATCCTGCACACCCCGACGAGACGGACTGGAATCGCATCCGATTGAGTGCGCGCGACCTGATCACCGACCCTCACCAACTTGTGGACTGGCTTCGAGAAGATCGTCATTCCGTCGATGTCACCGACGCGACGATCGGCCGCGCCCGGGTCTGTACGGTCACTGGTGTAACTCCTGATCAAGGAGAACGCACCTGATGAGTACTGTGATCCAGGCATCGACGGAGATCGACCTGGAGGACACCAGCGTGG
>NZ_JBSFNK010000038.1:0-116754 GCF_053587055.1 Nonomuraea sp. NPDC003707 | reverse complement strand
CGAGCGTGGCACGATGAGCAATCACGTGGAGCCTTCCGGCGGCTGGGATTTCTTGTGGTGAGAGCTCTTCTACCGGGGGCTCCACGTCTGTTTACGGCCTTCGGCAACTCCTCCCGATAGGCCCGGAACGCCACCAGCGGCGTCCAAGAAATCCCAATTCGTCCGAACTATTTCGCTGAGATCACCTCAGTGTCGCGAAGTGCTGTTCTGTATTGTCGTGGCTGGGATTATCCCCGTCGTCGTGTCGGTCTGTGCCGACGCGTCCCGTGCTGTATCGCGTACACGCGAGCAACCACCGAGCAACCATGCGTTCTTGACCATCGGCACTATGCGCTATTTGTCCCCATCTCGGCGCGGCTGTCTGGGGCCAGGCTTGCGTGGTGAACTCGAACTTTTACGGCGGATCGAACGTGTGCGAGCAACCACCGAGCAGCCATCGCCTGGTCATTTGCGTCCACGGGCAGGATGGCTCGCAGCGGACCTCGGATGCGATGCATGGTCTGCCTGACGTGCATGGACGTGATTTCGGTAGGCGCACAGTCGAACTCGCCGTTCCGGCCGTCTCGACGGAGGCCGAGCAGCGTCGGCAAACCGACCATGACGAGCCCCGGAGCGGACGGCTCCAGCTTGTCGGCGAGGGTGGCGGCGGTGGCCGCGACAAGGCGGTGTGCTCCGCCAACGCCTCACCGGCCAGGCAGCGGCTGTGCCGGTCCGTCCACGCACCGCTCGTCGTCCACCGGCGTACCAGCCAGCCGGTCGGCACCGCGTAGACCCCGCGCCCTGGGGACTCAGGCAGCTTCGGTTATCTTTGGTGACTTTCAGTTATGAGACAAGTACTTCGAGTAGTGTGCGCGCCTACTTGACGCGGCGAAGCGCCGGACTCCCAGGAGCGACCATCGATAGTCAGTTTGTTTTCCGAACTCACTCGGCTTAGCATGCATGGGAGCTTCGTCGCAGGTCCGGAGGCATTCGATGAACCTCAGACACGCCGGAACCGGCCCGCTCCTCGTGACGATCTTCGTATTTCCCGGGGTCCGGCTGCTCGATGTGACCGGGCCGATCGAGGTGTTCGCTTCGGCGAACGAGTTCGGCGGACGCTACCGCCTGAACATGGTGTCGGCCGACGGCGGCGAGGTGGCGACCTCGGCTGGCACCCGTCTCAGCGTCGACATGGCCGTCGAGGACGCGCGCGAGACCAGCGACATCCTGGTGATCCCCGGAGGTCCGGGCTGGGAGCAGATGATCAAGGACGACGCGTTGCTGGACATCGTACGCAGGCTCGACGCGAACTCTGACCGCACGGTTTCCGTCTGCACCGGCGCCTTCCTGCTGGCCGCCGCCGGCCTTCTGGACGGCCGTCGCGCCGCCACTCACTGGCGCCACTCACGCGACCTCGCCCTGCGCTTTCCCGCCGTCCAGGTCGAGCCCGACGCGATTTTCGTTCAGGACGGCAAGGTGCTGACCTCGGCCGGAGTCAGCGCGGGCATCGACCTCTCGCTGGCTCTCGTGGAAGCGGACTGTGGGGCCGAAGTGGCCCGCGCAGTGGCCAGGGACATGGTGGTGTTCATGCAACGACCCGGCGGGCAGTCCCAGTTCAGCGTTCGCGCCCGTGCTCCGCACCCCCGCCAGGAGATGCTTCGCCGAGTGCTGGACGTCGTCGCGGAAGACCCCGGGGCCGACCACACGCTGTCCGCCATGGCTCGCAGGGCCGGCATCAGTTCCCGCCACGTGACCCGGCTCTTCTACGACGAGGTGGGCACGACACCGGCCCGGTACGTCGAGCAGATCCGGCTGGAAGCGGCCCAGGCGCTGCTGGAGACCGGCGACGATCCCATGGCAGTGATCGCCCGCCGCACCGGGTTCGGCTCCGCCGAGTCACTGCGCAGAGCGTTCGTCCGCAATCTCAAGGTGACCCCGGGCGCGTTCCGGGCGCGTTTCCGCACCACAGAGCGGCAGGGGCCGAAGCACTCGCGGTGACGGCCGCGCCGTTCGGTTGGCACTCCCTCAAGTCCTGATGTGAGGGTGTTGTGTCACATGCTGGTATCCGCGAGGCATGCCAGGCCGCCATACCGTGAAGCCGACGGGCCGGCAGGCTTGGCCGCGGTCCGCCGGGCCTGCCGGTTCACGACGATGATTCCCGGGACGAGGAAAGAGGCGTTCGCCGCCGTGACACCCCACCCCAGCAGTACCCGAACCACCCCTGCCGAGGGCGACGCCCGCCCTTCGCCGTCCGGGGCGAACGTGACAGGTCGTGCGCCGTTCGGCCCCAGCTGGTTCGCGGCCGTCATGGGCACCGGCATCGTCGCCAACGCAGCGGTCACCCTGCCCCAAAGCTTCTCCGGCCTGCGGGCCGCCGCCACAGTGGTCTGGTCGGGGGCCGGCCTGCTGCTCGTCGTCCTGGCGGCCGGCTACGTCCGGCAGCGGGCGCTGCGGCTGCACGCCGCCGATCCGGTGCAGGCCCAGTTCTTCGGCGCGCCAGCCGTGGCGCTGCTCACGGTGGGTGCCGGCGCCTTGCAGCTCGGCCAACCGGTGATCGGGGCACGGGCCGCGCTGGGCGTGAGCTGGGCGTTGTGGTCGCTCGGTACTGCACTCGGTCTGGCCACGGCGGGTACGGTGCCGTACCTGATGATCACCCGGCACCGCTTCGCGCCGGACGCGGCCTTCGGCGGCTGGCTGATGCCGGTGGTGCCGCCGCTGGTCTCAGCGACGACGGGCGCGCTGCTCGTCCCGCACGCGCCTGCCGGACAGCCGCGGCTGGCCCTGCTGCTGGGCTGCTATGCGATGTTCGGGCTCGGCCTGGTGGCGGCGCTGCTGGTGCTGGCCATGATCTACAGCCGCCTGGTGCACCATGACGCGCCCGCCGGTGCCACGGTGCCCACGGTGTGGATCGGCCTGGGGGCGCTGGGCCAGGTGGTGACAGGGCTGGGAGCGCTGGCCACGGCGGCGCCGAGCGCTCTGCCCGTGCCGTACGCGCGCGGCGCGGCGGTCCTCGCGCTGCTGGGCGGGGCCGGGGTGTGGGGCTTCGCCATGTTGTGGCTGGCGCTCGCCGCGGCGCTGACCGTACGGGAGCTGCGAGCGGGGCTGCCCTTCGCGCCCACCTGGTGGTCTTTCATCTTTCCCCTCGGCGCCTGCGTCACCGGCACCAGTGTGCTCGCCGCCCGTGTCGGCTCGCAGGTGTTCGTCTGGGTCGCCGTCGTCCTCTACACGCTGCTCGCCGCCGCATGGGTCGTGGTGGCCTACCGCTCGCTACATCACTTCGCCGCGCACGTGGGCGGCCGGAGAGGCCGGTCTTTTGCCGGTGCCTATACGCGGGGTTCGCGGTAGCTCAATCGGCTTGCTGGTCGCGGACCGGAATCGGCTCGGCCAGCGCGGCGCGCCCGGGAGCCGCGGGGAACGGGTCGGCGAAGTACTGGGTCTCGTGCGTGACGAGACCGTCGGTGAGCTCCATGACGCTGAGCGAGTACGTGGGCACGCCGTCATAGGTGATCACGCACTCGCTCACCCAAAGGTCGCCGCGGCCCAGGATCCGGCGGACGGTGAAGTGGCGTTCTGCCGGGTGCCCGCCGCGTTGCGCCTGGATCCTCGACCGGCCAGTGAAACGCTCGCCCGACTGCGGGTAGTCCAGGATCGCATCCGCAGCGTAGATCGCATGCTCAGCGTCGACGTCACCGCGTTCGGACGCCTCCCAATGCTCCTGGAGCCGAGCCCGGATGTCGGCCGCTGGATCCATCGCGCTGTCCACCCGTCAGCCCCTCATGACCAGAAGAAATGCCGTCGGCTCGCAGGACGGATGTTACCTGAGGGTCCTCCTGCGGCTCGGACCGCCCATCGCGAGTTGGGGGGCCTACTTGCCTCCTGTCGCGCCCTTGATCCGCACGATGAGATGGGTGTACGCGGACACGCCGGTGTCGAACCAGCCGCAGTTGTCGTACCGCAGACTGAGCGCCCCGCCGGACCCGCCGCCGTTGAGGAACCGGTCTCCCGGCCGAGGTCGTTGCGCGCGGCGGACGGGCACGCCGGATCGCCGTCGAAGTCGTCGAGGACCAGGCCCCCGGTCGACGGCGGCAGGGTGACGACGTGACGGGCGCATGACCGACACCATCACCCTCCCAGGACCGCCCCGACACTCCCACTCGCGCCAGCGACGCCGTCCAGGCCGCCGCCCTCGCGCGCATCGCCGCCGCCCGGCAAAACTCATCGCCCTCCTGCGGCAGATCCTGGCGACCGAGCAGGCCGAACTCGACGACGCCCTCACCCAGGGCATCCTCGCCGGCCCCGCCGACCGAGCCCTGGCCGCCCGCAGCGGGCAGGCCCCCATATAATCGCCGTCACCCCTCGCCGCGGCCGTAATGGCCGTCGGTGACCGATCCAGCTAGAGCTACGGACAAAAGGTATCCGTGCCCGATCCGTGCCGGACAGGGCGGGGAACCACGGTCAACTACGGGCGCGAAGGCGAGCTCCAGGGTTCCCCTTGGCACCCGTTCCCGCTGGTCAGCTCGCTGATGGGGGCACAGAGCCCGGTGATTTTCAAGCTCGGAGCGCGAGTTCGATTCTCGCCACCCGCTTCATGTAGAAAGAAACCCCAGGCCGTCGGCCCGGGGTTTCTTTGTTGCCTGGACCAGTTCAAGTGTCTCGTGCCGCCTCGCAGCACAGCCCGCATCGCAGGGGTGTCGTCTCAACGTGCTAGCAGATTGCGATTGCCTGGGCCCGGGGGGCGCCTACCAGAGCGGTCCGGTGCACATGTGCTGGATGGTGGACGCCAGCGCCTGCTTGAGTACGTCGGCATCCGCCCCGGCGATCGCGTGGAACTCCAGCAGGTAGCGCCCCACGTGCAGGCCCAGCAGGTGACTGGCCACCAGAGAGGCCCGGAGCTCGGCCCGTTCGGGGGCGATGGCCGTGACGATCGGATCCACCACGCACGTGGTGAACAGCTCCCGCATGAGCGTGGCCGCCTCCGGACGCTCGCAGGCCGCGTGCAGCAGGGTGAGAGCCGTGTTGGGCCGACCGTCCTGCTCCCAGGTCTCCAGGAACACGTCGGCGAGACGCTCGCCGATGTGGTCGGGGCCCATCGCGAGGACCTGACGGACAACCGTGTCGGGATCGAAGGGCCATTCGACGGTGGCGGCCAGCAGGCCCGCCTTCGAGCCGTAGAAGTGCACGACCAGTGAGGGCCTGACCCCTGCGTTTCTAGCGATCTCGCGTAGCGACGTCTGCGCGTAGCCCTTGCGGTCGAAGGCCGCACGGGCGGCCATCAGGATCGTGGCGCGTGACGCCTCGCCGTCCCGCGAACGCGTCGCATCGGGCGACGGCGCTCCGGGGACGTCGGTGTCGAGGGGTGGGGTCTTCGTCGCTGCCATACCGGCAGTCTGGCACTCCCCGACTGGACATGTACAGTTGCCGTGGGCTACAACTGTACATGTACAGCAGGTGCGGTCCCGGTGACGTCCTTCGCGAGGTGACTGGCGCGCCAGACTGATCACCGGGCGACACGTCCGATCGAAGGAGTCACTATGGAGGCCATGCAAACTGCGCTGGTGGTGCAACCCGGTGAGGCGGCCGGGGCATCGCTCACGGACGGCGCGTTCGAGCTGCTCGCCGACGGGGGCGCGGTCAGCGCCAGCAGGCTCACTCTCGCAACCGGCGCCGACGGGGCACCCCCGCACCACCACAAGCTCTCCCACGAGCTTTTCTATGTGCTGGACGGGACGATGTTGTTCCGTCTCGGCGACACTCTGACCACGGTGGGAAAGGGTGGGCTTGTCGTCGTACCGCCCGGCCTGCCGCACGTCTTTGGGGCGGCAGAGGGTGAGGTGGCCAACGTGGTCGTCGTGCTCAGCCCTGGTATCGAACGGTTTGGCTACTTCGAGCAGCTGGCCGTCATCAGCCGTGGCGAGGCGGAATTCGCCTCACTTCTCCCCGAGCAGCACCGCTACGACGTGTACTTCGAGGACCTCCCCGACTGGCGGTCGGCCCCCTAGCGGTAGGCCGTTCTTCAGAAGGCGATCGATGGGCGCGGCTTGGGGCGGAAGTGCGGCCCGCGCGCTCTTCGCCCAGCAGTCATGGCAGCGGCCGCACCGCAGATGGCAAGGCAGCCCGGAACAGAACCACGTCTGCCCGCACGTGAGTGTCTAAAGAGCCTGCTGACAAAGAATTGGGTCGCCGAGGCCGGGACAGGGATGCCCTGGTCGAGCCCCATCTTCGAGCGATACGCCCGGCGGGCAAGATACGCGCGTACCCCGCAAAATCGGTTGCGCAGGTCGTCATGATGGTGACATGACGTGGACAGCACCCGACGTAGAGCGGGGACCTCGGACCGACATGGCCTGTGGCGAACGCGAGATGCTGGATAACTGGTTGAAGCTCCGCCGGGTGTTCCTGCTGCGCAAATGCGCCGGCCTCACCTCCGAGCAACTGAAGACCGCCTCCGTGGAGCCGTCCAACCTGACGTTGCTCGGCCTCCTGCGACACATGACGGAAGTCGAGCGCTGGTGGTTCCGGGAGAAGTTCCTGCACGAAAACTTGCCCGAGCTGCACATCACGGAGGAGTACGAAGACGGCGACTTCGACCTGGTGGCCGACGCCGACGCCGAGGCGGACTACGCCGCCTTCCTCGCGGAGACGGCTGCCTGCGACGCCGCGGTTGCGGACATCGACCTCGAGGAGCTGGCCGACGACCCCCGGGCGCCGACCGGCAAGGTCAGCCTCCGCTGGATCTACATTCACCTCCTGGAGGAGTACGCGCAGCATGCCGGGCACGCCGACCTGATCCGGGAGCGCATCGATGGGGCCACGGGAGCGTAGCGGCTCTCCCGGCATCACCCGTATCTAGGTCCTGGCTGTACCGCTTCATAACTCATCGCGTGGTGCTTGATCTGCGGTTTTGACCTTCAGGCGCCGTACGGGCAAGATCGCGCTCTGTGTCGGTTCGTCTGCTGTACATGACCCTGATTCGGGTATTCGGCTGGCTGGTGTTGCTAGGCCGTGCTCAGGAGTCCAAGGACGTCGAGATCATGGTGCTCCGGCATGAGGTGGCCGTGTTGAAGCGTCAGGTCATCCGGCCGAAACCGGACTGGGTTGATCGGGCGGTCCTGGCAGCACTGACCCGCTTCCTGCCGACGATGCTGCGAACTCATCGGCTGGTCACCCCGGGCACCCTATTGGCGTGGCATCGCCAGCTGATCAAACGCGCGTGGACGTACTCCAACCACTCCGGCCGTCCCGCAACGAGCAAGGAGGTCCGGGAGTTGGCCCTCCGTCTGGCACGCGAAAACCCGAGGTGGGGGTATCGACGGGTCCATGGTGAGTTGGCTCGACTCGGTTTCCAGGTCAGCGAAGCGACCGTGCGCCGGATTCTACGCTCGCGCCGTTACGGTCCGGCGCCCCGAAGCTTCGACACTTCATGGCGAAAGTTTCTCCGCCTGCAAGCGAAGGGACTGTTGGCTTGCGACTTCTTCCACGTCGACACGATCTTCTTGAAACGCCTGTATGTGTTGTTCGTGATGGAGATAGAGACGCGGCGCGTTCACGTCCTGGGTGTGACCGCCCATCCAGCCGGCGCGTGGACGGCTCAGCAGGCCCGCAATCTGCTCATAGATCTCGGGCAGAAGGCGGGCTCGTTCCGGTTCCTCATCCGTGACCGGGATGCCAAATTCACCGCCGTCTTCGATGAGATCTTCGCCGGGGCTGGTGTCACGATGATGAAGACGCCGCCGCGGACACCTCGGGCCAACTGCTACGCCGAACGCTGGGTGCGCACCGTCCGAGCCGAATGCACCGACCGGATGCTGATCACGACGAACCGCACCTTCGATCGGTCTTGGACGAGTACACCGAGCATTACAACAGCCATCGACCGCAACAGTCTCGCCAACAACGCCCACCCAATCAAGACGAGCAAGTTGTGGTGCCGATGGAAGGCCAGATTCAACGCCGAAAGGTGCTCAGCGGAGCGATCAACGAGTACCACCGAGCAGCCTAGCTGACACGAAGAAACTCCAGCTCAGACCACATGTGCGAGTTTTGAATCGGTACAGCCGGTTCTGGGGAGACCGGGTCATCTGCCTTGGGCGAGCGTAGCTGAGATTATCTCCGCTTGGTAGAGGCTGCTATTCGGCGAGTGAAACATGCTGACGGATGATGTGGATGAGCCGGTTGTGGCCGCGGTTCAGGGCGGCGTCACCAGCGTGTCGGCTCGCCGAAGAAGTCAGGGATGCGAATCGTCTGGCCTTGTTCGCGTGCCTGCTCCAGTACGAAATGTCCGACGGCGATGTCGAGCAGGCCCAGCCCGAACGGCGAGACGATCAGCGGCCGGTTCCGGTCGAGGGCGACGTGCCGGAGCAGCAGTTCACCGATGGTCCCCGTGATGAAGTCCCGTCCTCCGGACAGCTGCTCGGCCAGGTGCGGCGAGGTCTGTGCCTTGAGGCAGTGCTCGACGTCGTCGACGATGTTATCGGCGGTGAGCAGCAGTTCGGGCGCCAGATCGCGGAGCGAGATGTTCAGCACGATCTGGCCAGGGCGCAGCGAGGTGGCAGCCCCGACGTACGGTGACCGCGCCGTGGTGGCGAAGACGACCACATCCCCGCTCAGCGCCGCATCGAGGGTGGGCGCCACCGACACCTGATCGACGCGGGCTCCGGCATGGCGGGCGAGGTGCTCGGCACTCCTGCCGTCCAGGTCGTACACGTCCAGCCGGGCCGGCCTGAAGCCCGTGTCCAGCAGATGGTCGAGGACAGTGCGGGCGATCACGCCGGCTCCGATGAAGGAGAACCGCGACACCTGTTCGGTCAAGGCGGCGGTGGCGACGACCGCGGAGGCCGCGGTGCGGGCCGCGCTGATGCCGGCCGCCTCCAGGCACGCGATCGGATGCCCGGTCGCGTAGTCGTTCAGCAGCAACACGGCCGAAGCCCGTGGCACGCCCTGGTCGATGTTCCGCGGGAAACTGCTGATCCACTTGATTCCGGCCCTGTCCACGGAGCCGCCGACATACGCGGGGAGCGCGATGATACGGGCTTCGGGCTTGTCCGGGAAACGAAGGAAATAGCTGTCCGGATTGATGGTCTGTTTCTGCTCGTGCCACAAGTAGGCGTTCCGGACGAGGTCGATGACATTCTTTCGATTCGCCTGCAGAATCGCGGCGACGGCCGCCCCGGGAACCACGTCGAATTCAAACAAGGCTGCTCCTGCTGGCTATGGCGGGCACGTCACCGTAATGCTTCTCGATCCAGTGACCGGAGTAGATCGTGTCCAGGTATCGATCCCCGAGGTCGGGGGAGATGACCGCCACCCGGCTTCCGGGCGCGATGGAGTCCGAGAGCTGCCGTAAGGCGGTGAGCGCGGATCCGGTCGAACCCCCGATCAGCAGTCCGCGCTCACGGGCCATGTGGTGACACATGGCGATGGTGTCCGGCTCGGTGACCAGGACCTTGTCGAAGCCGCCCGAATCGGTGAAGATCTCCGGGCGACGGCTGCTGCCGATTCCGGGAATGTGGCGAGGGGCCGGAGGGCCGCCGAAGATGACCGACCCTTCGATGTCCACGGCCACGATGCGGGCGCCCCGGCTGTGCCGGGCGAAATACTCCGAGCACCCCATCAGCGTGCCGGTCGAACCGACTCCGGCCACGAGCACGTCGATGTCTCCTAGCTCAGCGTGGATGTTCCGGGCGGTCCGATCTCGATGGGCGTGCGCGTTGGCCAGGTTGGCGTACTGGTTCAGCCAGATCAGCTGCGGGTCCTGTTCGAGCGCCCGCCGGATGTAGTCGATGCGGCCCAGCAGATGACCGCCGTTCGGGTCGTCGCTGTCGATCACCACGACCTCGGTGCCCAAGGCCTCCATCGTCTGGATCGCCTGCCGGTTCGCCTTCACGTCGGTGACGATGGTGAGGGGGAAGCCGTGTTCGGCGGCGACCACGCTCAAGGCGATGCCCAGATTTCCCGAGCTCGATTCGATCAGGCGACTGTGTGGCGGGGTCAGCACGCCCGCGGAGAGCACGCTGTCGATCAGCCCGACGGCGGTCTTGAGTTTCAGCGAGCCGGCCGGGTTGAACGCCTCGATCTTGAGGAAGACGTCCACGTCGGCGATGAAGCCGGGCAGCTGCAGGAAAATGTCGTCCAAGACGACACTGCTGGTGGAACTGTATATCGGCACGTTGCCTCCGAGCTCGCTGTGAAGAACGGGTCGTCGCCGAGATCACCCGGCGACGATCCTGGGAACCAGGTCGTCTTTCGCCGCGGACCCGGCTCGTCCCGGCCTGGCTGCCGCCGACCACCCAATCGCCTGCTGAACGCACTGGGCGAGGAGAGTCCTAGGCGGGATGTCCCTGAGACGATCCCCTCAATGCCCGTGCTCCGGTGCCGGATGGAAAAGGCGCATCTGCAGCTCCGCGTCAAGCCGGTCGGACGCATCGCCGAGGTCTATCCGGGAGACAGCGACCGCGCGGCGCAGGCGGCTGCGGAAAGTGCTCGGCGGGATGTTCATCCGGTGTGCGGCCGCGGCTGCGTTCCCGAACGACGCGAGCCACTCCCGGAGCGTTTCCAGTAATTCGGTCCCGTGCTCGCGGTCGTGCGCCGCCAGTCGCGCGACGGACCCCGTGGACTCCTGCCCTTCCGCGATCACCTTGTCTTGCAGCTCAAACAGAGCGACGTGGAAGGAAAGCTCGGAGAAAAGCGCCGCGCGGGGCGCCGAGGAATCGGTCTTGAGCAGGCGGAGCGTCCGGTCCGCCGCGACCCGCGCGGTCGGAATCGAATGGTCGTCCGCCACAGGGCCGCCGATGCCCGCGCACCAGACACCGTGCTCATTCCATGAGCGCACGAAATCCGAAACACTGCTGACGGCGGCGGCGACCTCCTTGCCGGAGGAGTCGGCGAGCCGTAGATTAAAGTGAACTACACCGCCGCAAACGGTGACCATTTTTCCGGCATATCCCGAAAAATGGCGCTCAATCGCGTGGGCGGTCGCTTCGACTCCGTTCTCGGTCTCGGATCCCGTCACTCGCTCCATGGCAATGACCAAAATGGGTGATTCGGTGGTCAAGAGGATCTCCCTGATAGTCTCCCTGCTGCCTGAACCATCATCCCTGACGTCGAACGCGCTTCAGGACAACCCGGTCAGACGCCCTGATCGTGGTGGGAAAGGCTGGTGCCGGAAGGCCGTCTGACGCTTTCACGGTTCAGCCGATACGACCGGCGGTCGAATCATCGCACCCGAGGCTCACCGTCATATAGGTCGAAATATTATGAAAGCCAAGTTTCGCACACATGTTGAGCGAAGCCTGGTTGTCGTGACTGACCGATCCGGTGAGCGCGGAAAACCCGTCCGAGGCCGCCGACTTCAGGGAATGCAGAAGCAGTTTGGTGCCCAGCCCTCGTGGTGAACGGGCCGGATCTCTGAACCCGTTGGTGATCCATGGCGTTCCGTCCCAGTCATTCACCACGACTCCCGCCACGACCTCGTCATGCTCATTCACCGCGAGTACGGAGCAGGGCAGTACCGGCCCCATGAGGGTGCCGTTCAACAGCGGATCCACCTCTTGGCGGAGAACGGTGTCGTTGTTCTCCGGTATGTGGTCAGGATGCCCGGGGCCAAGCGCGGAAACCCATGCGGGCAGCACACTTTCCGGTGCCCGGTCGCATGGAACACAGCGAATATTCGCCGGAATATCCGTGTCGAACCGGTCGAGCCCGTCCAGGAAATGCGTCAGGATGTGGGCCTGTCTGACAAGTTTCGCCCCCTTGCTGATCAGTTCGTTACACAGGGATTCGGGCCCTGACAGATGCCATCCCTGCAGGTGTAATAGCACTGCTTCCGCGGCTCCGGGACCCACGGCCTGGATGCGGGAAGCCCATCGCCTGCCCCACATGGACCCCTCGGTGAACTTGATCGCCGGCTGACCAAGCTCGTCCAGCAAGACTTGCTGCATCGAACAGCCTCCGTTTGAGCCACTTCGTTTCGGTGACATCTCGGTTCAGATCGATCCTGGTATGCTGGCTTTCCAGCGGCAATCCCGTATCCGCGCGGCGTGTTTCGTTTTCTGGATATGGCCGGCACGGCACTATAATCCCGCCCACCAGGTTTGCGGCACGTCCTGAACGCACGCGCCCTCGCGGAAGACGCCGACGCCGCCGATCCGCCTGGATTGGCGGCTGCGGAAAAGCCGCTGCCGCCTGTCTCCCCATCGGATCATGGCCAGTGCTCGGAGATGATATCGCGGAAGTTCTGATAATAGGCAGCGGCGAGCCGCTCGACGAAGGAGCCGGCGACTTTTTCGGCCTGATAGCTGAACTCCGCCTGAATCGCGCCGTCAGGCAGTGGAAACATCTCTAGGACCAGTTCGAACATCGCCCGTCGTGGCGGGATGCGGCGGTGTGTGCTGACGCATCCGGTGAGCGTCAACAACGGCGGAGGGGTGTCTTGCAAGGCGAACATCGTCTGGAAGATTGGATTTCTGCCGCCGCGCCGAGGATTCAGCAGGCGCACCACATTGAGGAAGTCGACGTCCTGAGCCGCCATCGCCGCTGCGGCGGCCGTCCGTGTGCTGCTCAAAGCATCGGTCCAATTACTGGATTCCAAGCGCCGCAAAGGTATGCATACCGTGTTGATCGAGCAGGTCAGAGCGGCGTCAAGGGCCTCGCCGCCACGTCGGGCCACTGGGACGCCGACCGCGATGGCGCTCTGCCCGGTAAGGTCGCGCAAGGTCATATTGTAAATGGCGAGCAAGGCGGTGAAACGGGTCGCATGGCCGGCCCGCGCCACTCTGTCGAGCGCGGCCACATCGTCAGCCGCGACATGGAAACCAGGGGTGTGGGCGGCGGCCTGATGCACGGCCGGATCCGGCACCGGTAATTCCAGATCGACGGTCCCGGCGAGCGCGCCGAGCCAATACTCTTTCTGGCGTCCGAGGGAAACGTGGGCCTGCTGCCGCCGTTTCTCCCGGGCCACGGCCAGAAGAGAGGGCGCTGTCGTCGAGAAAAGGGCCGGTCGGCCAGTGCTCCGTGCTGCGTACGCCTCGGACAGGTCACGCGCCAGCAGGCCTTGTGACCAGCCGTCGAACGCCACATGGTGAATCGCGACGCCCAGTACGACAGTGTGCGGGGAGCGCAGGACGGCGTAGCGCCAGATCTCCCCTTTAGCGATGTCGAGACAACGATTCAGCTGTCTGTCGATCCATCGGGCCAGCCCTTCATCGACGTCGCCGATCTCGGTGATGGGTAAGGAGGGATGCCTGGTATTCCGCGTCACCAAGGCGACGGGCCGCGGTGGCCGTCCCCGCATGACGTACGACGCCCTGAGAGCCTCATGCCGCTCGCCCACATCATGTAGGGCGTCTTCCAGCGCTTGGAGGTCGACGGGCCCCTCAAGCTCCCAGAGCAGGACACATACCGGTGCCGTGTCCTCGGGATCGAAGGCGTGCGCCACGCAGAAGGATGCCTGCATGCCGTCGAGCGGAACCGCGTCGCCTCCTCCGGTGATCGGATCGTGTTGATCAGTGGTGCGCGGGACGTGTCCTTCCACGATGGTTCGCGTTTCGCGCAAAATCTCGCCGATGCGCAGTGCCACGCCGGCCACCGTGGGGTGCTCGACGATCTGTGACACCGGAACCGGGACGCCGAAGCGGCTGCTCAGCCGGGTGCACACCCGGGCGGCGTCGAGCGAGCTGCCACCCAGGTCGAAGAGCGAGACGTCGTGCGGCACCTCGGCCAGACGCGTGACGCGCGCGAAGATCCCGGCCACGATCTCCGCATAAGGGTCTTCCTGCGCATGATCGGCTCCATCTGATTCCGGCGCTCTTTCGGCGTGATCCTGACTCGTTCGATCAAGAGCGCTGCTGGGTTCGTCCACGATGTGCACGTTTCCTTTTCAAGCCGTGAGCACTCTGTGTCTTCTTGCGATGGTGTTCGCAAGCGCCAGATACTCGGCTTCGCTTTCGGCGGTGAGGACGATATGCGCACACCAGTCGGCCCCTTGCCGCAAGGTGACCAGATCGCCGACACCCCGGACCGGAACGTAGGCGAGCGAGCCGGCGTTCGCCATCACCTGCTCATGATCCGGCATTTCTGTGATGCGGCCGGAAACCATGGGTCGCAGGTTCAGGCCGCCGAGATGGACGGTCGGCTCCGGCCATCGGGGCGCCTGCCCGGTCGCCAGGGCGCTCGCCACGACCGCCCAGGCGTTCTCGCCCAGATATTCGCTCAGCACATGCGGAATCCAACCTCCTCCCATCCGCGCCGCCACCTCGGAGAAGATCAGGTGTCCTGCCGCGGTCTCGAACGCCTCCAGATGGGTGACCGCGTCGGAGATGCCGAGCGATTCATTGACCCGCGTATGCAGGTCCGCGGCTTTCCGATAAAGCTCGCAGGAGTGTCCGGGCAATATCACATAGCTGCCGTCGAGCGTCACCCGGTCGTCCGTGGACTCGTCGTGGTCCAGCAGCGACAGCCGGGTCTGGTGATAGGCGCTGACCAGGAAGAATGCCGGCCGCCCGCCGAGCCACAACGCATCGACGTGCAGTTCACGGCCGGTGATGAATTCTTCGACGATGATGTGGCGGGAGCGTAGCACCGGGTCGAACGTATATCGCTCCATCACCCGGCTGAACTCTTCGCGAGAATCCACCCGCGTCGTGCTCGTCGTGCCCACCCCGAAGGCCGGCTTCACGACGACGGGAAAGCGCAGATGAGCCTGCACATCGGCCACCTGGGCCCGGTCCGCCGGATCGACGACCGAACGCCAGCCGGCCACCGGCACACCCGCGCGGGCCACGACCGTCTTCATCAGCCGCTTGTCTCTCAGCGCCGCATGTCGCAGCCGGTTGCCGGACCGGCCCAGCATGGTCTCCAGATAACCCGCGGCCAGCTGGCTGAACTCCGTGTGCGCGAAGATCAGGTCCGGCTGTATCCCACGGACGATGAGGTCCACGGCGATACCGGTCAACTGCTCCTGAGAGTCGAAACTGTCGACTCGGTAGACGTCGGCGCAGGACTCGAGCAGCCGCTTGTCCGGCTGCTCGACCTGCACGTCGAAGTCGTCAAGGACGAGATGGACGGCGCTGCCGAGCTCAAGCAGCCTTTCCACGACATCTCGCTGCCACTTGCACATCAGCACCGTCTGCCGGCTCATGGGAAGATGTCCTCGCCGTGCGCACGCGGAAGGAGCTGCATGTCGCGGATCTCGTTGTGTGAGAGAAGCCACATGAGATACCGCTCGATCCCCATTCCGAAGCCGGCCGTGCGGACCTCCTTCTCCTCACGTATCTCGACATACCATCGGTACGGCTCCTCATCGACATGGTGCAATGCGAGTGCCTTCCTGACCTGGTCGGCGCTCAAGTGCCGCTCTCCCGCGCCGACGACCTCTCCCGGCCCGAAGAGCAGGTCCCCGTTCAAGGCGGTGGCGCCCTCTTCGTCGGCGAACGCCTGGTAGAACGGCACGGACAGGTGGTCCCAGTGCGTCACCCAGACGAATTCCCCGGCCGATCGAAGCAGTTGCTGCTCGCCTTTCCTGGTGAGTGAACGCCACCCGTCATGGTCCATCACCCCATCGGGCCCGACGGCCTCCGCCACGTCGTCGAACGTCAACCTGACGAACGACGGCCCCGTCACCAGCCTTTCCACGTGATCCAGCCGGCCGCCGAGTGAGTTTATGAGATCGGCGTTCCGTTCGAGCAGGCCCGCGCTCAACGCCACCACGTATTCCTCGACGGTCGACATCACGTCGGCGAGCCCGCCTTCGATCTCCGCCTCACTGTGGAAGAACTGACTGAGGTGGGTCTCGTCGCAGGCCTCGCCGCGGAAGGACGGCATGATGTAGTAACAGTCTCGATTCGTGATCCGGCAGCCCAGTTCGAGCATGAACTGCATGGAGTCCGCGAGGTACGTCTTCGCACCGCCGAGCTCGATCTCGACCGGGTACGAGTCGCTGCCGAGACCCATCGGGCTCGAGATGGATCCGGTGGTGACCGGAAGGTGGAGCGTCTGCGCGTGCTGGTTCCGCCAGAATTCCACGGTCAGTTCGGAGATGGTGTTCTGCAGCACGGCGATGCCGGAATACCATGGGTTCTGCAGTAACTTGATGTGATGCCCGCGGCGCTCCCGCCACAGCTGAGAAGGGAACAGCCGGTCGTTCGTCTTGGCCTCTGTCATATCGCTCAACCCACTCTCTTAGTGTCGCAGTCGTTGGTTGCTCAGCGCGGTGTCTCGCCGTCGGCCGGCGCGGACGCATCGTGTCGTCCGATGTATCGGAGACACGACTCCTTAGATGCGGCTTCGTGGACGACCGACCAGCCAGGTGGCACCGGTATCCAGGAAGGCCACAGTGAGTGCTGGTTCCGGTCGTTGCGCAGGACGAGATATTTGGCCGTAGGTCGCTCGAAGGGATTAGTCATCGCTGCCCGGCCCGTTCGTCAGCCGGCGTCGTATGTCGTCCAGTGCGTCCGTCCAGTGATCCGCCAGACGGAGCGCGTCTTCTTCCGCGATGAGGTTCCCCGCCCACTGCAGGGTGGTGGTCAATACCGGGCCGGTCGCCGATTCGGTGATGACGGCGTTGACCTCGATGGTGTGCGCCATAGGAGTCTCATCGCTCCACGTCGTTTCCAGTACGGGAAATTCGGGTGCCGGCGCCCACAACTCATCCGTGTGCGCCGTAACGAATCTGCCCAGGTAGTTGAAGGAGATCTGCGGAGGTTTGAAGGGTTCGAGCTGAGCCCGTCCCTGACTGTTCAGATAGCGCAGCATGCCGAACCCCACGCCCTTCTTCGGGATGCTGCGCAACTGCCGTTCGGTGCTGTCGAGCGCTGCCTGCCAATCTCTGATTCCGGCGCACGCGGCCCCGGCCCCCATCTGGGTCAGGTCGATGCGGGCGGGGTACATGCTGGTGAGCCAGCCCACGGTTTGTGCGGGATCCACGCCGGGCGCGATCTCCTCCCGGCCGTGTCCTTCGAGGTTGACGAGCACCTCCGTGTTGGCGCCTCTGCCCCGGTTGTGCCGCCATTCGGCGACAGAAAGGGCCAGTGCGGTGAGCAGGCCTGCGTTCACCCCCCACCCGTTCCGGCCGGTCAGCTGATCGAGCAGGTCCCGCGTCGCTTCCGGGGTGAGTGACCGAGTCAGGTGCCGCGCGGTCGACATCCGGTCGATCGACGGGTCCCTATCCCGATCGCCGAGCAGGGGGTCCTCGGTCCGTAACACCTTCGTCCAGAAGCCGAGCTCCTCCAGCAGCGCGGGCGCCTCGGCGGCCGTTCTCAGGTGGTGGCCCCAGTCCATGAATCCCAGCGAGCGCGCCGATGTCTCAGACTTCGCGGGTGACCGCCTGCTCTCCCAGATCCGAGCAAGGTCCCGGTTCACGATCCGCCAGGAGACGCCGTCTATGACGAGGTGGTGAAAGACCGTGACCAGCCATCCTGGTCGTGTTCGTCCGGCGTCGAACCAGGTGAAGGCGAACGTCTCCCCGGTTTCGGGGTTCAGCCGATCGGACGCGTTCTTCCGCTCGTCTTGGACACGCCGGAATACCTCGTTCTCCGCCAGGCCGGCGACGTTCACCCGGGAGATCTTCAGGGACGCCGATGCGGCCGGCTCCAGGCGCCAGGCGCCGGTGTCGAGCCTCAGCCGGAAGGCGTCATGCCGAACTATGAGGTCTCCTAACGTCTCCCGCAACTCGGCCAAGGTGAGCCCTGAAGGAACGGCCAGGACCATGCTCTGCGCGAAGTCGTGCAGCGGCCCGCCCAGGGACCTCAGCCAATGCATGAGAGGGGTGGGCGGCACCGACGACGCCTGTGGTGTGTGCCCGGCTTCGGCGGAGCTGTTCTTCCGTTCGAGCGCGCGTGCCAGCGCCTCCGGAGTCTGATTCTCCAGGAGCTGACGCGGCGACAACTCGAAGCCGTGCTCTTTCAGGCTCGAGACCAGGTCGATGGCGAGGATGGAGTCTCCGCCCGAGTCGAAGAAGTTGTCCGTGCGTCCGACGGCGTCCACACCGAGAACTCGGGCGAAGAGTTCGCAGAACAGCGCTTCCTTCTCGTTCCCGGCCTCGGCCGGAAGGCCCGTCCCGGCCATTCCGGCAGGGGCGGGAAGCGCTTGACGATCCACCTTGCCGCTGGCGGTCAACGGCATCTCGGTCATGATGACGACGGCTGATGGAACCATGTACTGCGGCAGGCGGGACGCGAGATACTCCCGCAACCGGCCACCATCGGCCGCGTCCGTGCTCGGGGTGACGTAGGCGACGAGCCGTCTGTCCCCCGGCCGATCCTCTCTGACCAGGGTCACGGCTTGGGCGACCGTGGGATGGGCGCGTAACACGGTGTCGATCTCACCCGGCTCGATGCGGAAGCCGCGTACCTTCACCTGGTCATCCGCGCGCCCGGCGAACTCCAGCGCGCCCGCGCTGTTGACCCGCACCAGATCCCCGGTCCGGTACATCCGTTCCCCCGGCGCGCCGAACGGACAGGCGATGAATCGCTCCGCCGTCAGTGCCGGGCGATTCAGATATCCGATGGCCAGGCATGAGCCGGCGACATAAAGCTCTCCCACCTCGTCCGGTGGGACCGGCCGCAGAGAGTCGTCCAGAACGTAGCAGCGGCTGTTCGCCACCGGGTGGCCGAGAGGAGGTGAACCGAGGTGGAGTATCGGGTCACTCATGGTGGCGACCACCGAGGTCTCGGTCGGGCCATAAGCATTGATCAATGTCCGCCCCGGACCCCAGCGGGCTGTGACGTCCTGGCCCCACGCCTCGGCGCCGACCACCAGAATCCGTAGATCCGGCAGATCCCGAGGGGGGACGGTCGCAAGTGTGGAAGGCGGGATCAGAGCATGCGTGATCCGCTCCTCCGCCAGAAACACGCCGAGCGGGTCCCCTGCGTAGACGCCTTCGGGCGGGATGACCAGAGTGGCGCCGCTGCCGAACGCGAGGGCCATCTCGAACACCGACGCGTCAAAACTCGACGAGGACAACTGCGCGACTCTGTCGCCCTGGTTCACCCGCAGCCGGGATTTCTGCGTGACCGCCAGGTTGGCCAGCCCTTCGTGGCTCACGATCACGCCTTTGGGCCGGCCACTCGAACCCGATGTGTAAATGACGTAGGCGGTGTCTCCGGATCCTGGCGCAGGACGACGCCGGGAAGAGGGGGAAGACGTGGCGAATGGGTCGGGCTCGAGGTCTCCGAGCGCGCTCAGCACCAGGTCGGGCTGCGCGTCCTCGCGCATGTCAGCGATCCGGTCCTGAGGATAGGACGGATCGATGGGACAGTACGCGCCGCCGGCCTTCATCGTGGCGATGATCGCCACGAAGAAGTCGATCGAGCGGGGCAACATCAGGGCGACCAGAGTCCGCGGCCCGATGCCTTTCTCGGCAAGAGCCTGAGCCAGGTGTTCGGCACGTGTGTTGAGCGCCCCGTAGGACAGCTCCGCAGCTCCATGGCGTATGGCGATCAGGTCCGGATTCTGTTCCGCCTGTCGTTCGAACATGGCAGGGAACACCATCGTCGTCATCCTTGGATCACCCGTCGGCCTCTTGAGCGAAATCGCCGGCGTCGCGCGGCTCGGCCGGAGGCTGGTCCGGTCGCCGTCGTCCCTGCCCGGTCACATAGAGCCGGTACACCCAGGCCGAGTAGAAACCGTCCAGCAAGGAGACGAACGCTGACTTGTGCTCGTGCACCTGGGCTGTCGAGGAAATGTCCATGATCCAGGCGATTTCCTGCGTGGTGCGTGGCTCCAAGGTCAGCTCTCTGCTCCATCCGACCGGTAAACCGGTACGCCACCCGGCCAGGGAGCCGAATCCGATCGCGCCGGACAGAGGTTGCCCGGTGGGATTGGTCAGTTGTGCGGTGAGTTCCGCTGCCTGGTCGCGCGCGAGCCAATGAGCTTGCGGGCTGACCAGGCGAACGGCCGGCTCGCCGACCGACCACCAGATGTCCGAGCAGCGTCTGCAGTGAAGCGTCTTTATGGTCAGGCCGGCCTCCACCCGATGGGAGAAGGTGCCGATGAAGGCGCTGTCACCACCGCACAACGCGCATTCAGCTGGTACGGTCGTCACCTGCCGGAACCGGGGAAGGAAGCCTTCCGCGAAGTGCCACCAGTTGCGGTGCATCTGATCGACCTGCTGATCGATGATGAGCGACTGAACGGCGCCTATTCTCTGCCGCAGTTCGGCGACCTGTTTCTCGCCGATATGCGGGCTGCTCTTCATGGTCGCGGCGCGAATCTCACGCCGCATGTCCCACAGCTCGGCCTCAGGCATCTCGATGCCGAGCCACTGGAGCTGTTGCAGGCGTGACAGGGTCTCGTTCAGCTGTACGACCTCGGCCAACCCCTCGACGTACGGGGAAGTGGATATCGAGGCGGCGTCCACGACGGAGTTTCCCGTGGCGAGAGAGTGGTCCTGTCGCGCTTCCGTTCGTGGTGCCACGACCAGCGTGGGATCACCGAGCAGGCCGAATCTCGACAGCTCGCCCCCTATGGCCAGGGCGTGCTGATTGAGCGTTTCGACAGCCTCCCCGAGGGACAGCCCCTGGCGTACGAGGCTGGTGAAGACGTGCAGGAAGGCAGGGTCGGGCAGATGCAGTCCGAGCGCGCCGACGACCGCTACCGCGGTGCCCGACAGGAATCCGAGTCCCAGGCCGATGTCCGTGGGGAGGGCATTGCTGCCCACGGAGATCGAGACACAACTTTCGAGGAACACGAAGCTCGCGTTTAGGTCCGCGGCAGAGAGGCGCTGCGACTCGTGCAGGTCCCGTCGGTAACATCCGGCGCCTTGGAGGCAGGACACGAACCTCGCCTTGTCCGCCGTCCGCGGCAGGGGGACATCCAGATGGTCTGAGCGGCCACAGAGCACCCCGTCGGGCAGGTTCGCACTGCATTCCACCCCATGTGTGCGTATCGCCAGGACGCGGGCACCGTCACGGCCGAGCCGGCCGAACTCGTCGAATGCCACTGCGTCCGCCAGGTCCGCCTCGGCGTCCGCCGGGTGCATGACGACGAAGTCCTGTCTTTCCGCCAGGGAATCGACGGTCAGCGTTCTGTACACGAGACAGACCAGCGAAGCGACGTCTCTCGCCGTGACGATGCCGGCGCGAGGGGCGGCCATGCCGATCCAGTCGCCCACTACCGACAGTTCGGCGGCCAGCCCCACGACGGCCACGGGCTCGTCCCGGACGGACCTGATGGCCGCCGGCAGTGAGAGCGGGCTCTCGACGTGCCGGTGAGCGCGGTGGGTGGCCTTCGCCAGCAGCAGGCCGGGCCAGTACGCCCCCGAATCGCCCGTCGTTATCACGGTTCCCCGGCGCTCGGTGGTGTCGATCCGCGGCCACGTGTCCACGCGGTGCGTCTCCAGCAGCGCGCGGTACCGATCGGCGCCGGGCCCCTCGGGGAGCGGAAACGGCTCGCCGGGACGCCAGGAGGATGCGCTGTGTGAGAGTTCCTTGTCTCCGATGATCAGAAGTACGTTGTCGCCGTCCTCGTACACGATCATCTCCTCGCAGTACCGCTGGCAGTGGGGCGCGGGCAGCACATCGGGCGCGAATCCACCCGATGCGCTGCTCAGGTCCGCCGACCAGTCGTCCGACTTGTCTCAAACGAGAAGCGGTGCGTTCAGCTTGTTTCCCAAGGCGAAACTGATCGCGCTCTCGGCGTGGATGCGGGCACTGGGGAAGACCGGGACCGTGACGTCGCCTTCGCCGATCAGGAGTTCAATCTCGGTACAGCCCAGAATGACGCCCTCTGCGCCGCGCCGGCAGAGGCCGTCGATGATGCGCCGGTAGGACTGCCGGGATTCCTCGTTGAGGGTTCCCCGGACCAGTTCATCGAAAATGACCCGGTCGATCAATTCCCGGTCGTCCCCGTCCGGGACCAGCACGTCGATTCCCAGTTTGGCCAGCCGGTCGAAGTAGAAATCCTGCTCCATGGTGAATCGGGTACCGAGGAGTCCCACTTTCCGCAGGCCGTAGGACGTGATCTCCTGCCCGACCGCGTCGGAAATGTGGATCAGCGGGATGTTCAGCGAATCGGCCACGGGGTCCGCGACGCGATGAAACGTGTTGCTGCAGATCAGGGCCACGTCCGCCCCCAGAGACTCGAGGCCGCGGCCGGCGTCGCTCAGCCGGACGGTAACCTCCTCCCACTTGTGCGCGAAGATCATGTCCTCGAACTCCTGGAATTCGAAGGACCAGATCAGGCTGCGCGCGGAGTGGGCTCTGCCCAGTGACTTCCGGGCCTGCGAATTGATCGTCTGGTAGTAGATCGCCGTCGACTCCCAGCTCAGGCCACCGATCAGGCCGATCGTCAGCATAGGTGTTTCCTCCTGGTCGTCCGATCGCGGTGACACAGCGATGTCACGCCGATCGGTGCTTTCTCGTGGATGTGTTCATGAGCGGATGCCGCGGAATTCGTGCTGAACGCGCCGGATCAGGCTTTGTCACCGCTCTGGTGGGAAGCGGCCCGCACACCGGGCCGGCGGCATCATGGCGATCGCCTAGCTCTTCATCGGAAGAGGCACGCAAAGTGGCGCTTCCTCATGTCTGACCGTGCGCCGTGCGATCGCGCCGCGTTGCGCGAGATAGGAGCCGCCGATCATGACGGCGGTGCCGACCCATTGCGACAGCGAAAGCGCTTCTCCCAGGGCCAGCCAGGAAAGTATCAGGGCCGCCGGAACCTCCAGGGTCGCCAAGGTGCTGGCCAGCGTCGAGGGCAGTCTTTTGAGCGCGGCAAGGCTGAGCAGATAAGCGCAGGTCGTGCAGATCAGGATGAGCCAGCCGAGAGTCGGCAGCGCGTATGTCTGCCACCCGCCCATGGTCACCTTCGCCTCGAGCATCTTGCCCCAAGGGAAATTCCACGGCGCTACCACGGGTGTGAGGACGAGCGTGCCCGACGCGAGCCCGCCGATGAGAAGAGTGAGCGGATGCACGTCCTGGGTCCGCAGCCGTTCCGCGAGCAGGAAGTACACGACCAGGCTGAGGGAGGCGCCGCAGGCGAAGAGGACGCCGGCGACGTCGAACACCATGCCGTTCCACACCCGCAGCGCGATCGCCAGCCCTGAGACCGTGAGGATCGATCCCGCCACCGCGGATCCTGCCAGGCGTTGCCTGCGCATGACCCGGGTCCACAGCAGGATGACGATCGGCGCCATGAAGACGATCAGCAGCGCGACCGACACGGGGATCCTGGTGACCGCCGCGAAATACATTCCTTGCGCAGCTGCTATCCCGACTATTCCGTACGGCACGATGACCGGCAGGCTCGTCAAGGGAATCAGGACACTGCGCGGCCGTAATACCAGGGCGCACAGCGTCAGCGTGATGGTGCCGAAGGCAAGTCTTATCCAGACCAGTTGCAGCGGCGTGAACTCCGCCGCGCCCAGTGCCTTGGCGACGATGCCTGCGGACCCGAAGCATATGGCGGACACGGCCGCCGCTCCGATGCTGATCAGTTGCAGTCTTTTCACCGGTGTTTATGGATCCGTTCTCCTGGTTGACTCAGGTATGGCGATGATCTTCATCAATCCCGTCACCGTGGGGTCCCGGTAGAAGTCGCGTACCTTCAGATCCGAGCGGAGCTCGGTTTTGATCAGGTGGATGAGGTGGGCGGCGGAGAGAGAGTCTCCGCCCAATTCGAAGAAGTTCTCCTGCTCGCCAATTCCGGGGATCTGGAGCGCGCGGGCGAAGAAGGTCTCGACGGTTTGCCGCAAGTCCAGAATCTGTCCACCCGCATCCGGATTCACCGGCGAGGTGTTCCCCCGAGAGGTAACCACATTGTCTGGATCCATGCAGAGCCTCCTGCTCATGCGTCAGCTCACGAATTGTTCCGCAACCTGCCACGGGGCGATCAGAAGGTGACCTTCGTCAACCGTGCGGCGCCTGTGCCGGCCTGCGGCAATGGGTACGGCGACTGCCGGGGAATGGACGAATTCCCTTCATCTTATGTGAACCCTTGGTTCACGTCGATCCTGTTGTGCCGGCGCCTTGCTGGCAATCCCGGAACCGCAGTGACGGTTTCGTTTGCTGGATATGACGGGAGGCGGGTGGAGTGCGGTTTTTCCGTCTCGCATGATGAGCAGACGGCGCTGAGAACGGCGGTGCCGTGCGGACGTCGAGGTTCTGAAACGGGCCGCGAACGGGTATCGGCGCTGACGGGGCGGCACAACCGGCGTGCCCAGCCGCGGCGGGCTGGTAGTTGTCTGGTCACATCACACACAGTCAACATATCCAGCAAACGAAACAGGGTTTGCGGATAGAGGATTGCGACGGTACGGCAGCATATACAGGATCGAGGCGAACTGGCCCGGACTCAGACCACGGGGGATGACACGCGAATGGCCGCGCCTATTCTCGACTCTGCTCCAGGACATCGAGAAGACATTGTGACATCGCCTCGCGCGAGGCTGGGGCTGGATGCCTCCGTCCGCGCCAGGAGGCTCGGGTTGTGCCTGCCGCAGGACCTGTCCTTCGAGCTGTGGCAGAGAATCGGTGATCAGTTGGGGGTGATCAGCAACTCGTCGGCCTGGTGGCTGGGGGATTGGCTCGTCTACGGCGAGAAGTCCTTCCCGAACCGATACCGGATGGCCATCGCGGAAACCTCGCTGTCGTACAAGACGCTGCGCAATTACGCGTGGGTGGCCCGCAAGTTCCCGATGTCCCGTCGCCGGGACACGCTCAGCTTGCAGCACCACGCGGAGGTGGCAGGCCTGCCCGAGGACGAGCAGGAGCGCTGGCTCACGCGTGCGGAAGAGGAGGGATGGTCCCAGAGAAGGCTGCGCAAGGAGATTCACAACAGCGCGCGTTCCCAGGATGAGCGGGTGACCGTGACCATCACGGTCGAGGTCTCATCCGAACGGGAACAACGATGGAAGGCCGCGGCGCAGGCCGCCTCCGTCTCACTGCCGGAATGGATCGCACACTCGCTCGATCAGGCGGTTGATCACCTGGAGGCGACCTGATTCGTCGCGCAGGTGCCTCTCCATGAGGTATGAAAGCGACCTGAATGCCGCAACGGCCGGCGATCTCGTTGACGGGATATTTTTCGTGTGCTTCCATCGAGACGGTTGTCCGAGTGGCGTCGCCACCGTGAGATTTTTTCATTTTCCGCTCGTGCGGACATTCTCCTCGAGGTGACCCGGTGTCCTGCCACGAGTTTCACACATTCGGTCCGCGGGCCCCGAATTTTGGTGCCGCCTCCAGGCGGCGCGGAATGGGGGAGCGGGTCCATGGTCTGGCCGCACCTGAAAAGATACTTCATGGACTCTTCGAAGATCACCATTGTCCGTTATCAGCGAGCCTCCAACGCTGAACTGCGTTTGTTGTGCTTCCCGCACATCGCCGGCGGGCCGGCTTCGTTCAACTCGTGGCGGCGGCACATCGGCGCCGAAGTCGAGCTCTGCGTTCCGCTCCTGCCGGGGCGCGAGCAGGCATTCAACCGGTCGGCCTTCGTTGAGATAGACCCGCTGCTCGAAGCGTTGGAGACAGCGATCGAACCACTTCTGGACATGCCCATGGTTTTCTTCGGTGACTGTCTCGGAGCCATGGTCGCCGGACTGACGGCCAATGTGCTGGAAAGCCGCGGAAACCGATCGATCGAGAAAGTCATCCTGCGATCACTGCCGTACTCCCCGAACGGTCTGCGCATTCCCGGGCTCCCGGCGTCAACGGCGAAGCTTGACGAGCTGGCGGAATATCTGCGGAATGTCGGAAAGACCAACCTGAAGCTTCTCGACGACCCCGACTGGGTCGACGTTATCACCGAGCCGCTCCGCGCCGACCTGGCGCTCACCGAAAGCCTACGGGATCGATCGGTTGACCCGATGTCCGCGCCGCTGACCGTGATCGCCGACCGGAAAGACTCGGACGACGTGCGGACGTACACGGGGTGGTCGGACCTGACCCGATCTGATTTCACGTTGCGGATACAGGAAGGTCGCCTGCTGAGTAAGGACGAACTGTGGCGGCGGCTGGCCAGGATCGTCGACGACGAAGTACGCGGCCTGCTGACGTGAAGGCGGTCCGGCAGGCCGGCCGTGCCTGATCGTCGTGCGGAGGGACCTGCGGGATCTGCCATGCATGAGGCACTTCGTATTCACGACAGACGGATGATCACCAGAATCTGCGCCTCCGGCATCTCGCTTTTCGGCTCACAGTTCTTCGTCATCGCCGTTGCCGTCATCGCCGCGCAGGACATCGGTCCGGTCGGGTTCTCCGTCATTCTCATCGCGCGTGCGGTCCCCAGGATCGCGTTGCTGATATTCGGCGGAGTGATGGTGGACCGCCTCGGCCCGATCCGGCTGGTCGCCGCCGCCGAATACCTGAGCGCCGGCATAAGCCTGTCGCTCGGGCTGTTGTCGCTGACCGCAGTGCCACAACTGCCGCTGCTGCTGGTGGCGAGTTTCTGCTTTGGAGTGATTCGTGCGGTCGCCGATCCCGCGGAAGGCGCTATAGCGCCTCATGTGCTGAGCACCCAGGATCTGCCGCGATATCAAGGAATATTGCTGGGGGTGCAGCGGTCCGCTACCGTGGCCGGCGCCGCGGCGGGCGGAATGGTGATCGCTGCGGCAGGGCCGGCGGTGGGATTCGTCGTCGACGCGTCCACCTTTGCGATATCAGGGACCGCGGTGCTCGGCCTGCGTCACGTGGCCGCATTGCAGAAAGGGACGGGTGCGGGCCGCTCAGGGGTGTGGAAAGAGGCGCGGGAGGGCCTGCGTCTCGTCTGGAGCAATCGGCTCATACGCGTGCTGACGCTGCTGGCCCTCGGCATCGAGTTCTCCCTCCAAGGCCCGATCTCGGTGGGCATGCCGGTCCTCTGCATGGACCGGGACTGGGGCGCTGGAGCGATCGGCATGCTGCTGTCCTGCTACAGCGTGGGGTCGATCGTGGGATCGTTCACCATGGCGAGCGTCGGCAAGCGCCTGACCAGAGCCGGTGTGGTCGTCTCGCTCATGCTCATGGTGGCGGGAATCTGTCTCGCGGTCGTGGGAATGACCGTCACGCTGTTAATGGCGATCGTCAGCATGACGCTCATCGGCATCCTGTCAGGCGTGGTGAACAGCCTGCTGATACCGCTGTTGCAGACCAGTTGCGACCGCTCCTACGTTGGCCGGCTGATGAGCATCGCCACTCTCGGCGTCTCCGGCCTGACACCGCTTTCACTGGCGGTGTTCGGCATACTCATCGGAATGAATGGGCCGGGCGTGGCATTTGTCTGCGGCGCCGCCGGTCTGGTCGTCCTGGCATCGTTCGCCGTCTCGGTGAGCAAGGCCGCGTCAGCCGGATGGAATAACCTGCGATGATATTCAGGCGGCTCCATGTGGCCGAGGCGCGACCGGCGATATGTTCGCCGGCTCTTGTGTCTCAAATGTGAACGTGTAAAGATGCTGAGAAAGAGGCCCGGAGTTCGAGTCGCCCGGTGTGGCGAGAGGCAGAGTCCGTTCATTTGAACGGCCGGGACGAGGTTCGTCGGAACCGGCGCGCGAAAACGTGGCCTGGTCGGCGTTTTCCGCCCGTCAACATCTGACCGCCCGCCGTGGGTGACGCTCATGGCTGAATCTCACATGACTGTTTCCGCGCCCTGCTTCGTCATATAAGCGTCTCGCGGAATATGTCGAAGAAACGGACGGCACGCACATTTCTGTGCGGTCATGTGATCGGCCGATCACCTCCATGACCCAGGCCGGAACGGCCTCAGCCCCCATCGGCAGGCGCACTGCTCGTCCGCCGGACCCTCGCACGTCAGATCAGAGAAGTGAGGCACTCGATGGCAGCCAATCAACTGGACCTGGGACGTCCGGAGCAGCTCACGCTGCGGGACTCGGCCGACGCGTTGTCGACAGGGTATGTGGACCCCGAGACCGAGAAGGCGATCATCGGCATCATGGCGGAGGCCGAGCAGAAGGTCACCGACGCGTCGAGCGCTCTCGGCCGGCTGCAGGTCATGCTGGAGGACATCCGGAGGAAACCGGAAGGCGCCGAACGCCTCACCCTGATGAACACCTTCGTCCGCACCCTCGGGCGCGCGGACCGCTTGGCGGTTTACCTGGACATCCTGCGCAGCTCGTTGTCCGGACCCGACCGGACCGCGAGCGAGATCGCCGAGAAGTCGCGTAGTTCGCGCATGCACTGCATTTACGGCTGGGGCGGTCAGACCGGCATTCTCACGTCGATGGCCCACCCCACGTCGGCCACGACGCCTCCGAAATCGGGAGTGGGAGAATACTTCGCCTACCCCGTATCGGAGTGGCACCTCAGCATTCACATCTGGCAGCCCAATCCCAACGCCCAGGGCTTCGAGTCGACGAAGCGGCTGGAGCCGGGAGTCATCGTGGAGCCGCCGCACTCCCATCCGTTCTCGTTCGTCTCCTACGTGGCGATCGGCGAGATGCGCCAGTCGATCTACGCGGAGGACCCGCACGCGGACGTGCAGAGCACCGTGGGGGAGCGCTACCACGATGTGGATCTGCAGGGAGTGGACAGTGTCTGGCCGCCCCACCAGGAATATCAGCCGAGCAGATTGCGAACGGTCGAAGACCGCCTGAGCCTGAGGACCGGTCACAGCTATTTCATGCCGACCCATCTGATCCACGATGTGGAGGTCGAACGGGAGGTCGCGGCGCACACGCCGGCGATCACGCTATTCCTCTGCTCCGAGACCACGCAGATACCGAAGGCGTACCTGGTGCCGGATATGGCGGACTTTCATCGCCGCCATCCCGATGTCATGGACGATGCCAAGGCACTCGTTCCTGAGGAGTGGAGCGAGAAGCTCGCCGCCACGTCGCGGTATCTGCGCGGCGAAGCGGACCACCTTCGGCTGAGCGAGATCTTCGACTGCACGACCTCGTACGGCTTCATGAACATCTAGTGCTGATCCGCGTCATGCGACTTGCCCGTGGGAGCGGTGATGGATAGCGAATCCCTGGTACGCCTGGTCGAAGAGCACGGCGATGTTCGTGTGCGGTTCGCCCCGAATGGTGAAATCTCGTTCCCCGGCTTCATCGTCCGCACCGTCCTGTATTCCTGGCTCTTCGCGCGACGGTACAACGGCGCTTTCGTCCTGCGGTTCGACGACACCGATCTCGACCGGCAGACGCAAGGGGCGTTGCAGTCGTATCCCGATGGAATGCGGTGGCTGGGCCTGCAATGGGATGAGGGCCCGGAGAAGGGCGGCGGCTACGCTCCCTACAGCCAGTCGCAGCGGCTGCACCTCTATCGGGATGCGGTCGACGAACTGCTCGCATCGGGGGCTGCGTACAGGTGCTATTGCGCACCGGAACGGCTGGCCGAGCTGGCCGCGGCCGCTCGGCGCCCGGGTGCGCACGCGCGCGCCTACGACGGCCGCTGCCGGAGAGCGATCCGCGCGGACGCCGAGGCGGCAGCACGAGAAGGACGTTCTCCCGCGATCAGGCTGCGGGTGCCGGACGACGGCGTGATCACCTCGACGGACCTGCTCCGAGGGCCCATCTCCGTGCCGGCGGCAGAGCTCAGTGACATCATCATCTGCCGCCCCGACGGCTGGCCGACTTATCACCTGACCGTCGTCGTCGACGACAGCCTCATGCGGATCAGCCATGTCATCCGCGGTGTCGAAGGGCTGCCCAACATGGCCCCTCAGGCGATCGTCCACCATGCTCTGGGTCTGGAAGCGCCGCTCTATCTTCATCACCCGCTGGTGCGCACGACGGGCTTCAGCATCGGCGAGCGCTTTCTGCCCCGTGGCCACCTGCTCTACCTGGACGAGTTGCGGGATGCCGGTTACCCGCCTGAGGCAGTCGTGAATTATTACGCGCTGCTGGGTTACGGCCACAACGGCGACGAGATCTGCACGCTGGACCAGCTCATCGAGAGTTACGACTTCACCCGGATCAGCCGTAAGGAATTCGTGGTGCAGTCATTGGAGAAGCTGGCCTGGATGAACCGCACCTACCTGCGTTCGGAGACCTCGGACGTCTTCGTGGAAAAGCTCATCCGCGATCGGCTGCGTGCCGCCGGGGCCGGCCCGTCTCATGCCCGTGTACTGGCGGCTCGTGCGGCACCGGTGCTTCGCCAGCGCTTGGATGGCACGACCGACATCGCGGAGCTGCTCGGCTTCGCACTCGAAAGACCTGAGTTCGTCTCCGCCGCTCCCGAAGCAGGCCGCTGGGCGCAAGCCGCGTGCGCGGCTCTGAGCGCTGGTGGCGATCTGGGGGATGCTGTGCGGCGGCTCGCGGGAGGTGACCGGCAGGCCCGCGGGCGGATCGTGCGGACGCTGCTGACGCTGTTGGGTGCTGAGAAGACGCCGCTCTCCTTGGCCGACGTCGTCCGCATTCTCGGCCCCGATGAGTCCCGGGAACGGTGGCAGCCGTATGCGCGGTGAAGTGCTCGTCCGGCCCCCCGGGCTGCCCGGCCAGGCCACGATCGGAATCTGGACGCCGTCTTCCCCCGCGCCGGCCCGGTTCCCCCGACGCTTCGCCCGCGCTTTAGGCGCCCTGGCCGATCACGGGTACACGGTGCGCCTCGCACCGTCGGCCACGTCCGACGACGGGCTGCTCGCCGCCGAACCCGCGAAACTCGCGGCGGAGTTGCACGGCCTGGTCGAAGACCCCGAGGTGGACGTCATCGTCGCCGCGGTCGGCGGCTATACGAGCCTGGCCCTGGCACTCCATCTCGATTTCGACCTGATCGCGGCTCGCCCGAAGCCGATCGTCGGGTACAGCGACCTCACCTCGATTCTCTGGGCCGTGCTCGCCCGATCGTCTTTGGTGACGTTCCACGGCCCGATGGTCGTTTCGGAATGGGGGGAGGCCGGCGGTCCTCTGTCTTTCACCACCGGCAATTTCGCTCGCGTACTGACGTCCTGGTCGGGACCGATCGAACTCACGGGTCCTCCGTTCTGGACGGATGAGATGTTGTGGTGGGATCGGGACGACACCCGGCCGCGGAAGACCCAGCCCGGCGCATGGCGATGCGTCATCCCCGGAGTGGCCGAAGGGCCGCTGCTCGCCGGGTGCCTGCCCACGGCCGGCGCGCTCATCGGCACGCCGTACCTGCCGGACCTCGACGGCGCCGTCCTCTGCCTCGAAGCCAACGAGATGAGTCCGGAACGTTGTTACGGCCTGCTGCTGCAATGGCGTGAATCCGGCCTGCTGAATCGCATCTCCGGGCTCGTCATCGGCCGTCATTGCCAGCCCCAGGCGCGCGGCGACGTCGCAAGTGACTTCGACCGGGTCTTTCTCGCCGCACTCGGCGGCCGGCGCATTCCCGTGCTTGCCGACGTCGACTTCGGCCATACCCAACCCATGCTGACCCTCCCGCTCGGCGTCCCGTGCCGTCTCGACGCCGGAGAACGGCGGCTGACCTTGCTGGCACCGGCCGTCGCGGAAAGAAGGGCAGGAACAAGATGAATGTCGCCTTCACCGTCGAGCAGAACGAGGTGCTGATCCGCTATGACCAGCAGATATGTAAGGTCTGTGTGCTTCCGGAGTCGTTCCCGGAAATCTCGTTCGACGACGCCGGCATCTGCTCCCATTGTCGTGACCGCGAAGAACAGGTCGTCGTCAGCAGACAGAGCATTGACGACGCGGTAAAGCAGGCACTGGCCGACGCGTCATCGCGCGACTACGACTGCCTCGTTCTGTACAGCGGTGGCAAGGACAGCTCGCTCGCGCTGACCGTCGCACGACGAGAACTCGGGCTGCGGGTGCTCGCCTTCACGCTCGACAACGGCTTTCTGTCCGCCGGGACCAGCGGAAACATGCGCCGGGTCCTGGACAGCCTCGATGCCGACCATGTTCTCTTCCGGCCTCCAGGCCGACTGATGCGGCCGCTCTACAACGTCAGCATGAAGCTGGACTTCGACGCGAACACCATGAAGTATTCCACCGGAGGCTGCGGATCGTGCATCAGCATGGTTCTCGCCTCAGGCCTGCGGTTCGCCCGCGCCCACGGCATCCCGTTGCTGATAGGCGGCTGGACACCGGGCCAGTTCACCACGAGCCCGCTGGTCGGCCTGTCCTTTCTCGAGGACGTGATCGCGCGGCATTTCACGCCGCTGTCCCTCGCCTCCACCTCGCTGAGCGAGCAACTCGCCGGATGGCGCACCGAGCAGCGCGGGCCGGGTCCTGCCGGGCTGCTGAATCCGCTCTACGCGATGAGTTACAGCGAGGAGGCCACGATCGCCAAGCTCGCGGAATTCGGCTGGAGACCGCCGAAAGACACCGACTCGTGCTCGACCAACTGCCGGCTCAACGGCCTGCTCATCCTCGACCACGTGCGGAAGTACGGGTTCCACCCCTACGCGTATGAGCTGGCCCATCATGTCCGCCTGGGCGCGCTGTCCCGGGAGGACGCCCTCGCCAAGGTCAGCGCTACGGGCATTCGACCCGCCCTTGTCACGTCGGTGACCGCGGAGCTCGGCCTCGACGTCAGCCCGGTGCCCTTGCCGCCGAAGGAGGATCCTCGCCATGACCACTGATGCCGTCATCGCCAGTGTTTTCGATGGGCTCACCGCCGAGGTCATCGCCGAGCTCGACTTCTCTCGCCTGGTGGGGCTGGTCAACGAGCCCAACATGCCGTCGGGCGGTGGGGCCACGATCCGGCGCGTCATCGATCTCTGCCGCCTGCGCAGCGGATGCACGATTCTCGAGGTCGGCAGTAATACCGGCTATACCAGCATCGAGTTCGCGAGCTGGGTCGACGGCCGGGTGATCGGCCTGGACATCAACCCGATCTCCGTGGGGTTCGCCGCGGAGAAAGCAGCTCGGTTCGGGATCGACAACGTCGAGTTCCGCGTCGGCGACGGGCTTTCGCTGCCTTTTGAGAACGGTGGTTTCGACCTCGTCTACTGCAGCAACGTCACCTCGTTCATCGCCGACCATCGGGGGGCCAGGGACGAGTATTACCGCGTTCTCGCGCCCAGCGGACTGCTCGTCGCGGTGCCGATCTATTACCACACCACACCCCCGGACAGCCTGCGGCGGGCAGTCGGAGAGGCCATCGGCGTCGATCTCAAGGTCACCGATCAGAGCTACTGGACGGAGCTGTTCGCCGATCCGTCCGCGACTCTGGTGCACCGTGAGACGTACGAATACGTCAGGCAGTCGTCGCAACGTATCGCCGAGTACGTTGAATCGGTCTTCCGGCAGCCGCACCTCGAGAATGTCGACCCGGCGCTCCGGGCCGCCGCGAAAACGCGACTGACGTACTTCTACGAGCTGTTCGACGAGAATCTGGCCTACACCCGATACGACATCCTCATCTTCCGCCGTAACCATCCCAACCCGGAGGCGGTGCTGCACGCGTCACGACAGGTGATCGACGGATGATGCAGACGCTCTCGCCCATGCTCGAACGCGGTCTGGTGCCGAATCGGCTGCCGGACACCGTCTGGCTCGAACAGTTTCTGGCCAAGGGGGAAAGCAGGGAGGCGATCCTGCTGGGACTGGGAGAACGCTGGGAAGGAACTCCGTCCGGCCTGCTGTGGGCGTTGCGGGACGTGCCCGCCTCCGCTCACGGATATCAGCTGTCGATGTACGGCCTGCCCTGGTTGCGCTCAGTGCTGCGGGAGTACATTCGCGACACCCACCGTCTCGGCGACTACGACGACGCTTTCGAGGTCGCGGTCAGCTGGACCGGCACCCGCAGCGTCATGCGGGACTTCGGCCAGCTGGTCAGAGCACGGAACACCGGCGGGGCGTCGTCCGCCATGGTGATCGGCCCGGCATGGGACTACGCCGGGATTCTCGAACCGTCCGGATTCGACGTTCGCTACCTGGATCCCACGGCATGGAGCAGGTGGGCGCCGACCGCGGAAATGGTCACGGAGTTCGCGCGCTCCCTCGAGACGCCGCTCACGCTCGTGGTCATCAACGCCCAGCACAATCCCACCGGACTGAGCTGGGAACCGTCGGCTGTCCGGGCGCTGGTGCGTCTCGCCGTCGAGCATCGGGCTGCCGTACTCGTGGACGATGCGTATTACGGCTTTCTCGACCCCGCGGAACAGCCGACCTCCGCGTTGCTCGAACTCCTGAGTGAGGCCGGAAGCGAGCGGCTCGTCTGGTGTGCCGTGCGATCGCTGGGCAAACAGTTCAACTGCAATGGATGGGCACTCGGCGCTATCACCGCACCACCGGCGCTGCTCGACGATCTCGTGAACGAGATGCGCGCGGCGCACACCTACAACCACGGCGGGCATCTGCAGACGGCGATGGCTCAGTGGCTTTCCAATCGAGCCGCGGTGGAGGCGTATCTGGCCGACGAACGCGCCATCTACCAGGTACGTCGGCGAAAGGCGATGGACGGGCTCGTCGCCGGCGGCGTACCGGATCACGAGATCGTGGCCGGCCCTGCAGGCCCCTACCTCCTCTATCCGGTGCCGGCCGACTACGCCGACCGGAGCCGCTACTTGGAGCGGTGCGCGGTGGAGACGGGCGTGTTCATGTCGGACGCCTGGCCCTCGACGAGGCGGCTGGAACCGCGCGGTGGTCGTCACGTCCGGATGTATCTGGGCCGCTCGCCCGACCTGATCAGCGACGCCTGCCTGCGCCTCGCCGAGGCCGGCCTGCTCACCCCAGGGAAGAGAGACCTATGAGCACCGGAACGACCACGAGAAGGATGTGCCATCTCGTCGAGATCACGCCGATGCCCGACGTGCGTTACAGCCTGAATCTCGGCTACCTGCACGCGACGGCGGTCGCTGATGAGCGCTGCCGCGACAACTACGAGTTCGTCAAACACGTGATCTTCCAGGAACCGGGACTCGTGAACGACATCGATGCCTGGCTCGACGGCATCGACCATGTCGATGTGCTGGCCCTTTCGGTTTACTTCTGGAACCGCCGGCCCTCCATGTACGTCGCGGACGCGGTCAAGAAACGCTGGCCGGGGTGCACGATCATCATGGGCGGCAACGAGGTCACCAATCAGACGGACACCGTGTTCGCCGAGTCGGCCGCGGTCGACATTCTGGTCCATGGCGAAGGCGAGTTCGTCTTCCGTGACCTGCTGCGCGCTCTTGCGGACGACGACGGCATCGGCCGGCGGGAGGAGATATCCGGGACCAGCTTCCGCCGAGGAGACGAAACGATCACCATCCCGGCCGGTGCGCGGATCCGCGACTTGTCGACCATCCCGTCACCGCTGCTCAGCGGCGTCTACAGCCCGGCGGACATCCGTGACTCCCGGATCGTCATTCTGGAGACGAACCGGGGCTGCCCGTATTCCTGCGCGTTCTGCTATTGGGGCGGGGCGACCCAGTCGAAGGTGCGCGCTTTCCCCCTGGACCGCATCAAGGATGAGATCACCTATATCATCACGCATGCCAGCCAGAACGCGACCTTGTTCCTCGCCGACGCGAATTTCGGGATCCTGCCGCAGGACGTGGAGATCGCGCAATGGCTGGTGAGCGAACTTCAGCGGCTGGACAAGCGGATGTTCCTGTTCACCAATTGGGCGAAGAACACCAGCAAGCGGGTGCTAGCGATCGCGGAAATCCTCTATTCAGGCAACCTGATCGCCGCCGTCACCTTGTCCGCGCAATCCTTCACCCCCGAAGTGCTGCAGATCGCAAAACGCTCAAACATCAAAGCCGACTACTACCGCACGTTGCAACGGGAGTTCCAGGATCGCGGCATCCCCACCTATACGGAGCTCATCTGGGGAATGCCCGGAGAGACCCTGCAGACCTTTCTTTCCGGCATAGAGTACGTCATCTCCAGCGGTGGCCATCCGGTGGTCTACCCGTTACTGCTGCTGAACAACACCGAATACACCACCGAGCGATTCCGCGGCGACCATGATGTGCGCACCCGCCGGCTGCCCTACCAGATAACCAATCCCGAGATGGTGGCCGAGTTCGTCGTCGAGCACAGCCGGATGCCGGAGCGTGACTGGATCGCCGGCATGGAGTTCCGGCTCACGATGGCCCTGCTCCACGGATGTCTGCTGCGTGGTGTCCTGAAAGCGGTGAGTCACCGTACCGGGCGCCGGGTTGTCGATCTGTGCCTGATTCTCACCGAGTTCCTGCGTGAAACGGACCCGAAGACCACTCTGGGCCGGCTGCTCGACAACCATCGGGCCATCTGGAGTGATCCGTCCGCGTTCGATGCCGAGCTGGTGATGGAATTCGTCGACGCCGACAGCATTCCTGAGCACATGCACTACCAGGCGATCCTGCGGCATCTTCTGGAAACGGATCTGTACGAGCCCGTCGTCAGGTCCGCGGCCGAGTATCTGCTGGCGCGGCTCGATCCCGGCGAGATCGACCCGGATGAGTATGAGGAGCTGGTGGCGCACCAGCTCCTCGGCGTGGCCGCGGTGGCGGGAAGCGTCCGGCGCCTCGTGGACGCGCCGCCGCTCACGGCCTCCATGAGCGTCGGCGTGCACGATCTGCTCGTCGAGGTCGGCCAGCTGCACCCATCCCCTGATGCGGCCGCCGCCGGAGCTGAGCGCGTGGCGGTGTCGTGGGATCCTTCACGGTTCACGACCGCTCCGGTCGATTCCATGTTCCTGGCCATTTATCACGGCAGCATCCAGGTGTCGAAGTCCTTCCAGATCATCCCCAAGCCCTCCTGCGCGCGAAGTGCCGCGAGCTGAAACGACGTCCTCGGGACACCCGAACACGTGTGCCGTGACCCGAACGCGTGTGCTGTACCCGTCTGGGGGTGGGCCGAACTAGGCGTGTCGGCCCACCCGCCGGACCCGGCCCGGCCGCCTCTCAGCTGATGGTGGCGAGGGCGCCGACCCGGCGAATCACCGTGTCCCGTTCCAGGCACTTCGCCACCGCCTGCAGGTCCGGGCTGCGGGTGGAGCCGGTGAGCGCGACCCGGACGATCTGCGAGGCTTCACGGATCGACCCGTGGTACCGTTCGGGCGCCGCACGGTACTCGCGCGGATTCGGGGCGAAGCCGTGTTTCGCCGCCAGCTCGCGGATCTGGTCGAACCATTGGTCCGGATCGTCGATCTCCGTGTAGGCGTCGATGAAGTCACGGGCGAACGCGGCCACGACCGTTCGATCGATTCCCGCGAGCTTGTCCGGGAGTTCCGTCACCGCGGTGAAGAGCGAATCGAAGAAGTAGCCATAGACCGTTCGGAACTCCGACCACCGGCGCAGGTCCTTGCGCGGATTCTCGACGCCTTCCCGCTCGATCGACAGGGCCCCGAGCGCCCGGTCCGGCTCCGCCGCGAGCGCATCCGCGAGCTCAGGATCGTAACCCCCGGCCCAGTCGGCGACAGCCTGCAGGATCTGCGGACCGGAAAGGCCGGCAACGTAGTCCGCGCAGATGTCGTCCAGTTTCACGACGTCGACGAGCGCCCCCGACGGCGTCAAGCCGCTCAGATCGATCGGGACGGAGCGGGCTTCGGCCAGGGGCATCTCGGCGAGACGTCCGTTCATCAACCCTCGAAGGTAGTAGCGCACCGCCTCCGGCGGATATCCGGTCTCGTAGTAGTAGGAGACGGACGCCTCCGGATCCTTTCGCTTCGAGAGCTTCCGCTTGTTTCCCTTGTCCAGTTTCAACAGGGGGGCAAAATGCGCGTACTCGATCTGGTCGAAACCCAGCGCCGCGAACAGTTGCAGATGAACGGGGACGGATGACAACCACTCGTCACCGCGGACGACTAGGTTGACGCGCATCAAGTGATCGTCCACCGCGTGGGCGAAATGGTAGGTCGGCAGCGGCGTTTCAAGATGCGAGCTCTTGAGTATGACCACGTCGTTGTGATTGGCGTTCAGCTCCGCGGTGCCCCGCGTGGCGTCGACGAACGAGACCCGCGCGCCGGGCTCGGCGTCGCTGCGGAATCTGACCACATAAGGCCGTCCCTCCGCCAGCGCCTTCTCGACGTCTTCGGCCGGCTTTTCCCGCCAGGCCGCCCATTCGCCGTAATAGCCGGTCGGAATTTTGGCCGCCTGCTGCGCCTCGGTCATCGCCGCGAGCTCGTCCTTGGTGGCGAAACACAAGTACGCGTGCCCACGCCGGAGCAGGTCGCGGACATATGTGAGATAGATGTCGCGCCGGGCCGACTGGATGTAGGGCCCGTAGTTCCCACCGGTCCACACGGACTCTCGCGGCACCACGTCGAACACCTGGAACGCGCGCTCGAACTGTTCTTTGACGCCGGGCAGTTCACGCGCCTGATCCGTGTCCTCGATGCGGACGAGGTATGTGCCACCCGAGTGACGCGCGATGTCCTCACAGAGGATCGCGGTGGAGATTCCCCCGATATGGAGCGGCCCGGTGGGGCTCGGGCAAAAACGCGTCACTCGCGCGCCGGGCGGGAGCTGTCGAGGCGGGAATCTTTCTTCCCAATATGCGGGCTCTGGAAGATCCGCCGGGAACAGACTATCGATGAACGACCGCTCGTACATGATTCTCCATACTCGTGGTGCCAAACCCTTGCCGATAGCGTAGTACGGCACCACAGCCGTCCGAGCCGATCAGGCGCCATTTGATGGTGTACGCCGGGTAATCCGAGTCGCGGGTGCCGAAGGCACACCGTGCCCAGAACAGCAGGCCTTTTATCAGACGCCGGCCGATGAGTCCGAGGCGTGCGTCGACGACGGGTGACCATTTATACCAGCACGAAAGCTCTCATGCAGGTCGAAGGTCGCAGGCGTGACAGTGCGCCGCCACCAGCGCCCTCGGGCCCGGCACCTAGCGGGCTACCCGGCGGATCGCGGCGATCAGCTGAGTGACGGTGTCCTGGGTGGCGACCGCATCCAGCAGCACCGCCGAATCCAGCGCCCGCCGCGCCCTGCCGGCCAGCACCCTCGTCTGCTCCACCACGGTGCGCACGGCCGCAAAGATGCGATCCGGGTCCACCGAGCGGGCCAGCCGACGCCGGAAGTAGGTCAGCAACGGCGGATCGAACCCCTGGTCATAAAAGCCCAGCCCGCAAGCGGCATTCCACCGCAGATCGAACCACAGCGCCGCGACTGCCTCCTCATCCGATAGCCCATGCAGCGCTTGCAGCACCACGACCGTGGCCAGCAGCCCTGGCGGCACCGACGGACGTCCGTTGACCGGCGCGTACAGGTCCGCGAACGCCTGCGGCGGGAACAACGTCTGCCGGTGCTCGGCCAGGAACGCGAACACGCTCCCGACTGGGATCATCTCCCGGCACACGACCCACACCTCAGGCCCGGCCGGAACCCTCCGACGATCCATCATGAACCGAGTCTGAATCCTTGGATCCCACCTGGCCAGACCACCAAGATCTTCAGGGCATTCCTAGCCGACTCTGATGAGATTTGGCCCACTGCTCGGCGCTCGGGTCGTGCAGAGGCAGCCCGATTCCGTGTGAAGCGTATCCCCAGTTGGAGGTGCGCCGTCGGGGGCCGACACGATTGGTAGAGGGTCGCTTTGCATCAGGCCGAGCTCATCGACCTGCTCAACCTTCCCGCTACGATGCCCAACCTGCGGTGGGACAGCGCGTAGCCCCCTCGCATCTTGGTCTATGGCTCCGGCGCTGTGGCTTCACGGTGCGGGGCGCGGGGCGCTTCTGAGATCGGAGATGTCGATGCAGTACTCGCAGGTGTCGCCGTCGCCGAGGTCGCGGCCGACGAACAGCATCCAGCGGCGGGTGCGATCACGAAGGGAAGGTCCTCGGCCTCGCGCAACTCGTCCAGCGCCTGCTGCAGCCCCTTACGGCGCTCGCGCGCCGCGGGACGCGGACGCCAGCCGGTTGAGCGTGCGCAGCCGCCGCGAGGCCAGCACCTCGTTGGTACGCTCGCGGAAGGACGTGAAAGTAGCGGCGATACGCCCGTCTAGGTCGCAGACGGGTGAGAACTCGACATCCCACCAGGCATCCTGGACTCTTCCTTCGCGCACCAGCCGGGCCGGGAACCGCTGGGCACGCACCGCCTCTCCGCGGAGCGCACGCTGCCGCAGCGGCGCGAGCCGCGCCCAGGATCGCCGAGTCGTTGGCCAGCGTCAGCCCCTCAGGCCTCCACAGGATCATCGCCGGCTGCGGTGCCTCCATTGCCAGGCGCACCACCGTACGCAGGTACGGCGGCCAGGTGTGGACCGGGCCGAACGGCGGCCATCCGAGACCCGTGTCGTCATCGCGGCAGGCTCCGACCGCGATGACGACCTGGGCGGCGAGGATATGTGCCACGGCCTTGATGTCCCCGATCCGGCCATGTGAGGAGCACAACGAACGGCTACCGGGGGTTCTCGACATGGGGACCATCCCCGCGTGCGCGGGGAGCACGGTGACGCCGAGATCACGAACCGTCTGGTGCGGGGACCATCCCCGCGTGCGCGGGGAGCACAGGGAAGGAGATCCGCGCGGTTCACACGCGCGGGGACCATCCCCGCGTGCGCGGGGAGCACTCTCGCTGACCTGCGGCGTTGTCAGCGCAGGAGCCCGGAATCGAGCACTTTCAACGAAAAGGACATAACGGTCATTCTGTGTATCAAGCTGCTGTAGGTCGTTCCAGGCTGCATCATCGCAGCCTGCCGGACAACTCTTGCCCCACTGCGACCGGGGTTGCGCGGTGTTCTAACGTAAAGCTGCTCGGCTTCACCGCCACCCTGACTCCGGCCCTCTGACTCCTACTGCCCCGCCCAATCATCCTCGACATTGCTCGATCAGGTTCGCTGCCGCCTGCCCCGCTAAGGTGTGTTACCGGGCAGTTCTCCACAGCCGATGGCTGCCAGCCGGCGCATAGGTTGTGGCTTCAAACCATGCAGAACGGACGCGACCGCGTCGACCGCGCGTGAACTCGACCCGAACGCGGCTTGATCACCTCTTGGACGAGTCTGCGCCCGCGTCGGGCGTGTCCCGCCCGACAACCCTTCCACCATGCCCTTCGGCTGGGCGTCGCTCGCATCCACCTTGACGATCTGGCCCCTGGCAACCGACACCCAGCAGCGCGAGTCGGCTCATATCGATCACGCTGTCGGCCCGCCGATGTGCCGGACGCGTGCCGAAGAGCATCTGACGAGCATGAACTCGGCCATCTCCGCCTCGCGCAAGACGGCCGAAAATCGAGAAAGCGCAGGTCGGATAGGGTGTGAAGTGGTAGGGCGCCCGGGGCTCGAACCCGGAACCTACGGATTAAAAGAATCATTGGTCAATGCCGCTGGGTGCCGCGAAGTGTCGCTTTGTATCGCTCAGCCGGAATTATCGCCCGCGTGGTGCCGCGTCGTGACCATGTGTGCCGGGTCGTATCGTGTACACGCGAGCAACCACCGAGCAACCCCGCCTTCTTTGCCGTCTGCATTATGTGGTATTTGTCCTCTCCTCATTGAGAGCTTCACCCCTGCGCAGGGCCAGATCTCCTCGCCGGTTGAACGTGCACGAGCAGCCATCGAGCAACCATGTGGCCGTCCTGGCCGACCGCCGCGCCGAGGTGGAGCGCGCCGTGGCCGCGCATCACCCGCCCATCAGGATGAGCGTGCGCCGCACCAGCCGCACCGGCTATCGCGACGGCATCGCCGCTGCCCGCTCCGCCGACCTCGGCCGCACTGGCGTACCCACGCCCGCCGCCTGCGAGCTCGGCTGACAGCCGCCTTCTGAGAGCGTGTAGGGACGGATGGTGACGTTCCCCTTCATGCCTTGGCTGCTGGCGATCGCGCCCTTATGTTGGTGATCGTTTTGCTGGCTCTTCGAACCGAAGGGGTGATCATGGGATCCACGCGCACGAACCTGACCATTCTGGCGAGCATCCTCCTCATGGCCGGGCAGGCGGCGGCCGCGGGCCCGGCCGCGGCGGACGGCTGCCCGGCGACCACCGACCAGTGGGAGGTCACCGACCTGGGTGTCACCGGGAACGCGCTCGACATCAACGACCTGGGACAGATCGCCGGCTCCAGCGTGAGCGCGACCGGCGAACAGCGGGCGACCGTCTGGGACGGCGCGCAGGTGGTCGATCTGGGCAGTCTCGGCGGCGGCCACGCCTACGCCGGCGCCCTCGACGAGGACGGCAACGTCGTCGGCAGCAGCTACACGGAGACGGAGAAGGGGCACGTCTTTCACTGGCGCGCCGGGACGATGACCGACCTCGGCCCCTTCGGCGGCTACGCCCTGGTCCACGACGTCAGCGCGGGCGTCGTCGTGGGCGAATATCGGTACCTGCTGCCCAATGGCACGGCCCGCTACCAGGCGTTCCGCATCCGGGACGGCATCAGGACCGACCTTGCCGCCGTCTCCGGCAGCTATGCGGCGGCCGTCAACCCGGCCGGGCAGATCGCCGGCACCCAGCGCCGCCTCCAACCGCCCGGCCCGGCGAGCCAGCGGACCCACCGGGCCTTCCTCTGGGAGGACGGCGTCATCACCGAGCTCGGCACGCTCGGCGGCCAGTGGAGCCAGGCCGAAGGGATCAACGGCGATGGCCACATCGTCGGCCAGTCGGCGCTCGGCGCGGACGGTGTGCTCGCGGGCGGCTACATCTGGAGCGCCGAGGAGGGCATGCGGCGCCTGCCCGACGCCGGCGGCTTGGCCGCGCCCAAAGCCGTCAACGACGACGACGTGATCGCCGGCACGCACACCTGCACGGGGGCCGGCACCGCCGCCCACGCGGCGGTCTGGGCCGGCCCCGGCGCGGCGCCGGCCCTGCTGCCCGACCCGGTGACCGGCACCGCCACGATGGCCAATGCCGTCAATGCGCAGGGCGAGATCACCGGATGGGCCGAGGCCCCCGACGGCTCGCGGCGCGCCCTCGTGTGGCGACCCGCGCCCGGGAACTCCTGAGCCTCAGCCGGCCGGCGCGGCCAAGACCAGGGATCGGGCCTCCTCCTGGACCTCGGCCAGGTGTGCGCCTGCCGATAATTACGTCCGCCCAGGTCATGGCCATGTGGGAGCCTCGTGTGGTGGCGCGAGCTCCAGCCACCAGGAAGGCAATCGCGTGCGGCATGATGATCGGCCGTGCTCCTTCGTCTGGCCTACCTCACCGTCACGAGCACGTTCGCCGCACTGCGGCTGCTGCCCATGGGCGATCGAGACAAGGACATCGAGATCTTCGCCCTACGCCACCAGATCACCGTCCTCGAACGCCAACTCGGCGCCGACGCCAAAGTCAGATTCGCTCCCGAAGACCGGGCCCTTCTCGCCGCCCTCCTGACCTCGCTGCCCCGCGAGGTCCTGCGCCGGCTACGGCTCCTGGTCCGACCGGACACCGTCCTGCGCTGGCACCGAGATCTGATGAACTGGCGCCCCAGCGGGCGTCCACCACATGGGCCGGCTTCCTGCGCTCGCGAGCCGACGCGCTACTGGCCTGCGATTTCATCGAGACCGTCGCCCTCAACGGGCAACGCCAGTACATCCTGGCCGTCATCGAGCACGCCACCAGGCGCGTCCGCGTGCTCGGCACCACCGCGCACCGAGCGCGAACTGGGTCATCCAGGCGATCAAGAACCTGGTGATGGACCTGGGCGATGCGGGCTGCCGGGCACGCTTTCTGCTCCGTGACAGGGATGGGAAGGTCCCTGCGCTCATGGATGAGGTCCTCGCCGAGGCCGGCATCAAGACGGTGCTCACCGGTGTTCGGATGCCGTGCATGAACGCGATGATGGAGCGGTGGGTGCAGTCGTGCCGTCACGAGCTTCTCGACCGTTGCCTCGTATGGAACGAACGCCATCTTGGCACGCCCTGCGCGAGTACGAACGCTTTTACAATCAGCACCGAGCCCATCAGGCCCTGAACCAAGCAGCTCCGCTGCGTACCGTCCCGGATCCGATCATCGATCCGAAGCGAATAGACGACCTGAACATACGCCGGCGAGATCGGCTCGGCGGGGTTCTCCACGAGTACTCATATGCCGCTTGACCTGCGTGGACGGAGTTTTCGGCAGGCGCAATCTCGTGGTCGACGTCATCGAAGGTGTTATCGGCGAAACACGTTGTAGATCACATGGACTTCCGCCATGTCCACCACCGCGAACAGATCCAGGAGGGCCTTGGCTTCTTCGATGAGCAGGTGCAAGGCGAGTTCTTCAGCGACGCACGCGGGCGCTTCCAGGCAGCTTAGACCAGGCGGCCAGCGATGCTGATGGCGGCGACGATGAACTTGCGCGCGAAGGGGGCGTCATAGCGCAGCGCGTACTGCGGTGGCAGGCCGGGCAGGGCCACCAGTCCAGGGTCTTCGGCGACAGTGGCGTCTTCTGCTGACAGTGTTTCGGCATCGTCCATCGGATGGCCGATGAGGATGTCCGTGGCCGCCATCAACGCTCCCGAGGGCGGCGTTTCCCAAGGGCAGCCTGCCGATGATGGTGCGAGATCAAGAAATGTACAGTCCAGTAACATAGTTTCTGTTTAGTACAAAACCGGGCGGCCTCCAGTCTGAACCCCGGCCTGGGTTGAGGCTCTATGACCGGCGGCTTACCACAGGCTCCGCAGTCGGACGGTCGCGTCGTCGGCGCCGCTGGCCAGGAACGTGCCGTCCGGACTGAATGCCAGGGCGTTGATCGCGCCGGTGTGGTCGGCGAACGTCTTGGTGTTGTTGCCAGTGGTCATGTCCCACAGCCGCACGGTACCGTCGGCGCAGCCACTGGCGAGGACCGTGCCGTCCGGGCTGAAGGCCACCGCGTTCACGCTCCTGGCGAATACGGCGGCACTCCCGCCGAGGGCGGCGGCCGAAGCGGCCCACAGCCTTGTGGAGCTGTCGCGTGCCCCGTTGTCGTCGACGGAAATCTGTCGCAGCAGGGGAATGCCGTCCTGTCCGCAGAGCGCGACGGTCCTGCCGTCGGGGCTAAACGCCACCGACAGCGCCTCGCCGGACCGGTCGACGAGGACGGCACTGGCGTGGATGGCGATGTCCCGCACCACAACTGTCCCATCTCGCAGGCCGATGGCGAAGGTCCTCCCGTTGGGGCTGAGTGCCACCGACCACACATCGGCTGTGCTGCCCCGGAAGGGGGAGATGCTGGCGTTGCCGTCGGAGTCGGGGGTGAACGCTAGCATCCAGGCGTCGCCATCAGCGCTCATCGTGTAGCCCTCGCAGATCACGAGGTTCCACACTCGGACGGATCCGTCCAGGCAGCCGCTCGCGAGCAAGTCGCTGTCCAGGAAGAACGCGACCGAGCTCACTGCGGAGCTGTGGTCGCTGAAGGTGTCGACGGCGGTTCCGGTGCCAGCGTCCCACAGCCTGACCGTGCCATCCGCGCTACCTGTGGCGAGCGTGATGCCGTCACCGCTGAATGCCAGCGAGACAACAGGGCCCGTGTGACCCGCGAGGGTGGTGGAGACCGGGACACGCATGCGGACAGGGGGGTCCGATCCGGTCGTCATCAGGGCCCTGATCCGGTTGACGGCGATGGCGTAGCTGTCCCGCTCACCCGAGGCGCCCCGCGGCGCGGCCACCAACAGTCCGACCAAGCCGCCGCCGGCCCGGTCGATCACCGGGCTGCCGCTGAACCCGGGCTGTACCCGCAGCGCCGACCCTTCGCTGCCGTCGAGCTGGACTCTGCCGCCGCCCACCAGGCCACGCACGACAGCCTCCACCCACCCGCCATCGGGCCGCGGCGGGACACCGGGATAGCCGAAGATGTCGACAATCTGCCCCGGGCCGGGCGCACTCGCGTCGATGTGGGCCGGCGCGGCGCCCCGGGGCAAGGAGTCCGTGAGCTGCAATACGGCCAGATCGTCACCGGACACCCCGCTCGGATTCGGTGGAAACCACCGAATGACACGCGCCTTTCTCTGGAGGTCGTTCGCAATCAAGGGGAAGGAGACCTTGATGATGTCGTCTGGGGCATCCTGGCTTCGGAGATCGCGTTCAAGCGCCGAGTTGACCACATGCGCGCAGGTGACCACCTCGCGCTCGCCGACCAGCACCCCGACTCCGGCAACCCTGCCCGACGTTGTCAAGACACGGAGGATGGAGGCATTGGGGTTCGTCACGACGCGTCGGTCTTGGCGGGATCCGAAGCGGAGGCTTCCCAGGAGAGCGTCACCGCGAAATGGACCTCGCTGCTGCCCTTGGCCACGACTACACCGACTTCGGTGCTGAGAGTGATCCCGAACTCCACGGTGACCGCGTCGGGTTTGAGCGCCCGAAACTTGGCGCTCAGGGACTGCAGAGCCGGCGTGAGATGCCCGAGCGAACTCTCCAGCGACTCGCGGGCCCGGGCGACGACCGCGCCTGGAGGGGCAGCCGCCAGATCAAGTCCTTCGGGCAGATCCCCGGCCGCCATCTCCACAAGGAGGCGGCCGCCGCCCTCCACCGGTACGTCGAGTAAGTGAGTCCTGTCATCCTCCATGCGATCACTCTATCCACCAACGCGGCCTACATCTGGGCCGTTTGGAGGGCAGCATGATCCGCCGCTACATCATTTGGCGAAACCGTCACGCTGACAATCAACGGCTACGAGCTGTGGTCGACAGGGCCTGCCGCTCAGCTGTCGCCATATACGCAGGCGGTGCGAGCCTGACCGGTCGCCCCCGCCTACCCGAGAAAGCCGACACGTGAGACCCAGATTGAGGGGCGGCAGGAGCCGTATGTACCTGCGGGTGCCGAATATTCATCCGTCCAGGTCGTGGGGGTGATGTGTTCTCTTGTGCTCCCGCCGCGCGCCCGCACGGCATGATGGCCGGTCGTGTTGCTGCTCTTGGCCTACCGCACGATGAGGACCGCCTTCTCGTTCCTGCGACTGCTACCCCGCACTGATCGTGACAAGGAGATCGAAATCTTGGTGTTACGGCACCAGTTGACGGTGCTCCGGCGGCAGGTGGCCAAGCCCGCGTTCACGCCGGCAGATCGGTTCCTCCTCGCTGGGCTGCTTCACCGCTTGCCGATGGACAAGCTCCGGCGCCTTGTGCTGCTGGTCCGCCCGGACACCATCCTGCGCCGGCACCGCGATCTGCTGCGGCGCCGCCACGCCGCGGCCAGCGCGCTTCGGAGGCGTGGACGCCCACGTACCGTCCGGACCATCCGATTGCTGGTGTTGCGGCCGGCACGGGAGAACGGCTCATGGGGTTACCGGCGCATTCACGGTGAGCCGGCCGCGCTCGGTATCAAAGTCGCCGCCTCTACGGGTTGGGAGATCCTCAAAACGCACGGCATCGATCCGTCTCCCGAGCGGACCGCCACGACCTGGGCCGCGTTCCTGCGCAGCCAGGCAGGCGCCTTGCCGGCGTGTGACTTCTTCGAGGTCCGCACGCTCACCGGTGCCGCCTATACACCCTGGCAGTCGTCGAGCACGCCACCCGCCGCATCCGCGTCCTCGGCGTCACCGCCCACCCCACCGGGCAGTGGGTCACCCAACTCGGCCGCAACCTCGCCATGGACCTGCAGGATGTGGGTACCGTGGCCACGTTCCTTATCCGTGACCGGGACGCCAAATCCACTGCCGCCTTCGACGCGGTACTGGCCGATGCAGGAGTACGCATCGTCAAAAGCGGTGTCCGGATACCGCGAATGAACTCCATCATGGAGCGCTGGATCCAGACCTGCCGACGCGAGCTGCTGGACCGGACCTTGATCTGGAACGAGCGTCACCTCCTACACGCGCTGCGCGAGTTCGAGACCTTGAACACCGGCCGCACCGCGCTCTTCGGCAGGCAGCTCCGCTTCGATCGCTTCCCGATCCCGACACCGGGCCGGCTCGAACCGCACCGCTCGACATCCGTCGACATGATCGACTCGGTGGCGTGCTGAAGGAGTACCGACGTGCCGCCTGACCTGGCCGGATGATTAATCGGCACCCGCAGTGGTGGTGCCGATGGAAGGCCGGATCGAACGCCACAATGTACTCGGAGGAGCGATCAACGAGTACCGTCGAGCCGCATAGCTCGGACGAAGAAATCCCAGCTCAAACCATGCGCGCGAGTTTTGACGCCCTACAGGCTGCAGCCTCGCGTCCTAACGATTACATGACCGGTTCTCTAGGGGGAGGCCGGGCCGAGGCTCCATCCGGTGACGTTGCCCTTGACGTCGCCCGCGGCCAGCCAGGACTCCCCGTCGTCCTCGGCGATCACCACCGAGTAGACGCGCCCACCGGGAGACTTCAGCGGGTCGCCGAGTTGCTTGCCGCTACGCAGGTCCCAGACGCGGATGGTCCCGTCGAAGCCGCCGGAGGCGACGACCGCGCGGCCCTTCACCCTGCCCACCGCCAGGCAGGCGACCTCGGCGGTGTGGCCGGAGAACGAGGTCTGCTCCCGGCCGTTGCGCAGGTCCCAGACGCGGATCTTGCGGTCGGAGCCGCCGCTGATGCCCACCGGCGCGCCGTCCATCACGGTGGTCGCCACAGCGAAGACATCACCGCTGTGGCCGTGGAAGGTGGCGCCCAGAGCGCCGGTCTCCAGGCTCCACACCCGCGCGGTGTCGTCGGCCGACGCAGTCACCGCGAACGGGTGCCCGTCCATCGTGCCGGTCGCGACACCGAACACCGGGTCGCCGCCCGCCGCCTTGGGCTGGGGTCCGGAGTCCTTGCCCGTCTTCGGGTCCCACACGTGGACCTTTCCGGCCTCGTCGCCGCTGACCAGGACCGTCTTGCCCGACACCCGCGCCGGGGCGATCGCGTAGACCATTTTCTGGTGGCCTTTGTAGGTGGGGCCGAGCGGCTCGACGCTCTCCGCGCCGGAGACGATGACGGCGCCATTCCGCAGCCGCCTGAACGTGGCCGCCTGCCCGTCTACTTCGCCCACGTCGATGGCAGCGTTTGTCTCCTCACCGCCGGTGTTCTTCAGCTTGGCGAGTTCGCTGGGGCGCGTGTCGAACTTCCACACCTTGGCCACCCCTTTGGTGCTGCCGGCCAGCACCGCGCGCTGTCCGGCGTAGTTGCTTACCGCCAGGGTGTTCACCTCGTCGCCGAGGGTGACCTTTGCCATCCTCCTGCCGTACGGCCGGGCGGCGACGCTGGTCGTCGCCGACGGTATGTCCGTCGCCGCCAAGGGCGTGGGTGTTGGTGGAGAGTCGCTCGCTCCCCACCGCAGGGCCAACACAATCACGCTCACGAGTACCGCCACGGAGGTGACCGAGCCCACCACCAGGAGCTTGGACCGCTTGCGGCGTGAGTCTGTGGTGAGGGCGGCGGGTGGCGTTCCGGGAGCGGGTGTCCCGGCGAAGGGCGGTCCTGCTGACGGCATGCCGGTAGAAGGCGTCCAGGCGGGTGCCGCTCCGGCCGGAGGAGCTTCCGCTGGTGGAGCTGCGGCCGGGTGAGCGGCCGGGTCCCCGCCGACGGGCTTGGTCACGATCTGGCCGTGACCGAGGAGGAGGTGCAGGACCTCGGCTGCCGTGGGACGTTCCGGCGCCGCCTTGGCCAAGCAGCGGGAGAGAAGGGCGCGCAGGGGCTCGGGGACGTCGTCCAGATCCGGCTGGGCGTTGAGGATGCGGTACATTACTGCAGGCAGTGTGTCCTGGCCGAAAAACGGGCGCCCGGTCGCGGCGAAGCCCACGGTCACCGCCCAGCTGAACACGTCGGATGCGGGCTGCGCCGGCTCACCGTGGATCAGCTCGGGAGCCATGTACGCCGGGGTGCCCACCGAGCCGCCGGTGGCGGTCATGTCGATCACGCGCGCGATGCCGAAATCGATCACCCGGGGGCCGTCGGAGCCCAACAGGACGTTCGACGGCTTGAAGTCGCGGTGGACGATCCCAGCCCGGTGGATGGCCGCCAGCGCGGTGGCCGTGCTGACCGCGATGCGATCGAGCGCGCCTCCGGACCTGGGTCCGTGCTCGCGGACGGAATCCTCCAGTGACGGGCCATCGACGAACTCCGACACGATGTAGGGTCTGTCGCCGTCGACCGCCACGTCCAGCACGCGGGCTGTGCAGAACGCCGCCACCCGCATGGCCGCGTCCACCTCGCGTAAGAAACGCCCGCGCGCCTCGCTTCTCCTCGCCAGCCTGGCATGCAGCACCTTGATCGCCACGCGCTCGCCCGAGGCACGCTCGGCCAAGTAGACCACGCCCTGCCCGCCCTCACCGAGGCCCCCAACGATGCGGTAGTCACCCAGCTGGGTCGGCTCGCCAGCTTGCAGGGGGCGGAACATAGTTCCCGACGATACACGTTCAGCAGATCAGCGGCGATTCCGCACGTTCACGCACCTGGGGGTCGGGGATCGCGGGATCCGGCTTGGTCGCTCCCACGACTCTGCTGGTTAATTCGCGGAGGGATATGGCGAGTCGACGCAGGTGATCAACTGTCCAGGTTTGGCCATCTCTGCGACTAAATTCCTGTTTGATCCAAAGATGAGGTGCTTCGTGCTGCCCCTCAGCAACAGACATCCCTCGGCTCCAGCCGGCCGATGGCTCGCCTTTGCCGGTTGACCTGCGACGACGCCACCGCAGCACCATCAGCGATCTCGTCCTGGGTGCCGACCATCCACCAGGCGGTGTGGCCGCCACCGCCGGTGTTCGGGCCCTTCGCGCGCATCTCGAAGTAGCCGTACCGGGTGCTGTACCCGTTGAACGTCGGCTCGTTGTGGTTGATCTTCATCTGGCCGTTGAAGCCGTGGAACTGGCGCCCTTGCCCAGCCCAGTGTTGATCTTCGCCGAGTCCCAGGTGCCGTCGACGAGGAAAACACCCTGGCTCTTGGCGAAGCGATCGACCGCACCTTGCGGGTCCACGCCGTTGGCGTCGGCCGGGATGTAGCCCTGCTTCGTCCAGGTCGACAGCTCCTCGAGCCCTTGCGGTTGCCGGGCGTGTCGAACGTGGAACCGGACTCGCCGTAGAGCCACTTGCCGTAGTTTTCGGCACCGTCGATCGCCTCGCCGACGAGCTGGACCGGGAAGGAGGCGTGGCCCATCTGATTGCCCAGCTGCAGCGGCACCTCGCCGGCCGCCTTCGCCTTGGCCGGCCCCGCAGGATTTGCCGCATGCGGTTGTAACAACTATCGTTACGACCAGAACGGAGGGGCGAGGGAGGTGGAGTCCGACGTGAGTGCCAACAGCAGACTGACCATCGCGGCGCACGTCCTGACATGGATCGGGTTGTATCAGCGGCGTGGCCACGAGGTCGCCACCTCCGAGCAGATCGCGACGAGCGTCAACACCAACCCGGTGGTGATCCGCCGCCTGCTGGGCGAGCTGCGCAAGGCCGGCCTGGCCGATTCGCGGCGGGGTGCGGGGGCGGGCTGGATGCTCGCGCGGGACCTGGCGGCGATCACTCTGCTCGACGTCTACGAGGCGATCGAACCGGGACCGGTCTTCGCCCTGCATCGCGCGACACCGGACCCCGAGTGCGTCGTGGGTCACGGCATCGGGCCGGCGATGACCGCCGTGTACGACAATGTGGAGGCCGCCCTGCGCAGCGAGCTGGCCAAGACCACGCTGGAGGACGTGCTGCGGGACGTCTTGAAAGCCGCCTGACCTCGGACCGTCGACTTTCCCTGGTCGAGGGGGTTGCATCCCGCGCATCGCAGATGTAACCAACATGGTTACATCAAGAACTTGGAGAGTCTCATGGGACAACTGAACGACAAGATCGCCCTCGTCACGGGCGCCTCCAGCGGCATCGGCCTGGCGATCGCCCGCCGTTTCGCCGCCGAGGGCGCGACCGTCTACCTGACCGGGCGCCGCAAGGCCGCGCTGGACGCCGCCGTCGCGCAGGTCGGCGCCCGAGGCATCGCCATCCAGGGCGATGCCTCGGACCTCGGCGACCTCGACCGGCTCTTCGCCGAGATCGCGAACCGCAGCGGCCGCCTGGACATTGTGGTGGTCAACGCCGGGGTCGGGGACTACGGCCCGCTCGGCGCGATCACCGAGGAGGAGTACGACCGCACTACCTCGATCAACCTCAAGGGCACGGTCTTCACTGTCCAAAAGGCGCTGCCGCTGCTGACGGCCGGCGCCTCGGTGATGCTGCTTTCCTCCAGCTCGGCCCTGCGGGCCGTCCCGGGCCTGGGCGTCTACGCCGCCACCAAGGCCGCGATCCGCAGCCTCGCCCGCACCTGGGCCGCCGAGCTGGCCGGCCGCGGAATCCGCGTCAACGCCCTCACCCCCGGCCCTGTCGAGACCCCGGGCCTGGACGAGCTCCTCGCCGCTTTCCCGCACGGCGATCGGCCCACGGCGGCCGAGCTCGCCCCACCGACCCCGCTCGGCCGCGCCGGCCATCCCGACGAGGTCGCCGCCACCGCCCTCTACCTGGCCGGTGACCAAAGCACTTTCACCACCGGCGCGGAACTGTTCGTCGACGGCGGCGCCACACAGCTCTAGGCGCCGAATCGGCGACGCGGGACGCATTCGACGCTCCAGGGCGTCTGAGCCGCGTACTTGCGACCGTCGTCAGGGCAACGGCTTCGACACAACAAGGAGTGGGTCATGACGAGCGTGGTCCACTACCGGGCGGGCGATGCGGCAGCCCGATCCCCGGCAGCAGGACGGCAACCAGGTCGTCTTCCTCGCCGGTGACGACGAGAGCGCCAAGCCCTCTTCACACGGCTGCTGACCGAATGCGGGTTCGCGCCGGTCGACCGCGCTGCGCGAAGGCGGGGCGCTCATGCAACTCGGCGGGCCGCTGAGCGGCAAGCACCTCCTGTTCCAGGGCTGAGGCCCGACCGGCACACCTCATACGAAAGAAAGACAAAGGACAAGGACGATGGCAACAGATACTCAGACCTCGCGGACCGTGGCCGAGAAGTTCGTGGAGCGCCTCGGCAGGCAGGACCCCGACGGCATCCAGGAACTGTTCGCCGAGGAGATCGACTGGCACGTCCCCGGCAGTGACGCGCTGCCCTGGACCGGGCGCCGTACCCGCCGGGAGGAGGTCGCGCCGTACTTCACCACGATGTGGCCGCACTTCGCGCACGGCAGGAGCAAGGTCGTGCTGGAGCGCGTCATCGTCGACGGTGGTGACGTGGTGCTGCTGGCGGTCTTCACGCACACCGTCGTGGCCAGTGGGAAGGAGTTCACCACGGCGGCGGCCATGCACCTGATGGTCGAGGACAACCGGATCGTCCGCATGCACCTGTATGAGGACACGCTGACCGTCGAGGAGGCGTTCAACGCCGGCTGAGTGGAGAGTGCTCGGGGGCCCCGTGGCCCAGGGCACATGGCGGCCAGGATCTCGCGTTCGCCGAGTTTCGGGCCGGCTCCTGCCGCGCGAGTTCCTCGGGCAACGATTTCATCGCGACCGGCTCCACCCCGCGCGGTAAGACGTTCCCGCCCATGGCCTCTCAACGTCCCGAGTCAACTGGTCCCTGGAGGGGCAGGGGCCACGCCCGTCGTGGATTCGGATGCGGGATGATATCCGGCCTGACAGCATGACGCAGTGCTCATGGACGGCGACCGATGGGACTTCGGCGATGGTGGCGGACTCGTACCTGGTGTTGACCCCTCCGGTGCAGGGGCCTGACCTTGTGAACGACATTGATGATCTATTGGTGGATCTCGAGGAGCAGGAGGGAATCGACCTCACCTACGACGCGCTGGTACCGCGCACCGCGCATGTGATCGAGCATCGGTACCGGGACCCGGATGGGACCGTGTGGCTGTCCGTGGCGAACGACAGCAAAACGCCGGTGGACTACCTCATGCTCACTGCTCCGGGCGAGACACTGGACCGGATGGCCGCCTTTCTGAAGATGCGGCTGCCCGTGGCGAGCTTCGAAGATCTTCGGTCTCTTGCACGAGAACGAACGGAATCGGATCACGGCGCACTGGTACGGATGGCCATCGCAGCCGAGGAACCGGATCAGGAGTCGATCGCCCTCATCCGGCAGGCCTTGCACAGTTCAGACGACAACCTGACGCTGGCCGCGATCGAGGCGGCCTGCCTGACCGGCTGGCTCCACTTCCTGGATGAGCTGGTCGCCCTCTATCGCCGGCATTCCGAATCGGAGACCCGTGCGCTGGCCGGTCGGGCAGTGCAGGCGCTGATCGGGAGAAACCCCGAGGGGCCAGCGGGGGTCAGAGAGAATTGGAACGGAATCCGGCGTTAACGGAGTGTCACCCGGCTGCCCCCTTCCGGGCGTACGTGGGCTGTGGGCCGGATAGGCCTCGATCGGCTGGATCGGGCCAGCGTCGTCACCCAGCACGGTCCATGACTCCAGCCCTGTGACGGGCGACAAGACCCGCTGCACCTGCATGCTTCCTCCGGTGATCTGCGTGATGGACGGCGGCGGATAACCACATCCAGCACGCGGATCATGGGCGAAAAGTCGTTCGTCATGTACGTCAGTCACGCTCATCTGACATTAGACACATGACCGTCAAAGGGATGTCGGCCGTGTGGGGGCCCTGGGAGCCGCAGGTAGGTGTCTCAGTATCGGCGGGAGACCGGCTGCTGATCGTACCCATGAGTCGCGAGACGGGTGCCGGGCGGAGGCTCCGGATCGGTGGGCTAGGTCAACCTGATGATCGAGCTGGGGGACAGGGCGGAGGGGTTCAAATTCCTTATTCGCGATCGGATACGACGTCTACCACGATGTTCGACGAAGTCTTCACGGCCGGAGGCGCCCGCATCATCAAGACACCACCTCGCGCTCCGCAGGCCAACCCGGTCATGGAGCGGTTGGTGCAGTCGTGCCGCTGCGAGCTTCTCGACCGCTGCCTGCTGTGGAACGAACGCCATCTGCGGCACGCCCTGCGCGAGTACGAACAGTTCTACAACGGCACCGAGCTCATCGCTCTCGCCCAAGCCGCCCCGCTGCGTCTTGTCCCGGATCCGGTCACTGATCCTGAGCGAATCGCGAGCTTGACCATCCGCCGGCGAGACCGGCTCGGCGGAGTCCTCCACGAGTACTCACACGCCGCTTGAACTGCATGGATGAAATCTTCGGCAGCGCAGTGTCGCAGGTGGCGCATCGAGGAGGATTTCCAGGCTGCCAAGGGCCTGACCGGGCTGGATGCTGGGCAGGTCACCACCTGGGCCTCCTGGCACCGCTGGAGCCTGATCAGCATGATCGCCCATGTGTTACCCGCCGTCGTCACCGGCCTCGAACGGTCCCCGTTGGCTGCCGTGAGCTGGCCAAACTCCTACGCCGGTGCGCCTACACCCGCCTGCGCCATCTCACTGACATCGATCACGTCCTGCACTGGTCGCGATGGCGGCGTCGCCACCAGCACCGCGCAACTGCCTGCCACCGCCAATGGAACCAGACAGCAGCCGCGATCACATGAATAACGATCTACAACTGCCACGTCCGGTGACGCCCAGCCACCGCGCCGCGCGGCTGCGCAGGAGGTGGCAACGGCGAGATGCCCGGCTGGGCGGGTGAGGTTGTAGGAGGTGGCGGCCAGGGTCAGCCAGGCCGCGTTCGCGGTGAACTTCCCCGACGGCAGGTGGGCCAGGGCGGAGTCCTCGAGATGGTCTGTTTCAGGATGCCTTTTGGTCGGCGGGCTTCTCGATCTCGGTGGTCACCCGCGCCCCTCGGAAGAGCACCGGGAGCCACAGGAGACATGCCAGCAGGGGGACCGCGGCGTAGGTGGCCATGCCCACACCGGAGCCCAGCCCGTCCATGAGCGCGCCGAGGACGAGATAGCCGATGCCGATGAGGGCCGACTCCACGAATGCGATCATCGACAGCAGGCTCGCCCGGTGGCGCGACGGCACGGCCTCGTTGAACACGTTGTCCACGATCACGGCGGTGATCTCGGGAATCCCGACCAGGGCCAGGAACGCGGCGATGGTGACCCAGACAAGGCCGAGGCCGCTCAGGCCGAGCGCCGCGGCGAGCGTCAGGAGGGACACCGGGACTATGACCCGATACCCGATGCGCCGGTCCGCGCGGTCCGACAGCAGCGGGGTGAGCCCGCCGGCGAAGAATCCCGCCGATATGACCACGCTGACCAATGCGGTGCCCGCTCCCTGATCGGAGAGGGTCTTCTGCGTAAAGATGATGTACGGCGTCAAAGTCGCATGCATCAATCCGGACACCACGACAAGCGTCACGAGCGCCGGCGTGGCGACCCGAAGCATCGCCCGCCATGCTGTGGCGTCGCCATGCTCCTCCTCGGCTCCGTCCTGCTCGTCCACCGCGTCCGCGCCGCGGATCTCGGGCACCCGTGACATCAGCACCACCACGGCCAGGGCGAGGCACGCCGCCGAACCGACGTAGACGACTCCCCAGGAGATCTGCTGCAGTTGGCCGCCGAGGACGATGGCGGCTCCCGAGGTGACCGTCCCGAGCATGGTGAACCGGGACTTGATCTTGACGTAGCTGGCCGTTGCACCACGACGCACGAGCAGGTCGTACAGCAGGGCGGTGTCCGAACCGGACACACATGCCATGCCCACGCCCTGCCCGATGAACAGCGCCAGGAACACCCAGTAGTTGGAGAACGTCCCCTGGCCGAGCAGACATCCAGCTATCAGCAGCTGGCCGATCACGATGCTGGCACGCCTGCCGATTCGGTCGGCGATGACCCCCGTCGGCAACTCCGCAAGTCCGCTGACCAGGTAGAGCAGTGTCTGCAGTAGGGCCACTTGCTCGGCGGAGAAGCCTCGCTGCTGAAGGAAGAGGACGAATACGCCGCGCTGGAACAGCGTGTTGGCGAGCACGGCGTATACGTAGAACGGGCGCGTGACACTTCGTGCTGCATTGTCGACTGCAGCCGACCCGCCAACGGCCTCCGTGGTGCCGGTCATGCTGCGGGCCCCCTGGTGACTCCGGTGATCATTACTGTTGGGCCTCCGCCGCCGACCGGAACCTCCAGTCCATACTTCGCGCAGGATATCGGGCCGGCCATCCGGGAACCGTTGCCGGCGCCGCGGCCATCTTGGTGGAGGTGTCAAATGCTGGGAACAGTAGCGTGCATCTTCTGGAAGCGGTTGCGTACATCTTGGAGCCAGCGTGCTCCACGGTCTTGCCCGGCTTGACCTCCTGCCTGCCGAACAGGAAGACCGCGTGGTCAAGGCCGCGTTCCGCGACTTCCCCGAGGTCGGTGAAGAGATGGCCGTCCATGTTCACACCCGCGTCGATCCGCTGATCGTCCAGCATGGCCTCAGCGGCGGCGAAGCCGCCAAAGGAGTGGCCGAACATGCCGACCTTGTCGAGATTCCACCCGCGCCTTTGGGCCCGTCGGCCGGATCAGGCCCGTCGAGGCACCGCACCTGTACGTTGCCGAGCAGGTGGTGGATGGCACCAGCTGGTACGTCGTCCTGAACGACCGATACGGTGTCGCCCACGGCATGGTCGGTGTTGGTGGCCTGCGCCCCAGCCACAAGTCGGGTCATCTCGGCCAGCTGCGGCAGGCGGGCGCCGTGGCGGCGCCGATCCAGGTCACCCGGTACGCCGGATGGTTCTCGAAACCGGGGCTGACCATCCACCGGCCGCTGACGGGGTCGCTCGCGGCGGCGCTTGCCGCGTCGGCCACGAACGCGTCCTCTCCCATGGTCAGGACCCTCGGCCGCGTTTGGACCGTACGAAGTTGGAGTGCGAGGTGCTCTGCGGGATCCACACCGTGCAGCCGGGGGTGACCAGGTGCACGGTGTTGTTGACGAAGACCTCCCATTCACCCTCGGTGATGTGGAACAGTTCGCTCTCACCGGCGCCTGCCACCCGTACGGCACGTCGCACTGGAAGAACGACAGCACGCCACGGGTGTCGGCCGCCTTGGCCCGGAAGGTGATGAGCGCGCCGGCGAACCAGGTCGTGGATCCGTCGTCGGGGCCTAGCATGTGTCCATCCGGGTTCGCGCCCGGGATCGCCGTACCGCCGTGCGGTGCGGTGTGGTCGTCTGTGTGGTCGAAGGACATCGAGGGTGTCTTCCGTAGCTCAGGACGGTCCGCGCAGGCGGGCGGCCAGCTTGGTCAAGCTCCGGGCACTCAGCTCGGCCAGTCTGGCCCGGACCAGGATCAGGCTCGTCTTGCCGGCACGGCGGGTCTCGCGGCCGAAGCGGTGCACTTCCCGCTGGGCTTCGGCGCGGCGCAACTCGGCGGCGCGTCGTACCTGACGGTGTTCTTTTCGGGTCTGTGCGGACATGATCGGCCTCTTTCAGCTCTGCGACCGGCGCAGGCCGGTCTGGTCCAGGTAGGTCTCGATGTCGGCGGGATCGGTGCTGGTCAGGGCGATGTAGCCGTCCGGCCGGATGAGCACCCAGTCGCCGGGTGACAGGTCGTACGCCTGGCGCAGGTGGCCGCCGTCGTCGACGAGGTCACCGCGCTTGCCGGTGGTGTGGATGCTCAGCCCGGCGCGCGGGGCCGGGACGTCCGGCACCTCGTATCCGATGAGGGTCCAGCATGGGTGGGCCAGTAGCTGGAACAGCCGCACCGGCCGGCCGGCGGCGCCGGTGAGCGGGGCGTCGGGTGCCCGGTAGCCGGCCATCGGGCCGGGGCCGGTCAGCGGCGACAGCGGGTAGCCGAGGTCCAGCTGGTGGGCCTCGCGTCCGCGGCGCATCGCGCGGCGCTCGGCCTCGTCCAGCAGCCGGGTGGTCAGCCCGAGCACCGATTCGGCGATCGGCCGCCGCTCGGCCTCGTACGAGTCGAGCATCGCCTCAGGCGCCCCGCGCAGCACCGCGGCCAGTTTCCAGGCCAGATTGTAGGCGTCCTGGATGCTGGTGTTCAGCCCCTGGCCGCCGGTCGGCGGGTGCACGTGCGCCGCGTCCCCGGCCAGGAAGACGCGCCCGCTGCGGTAGGCGTCGGCCAGCCGGGCGCCCATCATGTACACCGACGCCCACCCCACCTCCCGCACCACGATGCCGCTGTCTCCGGTACGGTCGGCCAGCATCGCGGTCAGCCCGGCGGCCGACAGGTCCACCTCGCCCTCCAGCGGCAGGCCGCCCTGGCACTGGAACAGCTCGGTGCCGGCCAGCGGGCACATCGCGATCTGCCGTAGGGTGCCCTCGTTCCAGGTGTGCCAGACGTCGGCGGGCAGGCCGTCGGCGCGCACATCTGCCACGAACGCCCGGATGTCGAGGGAGCGTCCCGGATAGCCGATTCCGAGCGTCTTGCGGACCACGCTGGACCCGCCGTCGGCGCCGACCAGGTAGCGGGCGAGCACCGTCGCCTCGCCGATCCGCGCGACCACCCCGCTGTCGTCGTGGTCGAAGCCAAGCAGTTCGTGGTCATAGCGTACGGCGTGTCCGAGCTCGGCCAGCCGCTCGCGCAGGATGGTCTCAGCGCGGAACTGCGGCAGCATCAGCCCATCCCGGTACGGCTCAGCCGGGGTCGGCTCCTGGTGCTCCATGATCCGCCGGTCGATCGGCCCGTCCTCGGCGTACAGGCGTTGCGGCGGGTACGGGCCGCCGGCGGCGACCATCCGATCCAGCACCCCCAGGTCTTCGAACACCTCCAGGGTGCGCGGCTGGATGCCCTTGCCCCGCGACCCGGCGAACGGCCGCGCCGCCTTGTCCACCAGCAGGAAGTCCACGCCGCGCCGGGCCAGCTCGATGGCCAGCACCAGCCCGGTGGGGCCCGCCCCGGAAATGATCACCTCAAGCATGGTTCACACCTCCTCGGTGACCAGCACGGTCCGGACGCCGGGCCGTTCTGGGGCGGTCCACGCCGATTCCACCTCGGCCAGCGGGACGATCCGGGCGCTGACCGCGATCCGTCCCTGGTCGATCTCGTCCACCAGCTCGGGCAACTCCTCCAGGTAGGCCCGGGCCGACACCGCGCCCTGGCCGCTGCCCTGCAACCGGAAGTTGGCCGAGCGCAACGCCACCGACGGCACCTCGACGGTCGGACCGGCCACCGCGCCGATCTGGATCCAGTTCAGCTCCCGGCCGCGATCGGAGCGCGCCCACAGCAGCGCCGGGATTACCGAGGCGGCCGGTTCGCCCCACAGGTAGTCGAGGACGAGGTCCACTTCGGCGGCGGCCTCGGCCAGTGCGGCGTCGGTGAGGGCGACCGCGGCGTCCGCGCCGAGCTCGGGCAGCAGGGCCAGCCGGCCGGGGTCGCGCCCGGCGCCGACCACCCGCCCGGCCCCGAGCCGCTTGGCCACCTGGACGGCCATCTGCCCGGCATTGCCGGTGGCGCCCAGCACCAGCACCGACTGGCCGGGCCGGATCGGCACCCGGCGGCGCAGCGCCATCCACGACGACATGGCCGGGTTCATCGCGGCGGCCACCTTGACCACGTCCACATCATCCGGAAGCGGGACGCACCGGCGGACGTCGACCACGGTGCGGGTGGCCATCGGACCGGTCAGTTCGTCATCGGCCACGAAGTAGACCAGCCGGCCGTCCGGGAGCCGGCCGACGCCGTCCACGCCGGGGACCATCGGCAGCTTGCCGGTGCTGGTGTAGTGCCGGCCGGCGGCCCCGCTGCGTACCCGGGGGTGCAGGCCGACCGCGAGCACGTCGAGGACCACCTCGTCCTCGTCGGCCGGCACGGGCAGATCGAACGGCTCGTAGCGGGGCGGGTGGTCGAACGAGTGAACCACCGCGGCGGACACATCCATCGGCACTTCCTCACGTAGTCGGAGTCGCCGTACGAACCGGCACGCCCGAACCTAGGCGCGCGCGGCAGCCCGCGTCGTCGCTCCACGACGGCAACTTCGGCTACCCCACAGGGGGTAGAACGGGATACCCCGTTTGGTGCGCGACACCGCGAGCCCCGCCCGATTACGGTGTTCACATGGTGATGACCATGAAACCGGCACTCGGCGACATCCTGCTCGCCGCCGTGCTGATCGCGATCACCATCGCCACCATGGCCTGGCACATCACCGCGCCCCTGCCCGCCTACGTGCTCGCGGTGCTCACCGCGGCCCCGGTCGCGCTCCGCCAGGTCACGCCGGTGCTGACCATGGTGATCATCGGCGCCGCGCTCGCGGTCTACATCCTGGTCGGCTACGGCATGTTCCCCAATGCCGGCATGGGCCTCATCGTCGGGCTGTTCACCGTGACGACACTGCGGCCCCGGCCCGTCGCGGCCGCCGCCGTGCTCGGCACGGTCGCGCTGATCGTGCTGTCCTACGCCACCAGACCCGGTCCGTTCCAGTGGCCTGACTTCTTCCAGGACAACCTGCTGGTCGCCGGCGCGTGGGTGCTCGCGGACAGTACGCGGCGCTGGGGCGAACGTACGCGAAGGCTGGCGGAGGAGGCGACCCGCGCGGCGGCGAACGAGCGGGTGCGCATCGCCCGCGAACTGCACGACGTGGTTGCGCACCACATGTCCGTGATCTCGTTGCAGGCGGGCGTCGCCGGATACGTGCTCGACACCGATCTGCCGACCGCGCGGACCGCGATCACCACCGTCAGCGACGCGACCCGCGAGGCGCTCATCGAGATGCGCCGGCTGCTGGACGTGCTGCGGGTGGACCCGAGCGGCGAACTGGACGTGTCACCACAACCCGGTCTCGCGTTGCTCGGCGAACTCGTCGACCGCACCCGTACCGCCGGCCTGCCGGTCGAGGTCGTGATCATCGGCGCCCCCCGGCCGCTGCCGCCCGGCACGGACCTGTGCGCGTACCGCATCCTGCAGGAATCGCTGACCAACGCGCTCAAGCACGCCGGCCCGGCCAGTGCCCGCGTCGAAGTCGGCTACGGCGAACGCACGCTCACCCTGCGGGTCAGCGACGACGGCCATCCCGGCCACCGGGAGCCGGTCAACGTCTCAGGGTCGCACGGCATCCGCGGCATGCGCGAACGGGCCGAGCTGTACGGGGGCGTGCTCACCGCCGGCCCCGCCGAGGAGGGCGGGTTCCACGTCGTCGCCCGGCTGCCGATGGCGGACGTGCCATGACGATCCGCGTGCTCATCGCCGACGACCAGGCGCTGATCCGGGCCGGGCTCATCGCGCTGGTGAACGCGGCTCCGGGCCTGGAGGTCGCGGGCGAGGCGGCCGACGGCGAGCAGGCCGTCACCCTGACCGCCTCGGCCCGCCCGGACGTGGTGCTGATGGACATCAAGATGCCGGTGCTCGACGGGATCGCCGCCACCCGGCGCATCCTCGCCGCGCCCGAGCCGCCGCACGTGATCGTCCTGACGACGTTCGACCTGCCGGAGTACGTTTACACCGCGCTCGGCGAGGGCGCGTCCGGGTTCCTGCTCAAGGACACCCCGCCGGACCGGATCATCGCGGCCGTGCATACGGTGGTGGCGGGCGACATCCTCATCACCCCCCGGATCACGCAGCAACTCGTCGACACCTACGCCCACCACCACCGCACCACCTCCGTGGGGACGGCCGAACTGTCCACCCTCACCGCCCGGGAGACCGAAGTGCTCCGCCTCGTCGGCAACGGCCTGTCCAACGCCCAGATCGCCAACCGCCTCACTCTCAGCGAGGCCACGGTCAAGACCCACGTCAAGCGCCTGATGGGTAAACTCGGCCTGAGCAGCCGTGCCCAGGCGGTGGTCGTCGCGTACGAGACCGGCCTGGTCGTACCGGCGAGCCGGCCCCCGCATGACAGCGGGCCCACGGCGGGCTGTACCTGCGGGGGCTGATGCTGGACGGGCGGCGTAAGTCGATGGTGCCGATGGCGGAGCGACTCATCGACACCACACCGGACAACCTTGGGATCCGGGTAGAAGCCCGGCACGATCGGAGTGGTGGAGCCGTCAGACATCGGCGATCGTCGCCTCGGACAGGAACGACCGGTCGGCGCTCCTGAGGACACGGGCAGCACCCGTCACCTCGAAAGAGCCCTCCAGCCGCCGGTCGTGGGCGTCGAAACCGACGAAGGCGTCGACGCGGGCCGGTTCGACGGCGAAGTCACCCTCATCGAAGGTGACTGGAGCCACGAAGGAGGCCGGGCCGTCGGCCGGCGCCTCCTGGAGTCCTATCCGCGCCCGACAGCGATCTTCGCCGGCGCGGACGTCGCCGCTCTCGGGGTGCTCGCCGCCTGCTGGGAGGCCGGGGTCCGGATCCCCGACGAACTGTCGGTGGTCGGCTACGACAACTCACCCACCGGCGCTCTCATGCCGATCTCGCTGACCAGCGTGGATCAGTCCGGCCACGAGATGGGCGCGACCGCCGGCCGGCTGCTGCTGGAACGCATCCGCGGCCGGTCCGAGGCACGCAACGAAGTTCTCACCCCACGCCTGGTCGTGCGGCGCACCACCCAGGCGATCTGAGGTCGCCGGGGAAACGCGGCGAACGAACGGCTCCCTCCGAGGCCCGGCGCTGGTCGGCCGGCGTCCGGCCAGGACGGCGGCGGTCTCGCCGAGGCCGACGGTGGCGGGATGGTGGGCCGGCTCGCTGAGCACCGCCAGCACGCGGTCGGACCCGACGAGCCTGGGCTCGTCGGTCAGCTCGGACATGTTCCGAACATCAGACCATTATTCCAAAAAACGGAAGTTCCTCCTCGAGGCGGATATCTGTCGAGTGACGTATGGGCTATTCTCCCTCCGAGTTCCATAATCCGGAGCGAAGTTCCAAATAATGGAAAGGATGATCTCATGGTGAGGAGTCGAAGCGCTCAGTGGTACGCCGGTAGCGACCGCAACGCCTACATCCATCGGGCGTGGATGCGGCGCGGGCTGCCGCCGGACGCGTTCGACGGCGGCCCGCACATCGCGATCGCCAACACCGCCTCCGACCTCACCCCCTGCAACATGCACCTGAACGAGGTCGCTGAGCACGTCAAGCACGGCATCTGGGAGGCGGGCGGCGTGCCGCTGAACCTGCCGGTGGTGTCGCTGGGAGAGACGAACGTGCGGCCCACCGCGATGCTCTGGCGCAACATGGCGGCCATGGCGATCGAGGAGATGCTGCGGGCCAACCCGATCGACGGCGTGGTGCTGCTGGGCGGTTGCGACAAGACGATTCCCGCACTGCTGATGGCCGCCTCCTCGGTGGACCTGCCTGCGGTGGTGGTGCCCGGCGGGCCGATGCTCACCGGCACCTTCCGGGGCGCGCAGCTCGGCTGCGGCACCGACGTGTGGAAGCTCAGCGAGGAGGTCCGCGCCGGGACGCTGTCGCAGGCCGACTTCCTGCGCTCGGAGTCGTCGATGATCCGCAGCAAGGGGCACTGCAACACGATGGGCACCGCCTCCACCATGGGCCTGCTCGCCGAGGTGCTCGGCATGACGCTGCCCGGCCTGGCCGGCACCCCGGCTCCCGACAGCCGCCTGCTCGAAGGCGCGCACGAGACCGGCCGCCTGATCGTCGAGATGATCGCCGACGGTCGCCGCCCGTCTGACGTGATGACGCGCGGCTCGTTCCTCAACGCCATCGTCGCGCTGGCCGCGCTCGGCGGCTCCACCAACGCCGTCGTCCACCTGCTGGCCATCGCCGGCCGGCTCGGCGTCGGGCTGACCCAGGATGACTTCGGCCGCACCGGCTCCGGGGTCCCCCTCCTGGTGGACCTGCAGCCCGCCGGCCGCCACCTGATGGAGGACCTCTACCGGGCCGGCGGCCTGCACGCGGTGCTGAAGGAGGTGCGCGACCTGCTCGACCCGGCCGCGATGACCGTCACCGGCCGCCCCCTGATCGACTACCTCTCCGACGCCAAGGTCCACGACCGCCACGTGATCCGCTCCCGGCGGCAGCCGCTGCAGCAGGACGCCGGGATCGCGATCCTGTACGGCAACCTCGCCCCCGACGGCGCCGTGATCAAGCCCGCCGCCGCCTCGCCGCACCTGCTCCAGCACCGCGGCCCCGCCGTCGTGTTCGACTCGATCGAGGACCTGCATGCCCGCCTCGACGACCTCGACGTCACCCCGGACTCGGTGCTGGTCCTGCGCGGCTGCGGGCCCAAGGGGTATCCCGGCATGCCGGAGGTGTCGAACATGCCGCTGCCGCCCAAGCTGCTCGCCCAGGGCGTGCGCGACATGGTGCGCATCTGCGACGGCCGGATGAGCGGCACCGCCTACGGCACTGTCGTGCTGCACGTCGCCCCCGAGGCCGCCGCCGGCGGGCCCCTCGGCCTTGTCCGCACCGGCGACACGATCATCCTCGACGTCCCGGCCGGGCGGCTGGAGCTCGACGTCCCCGACGACGAACTGGCCGCCCGCGAGCCGTCCCCGGAGATGACCGCCGCGTTCGCCCGCCCCGAGCGGGGCTGGCAGCGCCTCTACGTCGAGACCGTCCAGCAGGCCAACACCGGCGCCGACCTCGACTTCCTCGTCGGCTCCAGCGGCCACCACGTGCCGCGCGAGTCCCACTGAAAGGACCTCCTCATGCGCACCGCGCTCATCACCGGTGGCGTCAGCGGCCTGGGCAAGGCCGCCGCCGTCCGCCTCGAACTTGAAGGCCCCCGAGATGCCACAGTGATGTTGTCGACAACATCGGCTACCCAACCGCACGTGCGGTCAACCTCAACTGTTGTCGAGGGGCCTTGTGAGCACCGGCTATCGTTGCGGTGTTCTGGTCCTGGGCACTGTATGAAGGAACCATGAAGGCTCCCACGATCTACGACGTCGCCCGAGAAGCGGGAGTGTCGCACCAGACGGTCACTCGCTACCTCCAGGGATACGAGGGAATACGCGAGGGCACGCGAAAGCGAGTGGAAGCGGCCCTCGCGCGACTCCAGTACCGCCCGAATCCGGCTGCGCGGCAACTCCGTCTGCGCAGGTCGAACCGCATAGCGGTCCTAACGGACAGGATCGGCCAGGGCGGCCCGGCTCTGATCGTCCGGGGTGTCACGGAGATGGTCCAGAAGCGGGGATACGTCAGCGACATCATCGCCGTCGACGGCGAGAATCCGGAATCGGTCGACGCTGCCATCGATCTCGCGATCGAACATCAGGTAGCGGGAATCCTGGCCACCGCGCAGACGGACGTCGTGCTGGAAGGGCTGCGGCGTCGCGTTGTCGAGGTTCCCATGGTCATCGATGCTCAGATCGTCGACCCGGTGAGCGGTGTACTGGTCGGTCAACTCGTCGGCAGGAGAGCAGCCGAACACCTTCTCGAGCTTGGGCACCGGCGGATCGGGTACGTGAGCGGTCCCGACGGTTGGTTCGCGGCACGCGATAGAGCGGCAGGATTCATCGCTGCCGTCGAAGACGCGGGTGGCGACGTCGTGTGGGTCGGGGAAGGGGACTGGTCTGCTGAGTCCGGCTACCGAGCATGGCAAGGTTTGGGTGCGAGCGAGCAAGCCGTGACGGCGGTGGCGGCGGCCAACGACGCGATGGCGATCGGCGTGATGGCCGCCGTCCTGGACGACGGCCGGGCAGTTCCCGAGGAGCTCAGTGTCATCGGGATAGACGATCTCGAAGAAGGTCGTTTCGTGCGGCCGGCGTTGACCACGGTGCGCCTGGACTTCGTGGAAGAGGGCGCCCGCCTCGCGGCTCAATTGATCGACCGGATCTCGCCGGACACTTCGGCGCCGGACGCCGACCCGATGAGCGGCGCCGGTGATGAGCAGTACAGCCCCGACCTGATCGTTCGGAGCTCCACAGCGCGGGTCAGGTAACGCCCGCGGATGGCGTCCCGTCACGGGGTGCGCACGTGCCCGCCCTGGTGACTTCACGTCGCCGGCCTGAGTGATGCCCAGCTCACGAGGCCGCCTCCATGCTTCGGCTCGGTAACAAGTTCGGGGTACGGGCTTGCGTTCTCGATTCCCGACTCCGTAGCCTCACCGCAATGTTGTCGACAACATTTAGGGGACAGAGTTTCTTATGACCGCCAATCCCACCTTCTCGGGCGTGCTCTTCGGCGCTGCGTACTACGCCGAGTACCAGCCGGAAGGCACGCTCGAACGCGATCTCGACCTGATGCGTGCGGCGGGGTTCAGCGTCATCCGCGTGGGGGAGTCGGTGTGGTCCACGTGGGAGCCCCGCGAAGGAGAGTTCGACCTCGACTGGCTGCAGCCTGTGCTCGATGCCGCCCACGCACGAGGAATCGCGGTCATCCTCGGCACTCCCACCTATGCCGTGCCGCCGTGGCTGCAGCGCCTTCACCCCGAGATCGCCGCCGAGTCGAAGACCGGCGTCCGCAACGGGTGGGGCGCCCGGCAGGAGATGGACCAGAGCCACCCGGCGTACCGCTTCTACGCCGAGCGCGTCGTCCGCAAGGTCGTCAGCCGGTACGCCGATCATCCCGCGGTGATCGGCTTCCAGGTGGACAACGAGCCGGGCCTGCATCTCCCGCACAACGAGCACACCTTCCAGCGCTTCGTGAACTGGCTCAAGGCCCGCTACGGGGATGTCGAGAACCTCAACCGGGAGTGGGGGCTCGTCTACTGGTCGCACCGGCTCTCGGACTGGGCGGACCTGTGGCGGCCCGACGCGAACACCACTCCGCAGTACCAGATCGAGTGGCGCCGCTTCCAGTCGACGCTCGCCACCGAGCTCATCGGCTGGCAGGCCGACGTGGTCCGGGAGTACGCGCGCGAGGACCAGTTCGTCACGACATGCATCTCCTATCCACGGCCGCAGGTCTCCGATGACGAGCTGGTCGCGTCCCTCGACGTGGTCGCCGGCAACGCGTACTACAAGATGCAGGACGGGCTCGAGGCCGGCGTGGACGTGCCGCGGGAAGTGCTGTGGTGGCACACCGGGGTGTGGGCGCTCTTCCAGTGGGGAGACCGGGCCTACTCGTCGGCCCAGACGCAGTTCCTCGTCACCGAGACCAACGCCCAGTCCGTCGGCGACCCGTGGCAGAACCACCCCCCGTACCCCGGGCAGATCAAGCAGGCGGCGTTCGCGCTCCTGGCCCGTGGGGCTCGGATGGTGGCGTACTGGCACTGGCACACGCTGCACTTCGGCGCCGAGACGTACTGGGGCGGCGTCCTGCCGCACAGCCAGCAGCCGGGGCGCATCTACCGGGAGGTGGCAGAGCTCGGGGCCGCGTTGCAGGCGATCGGACCGGCGCTGGACGCGTACGTGCCGGACGCCGACGTTCTCCTCCTGTACTCCACGGACACCAAGTGGTCGTTCGAGGCACATCCGCCGCTGCCGCTGCCGGGCGGCGGCCCTGATACGGCGGCCTACCTCAACATCTTCGACGCCTTCTACCGCGGACTGTTCGAGGCGGGCGCGCAGGTCCGGGTCAAGCACACGCGCCAGTTCGTCGCGACGCCGGTCGAGGAGCTCGTCGCCCGGTATCCGGTCATCGTCGCCCCCGCGATCTACGTCGCCGACGATGAGACGCTCCAGCATCTTCGGGCGTACGCGGCGTCCGGAGGGCATCTCGTCGTGGGCATCCGCACCGGGTACGCCGACGAGCTCGTTCGCGCGCGGCCGGCGGTCGCTCCCGCCTTTCTCGCGGACGCGGCGGGCACCAGCTACGACGAGTACAGCAACATCGACACGCCGCTCACTGTCCGCTCCACCAGCGGTCTCAAGCTGGAAGAGGGCTCCGCGGCCACCGCGTGGGTGGAGGTCCTTCGCGTCGGCGATGCCGAAGTCCTTGCCGAGTTCGACCGGACGGAGCTCGGCGCGCAGGCCGCGATCTCGACCCGTCCCTTCGAGGCGGGACGGGTCACCTACGTGGCCACCGTGCCCAACCCGCCGCTGTCGCGCAGCCTCGCGCGCTGGCTGGTTGCCCATCGAGCGACAACCGCATGGGGGGCGAGCACCTCCGTCACGGTCGCCACCGGCGAGGCGAACGGGCGCCGCCTGGCGTTCGTCTCCAACTGGTCCGCCGAGCCGACGCAGGTCACGGTGCCGTATGCCGTTCGTGACGTCGTCACCGGCGAGGCCTGGGAGCTCGGCGTCCACATTCCACTCGAGCGGCGCGCCGCGTTGCTGCTCGAGGCCACCGGCTGCTCGCCCGAGTAGCTCGAACCCTTTCACGAAAGAGGCCCATGATGCCTGCACGTAAGACAGCGGGGGCGCTGGGAGCACTGGTGGTCACGGCCGCGTTGGCGCTCACCGGCTGCTCCGGCTCCGGCTCCGGCTCCGGCTCCGGCTCGGGCGACAAGCAGATCAAGAACGTCACGCAGGCGGACATCGACAAGGCGATGAACACCCCGACCACGCTCACCCTCTGGGCATGGCTGCCCGACCTCCAGAAGGAGGTCGATCTCTTCGAGAAGAAGTACCCGAAGATCAAGGTCAACCTCGTCAACACCACGGACGCGACCCGCAGCTACACCAAGGTGCGCGCGGCGTTGAAGGCCGGCAAGGGAGCGCCCGACGTCACCCAGATCGGTTACGACTACATCGGCTCCTTCAAGCAGACCAACAGCCTGCTCGACCTGACGCCTTACGGCGGCAAGGAACTCGCCGGTGACTACGTCGACTGGGTCTGGAACCAGGTAGCCGACTCCAAGGGCGTCTGGGCGATCCCCCAGGACTCCGGGCCCCTCGGCACCCTGTACCGCGACGATCTCTTCCGCAAGGCCGGACTCGACGGCGCCCCGGCGACCTGGGACGACTTCGCGAAGGCGGCCGAGCAGGTGAAGTCGAAGACCGGGGCGTACATCACCAACCTGCCGGGCAACGACATGCCTCAGATCATCAGCCTGTTCTGGCAGGCCGGCGCCAAGCCCTTCTCCTACGACGGCGACAAGACCGTCGGGATCGACCTCACCGGCGACGTCGAGAAGAAGGTCATGTCGTACTGGCAGGACCTGATCAAGAAGGACCTGGTGTCGACGGACGCCGACTTCACCGACGAGTTCTACCAGGGCCTGTCCCGCGACAAGTACGCGAGCTGGCCCGTGGCCGCGTGGGGGCCGGTGTTCCTGCAGGGAACCGCGAAGGACACCGCCGGGAAGTGGCGCGCCGGGAAGATCCCTCAGTGGCAGGCCGGCCAGGACGTCTCCGGCAACTGGGGTGGGTCGTCGAACGCCGTGCTCGCCTCGTCGCAGAACCCGATCGCGGCGTACCAGCTGGCGAGGTTCATCAACCACGACCCCGAGTCCACGCTGAAGCTCGCCAACGAGCAGTTCCTCTTCCCGACCAAGAAGGCCACCCTCGAGGACCCGAAGTTCACCGGGCAGGCCAGCGAGTTCTACGGCGGGCAGAAGGTCAACCAGTTCTTCTCCGACGTGTCGAAGACGGTCGACAAGGACTTCGCGTGGCTGCCTTTCATGGACTACGCCAACACCAGCTTCAACGACACGCTGGGCAAGGCGATCTCCGTGAAGGGAGACCTCGTGGCCGGGCTCTCGCAGTGGCAGGACGATCTGGCGTCCTACGCGAAGCGGCAGGGCTTCACCGTCAAGTAATCGATCCGACCGGCCCGGTGTTATCGCCCGGGCCAGTCCCCTGGAGAATCCATGGCCTCACTCCCCATGCGCCGGAAAGCCTTCTCTCTCCGGCGCGGGCAGACACGAGCCGCGTGGCTGCTCGTCATCCCGTTCCTTCTCGTCTTCGCGGCGATGTTCATCGTGCCGCTGGTGTACTCCGCGTACATCAGCCTCTTCACCTCCCAGCTCGTGGGGGGTGAGGTCTTCAGTGGGTTCGCCAACTACGCGCGGGCACTGGAGGACCCGAGCTTCTGGGCGGGCCTCAGGCGCGTGACCCTGTTCCTCCTCATCCAGGTGCCGATCGGGCTGGTCGCGTCGATCTTCTTCGCTCTGGCACTGGACAGCGGACGGGTCCGCGGCGGCAAGGCCGCCCGCCTGCTCATCTTCGTCCCCTACGCGATCCCGAGCGTGGTCGCCGCGCTGATGTGGGGCTATCTCTACGGGGCCGACTTCGGCCTCATCACCCAGATCTTCGAAGGCCTCGGGGTGCAGGCGCCCAACCTGCTCTCGCCGCAGAACGTGCTGGGTTCGACCATGAACGTCGTCTGGTGGGAGTTCATCGGCTACAACATGATCGTTCTCTATGCCGCCCTCCGCTCGATACCGACGGATCTCTACGAGGCGGCGGAGATCGACGGGGCGGGGCAGTGGCGCATCGCGTGGAGCATCAAACTCCCGGCCATCCGGCCCGCGATCCTCCTCACGATCATCTTCTCGATCATCGGATCCTTCCAGCTCTTCAACGAGCCGAACCTGCTGTTCAACATCGCGCCCAACGCGATCGGGACGGACTTCACCCCCAACCTGTACGCCTACAACGTCGCCTTCAAGCACCAGGAAGTGAACTACGCGGCAGCCATCGCCTTCCTCCTGGGCATCATCATCATGATCGTTTCCTTCGTGGTCCAGACGGCCTCCAGCCGAAGGGAGCGAAACCGATGACCACCACCACACCCCTCGCCACCGAGGCCGCGCCCGTCGCCCGCCCGCCGAAGCGCCGTGGAGGCGTAGCACGGGACAGGCGCAGAAGCACCCTGCTGACGCTCTTCGTCTGGATCTCGGTCGTCTACTTCCTCGTTCCGCTGCTCTGGTTGACGATCTCCACGACCAAGGACAACAGCGATCTGTTCGCGACGTTCGGGCTGTGGTTCGGAAAGAACTTCGAGTTCTTCGACAACATCGGAAGCCTGTTCACCTTCCAGGGCGGCGTCTTCTGGCAGTGGATGCTCAACACCGTCATGTACGCCGTGATCAGCTCGGTCGGCGCGGCGATGCTCGCGACCGCGGCCGGTTACGCGCTGGCGAAGTACCGCTTCCGCGGCGGCACGGCGGTGTTCTCGGTGATCCTCGGCTCCATCATGGTGCCGCTCACCGCCCTCGCGCTGCCGACCTACCTGCTGTTCGCGGCGGCCAATCTGACGGACACCGTGTGGGCGATCATCCTGCCCTCGCTCGTCAGCCCGTTCGGCGTGTACCTGATGCGCGTCTACGCGGCCGACGCCGTGGACGACAGCCTCCTGGAGGCCGCTCGCGTCGACGGCGCCGGAGAGTTCCGGATCTTCTTCACCATCGGGCTGCGGTTGCTCGCCCCGGGCATCGTCACCGTCCTGCTGTTCCAACTGGTGGCCACCTGGAACAACTACTTCCTGCCGCTGATCATGCTGAACACGCCGTCGCTGTTCCCGGTGACGGTCGGCCTGGCCCAGTGGCAGGGCACCGCGTCCGCGGGAGGCGGCGCCCAGGTGCTGTTCTCCACCGTGCTGACCGGGTCCTTCGTCTCCGTCCTGCCGCTCATCGCGTCGTTCATCTTCCTGCAGCGGTACTGGCAGTCCGGGCTCGCGACCGGAGGGGTGAAGGGATGATCCCCGAAACGCCGATCATTCCCGGGTTCCATCCGGACCCGTCCATCTGCCGCGTCGGCTCCACGTACTACCTCGTCACGTCCAGTTTCGAGTACGCCCCCGGCGTTCCCCTCTTCAGCTCCGGCGATCTACGTCGATGGCCGCAGATCGGACACGTGCTGGACCGCCCGGAACAGCTTGAGCGGGTGAACGCCAGACCGTCCGGCGGCATCTACGCGCCGACGCTGCGCCACCACGACGGCCGTTTCTGGATGATCACCACCAACGTCACGAACGGACCCGGCCAGCTGCTGGTCACGGCCGAAGACCCAGCCGGCCCCTGGTCGGACCCGCTGCGCATAACGGACGCCCACGGCATCGACCCCGATCTCGCCTGGGACGACGACGGACGCTGCTGGTTGTCATGGTCGGGCGAGCTGCCCGCCGGACAGCAGGGCATCCTCCAGGCGCAGCTCGACCCCGTGACCGGATCGCTGCTCTCGGAGCCGGCGGTCGTCTGGCGTGGCACCGGAGGCCAGTTCCCAGAAGGCCCGCATCTCCACAAGAAGGACGGCTTCTGGTACCTGGTGATCGCCGAGGGCGGCACCGAGCGCGGGCATGCCGTCACCGTGGCGCGTTCCTCGTCGCCGGACGGCCCCTTCGAGCCCTGCCCTTTCAACCCCATCCTGACGGCTCGGGGAACGGATCGGCCGACGCAGAGCACGGGTCACGCCGATTTGGTCGAACTCGCCGACGGGTCGTGGGCGATCGTCTTCCTCGGCACGCGGCCACGAGGCTCGACGCCCGCCTGGCACGTTCTCGGGCGTGAGACCTTCGCCACCCGGCTCTCATGGGAGGACGGCTGGCCCCGCGTCGGCGCCGCCATCGAGCCGGACCGCGACGAGGTGCTCGTCGAAGCACTCACCGCCGATGGCATCCCGCTGTCGTTCGTCTCACCGTCGGGTCTCCCGCCCGACCTCCTCCGCATCGAGGGCGGGCGATGGCATCTCGGGGAGAACGCTTTCGTCGGGCGGCGGCAGGAGCACCTGTTCACCAGTACGCGTGCGAAGGTCGGGCCGGGCGCCGGGTTGGAGCTTCGGATCGACCCGCACCACCGCGTGAGCGTGCAGGTCGGCTCCCAGTCGGTGCGCGCAGTGGCGACGATCGGCGACATGCCGATAGAACTCGGCGAACTGATCGCGGACGGCACCTCGACGATCGAGCTGCGGACGGAACCGTCGCCTGAACGCGAGGGTACTCCGCGGCGCGGCCCGGATCTCATCGTCGCGCGCGTTTTCGACGGGCGTGAGTGGCGTGACCTCGGCCGCATCGACGGCAGATACCTCTCCACCGAGGTGGCCGGCGGTTTCACCGGACGATTCGTCGGACTCCTCGCTGAGAACCAGGACGCCGTCGTGCACGAGTTCGTGTATCGCGGCAGCGACTCGTACTCCGCGCTCACCGAGACGCAGGGGCTTCTCTCCTAGCGCTCCCGGCATCCGCAATCCAGTCGCACCCCCCCAGACCCACATCCGACAATTGGAAAGGAAAGTGGATGAAGAGCAGGTCCAGAGCAGTGCGTATTCTCGCAGGGACGCTCGTCGCCGTTGTGGGAATCAGCCTCGCGGCGGTAGCGTCGCCCGCCTTGGCGACCTCATCGACGACGCCACCCGTGACGATTCCGGCCCTGCGCTCGTGGACCGCGGGAACGGGACAGTTCACGTTCACCGGCAAGAGCCGGGTGCTCGTCCATCCAGGTGACCTGCCCAAGCTGAAGCCGGTCGCCGCCCTCCTCGCCTCCGAACTCGGCAGCCGCTTCGGCTCAACGGTCGAGGTCGCATGCAACGACGACGGGCCCCGCCCAGGCGACATCGTCCTGGGGCTACAGAACGGCATCGCCGACATCGGGGACCAGGGCTACAGGCTGGCCGTGGCCAAGAGCGCCATGGTCACGGCGGGCACCGTGGACGGCGCCTTCAACGGCACCCGCACGATCCTGCAACTACTGAAGAACGGGAACACGATCCCCACCGGCACTGCCTACGACTGGCCGACCTATCCCGAGCGTGGCGTCATGATCGACCTCGGGCGCATGTACTTCTCGCTGGACTGGCTCAAGGCCCGCGTCCGCGACATGGCCTACCTCAAGCTCAACACGCTTCAGCTCCATCTGACCGATGACGAGAGCTGGCGAGTCGAGAGCGGCCTGGGTCTGCAGTCGGCTCAGTACCTCACGAAGAACGAGATCAGGAGCCTGGTGGCCTACGCGGCCAGGTACAACGTCAGGGTGATCCCCGAGATCGACATGCCTGCCCACCTCGGAGTGCTGCTGCAGAAGTACCCGCAGTACCGGCTCGTCGACAAGGACGGCAACATCTCACCCACCAAGATCGACTTCACGATCCCGGCAGCGCGCGATCTGCTGAAGAGCATCGTCGCGGAGTACCTGCCGCTGTTCCCCGGCAAGTACTGGCACCTGGGCCAGGACGAGTACCTGGCCAACAGCCAGTACGCGCGTTACCCGCAGCTGGAGCAGTACGCCAAGACGGCCGTCGGGCCCGACGCCACCGCGAAGGACGCGGTGATCCAGTTCGCGAACGAGATGAACGCGTTCGTCCGCGGCAAGGGCAAGATCGGGCGCGCGTGGAACGACAACGTAGGTCCCGGCACCACGATCGAGGTCGACACGAACGTCGTCATCCAGTACTGGACCGACTCCGACAGTGAGGACTTCTTCGGCCCGAACGGCCCGTACACGCCGCAGACGCTGCTCGACAAGGGCTACCAGATCGTCAACGACAGTCTGCTGCCCACGTACGCCTACCCGTCGGGCGGTCAGACGCCTCAGATCCATGTCAACTACCTGCACGACTCCTGGTCGGCCGAGCAGTTCTACGGCTACCTGTACCGCGAGCAGGACGGCACCTACATCAAGTACCTGCCGGTGAAGACGGTGGCCGTGGGAGCCCCAGGGCACCGCGGTTCCATGCTGAACGTCTGGAACAGCGGCGGGACCTGGACCGCGGACGAGGCCGCCGCGGACATCTACCCGCGGATGCGGATCATGGCGCAGAAGACGTGGAACTCCCCGCAGCCCGCGGCCGACTACGCAGGCTTCCAGGCGATCATCGACCAGGTCGGATCGCCCGACAACTGAGTGAACGAACCGAGGCCGGCCGATCCCGCGGGCGGCCGCCGACCAGAGGGACTTCGATGCAGCGCCTCCCCTTCAACGACGGCTGGCAGTTCCGGCAGAAGGTGAACCCCTTCGACGAGCTCAGCGGCGCGGTGGCGCCCTACGCCGACGTCCACATCCCGCACGACGCGATGATCGAGCGCGAGCGCGACCCGCAGGGGGACAGGGCCGCGGCCTACTTCCCCGGTGGCACCTACGAGTACCGCAAGACGTTCGCGGTTCCCGAAGACCTCGAAGGGCCGCGGATCCTCCTCGAGTTCGAGGGCGTCTACCGGGACGCAGCGGTCTCCATCAACGGCGCCTTCGCCGGGCATCGTCCCTACGGATACTCCCTGTTCACCATCGATGCCGATGAGTTCCTGCGCCCCGGCGAAGAGAACGTCATCCGGGTGGAATGCCGCAACGGGCAGGATTCCCGCTGGTACAGCGGGGCCGGCATCTACCGGAACGTCTGGCTCCACGTCGGCTCGCCGGTCCACATTCCCCCGCACGGGCTGCGCGCCAGCGCACCGGACATCGACGAGACCGGCGCCGTCGTGGAAGTCGCGGTACAGGTCGCGAACTCGACCAACCGGCGGACCACCGTGGACGTCGCCGTCAGCGTCGCCGATCCGAGCGGAACCGAGGTCGCCGGGGGAGTGGTCCCCGTCACGGTGCCTCCCCACGGCAGCTCGCTGAGCAGGCAACGCCTCTACGTCGGCGGGCCCGAGCTCTGGAGCGCCGAAAACCCTGCGCTCTACACCGCCGAAGCTCGCATCACCCGCGACGGAACGACGCTGGACGACATGTCGGCAACGTTCGGCATCCGCAAGCTCCAGGTCGACCCGGTCAACGGGCTCCGCGTGAACGGCGAGACCGTCAAACTGCGCGGCGCCTGCATCCACCACGACAACGGCATTCTCGGGGCCGCCACGATCCCCGAGGCGGAGGAGCGACGCGTCCGGCTGCTCAAGCAGGCGGGCTTCAACGCCGTCCGTTCCGCCCACAACCCCATGAGCGTCGCGCTGCTGGAGGCCTGCGACCGGCTCGGGATGTACGTCATCGACGAGACCTTCGACATGTGGAACGCGCCCAAGATGGACCACGACTACTCCCTCGTCTTCCCCGAGTGGTGGGAGCGGGACGTCGAGGCCCTGATTACGAAGGACTACAACCACCCCAGCGTGCTCATGTATTCGATCGGCAACGAGGTGACCGAGACGGGGTCGCCCGCGGGCGGCCTGATCGGCCGCGCGCTGGCGGAGAAGGTGCGCGCGCTGGACCCGACGCGTTTCGTGACGAACGCCATCAACGGGCTGCTCGCGGTGATGGACGACGCGAAGGCGATCGCCGCGCAGCGCGGAGCCGACGCCGACGACGCCACCGGCATCAACACCCTCATGGCCGAGCCGCTCGACATCATGAACGAGATCAGCGCCTCCCCGCTCGTCACCGAGAAGACCGCGGAGTCGTTCGGCCTGCTCGACATCGCGGGGATGAACTACATCGACTCGCGGTACGTCCTGGACAAGAAGCTGTTCCCCAACCGGGTCATCGTCGGCACCGAGACCTTCCCCACGGCCATCGATCGCACCTGGGCTCTTGTGACCGAGAACGCGCACGTGATCGGCGACTTCACCTGGACCGGCTTCGACTACCTGGGCGAGGTGGGCCTCGGCCGCTCCCAGTACCTGGCCGAGGGCGAGCAACCATCCAACGCGCCCTACCCGTGGATCGCGGGCTGGTGCGGCGACCTCGACCTGATCGGCGAGCGCCGGCCCGCCTCCTACTACCGCGAGATCGTCTTCGGCCTGCGCCGCGAGCCCTACATCGCGGTGCGGCGGTCGGGCGAGGACGGCAAGGTTCTCTCCGCCGGGCCGTGGGCGTGGAGCGACAGCATCGGCAGTTGGACCTGGCCCGGTCAGGAGTGCCGGACGCTCGGCGTCGAGGTGTACTGCGATGCGGAGCGGGTGGAGCTTGCCGTGAACGGAAAGGTGATCGACTCTGCGGCGGCGGGAAGGGCGAACCGTTACACCGCGGTGTTCGACGTCCCTTTCGAGCCCGGCACGCTGACGGCGACGGCCATCAGGGACGGGGCCCGGGCTGAGTCATTCAGCCTCGCGACGGCCACCGGACAGCCGCGGCTGGCGGTCACGGTCGAGGACGCCGACGTCACGGCACAGCACCTGTTCGTCCGAATCGCGGTGGTCGACTCGGACGGGACCGTATTTACGGGCGCAGATCGCGATGTGGAGGTCGAGGTCACCGGACCTGCAGAGCTCGTGGCGCTGGGAAGCGGAAACCCCGCTCCTCGCGAGACCTACGGCACCGCCCGGCACGAGACCTTCGATGGGCGGGCGCTCGCGATCGTACGACGCGCGGGTTCAGGAGAGATCGTCATCCGGGTATCGGCCGAGGGCTGCGAGCCGGCCGAGGTCAGTCTCGACGGCGGCGCTTGAGCGAAGTCCGCGGTGGTGGTTGCCGGCCCGGCTCGGAGCCGCCGGACCAGCAATCGCGCGCTCGCCGGTCAGGTGGGGTGGAGAAGCCGAGCGCCGTCTGCGAGCGGCCGGCATGCTTCCGGTTCAGACCGTCTTGATCGTGCCGCCGTCGATGACGTAGTTGACGCCGGTGATGTTTCCGCCCGCGTCGGACAGGAGGAAGGTGATCAGGGCCGCCACTTCCTCGGGCTCGGTCATGCGGCCGGTGGTGACGTTCTGGGCCTTCACCATCTGCTGGACGAATTCGTCAAGGCTCATGCCGGCCGCGGCGGCCCACTCGCTGACCTGGCCGTTGGGGTCCTGATAGACGGAGGTGCGGACCAGGCCGGGGGAAATGGTGTTCACGCGTACGCCTCGAGGACCGAACTCCTCGGCCAGGGACTTGCCGAGCGCGGTGAGCGCCGCCTTGGCCGAGGCGAAGGCGATCGGGAGACCCCCGGGCATAAGGGGGACGATGGACGAGACGTTGACGATCGCGCCCCGACGCTCGATCAGGCTGGGCAGGGCCGCACGCGTGGCACGGACGGTTGCGAGCACGTTGATGTCGAACATGCTGGTCCACTCGGAGTCGTCGACATCGAGGAAGCCGACGGTCGTCTTGTCCCCGCCTCCCACGTTGTTCACCAGCAGGTCGATGCCACCCAGCTCGGCGAGGGCGCTGTCGATGAGGGCGGAGACTCCTTCCGCGGTGCTCAGGTCAGCCGACACCGCATACGCGCCGGTTTGCTTCAGCTCAGGTGTGATGGTGCGAGCGGCGCCCACGACACGGACGCCTTCGTCGATCAGGGTCCGGACGGTGGCGAGTCCGATGCCCCGGCTGGCACCGGTGACGACGGCTGTCTTGGCGGTGAGGTTGAGGTTCATGGCACTCCAATTCTTGAACTAAAGGTAAAAAATATGGATGGCGAGCCCTCGATGGGCTCGTTGGAGGCTCGGCGTCGTGGACCATTCCCAGGCGGCTCGACGACGGGACCGCCTACCGTGCGGTGATGGTGCCCCGCCCGGCCGGGTTCAGGCGTCGATGGGGTGCCAGGCCGATCGGCCGTCCTCGATGCGGACGCGGCCGAAGGGCACGTCGGCGAAGTGGATGCCGAAGCCGATGGTGTCGGGTTTGGCGAGTTCGAGGACGAGGCTGTGGCGGAGGCTGGTGGTTGCCGGTGACCAGGTGCGATGTCGTGTCCGTCATGAGTCCGACCTTCCATTTAGATATGACTTGAAAGGTTATAGCCATACCTATCATGGGTTGAAGGAGATTGCTAAACTCGGCTTATGAGCATGTCGGATTCGCAGGTAGCCGCGGACTGGGAGCTGGGCAAGCTGGTGCACGAGCTGGACATGCAGAACAACGCGCGGCAGCGCGAGCGGGTGGGCAAGCTCGGTCTGACCATCGCGCAGGCCTCCGCGCTTCGCGAGCTGACGGGTCCGATGACCATGCGGGAACTGGCCGAGCGGATGGGCTGTGAACCGTCGAACGCCACCGTCGTGATCGACAATCTCGAGAGTCAGCAGCTGCTCGAACGGCGTCCCCACCCCACCGATCGCCGGGCCAAGCAGCTGATGCTCACCCCCGAAGGCGCCGAGCGCCGGAAAAAGCTGCTGGAATCCCTGAGGGGCGGGGAGCCTCTCATGGCCGGCCTGACCCAGCAGCAGCAAGACACACTCCAGGACCTGCTGCAGCAAGCCATCTCCCGCCACTGAAACCGCCCAGACGTGACTGCTCGGCACCCGTGCCGAGCAGTCACCATGACCTCCCGAGCCCGGCCGCCGGCCCCGCACCGGCTCGCTTCGCGCTTTGGGCGGCGAGGACGGCGCGGGTGGCTCGCTCGCCGGCGAGGAGGGCGCCTTCGGCGTGTCCGGCGTGGTCGGTGGCGGTTTCGGTCGATGCCCGGTGCAGTCGGCCGGCCGGCGCGGGTCGCTGGTAGAGCGGGTGCCCGAACAGGTCGTAGTCCGTCAGGTGTCGGCCCCCGGGCGGCGAGGTCCATCGTTCGCTGCTCCAGTCCTGCACGTGCAGTGCTTCGGGCTGGGCCGCCTGCCGGCCGAACAGTTGCGCCAGCTGGGTGGTCACGGCCGTCGTGAATCCGGGACCGTCGGGGGCGGGGGCGGGGGCGGGGGCGAACCCGAACAGGGCGGCCGGCGTGCCGTCCGGCCCGGACATGTCGTGGATCTCCCGCAGCGGGCCGGTCCGGCTGATCGCCGCTCCCGCCAGGCCCGCGGCCCGCCAGAACGCAGTGCGGTAGGTGGCCACGACCTTGACGGCGCCGCCCATCCAGACCGGAGTGGCCTCGGCGAGACGCACCAGCTCCGGCTCCAGTGCGCCGTGGAAGTCGATGCTCGCCGTGGCGAGCGCCGGTGGGATCGCCAGCACGATCTGGCCGGCGTTCAGGCGTCCGGCGACCGTTCGCACCTCGACCGTGTCACCGTTCGGGCGGATGGCCGTGACCGGGGTCGACAGCCGCAGCGCGGCGACCCGTGGCTCGCCGTCCCAGAACCAGGTGGCGCCCAGGTCGAGCCCGTCGTCGGTGGACGCCAGCCGGCCTCCGGTGCGGTCGCGGGCAGGGCAGCCGCCGCCGTGAGGCCGGCCGGGCCGGCACCGACCACGACGACGTCGTGCTGAGAGGTGAAAGGCGACATGCGTCTCCTTCCTGGGCCGAGGTGACGGTGTGCGTCCGGACTGTGCCGAGACGGGTCATACGCTCTGGCGGGCGACGGCACGGCCGGCCATGAGGATGCTCAGCGGAAGGAGCGCGATGAGGGCCAGGACGGACAGCAGGGAGAAGCTGCTGACGGCCAGCAGTGGCCCGGACGCGAACGCCGCGGCCGCTCCGCACAGGTTCGACAGCGCATCGACGCCGCCCTGGGACGAGGCGCGGGTCTCGGCGGAGGCGACGGCGTTGAACAGCGCGGACCCGGCGACATTGACGAAGGACCAGCCGATGCCCAGCAGGATCAGTGACGTGATGATCCAGCCGGTGTCGTCGGGTTTCACGGCGCCGATCACGAGCGAGACGGCCAGGATGCCGAGCCCGGCACTGATCGCCGGCCGGTGACCGTAGCGGTCCGCGATCAGGCCCACGAGCGGGGCCGGGGCGTACATGCCGACGATGTGCAGGCTGATCGTGATGCCGACGATGGTGATCGAGCCGCCGTGGTGGGTGAGGTGGACCGGCGTCATCGTCATGATCCCGACCATCACCGCCTGGGCGGTGAGAATCGCGATCACCGCCACTCGGGCCCGCTGGTTGACGCGCAGCTCGGCGAGCACCTGCCGGATACGGCCCGGCTGCCTGCCACCAGCACCCGCGCGTGATGCCGGCGCGGCCCGTTCGAGGAACAGCAGCGGATCGGGACGCAGCCACACCCACACGATCAGACCGGCAACGGCCAGGCAGAGCGCGGCGATGAGGAAGGCCGCGGCGTACACGGTCAGGCCGGTGGCGGCGCCGATGATCTCGCCGGGCACGCCGAGGTTCGGACCGAGCACGGAGCCGAGGGTGCCCACCCAGACGATCAGGGCGAGCGAGCGGGCCTTGTGGTGCGGCCGCGCGAGATCGGTGGCGGCGAACCGTGACTGCAGGCTCACCGCCAGGCCGACACCGATCAGCAGCAGGCCGGCGAACAGCGGCACGATCAGGCTCCACTGCGCCGCGGCGACCAGCACCGCGCCGCCGGCGGCGGCCGTCCACCAGCCGCCGGCGAGGGCGACGCGGCGTCCACGGCGGGCGGCCAGAGTGCCCAGCGGCAGGCCGAGCAGCGCCGCGCCGAGCGTGCTCGCGGTGCGCGCCAGGCCCGCCCAGGCTTCGTTGTCGGTGACCGCGCCGGCCAGCAGGATCCCGATCGAGGGTGCGACACCTACCCCCACGGTGCCGATGATCTGTGCGAAGACCAGCACGGTCATCGTGCGCCGCTGGACGGCATCGATGGCCGGCCTGGCCGGGACGGTAGTCATGGACCCGGTGCCGGCGAGGTGTTCGGGCTCAGGCACGAGAGTCCTTGTCTGCGCGACGTGGGGCGGCTGTGGCCAGGGTGGGCGCCCCACGATGAGTGTGATGTGATGCCGGCGGTCAGCTCGTGGACGTGCTCCGCAAACGGCGCAGCGCCGGATCAGCGGCGGCGGTGAGCTCGCCTCTCCGGCAGGCGTGGTGCGAGGGCTTGCCACGGCGGCCGACCGCATGCGAAGGCGATCGGCGTCAGGCGGTCTCATAGATGCGCACGTCGGGAGCCGCGTTCAGGTAGGGCTGCAGGGCAGTGACGACGTCCTGGGTGAACAGCTCGGTGGACAGGTACGCCTGCGCGTCCGCGACGGTGGCGAACCCGTGAAGGACCTGCACGTCCTCGTCGCGCACCAGCAGTTCCTTGCTCTTGGCGCCCGCGACCGTGTCCAGGAACGGCTGCCTGTAGCGCTGGTAGACGCCCGCCGCGGCGGCACGGTCAGCCGCGTTGACGTCCAGGGTGATCTGAAGGTAGGCCATGGGATTCCTCGTTTCGGGCGTGATGACCACGGCGTGGCCATGCGCCGAAGCTATGTCCGTGGCCGAGGATCCGGTAGACCGGCGATGAGAATACGGCTATAGGCGGCGGTTATCGCTGAGCGAGTCGACGAGCCGGCTCAGGTCGGCCGCGTAGCGGGACGTGGGGTCCCACACCGCCTCGTAGAACAACTCGACAGGCCGGCCGTCGTCGAGCAGTGGGCGGGCGGTGAGGCCGGCGTCCGACAGCTTGGACTCGGGCAGGATCGCCGTGCCCAGGCCGAGGCCGACCCACTGCTCGAGGACCTGGTAGCCGCCGGCCTCGCCCGGATAGGCGCGCAGCGGCAGGTCGTGCTCGCGGAACAGTTGCGTGGTGAACCGGGTCAGGCCACACGCGTCGGGCACCAGGATGAACTGCGCATCGGCGGTATCGCTGAGCTCGACCGCCGACGACGCCTGCGCGTGGGCGTCGATCACGACGACCGGCTCGGAGTGGATGATGCGGTGCTCGAAGCGCGGCAGCGGGTTCACCGACGGGATCAAGATGATGTCGAGTTCACCTTCGGCGAGCGCGTCGTGCAGGTCGGCCATGTTGGCCTCCCGCAGCACCAGATCCCCCGGGACCGGCAGCCGGCGGACGGCGCTGAAGGCCCGGGCGACCAGGTCCGGGCTGATCAGCGGGGACACGCCCAGACGGATGCGCGAAGCCTGCGGGTCGGCCATCCGCCGAGCCTCGGCGGTGATCGCATCCAGCGCCGACAGAGCTGTGTCGATGAGCGGGATCAGGCGTACCGCCTCGGCGGTCAGGGTCACGCCCCGGGTGGACCGCTCGAACAGCTGCACCCCGAGGCGCTCCTCCAGCCGGGCGATCGCGTTCGACAACGCCGGCTGCGTGATCCCGTGAGCGCGCGCGGCCGCCGAGAACGAGCGGGCGTGGGCCACCGACCGCGCATACCGCAACGCCTCCAGGTTCAACCGCTCACTCATAGCCGGAGGTTATCACCCGATTCACCCCGCACATCTACCGGCGCCGACCAGGCCCGCCATATCGTTCGTGAATGTCAGGAGCGCGTCGGCACGTGCTCCACGAAAGAGGGGAAAGCAGCGTTGGCGACCATGTTCCGCCGCATGGCGGTCACCGAACCCGGCGGCCCTCTTCGCCCCGTCGAGGTGGCGATCACCGATCCCGAGCCCGGCTGGGTCCGCGTGCGGGTGACCGCCAGTGGTGTGTGCGGCGCCGACCTCGGTACGGTGAGCGCCGCCGAGCCCGCCGGCGGCTTCCCGATCACCCCGGGACACGAGATCGCCGGCGTGATCGAGGCGACCGGCGCACTCGCCGCCGGCTGGGAACCGGGCGATCGGGTCGCGGTCGGCTGGTCCGGCGGCAGCTGCGGCCACTGCCACGCCTGCCGCACCGGCGACCAGGTGCACTGCCGGCGACGCCGGATCCCGGGCCTGTCCTACCCGGGAGGCTGGGCCGACACGGTGACCGTTCCCGTCGAGGCGCTCGCCCGTATCCCCGACGGCTTGAGCGCGGCCGACGCGGCGCCGATGGGGTGTGCCGGCGTGACCACGTTCACGGCGCTGCGCGAGGCCGGCCTGCCGCCGGGCTCGCGGGTCGCCGTGTACGGCCTCGGCGGTCTCGGCCATCTCGCCGTGCAGTTCGCCGCCCGCATGGGACACGAGGTCGTCGCGATCGCCCGCGGCACCGACCGACGGCACGACGCCGCTGCGTTCGGCGCCCGCCACTACATCGACGCCACCACCCAAGACGCCGGCCAGACGCTGGCGGAACTCGGCGGCGCCGATCTGATCCTGTGCACGGCGCCCACCTCCGAGCCGATCAGCGCGTTGCTCGATGGTCTGCGCCTGCGCGGACGGCTCACCCTGATCGGCGTCGACGGCGGAGCCCTCCAGGTACCCGTCGCGCAGCTGGTGATGAACGCGCTGATCGTCACCGGCCACCTCACCGGCACTCCCGCCGACATCGAGGACACCATGCGCTTCGCCGCCGCCCACGACGTCCGGCCACGCCTCGAACGCCTGCCGCTCGAACAAGCCGACCTCGCGGTGCGCCGGCTGAGCCAAGGACAAGCCCGGTACCGGATCGTGCTGGAGCCCTGACCCCGCTCGACGCGATCGAAGAGCCCCTGATGGAGCCGATGTGAGCAACACCCCCGCCGAAACCCTGACTGGAGCCTACCCACGGCCTGCTCCTCTATCTTCGACGAGGTGATCGACCGCCGCCGGTCGAACTCGATGAAGTGGGCCTGCGCGCACGCGCTGCTGTCACCCGACGAAGCAGCGGCCGATCCGCTGCCGATGTGGGTGCCCCCTCGCGACGGCCCGCGCTTGGTTCAGGACACGACCAGCCGGAACGCATCGCTTCGGTATTTGTTTATTGCGTTACACAACAAGCGTTATACATACTGGTGACTTGCCGGGCTGGACCCGCGATCGGGCCGTGCCGGAAGAGCGCCGAGTAGAGGGATGCGGAATGAGCCCAGTGGATGTCGTGGTGGCCGGAGGTGGGCTGGCTGGTCTGGTTGCCGCCCGCGGCCTCGCCGAGGCGGGGATCGATGTCGTGCTGCTGGAGGCGCGGGACCGGGTCGGCGGCCGTGTCTGGACGACAGAGTTCGAGGCGGCCGGAGCCGCGGTGGATCTCGGCGCGGAGTGGGTGGCGACCACCTTTCACCACGCGGTCGTGCGGGAGGTGCGGCGCTACGGCCTCGAGCTGGTGCTCCCCTCCACCGAAGAGCGAGAGGAAAAGGTCCTTCCGGGCCGGGCTGCGTCGGCAGGGTACGAGCGCCTGCTCGCCCGGCTTGATGCCGATGCCGCAGGCATCGACTTCGGCCGTCCCGACTGGTACCGCACCGTCGAGCACCTGGACGTGACGATGGCCGAGTACATCCAGAGGCTCGGCTTGCGGACGAACGCGCATGAGGTGCTGCTCGCCGAGGCGTTCGCGCTGATGGGTGCCAGCGAGCACGACTACTCCGTGATCGGCCTCCTGCATGAGATCGCCGGTTTCGGGAATGCCCGCACGGCGTTCGGGGGCGGCTTCGCCCGGATCGGCGGCGGTGCCGACGGCATCGCCCGCGCCATCGCGAGGAAGTTGGGCGGCATCGTCCGGCTGGGCCACCGGATCGAGGCGATCGGGCCGCACGCTGACGGCGTGATGCTGTCCGGAGAGGGGTTCGCGGTGACCGCCACGGCAGCGATCATCGCTCTGCCCGTCAACGTCCTGCCTGATCTGCGGCTGGACGTCCCACTGGGGACGGCGGCCGCCAGGGTGGTCGCGCAGCGGCACGCCGGCCGTGCCGCCAAGGGGTGGGCGACGGTCTCGGGCGAGGCCGCCGGCCTGCACTCGACGGGCTGGCCCGACGCGATCGAGGCGTATGCGGTCCAAGGCCGGCGGCGCGCGGCGGTGGCTCGGTTCGGCGTGGCCGTACCCAGCCACGACGGGGCGCTCAGGCGGGCCTGGACGGCACTCGGCGAGCGGCACCCGCAGATCGGGCAGGAGTTGGAGGCTCTGTCGCACGACTGGATCCGGGATGAGTTCGCCCGGGGCACGTGGCATGCCGCCCGGCCTGGTCAGAGGGCCGGGTGGCGTGAGCTCGCGGCGATGCCCGCTCCGTTCTTTTTCGCCGGCGGCGACCTGTCCTGCCGCTGGTCCGGGTGGATGGACGGCGCGATCACCTCCGGCGCCGACACCGCCCTTCGCGCGGCGGCCTTCATCCAGGGCGGCCCAGTCCCGCACGCCCGCGGATGAGGCGACCCGGGTGGGCGGCAAGAGCGTCGGGTCGCCTCGCCCGCCTGGAGGTCACCGCCACCAAGGAGTTCGCGCTGCGCGAGGTTGCGGCGATCCAGGTGGAGCGCACCGACATCGTCGGCAACCGCGAGGAGACCGAATGCGCGCAGACAGTCCGGCACGTCGGCGACGTCCGGCCGTTCGCCTTCGACGAGCGCACGGTCCCGGGCCTCGTCAGGGCAGGTGATCCAGTCTTCCCGCAGCCGTAGTGTGCGGGAACGACGAAGCGGTCCACCGGCCTGTCGCTGGACCGCTGGAGCGCCGGGATCGGCAACACAGGCGAGGTCAGAGCCGGGGGCGACGGGTGTGCCAGTCGGTCGCGCGCTGGTAGCGGGCGGCCACCGAGATCACGTCGGCGTCGGCCCATAGGCGGCCGATGAACTGCAGGCCGATCGGCAGGCCGTCGGAGTCGAAGCCGCCGGGCACGGTGATCGCGGGGAGCCCGGCGTGGCTGGGCGGCTCGGTCATCGAGTGGATCAGGAGGCCGAGCGGCGGAGCCTCCTGCCCGTCGACCAGGCGGGTGGGGCCGATGTCGCCGCCGTGTGGGAAGGCGGGAACGGGGGTCGTAGGGGTCACCAGGATGTCGGCGCCGGTCATCGCCGCAGTGAAGGCGTTATAGATGTCGGTCTTGCCGCGCCTGAAGGCGGCGCTGACCTGCCGCCCGGTGACACTTTTGGCTCGCTCGGCCAACTCCAGGATCATCGGCCACAGCTCGACGCCGCCGGCCTGCATCTCCTCGGCGAACTCCAGGTACTCGTATCCGTTGAGGTGGTCGAAGAACAGCATCGTGTCGGGCAGCTCGATGCCGACCTCCTCGACGGTTGCGCCGGCGGCCCGCATGTCGTCCAGCGCCTGAGTGAAGAGCCTGCGCACGCCGGGGTCGAGGACCTTCTGGCCCAGGTCGTAGCAGGCGGCGACGCGCACCCCGGTCAGGTCGCCGGGGGCCAGCGCGGCCTCGACGTAGCTGCGGGTGTCGCGGGGCACGGAGAACCGGTCGGAGGGATGGTGGCCCGCGGTCGCCTCGAACACCATCGCCACGTCCAGCACGGTCCGGGCGATGGGGCCGTCGGTGCTGTCGCCGTCGGTGCTGTCGGCGGTGGGAATTCGTCCGATGGACGGTTTGATCCCCACCGCGCCACACAGCGACGACGGCACGCGGATGGATCCGCCGCCGTCCGAGCCCCAGGCGACCGGGCCGACGCCCGCGACGACGGCAGCGGCCGCGCCGCCGCTGGAGCCGCCCGCGTTGTAGCCCGGCCGCCAGGGAGTACTGGTCGAGCCCGTCAACTTGCTCTCGGTCACCCCGAGCAGCCCGAACTCCGGGGTCGTGGTCTTACCCAGCAGGATCACGCCCTGCTCCTTCAGCCGCGCCCAGCCGATCGCGTCCTCCTCCGGCATGTGGTCGGCGAAGGCCGTACAGCCGTAGGTGGTCCGCACCCCGGCCGTCTCGGCGAGGTCCTTGACCGTCATCGGCACCCCGAACAGGGGCGGCAGATCTTCCCCCGACCGCAGCCGCCGCTCGGCCACCTTGGCGTCCGCTCGCGCCTGGTCGGCGGTCACGGTGACCATGATGTTCAGCTGCGGGTCGACCTGGTCCATCCGGTCGAGCACGGCGTCGACCACCTCCACCGGGGACACCTTGCCGCCGCGATACAGCTCACCGAGTTCCGCGGCGCTCTTCCAGTAAAGGTGGTCCGACATAGGCGTTGTGTCTCCTTCGAACTCAAGCCGGCCACAGGTGCTGTGACAAGCGTTGTGTGACGTAGCGAACATCACGTCACCCTGATTTCGCAAGAGGTATCTTGCGGGTTATATGACGGCGGTTATATGTTCACGGTTATGTCACCGGCATGATCTAGGTCACATGCAGGAAGTAGGAGAAGCCATGGACCTTGCCCATCTGGCCGGGCGCCGGCTCATGTTCGCGGCCATGGCCCTGATCGTGAGCACCACGGTGGCCGCCTGCGGTGGAAGCTCCACCGAGACCCCCACCGCCCGGAAGATCGACCCGGCGAAACTGACCTCGTCCCTGCCGGCCGCGAAGGGCGACGTCGATAAGATCATCTGGAATCTCACGACAGGTGAGCCCGACACGCTCGATCCGCGCAACGCCGCCGGCTACAGCTCCGGCCAGGTCGTCAAGAACGTGTGCGACTCGCTGCTCAGCATGAACGCCGACTTCAGCACCCGCCCGAGCCTGGCCACCATGGAACAGCGCTCGCCCACGGAACTGGTCTTCACCCTGCGCGACGGCGTCACCTTCTCGGACGGAACACCGGTGACCGCCGACGACGTCGTCTACAGCCTGAAGCGCTCGGCCGACCCCACCGCCATCGTCAGCTTCGTCTTCGTCTACGTCGAGGCGATCAAGAAGACCGGCGACAAGGAGGTCACGGTCACCTTCAAGCAGCCTGACGCGCTGTTCGCCGACGGCATGGCGACGATCTCGGGGGTCGTCGTCAAGAAGGAATGGGCCGAGCGGGCCGGTAAGGACGTGGGCACCCCATCGGGCGGGCTGGTGTGCAGCGGCCCGTTCACGCTGGGGGAGCGGAAGAGCGGCAGCGGCATCACCCTCACGCGCAACGACGGCTACTGGAACAAGGAGCTGCGGCCGTTCGCCAAGGAGGTCGGCTTCACGTTCGTCACCGACGCGACCGCCGTGGCGCAGGCGTTGAATGCGGGGGAGATCGACGGCGCGTACGAACTGCCCTTCTCCACGGTGCCGAGCCTGCAGAAGTCGCAGAAGGGTCGGCTGATCTTCGGCCCCTCCACGCAGACCGTCTCCCTTGCCATCGCCCGCCCCGACGGTCCTCTCGCCGACAACAAGCTCCGCCAGGCGCTGCAGCGCGCCGTCGATCGTGACGCGCTGGCGAAGGTCGTCTTCCACGGGGCCGCCGAGGCGAACTACACCCTGCTGGCCCCGGCCAGCTGGCCGAGCGGCCAGCGTGCCCTGTACCAGACGGCCTATGACGCCTACGTCAAGGCACGCTCCTACGACCTTCAGGCGGCCAAGACGCTGGTCCAAGGGTCGTCGTACAAGGGTGACACAGTCGTCCTCGCGACCATGGCCGGCGACGAGACGATGTCCAGGACGGCTCAGCTTGTCCAGCAGCAGGCCAAGGCCATCGGTGTGACCGTCAAGATCCAGACGATGCAGCCCCTGGTGTGGGCCGAGGCGTCCTACGACGCGTCCAAGCGTCCAGGAGTGGACCTGATGCTGAGTCAGAACTTCAACGCCGGCCAGAGCCCGCTGGAACCGCTCGGCTTCGACCTGCTGCCGGAGCAGCCGTACAACTACACCGGCTATGCCAACGCCGAGGTCACGAAGCTGCTCACGGAGGCCCGGCAGACGCTCGATCCGGTCGAGAGCGCCCGGAAGATCATCAAGGCGCAGGAGGTCTTCGAGCCGGACGCCAGCTCCGTTCCGTTGCTGTCGACCAACACGATCACCTTCCTGGGCAACCGGCTGACGGGCGCGGTGACGTCCTTCGCTTACTGGTCGATGCCGCAGATGGCCTACGTCGGCGCGGCCGGATGAGGCGCGATGGCCAACGCTGACAAGGCGCCCGCGATGCGGCGGGTCGCCGGTACGGTGTCCGGCGCCCTCGGCACGATCGTGGCCGCCTCCTTCGTGATCTACGCCGGGCTGTCCATCGCGCCGGGGGACCCTGTCGCCAGGTTCCTCGGCGCGCGGGCCACCGAGGAGGCGCGGGCGGCGGTACGGGCACAGCTGGGGCTGGACGATCCGCTGCTGGAGCGCTACTGGCACTGGCTGACGGCCGCTCTGCGGGGCGATCTCGGCAGATCGCTGACCTATCGGCAGGATGTCGCGGCGCTGCTGGGGCCGCGCCTGCAGACCACGCTGATGCTCGTGGCCATGGCGGCGGCCCTGGTGCTGGTCGTCGGGATCGTCGTCGGCGTGGCGGGCGGTGTCGCCCGCCGTGGACGGCCGATCGTCGCGACGCTCGTCGCCCTGGGCGTCGCCGTCCCGAGCTTCGTCGCGGCCAACGCCCTCATCGGGGCGTTCGCCGTCCGGCTCGGCTGGTTTCCCACCTATGGCGCGGGCGACGGGTTCCTGGACCGCATCTGGCATCTGACGCTTCCGGCCATCGCCCTGTCGATCGGGTACGGCGCGTACGTCTCCCAACTGACCTCCGCCGCGGTCGATGAAGAGTCGGGCAAGGAGTACGTGGAGACGAGCCGGGGCCGCGGCATCCCCGCCGGGATCATCGTGCGCAGGCACGTGCTGCGCAACGCCGCGCTTCCCGTGCTGACGGCCTCCGGCCTGGCGATCGCGGGCCTGGTCTCGGGGACGGTGGTCGTGGAGCAGGCGTTCGGGGTGGACGGCGTCGGCGCGCTGCTGGTGCAGAGCATCTCCAGCAAGGACTACGACGTGGTGACCGCGGTCAGCCTCATCATCGTGGTCGTCTTCGTCGTGATGACCACGATGATCGACCTGGTGCAGGTGGCGCTCGACCCGCGCGAGAGAGCGGGGGCGTGATGGCGCTCACCTGGACCAGAACGGTGCCGAACGTGCGGTGGCGACAGGCCGGTGCGGGTAGCCCACTGCTGCTGGTCTCCGGCGTCGTCGCGGGGCTGCTCACCGTGCTGGCGATCGCCGGGCCCTGGCTCGCGCCGTACGAGGCCGACGCCGCCGACGTGCTCGCCGCGAGCCAGGGACCGAGCGCGCAGCACTGGCTCGGCACCGACTCCCTGGGGCGGGACATCTTGTCCCGCGCGCTGGTGGGCGCCCGGCTCAGCTTCGCGGGGCCGGCCATGGTCGTGCTGATCAGTGCGGTGCTCGGCACCGCATTGGCCCTCTTCAGCGCCTGGCACGGCGGATGGGTGGACCGGATCTGCAATCGGCTGCTCAACGTCATGTTCGCCGTGCCCGGCATCCTGGTGGCGATCCTGTCCTCGGCGGTCTTCGGCGCCGGGTTCTGGGCGCCGGTGCTCGCGCTCGGGCTCGTGTACGCCCCGTACATGGCCCGGGTGGTGCGCAGCGTGGCCGTGCGGGAGCGGCGTCGCGGCTACGTGGAGAGCCTCCAGCTCGCCGGCATGTCGCCGCTGCGGATCGGGCTGCGGCATCTGCTGCCCAACGTGTTCCCCATCCTGCTCGCCCAGGCCACCTACGGGTTCGGCACCGCGCTGGCCGACTTCGCCGCCGTCTCCTTCCTCGGGCTGGGCATCCAGCCGCCCCAGGCCGAGTGGGGCGTCATGGTCGCCGAGGGACGTTCGGAGCTGCTGGATGGGGCCGTGCAGCAGAGTCTGGTCGCCGGAACTCTGATCGTCGTGACCGTGGTGGCGTTCAACGTCCTCGGCGCGCAACTGGCAGTCCGATCCGGAGGTCGCCGATGAACACCCTGCTGGAAGTGCGCGACCTTCACGTACAGGTCGCCGACCGCACCCTGGTCGACGGCGTGAGCCTCACCGTCGGCGCCGCCGAGTCCGTGGGGCTCGTGGGTGAGTCCGGGTCGGGCAAGTCGTTGTCGATCAGAGCGGCCATGCGCCTGCTGCCGCGCGGGCTGAGGGCATCCGGCGAGATCGTCTTCGACGGCAAGGACGTCCTGACCACGTCCCGCAAGGAGCTGGCCCGCTACCGCGCCGGTGAGGTGGCCCTCATCCACCAGGATCCGCGTGCGCACATCAACCCGAGCCGGACTATCGGCCAGTTCGTCACCGAAGGAGTCGTCGACACGGGCCGGATGCCGGCGGCGCAGGCGTGGGAGGCGGCCTGCGCCCTGATGCGGGACGTCGGCATCGTCGACGCGGAGCGGCGCATGCACCAGTACCCGCACCAGCTCTCCGGTGGGTTGCTGCAACGGGTGATGATCGTCGCGGCGCTGCTGCCGGGCCCACGGCTTATTTTCGCCGACGAGCCGACCACCGCGCTGGACGTCACGGTGCAGTCGGAGGTCATGGCCGTCCTGCTGGAGCAGATCCGGGAACAGGGCCGCAGCCTGCTGTTCGTCACCCATGACCTGGACCTCGCGGCGGCCGTCACCGACCGGCTGGCCGTCATGTACGCCGGGACGATCGTCGAGACAGGCCGCTCCGCCGAGCTGTGCGCACGGCCGTTGCACCCCTACACTGCCGGCCTGCTGCGATCCCGGCCATCGGCCACCCAGGTCCGGCGCCTTCAGGCGATCCCCGGACGGCCGATCGCCGCCTACGAGGCGGGGGCCGGCTGCCCCTTCTCGGCCAGGTGCGCGTTCGCCCAGGACCGCTGTCACAGCGAGCGTCCGCCGCGGCGGGTGTTGGAAGGGCGGGAAGTGGCCTGCCACAGAGCCGAAGAGGTCGCCGGCTCGCCGCGGGAGCGTGCCTCATGAGCGCGCTGCCACCAGTGCTGGAGGTTCGCGACGTGTCGAAGACCTTCCCCGCTCGCAGGGCGCCCTCACAGGTCGCCCTGAGGGACGTGAGCTTCTCGATCGACCGCGGCACCTGCTTGGCGCTGGTCGGCGAGTCGGGCTCGGGCAAGACGACCGCCGCCCGGATCATCGCGGGCCTGGAGCAGGCCACGTCGGGAACGGTGGTGGTCAACGAGCCGCGCGCGGCGCGAAGCGTGCAGATGGTCTTCCAGGATCCCTACGGCTCCCTTGACCCTCGCCAGACGATCGGCGCCGGCCTGCACGAGCTGCTGTCGCTGCACGGCCTGCGCCGCCGCGGCGAACGCGGCGAGCGGGTGACGAGGCTGCTCCACGACGTGGGGCTGGACGACCGGCACGCCGGGCAGCGGCCCGGATCGTTGTCGGGCGGCCAGCGCCAGCGCGCGGCCATCGCCCGGGCCCTCGCCCTGGAGCCGGCGCTGCTGATCCTCGACGAGGCCGTCTCGGCCCTCGACGTCAGCGTGCAGGCCCAGGTGCTCAACCTGCTGGCCGACATCCGCGAGCGCAGCGACATCAGCTACCTGTTCGTCTCCCATGATCTGGCGGTCGTACGGCAGGTGAGTGACACCTGCGTGGTGCTCCAGCACGGTCGCGTGGTGGAGCAGGGGCCGACGGCCGACATCATCGATCGTCCGGCTCAGCCCTACACCCAGGCGCTCATCGACGCGATCCCACGACCGAACTGGCGCCCCCGCCGCCGATCCACCTGACCCGCACGGCTCACGCCGCACCCGGTCCTTACCGGGATTGTTAATGTAACGGAGGTTATGTAACGTGGAATATATAAAGGAGGAGTGATGGGCATCGATGTCACGGACACGTCCGAAGTCGTCATTCTGACGGTGCCGCATCCACGCGACCTGCCCACGCTGGTGGGCAGGACGTTCACCACGCCCTGGTTCGCCATGGACGCCGACCGCTCGGCGCAGTTCGAGTTCGCCACGTACCTGGACGGCTACCCCCACCCCTACGGCTCGGAAGAGGACGACGGGTACGGCGAAGACCTTGTCGAGGGCTTCCACCTGCTCGGCATGCTCGACTACCTGCTCAACCACGTACTGGTCTCGCAGACCCCGTGCACGCCGTGGAATTACGGCCTCGACCACGTGCGCTTCGTGTCCGTGATCCGCCTGACCGACCGGTTCAGGATCACCGGAACGTTGCGCGAGGTCGTCGACCGCGCAGAGCAGGGCCATCTCGTCGTTCTCGACCTCGTCGGCGAGGTGCAAGGCCGCGAGAAGCCGGGCTTCGTGGCCACCCAGCGAGTCCTGTGGACCCTGGCAGCCGCGAACGGCGGCTCCCCCGAGAAAGGACGAGAGCAGTCACATGTCTGACACCGCGATCGCAGGACTCGCCGAACACCACCGTGCGCTGCTCGGCAAGACCATGCCCGAAGCCCTCGACGCCGCCGCCGAGCGCTGGGGCGACCGGCTCGCCCTGCACGAGATCGAAGGGCTGCAGCGCTCGCGCACCTGGGGCGAGCTGCGGGCCGAGGTGAGCGCGCTGCGCTCGGGGCTGGAGGCCGCGGGCCTGGAACCTGGCGCCAAGGTCGGCGTGCTCATCGGCAACCGCATCGAGTTCCCCGTCACCTGGCTCGCCGTCGTCGAAGCGGGTGCCGCCATCGTGCCGCTGAACCCCAAATACACCAGCCGCGAGATCGACTTCGTGCTGTCCGACGCCGGGGCGACCTGGCTGGTCGGCGAGGGCGACCTCGTGGACCGGCACCTGGCCGACGGGAAGATCGGGCCGGTCGAGGCGGATCGTGTCGCCGCCCTCGGCCCGAACACCGGCGCCGGCCTGGATTACGCTGGACTGCTCGCCACGCCGGCCACCGCGCGCCACCACCGGGCTCAGCCCCTGGACGTGACGAACATCCAGTTCACCTCCGGAACCACCGGCCTGCCCAAGGGCTGCCTGCTCACGCACGAGTACTGGCTGCAACTGGGCATCTACGGAGCGGTCGCCTCCGTGGATCCGCAGCGGATGCTGGCCGATCACCCGTTCTACTACATGCAGAACCAGGCGTACCTGATGGCGGCCATCGCCTGTGGCGCGGCGCTGTACATCACGCCCGGGCTGAGCCGCCGCAAGTTCATGAGCTGGCTGCACGACTACCAGATCGACTTCGCCTGGATCGACGAGGACCTCCTGGAGTTCCCCGCCGGCGAGCTCGACCAGGAGCTGGCGCTCAGGCGGGCGCCGGTCGCCGGGCTGCCGCCCCAGGCCTACCGGCCCATCGAGGAGCGCTTCGGCATCAAGGCCCGCGAGTGCTACGCCAGCACCGAGATCGGAACGGGCACGACGGTGCCGTACGACCGCGACGACCTCGCCGGGAACGGTTCGATGGGCTTCTGCGCGCCGAACCGGGAATCGAAGGTCATCGACGAGCACCTCAACGAGGTGCCCGCCGGCACCCCCGGCGAGCTCTGCTTCCGCGGCCCCGGCATGATGCTCGGCTACCACAACCGCCCCGAGGTCAACGCCGAGCTCTTCCTGCCCGGCGGCTGGTTCCGCACGGGCGACCTGGCGCGCAAAACCGAGGACGGCCAGCACTTCTTCCTCGGCCGGATCCGCGACATGATCCGCCGCAGCGGTGAGAACATCTCCGCCGCCGAGGTCGAGCAGTACCTGTGCGCGATGCCGGAGATCGACGACGCCGCCGCCGTCCCCGTGCTGGACCCCGACCGGGAGGAGGAGGTCAAGGCCATCGTGGTGCCCGCCGAGGGCGTCACGCTGACGGCCCGGCAGGTCGTCGAGTGGGCCGGCACCGGGCTGGCCCCGTTCAAGGTGCCGCGGTACGTGGAGCTCCGGGACGAGCTGCCGTACACGCCCAGCGGAAAGATCCACAAAGCCGCGCTGCGCGCCGAGGAGCCGTTGCACGACGGCGTGATCGACACCAGGGCGTGAGCAACATCAATGACCGGAAAGGCGCGCCGCTATGATGTGACCGACGTTATATAACCGAGGTGGAGGAGGTGCTGTGCCGATCTACGTTGACCACGACGAACGGCGTAAGCAGATCATGGACGCCGCGGAACGGGTCCTCGGCGACGAAGGGCTCGACCGCTTCACGCTACGCAAGGTCGGCCAGCGGCTCGGCGGGTCGGTCACCCTGGTGACCCACTACTTTCCCAGCCGGGGTGCCCTGCTGAAGGCCATGCTGGAGCGGACGCTGGACGACGCGCACGCCATGCGCGACGAGCTGACCTCGATCGAGGACCAGCACGACCGGCTCGAAGCGGTGCTGCAGTACTTCCTCCCCATTGACGAGCAGGCGCTCGCGCAGGAACGCGCGCGAGTCGCCCTGGTCAGCCACCGGAATGTGGAACCCGCCGTCGAAGAGTTCTTCGCGCGGATCGAGCCGAGCATGCGGGACGTCATCAGGAAGGGCATCGAGGGCTTCGTCGACCCCGACGAGCTCGACGCCATGGTGGACCTGGTGCGGGTCTGGGCGAGCGGCATGGTCCTGTCGGTGATCGAGCACCCGGAGATGTGGACGCCCGAACGCCAGCTCCAGGCGTTGCGGCACTTCCTTCGCGTGCTCGAGCTGCCGGAGCACGAGCGCACGGCCTGAACCCGGACGGGCCACATTCCGGACTTGGCGCGGAGCAGACAACACTTCGAAACGCCGTACCAAGGACGTGAGAACGGTGACGTGGCCCGACGGGTCATTCGATGACTCCGTACTGAAACCCCTGTGGTTGGACAGCCCGAACAGGCCGCCGGCCAGGGATTCGCTCGACCAGCCGGCCGAGGCGGATCTGCTGATCGTCGGCGGCGGCTTCACCGGCCTGTGGAGCGCGTTGCGCGCGGTAGAACGCGACCCTGCCGCCAAGGTGCTGCTCATCGAGGCGGACCGCATCGCGGATCACGCCTCGGGCCGCAATGGTGGCTTCTGCGAAGCCACCATCACGCACGGCGCCGCCAACGGACGGGCACGCTGGCCCGACGAATACGCCACCCTGCATGAGCTCGGGGTGCGCAACCTCGGCGAGATCGTGACCACCATAGAGCGTTACGACATCGACTGCGGCCTGGCCCGCGGCGGTGTCCTCACGGTCGCCACCCGCGACCACGAGATCGCCGACCTCGGACCGGGGACACAGGGCTTCCTCGACGCGACGGCGGTCCGGAAACTGGTCGACTCACCGACCTACCTCGCCGGCCGCCACAGCCCGGACGTCGGCGTGCTGGTCGATCCCGCCCGCCTCGCCTGGGGCCTCGCCGACACCGCCGAGCGGCTGGGCGTGCGCCTGGCCGAACACACGCGGCTCGTCTCCCTTCATGACCGGGGCGGCCACGTCGAGGCCGCCACGGACCGGGTGGTCATCAAGGCCAAGAAGGTGATCATCGCCACGAACGCGTTCCGCAGCCCGCTGCGCCGCCTGCGCCTGCCCGTCGTGCCGGTCTACGACTACGTCCTGGCGACCGAGCCGCTGAGCGACGAGCAGGTGAAAGCGGTCGGGTGGGACCCCGACATGGGCGTGACGGACTCCGGCACCCGCTTCCACTACTACCGCATTACTCCTGACCGCCGGATCCTGTGGGGCGGCTACGACGCCGTCTACCACTTCGGCCGCTCCATCAGGGCACAGCACTACGACCGCCGGGAAACCTTCGACAAACTGGCCCGGCACTTCGCCCGGACCTTCCCGCAACTGGCCGGCATCCGATTCACCCACCGCTGGTCCGGCGTCATCGACACCTCCTCACGTTTCTGCGCGTTCTTCGGCACCGCCCACCACGGCCGGACGGCGTACGCGACCGGCTTCACCGGCCTGGGCGTCGGCGCCTCACGCTTCGCCGCCGACGTCATGCTGGACCTGCTCGACGGCCGGCCGACCGAGCGGACCCGGCTGGAAATGGTACGCAGGAAGCCCTTGCCGTTCCCACCCGAACCGCTGGCGTGGATCGGCATCCAGATCACCCAATGGGCCATGCGCCGGCAGGACCGGACCGGCAGACGCAACGCATGGCTGCGCGTGCTCGACCGGTTCGGCATGGGATTCGACTCATGAGCGTCCCCGCGATTGCCTCCACGCGTCTGCTCAGCGCGGACGTGCTGGCGGAAGTGGCGACGCCGGACGGTGCGTCGGAGTCGCTCGCGACGGCCCATGTGGTGCTCCGGCGCTCTGGGAGGCGGGACCCGGGACCGACTCCGACGTCGAGAGGACGATCCGGACGCGTTCTCGTTGAACTACGTGCTGGACGGGTGCGGTTCGTGACGCCCGTCTTCGCCGGCGAGAAGCTGCGCGCTCCTGGAGTCGTCGAGGAGGTCCGGCCGAAGCGCGACGGGTACCTGGTCCTCACACCACCCCCGACGAGTTCTTCATGGTCAACGAGTGAAAGAGCAGGTGTAGACCTGTCATGAGCATCACTTCCGCCGGCTTGCTCTGGAGCGGCACCCCGGCACCGATCGACGCCCGCGCCGACGTCACCATGCTGCACCTGCGCGACGGAACGCGGCTGGCCACGGACGTCTACCTGCCCGACTCCCAGCGAAACGACCTGCAGACCGTGCTGGTGCGACTGCCCTATGACAAATGCGGGCGCTACACCTTTATCCCGGCGATCGCCGCCTATCTCAACGCCCACGGTTTCGCGGTCGTCGCCCAGGACGTCAGGGGGAAGTTCCGGTCCGACGGCGAGCGCTTCCCGTTCGTCAACGAGGCCGCGGACGGCCACCAGACGATCGACTGGATCGTCGCGCAGCCGTGGAGCGACGGCACGGTCGGCATGCTCGGCGACTCCTACTACGGCTTCACCCAGTGGGCCGCGGTGGCGAGCGGCCACCCCGCGTTGCGGGCCATCGTCCCGCGCGTCACCGGCTCGCGGTTCATGGACATGTTCTCGCCCGGCGTCGTGCCCAAGCTTCCGCTCTACGAGTGGGTCCTGCACACGTTCACGACGCCGGGCATGCTCGACGGAGCCGTCCTGCCGCCCGAACCGCTGGCCGGACTCGACTCGCTCCCCGAGTACGCGATGCATATGGCCCCATTGCTCGACGATCTCGTTCGCGGTTGCGGCGACGGCGCACTGCTTCGGCGCTCGTTCCCCACCGGCCCGCCCGCCCCGGCCATGAAGCTTCCCGCACTGCACATGGGCGGCTGGTGGGACAACCTCCAGCGAAGCCAGCTCGACGACTGGCACTGGACCGGCGCGTCGCCGGCCGCAGCGCATCAGTTCCTCCGCATGAACGCGACGGATCATGAAGACTTCGAGCTGCGTGAGGACGGTCACCCGCACGAGGACCACGAGGTCGACGACGACGCGCTGGCGCGCTACCTGCCCAGAATGCTCGACGAGCCCACCCAGTTCTTCGACCACTACCTGTCGGGTCGTCCGGGCCGGTGGCGGGCTCCCCGGGTGCGGTACCGGGTCGCGAACTCCGGCTGGCAGATCGCCGACCGCTGGCCGGCCGGGGACACCGGCCTGGTGAAGCTGCACCTGACGCAGGGAGACCGCGCGCTCTCCAGCGTCGACGGTGGTGAGCTGCGCCCGGCGGCGGAGGGCGTGGCCACGTGCGTCTCCTGGACGCACAACCCTCTCACCCCGGTTCCCTACCTGGTCGACGTCGAGTGGAGCCAGCTCTTCGGGCTCCCGGGCGAGCAGGTCGTCCATGCGCGCGATGATGTGGCGACCTTCACGGGCGAGGCGCAGGACACGCCGTTCGACATCGTGGGGCCGGCGGAGGTCGCATTGCGGGTGGACGCCGACGCGCCGTCCACCCATGTGATCGTCCGGCTGCTCGACGTCTATCCCTCGGGGCGGGCGCGCATGGTGTTGGAGGGGGCGGAGATCGTGTCCACCGCGGCCGGTCCGGCTCGGGTGCGCGTGCGCCTCGGCGACACCGCCTACCGGGTGCGCCCCGGGCACCGGCTGCGCCTGGCGATCAGCAGTTCCTGCTTCCCGCTCTATCTCGTGCATCCTGGCAACGACGAGGACCTGTGGCACGTGTCGCGCTCTCGACCCGCGCGGCAAACCCTGCACCTCGGCGGATCGGACGGCGCGGTCCTCCGTCTGCCGATCAGGGGGCGACCCGGGTAGCCGACCCGCCGTACAGGCACCTCGTTGCGTGCCTGTACGGGACCGCTTTCCGTCGATGGCCATGGCCGGGACCGCCGGCTGGGCTCCGGTGGCCCCCTCCGACGTCGATCGTGCGGTGGCTTTCACCTTGGCGGTCATCAGCCAAGGGCTCCCGCCGGTATCCGGATGCACACCGTTGGACTGGATCTGCAGATGTCGTCAATGGACAGTGTCGCCTCCGGCCTGGGGAGCTCGGGCAGGACGGAACGGCGTCAGGGGTGGGCGGATGGTGCCGTACAGCCATGAATCTCGCAGTATGGCGAAGACATGTGTGGGCGGGGCGGAGAAGCACGTCCAGGTGGTGAAATCGTCCTATCGCGCGGCGACGCCGATCGGGCCGTTCGACCAGGATTGCCGGACGATCCGCTTGACCCTGTCGTAACCGCTGGAGGCTGGCGGCTCGCGACGAGCGACCAGCGGACGAAAGTCTGCTCGGCCGTTCCTACTTGATCTTCTCCTGCTCGTCACGCGGGTCTGACGTGACGTCGGCAGGCTAAATGATCTACCGCATCGCACGACCCGCGCAGATGAGCAGCCACCGAGCAACCAACCATGATCAAGAACGCGATCGAAGGCCGGCGAGAACTGAGAAACCCCAGGTCGAACGCGGTATTGAAGAGTAGGGCGGGTGGGACTTGAACCCACGACCCACGGATTATGAGTGCGTTTCTTAAATGCCGCTGGGTGCCGCGACGTGCTGCCTTGTGTCAATCTAATCGCATTTATCGCCGCTGTCGTGCCGGGTAGTGATCACGCGTCCCGGGTCGTATCGCGTACGCGCGAGCAACCGCCGAGCAACCCCGCATCCTTTGCCGTCGGTATTATGCGCCATTTGTTCGTATTCCATTGAGTGAATCGCGCCGAACAGGGCCAGGTCTCCTCGGCGATCGAACGTGCACGAGCAGCTGTTGAGCAACCACAGTCCGTCGAATGAGCGGCCAACAGGATGGCGCTTCTCTCCCTTCGCGAGCACAATCAAGTCCTGACCCAAGCGATCCCGCTGCGCACCGTCCCCGATCCAATCAGGGATCCAGAGCGCATCGCTGACCTGAAACATACGCCGACCAGACCGGCTCGGCGGAGTTCCTCACGAGTAGCCACATGCCGCTTGAACTGCATGGATGGATTCTTCGGCAGGCGGAATGTCCTGGGCTGAGCCGGTGGGACGGTGCCGCAGGATCGGTCCTGCCACTGATTTCACAGGCGTCATGGTGGTCGATGCGAGTTATCGGTGGATGACTCCTGGATCGGGGTCGAGGCTGATGGAGTCCAGGTTGACGTTGCCGTTGTCGTTGGGGCCGAAGGTGAAGGTGAGCGGGGCGGCCGGGGTAAGGGGGAGGCTGAGCTGGTGCTCCGACCAGGTGTCCCAGTTGGCCAGGGTGGGGAGCGTGAGCTGGATGGGCTGGGTACCGCCGTTGAGGGTCATCGTCTGAGGGGTGCCCATGGCGTTGGCGAAGCGGAGGCGGAGGGTGTAGAGGCCACTGATGGTGACCGGGGCATTGAACCGTACGCCGCTGTCCTTGGTCTTCATGCAGGCCACGAAGCCGGTGCCGGTGTAGCCGGTGTGGTCGGTACGCAGGCACGCGCCGCCGAGGAGTTGCGCGGACTCCGCTTCGATCCTGCGGGGCCCGGTGGCGAGCACTCCGCTGAGGGCCAGCAGGTCGGCCGCGACGTCCGCCGGGACCGGGCCGGCCGTGACCAGGGCCGTGAACTGGTTGAGCGCCTCCCTCATTCCGGCCGGGTTGTTCGCGGCCGCCGCGGTGATGGAGGTTTTGACCTCGGTGCCGAGCCTGCCGGACAGCGCCGGGTCGAGGGCTCCCACGTCGGTTGCGAGCCGCACCTTCAGCGCGAGGGAGAAGAGCGCCTGCGGTGTGCCGAGCGGAGCGGCGAGCCGGTCGTCGATGGCGGTTCGGGCCTGCGCGGTCACCTCGGTGAGGGGAAGACCGTAGAGCGACAGCCGTACTTCCTGGAGCGCCAGGAGACGGCCGATCACGTCGCCCTGACGGAGCGCGGTGTCGGCCCTGGAGATCGTCGGCTGGAGGAGCGCCAGCGCTGACGACGTCAGCCCGCCGGACTTTCGCAGCTCCCGGACGAGGCCGAGCAGTGAACGCGGCTGCGCCACCGGAACCGGTCTGCCGCGCTCGCCGCCGGGTGCGCCCATGGCGATCCGGAAGTCCTGGTCCGGAACCTCGGAGGCGGGCAGAACGAACTCGACGGTCCGGGTTGCACCGCCCGCGACGCGGACACGCCGCACTTGGCCCGCGGCGCGACCGTCGACGAACAGCCGGGCCTGGAATTCGGCTACGGTGCTGCCCTTGTTGGTCAGGGGAGCCTTCACGGTGAGCTGCTGGGTGGCCGGGTCCAGCACGGCTTTGGGGGTGCCGTACCCGGCACGCGGGCCGGTGTACCAGGAGAGGTGGGCGAGGTCCCGGGCGGTCGCGGGTCTGATCCTGACGGCCTGGCCGCCGGCGGCGACCAGCGACATGGACAACCGGGTGGACGACCGGACCAGCGTCCTGCGGATCTCGACGGGCAGCGGGTCGCCCTTCCAGGTGGTCTCCTGGGCGTCGGCGTAGGTCTCCGCCACGAAGATGCCGTTGGGGAGGAACGACAGCGGAACCTGAAGGGTCCGGTCGTTCTCATCGGTGATCGCGCCGAGGTACCAGGTGTCGCCGTTCCGACGCGCCGTCGTGGTGTAGTCCCCGATGACGCTGTCCAGGACGCGGGTCTCGTCCCAGGTGGCGGGCATGTCCTTGAGGAAGGCGAATCCCGGGTGGGCGGCGTAGTTCTCGGGGGTGTCCGCGAGCATCTGCATCGGGCTGAAAAACGTCGGGTACAACGCGAGCTGTGCGGCCGAGGTGGTCTGGACGCGGGTGCCGAGCCGGGCCGGGTCCCAGGTGACGTTCAGGACGCCGGGCGTGTAGTCGGCGGGTCCTCCCATGAACCGGGTGAAGGGGAGGATGGTGGCCTGTGCGGGCGGGTTGCCGTTGACGCCCATGTAGTTCTGCTGTTCCATGCCCGCGACGCCCTCGCCCGTCATCATGTTCGGGTAGGTGCGCGCGAGGCCGGTGGGCTTGATCGCTTCATGTGCGTCGATGGTGATGCGGTGCCGGGCCGCCGCGTCGATCACCCGCTGGTAGTGGCGTACGGCCTCCTGGTCGTAGTGGCTGCGGTTCACGCCGCCGAGCAGGAACTTCGTGGCGTAGCCCGTCTTGATCGCGCGAATGCCGAGTTCCTCGTACTTGGAGAAGATCTTCTCCAGGTTCTGGTCGTAGTAGTCGATGTCGCCCCGAGTCTCGTTGTGGGCGATGTACCCGATGCCGTTGTCGGCGGCGTACCGGAGCACCTCGAGCAGGTCGAAGTCGGCCTGCGGGGTCAGGAAGTCCTGATTCGCCCAGGCGCCGCCGGCGTTGATGTTCCAGCCCTCGGCCAGTACGAACTTCGCGCCCGCCTGCTTGGCCAGGTCGATGTACTGCTTGACCCGTGCGGTGGTCGCGCCGTGCTTGGGCCCGGCGGTCCAGGTGGTCTGCCTGCGCTGGAGCTCCCACCAGACGCCCACGTACGTCGCCGACTTGATCCAGGAGGTGTCGCCGCAGACCGCGCACGCGTCGTTGAGGTTCTCGATCAGATGGGACTCGCCCAGGTCGCCGGGGCGCTCGCCCACGGTCAGGGTACGCCAGGGCGTGGAGAACTCGCCGTTCAGCCTGGCCTTGGTGCCGTCGGGCAGGGCGATCAGGTCGCTGGAGAACCGGCCGGGCCGTCCGGGCACCGACTTCAGCGTCATGCTGGGGTAGTCGGTCAGGTCGGCCTCGTGCACCACCACGTACGAGTCGGCGGCGGGCGAGACGGTGATGGGGGTCTGGGCGGTGGAGACACCGGACAGGGGCAGGTCGCGATAGTGCTGCTCATCGGCGGACCAGGTCTTGCCCGCGGCGATCGACCAGCTCCGCGCGGTGGGGGCGAGAGCGAACTCGGTCTGCTCGGCGGTGACGGTGTAGGCGTCCAGACCGCTCTGACTGGGGAAGCGGTAGCGGAAGCCGACTCCGTCGTCGAAGACCCGGAACACCAGATCGAGCCTGAACCCCGTGTCGGCCTGGACCGCGTGGACGGTGAGCTCGCGCGCGTGGTTCCGGACCTTGCTCGAGGCCCCCCAGACCGGCTTCCACGTCTCGTCGATCGTACGCCGCTCGACGGACTCGATGCTCATGCCCTGCGTGAGGCTGGGCCGTCCCGCGAGATCCACGCCGAGCCCTGACGCGCCGACGAGAGCCTTGCCATGACTGTTCACGCTGTAGGTGAGGCGCCCGCCCACGGTGGTGATCGCGACCCGCAGATCCCCGTCCGGTGACCGCACGACCTGTGCACCCGCCTCAGCGACCTCGGCCAGAGCTCCGGGGGCGGGCTCGTCGGCCTGGGCGGGGACCGCCATGGCCCCTACCGAGACCAGGACGGCGGCCGTCATCGAGAGCAGTCGCGCTCGTCTTCTCCGCGCCGCGTCCGCTCGGTGCACGCTTGCCTCTTCTGTCAGGGGGTGTGTTACGGAGGCACTCCGCAGCATGTTCCGTGACGCTAGATGTCCGAAAAGGTTCTCGTCAACGTCCTAATGCGAAGTAATAAAGTGCCTCAATCGGACAGGTTTGGCTGGCGAGTACTCGGGTGAAGTGATGCACGACGGCCTTCAGGTGGGCGCGGGCCGATCATTCGTGGATACGGGCGCTTTCCCTCCCGATGAGACGTGGGCGTCCTCGCCCTCCGCGATGTCGCTCAGTACCCGCGGCGCGGCGAGCTGGTCGAAACCGTCGACGGCGGGATAGGCATAGGGGCCCAGGCCTGGACCGCGCCAAGGGGGATGCAGGAGGAACGGGCCCGCGATGGGGGCGGGCATCACGATCGGGCCGACGATGGATCCGTGGATACGGTCGATGACGAAGCCACCGGCCACCCGGCCGAGTGAGAAGAGAACGTCGCCTACGTTCGGTCCGTCGGGGGTCCTGCCGCCCGGTGTGGCTCGACGGCAGCGTGTGACAGCCGATTTTGGCGTGCCCGCCGGACCGTCATGGAGCCGAGTTGCAGCGTGTGGGGCTCAAGAACTCGAATCACTTCCAGCGCAGAGCCCGTCGTCCGGTGGGCGGAAGGGCTCGGGGGCGCCGAATGGCTGGTCGGGGTCGCCTGGGATCATGTTTCGTGATCTTGTCTACGGTGTACGCCGTTACCCGGCGTCTGTTGTCTTTGCTCGGGCTGCTGCTACGGAGGAGCGTCTCCAAGGAGGCGGAACTGCTGGTGCTTCGGCATCAGAATGAGGTCCTGCGCCGTCAGGTCCAGCGGGTGCGTTACGAGCCGGCCGATCGCCTGTGGTTGGCGGCGCTCTCACACCTGATTCCCCGTTTCCGATGGGCGGAAATCTTCCCGATAACCCCGGCCATGCTGCTGGCCTGACACCGCAAGCTCGTGGCGAAGAAGTGGGACTACAGCAGACGTCGCCGTCTCGGACGGCCACCCACCTCGGCCGCGGTCAAGGCTCTCATCTTGCGCATGGCCGGGGCCACCGGCGCATCCACGGTGAACTGACCCGCCTTGGCCACACGATCTCGGCTTCTACCGTCTGGAACATCCTTAAGCGAGCCGGGGGTGAGCCCGCCCCGCGCCGCAGCGGGCCGTGGACGGTCCAGGCCGCTCGTAACTTCCTCATGGATATCGACACCGGCACGGATATGACGAAGCTGAAGTTCCTGATCCGCGACCGTGGCGGCCAGTTCACCGACGCCTTTGACGCGATCCTCGCCGACGCCGGCCTGCGGGTCATCAAGAGCCCACCGCAGGCCCCGAAGGCGAACGAACACTGCGAAAGGCTCATCGGCACCCTACGCCGTGAACTCCTGGGCAGCCTGCTCATCCTCAACGAGCACCATCTCCGCCGAACCCTAACCCGCCACCTGGCGCACTACAATGCGGCCCGACCTCACCGCCGGCCGAAGCGGCCTGGCTGCCCGCCCACCCTCCAGTCCATCCGCGCTCTCATCCTGCGCCTGGTCCGCGAGAACCCCGGCTGGGCTACCGGCAGGTCCACGGAGAGCTCACCACGCTCGGCATCAAGGTCGCGCCCTCCACCGTCTGGGAGACCCTCAAGCAGCAAGGGCTCGATCCGCCGCCCGAACGGGCATTCAGCACGTGGGCCGACTTCTTGCGCTCCCAAGCTGATGCGCTGCCGGCTTGCGACTTCATCGAGACCGTCACCCTCGCTGGGCAACGCCAGTACATCCTGGCCGTCATCGAGCACGCCGGCAGGCGCGTCAGTGTGCTGGGTACCACCGCCCATCCGACCGCGAGCCGGGTCGTCCAGGTGATGAAGAATCTCGTGATGGACCTGGAAGAGGTCGGTTGTCGGGCCCGCTACCTGATCCGGGACCCGAGGCGGGAAGTTCCCCAGCCTCATGGACGAGATCCTGGCCGAGGCCGGTATCCGTACCGTTCTCACCGGGATCCGGGTGCCGCGGATGAACGCGGTCATGGAGCGGTGGGTGCAGTCGTGCCGCCGTGAGCTGCTCGACCGCTGCCTGCTGTGGAACGAACGCCACCTACAGTACGCCCTGCGTGAGTACGAACAGTTCTACAACCGGCACCGTGCTCATCGAGCCCTGGATCAAGCGGCTCCGCAACGCGCCGTTCCGGACCCGATCACGGATCCGGCGCGAATCGTCGACCTGAACATACGTCGGCGGGACCGGCTTGGCGGGGTCTTCCACGAGTACTCACATGCCGCTTGATCTGCCTGGATGTAATTGTCGGCAGGCGCACTGCCGTGCATGCGGTCGTTTGTAGCTCTCGATGTGCCTTGTGTTGCGTTTCGGGGCGCGGTGTGTGATGGAGATCACATGGGTGATCGGCATGGCTGTTGGTGTGGCCTCATGGCGGTGAGGCCGAGCAATTTCGGGATCGGTTGATCGCCGTCATCTTCCGCGGTTTCGTTGAGAATGAGCCCCGCCCCGGTCAACGCGTTGAGCAGGGTGGGCAGGGGGACGTTGACGACGCCGACGCGGGAGCGGATTCCGTCGCCGAGGAGGGGGTGTTCCTCGATGCGTTCATGGCGGCGATAGCCGGGATGGACGATGCAGGAGCCTTGGCCGTCACGTTCGACGAAGACCCCGCCGAAGCAGGGGTGACTCGCGATGACCACGAGACGGCCTCCGGGGCGGAGTACTCGGTGGGCTTCGGCGAAGACCGGCGGCAGGTGGTCGAAGTCGGTGGTGGTCATGATCGTGGCGACGGCGTCGAAGGATTGGTCTTCGAAAGGAAGGTCTTCGGCATTGGCGACCGTGGCGGTGATGCCGGTTCGCCGGGCGAGGCCGACCTGCTGAGGGGAGAGGTCAACGCCGGTGACGCGCCAGCCCAGATTGGTCAGGGCGGGGACGTGTGCGCCTCCACCGCAGCCGAGGTCGAGGCAGAGGCGATCATGGCCGGGGCCGAGTAGTCGGAGCAGCAGTCGGTCTGCTGATTGGGCGTGTGGTTGTCCCACTCCGCTGGTGACCCAGGTGTCGTACCAATCGGCGAATTCGTCATAGCGCTGTGGCATGCGGCCCACTCGAGCAGAGATCGTCGTTGCTTGCCAAGACAGTTCGCAGTCAGCGATGGCAGTCCGCAGAAGACTCGTCAACTGCATGGCCCGGTGCTTGTGGTCCTGGTCGGTAGCCGACGTACTTGGGCATCTCGATCGTCCTGGAGGCGGAGTTGGAGGATCTCCTCATGCTGGGCGGCGAGCCGGGAGAGCGCTTCGATGCGGAAGTCGGCGAGTTCGTCGATGGTCTGGTCTCGGCGGGTGAGTCGTTCTTTGAGGGTGGTGATCTCGGCTTTCAGCCGGCTGATCTGGGCATCGCGGGAGTGGGGGGTGTCGCCGGCATCGTGGATGGCGGCGAGCCTGGTTTCGAACTCTTCGCGCAGGTGGGCGTAGGGGCGGTTGCCGTAGAAGGCGGTGCGGTCGATGCCGGATTCCCGGGCGAGGGTCTTGATGTCGCACTTGCCGCCGGGCGGGAGGTCACCCCGCAGGAGCCGGTCCATGGCGGCTCGGATCTTGGTCTCGTTGTGGTGGCGTTGCTGAGGGCTGAGTCTCATCGCTGGTCTCCGGCAGCGTGTCGATCGCGGGCTTGCTTCCTAGTGGGCCGTCCCGGAACGTTGACCGGGTAATTGATCTCGGCTGGTGAACCCGTCAGGCTGGCTGCCTCTGAAGCTGGGAGGGAGTGGCTCGTCCACCGGATGTGTTCGTCCAGCCCTTGTCGATGGAGGAGGGCCGAAAGATCCGGAGTGCGAAGGACCCGGTCAGGCTGCGCCGGGCGATCGTGGTGATGATGTCGGGGCAAGGCCAGAGCGTGCCGGATATCACCTCGTTGATGCAGGTCGGTGAGGATTACGTGCGCGATGTCATCCACGCCTTCAACGAGCGGGGGTTCGACGCGCTGGACCCAAAATGGAGCGGGGGCCGGCCACCGGCGATCAGTGAGCAGGTGCGTGAGCACATCTGTCTGATCGCCCGGACGGTCCCCGCCGAGTGGGCATCACCCCGGCCACTCCACCTGGAGCTTGCGCACCTTGGCCGAACACCTCATCGGCTGCGGCGTGGTGGACGCCCTCAGCCGCGAGCACCTGCGGCGCATCCTGCGCAAGGGTGGCGTGAGCTGGCAGACCACCACCACGTGGAAGGCGTCCAACGACCCGCACTTCATCGCCAAGATGCAGCGGGTGCTGGAGTCATACGACCACCCACCCGCCGACGGGAAGGTGATCTGCGTCGATGAGTTCGGCCCGTTGAACCTGCTGCCCCGCAAGGGTAAACGGTGGCGGCCAGTCGGAAGTCCGGCCCGGCTGCGGGCCACCTACAACCGTTACTTCGGCGTCATACACATGATCGCCACGCTGGATCTGGCCACCGGCAAGCTGTACTACCGCATCCGCCGGCGTAAGCGGTGGCGGGAGTTTCTGTCCTTCCTCAAGACCCTGCGTTCGCGGTGGCCCGGCGAGAGGCTGTATGTGATCATGGACAACTACTCGCCGCATAAGCATCTCCAGGTCCGAGCGTGGGCCGCCGGCAACGACGTCGAGCTGGTGTTCCTGCCGACCTACGGCTCGTGGTTGAACTGGATCGAGTCCGAGTTCGCCGCGCTGCGTTATTACGCCCTGAACAGCACCGATCACCGTTCCCATGACGAGCAGAACACGGCGATCGGTGGCTACGTTCGCTGGCGCAACGCCCGTGCCCAACCGAAAACCGGCTTCGCCGCCACTGGAGATCGACATCTACCAGCTGCGTCATGCCCGCGCCATCGAGCTCATCAGCGCCGGGGGCATAGAGTTACTATGCCTTCTAGATGGTACAGTAACGAGCGCTCGGGCCGAGATGCCTTCCCGTGGCGCATGCCATGCGGGGCAACAGACTCATGACCCACAGGCTGCGCTCTCCCGCGCCGTGCGGCGAATGACGAAAGGACGTTCATGCCCACCGACCCGATTCCCAAAGCCCCATGGATGGCATGGGTGCTAAGGGTGACTTCAGCGCTTCTTCTTCTGGCGACTCTTGTTCAGGGTTTGCTGGCAGGCCTGTTCGTGACAGGGGATGCGGGTCTGCTCACCGTTCACAGCGCGGTCGGCTCCGCGCTCCTCGTTGTCGCGCTCGTTCAGGTCGTGGCCGCGGTACTGGAGTACCGGTGGCGCAAGCGGGCAGGAGGCCCTGCCATCTGGCGGCCGACGATCCTGTCCGGCGCCTTCCTGGCGATAGCGGCGGTACAGATCGGCCTGGGCATGGCCCGCGTGGTGGCCCCGCACATGTTCCTCGGCGTGACGATGGCCGCTGTCGCCATGCTCGTCCTGCTGGTCGTGCTCGCCGAGTCGGTCTGGGTCGACACGCCCGCTGCGGCGGCATACACGAAGGAGTCCCGATGACATTCACGCGCCGACTGAGCCGCCGCGGGTTTCTGGGCGTCACGGGAGGGATGACGATCGCCACGATCACCGGCGGCGCCGCCACCCTGCGCACCGCGGGCCAGGAGAGCCCGGGCCGGGTCATCAAAAGCAGGACGGCGCTGCCCAAGCCGTTCCGTGTTCCGCTGCCCATACCGCAGGTCGCCCAACCGGTGAGCACGGCGGGCGGGGTGGATCGCTACGAGATCGTGCAACGCGTCGCCGAGGCGGAGATCTTGCCCGGACTGCGTACCCAGGTGTGGGGCTACGACGGGCGGTTCCCCGGCCCGACGATCGTCGGCCGGTCGGGGCGCAACACCCTGGTGACCGTGCGCAACGAACTTCCCGTGCCCACCTCCACCCACCTGCACGGCGGAGTGACTCCACCCGAATCCGACGGCTATCCGACCGACATCGTCGCCCCCAAGGGCTGGCGGCCCGCGCCGGCCGACGCGGGCATGTCTCATGGCGCGATGCACATGGCGCCGAACGCCTGGACCATCTCTGACCAGGCCAAAGAATACGTGTATCCGCTCATCCAGCAGGCCGCGACGCTCTGGTATCACGACCACCGCATGGACTTCAGCGGCCCGCAGGTCTGGCGCGGGCTGGCCGGGTTCTTCCTCGTGCGCGACGACGAGGAACTGGCGCTCCCCCTCCCCGACGGGGACCGGGACATTCCCCTGATGATCTGTGACCGGGCCTTCGAGGAGAACGGCTCCTTCCGCTACCCCGCCCTCGACCCGTCGCTCAAGGGCAGGCCAGGCGTCGAAGAGCCGTACATGAACGGCGTGATGGGGGACGTCACCCTGGTCAACGGCGCGCCCTGGCCCGAACTGGAGGTGACCGCCACCCGCTACCGCTTCCGGTTGCTCAATGCCTGCAACGCGCGTCGCTACCGCCTGCGCCTGGATCCCGGCGGACCGCTGATCCAGATCGGCACCGACGCCGGACTGCTGGCCCGTCCCCAGGAGCTGGACGCCATCACACTGGCTCCGGCGGAGCGGGCCGAGGTCGTCATCGACTTTTCGCGCTGGAAACCCGGCACCGCCGTCCAGCTCGTCAACACCTTGGGCGAGGGGAGGATGCGCGAGGTCATGCGGTTCCGGGTGACCCGCAAGGTGCGTGACGGGTCACACGTCCCCGCCCGGCTCGCAGACGTCCAGCCCCTGGCCGGGGCGCGCGTCGCGGCCACCCGGACCTTCGACTTCCGGCTGACGTGGAGGTCCGACGGCTCCTCCATCTGGACGGTGAACGGACATCCCTTCGCTCCCGATCGATTCCTGGCGGCGCCGCGCCTGGGGGCCATCGAACGGTGGCGGTTCACCAGTGACTTTTACCATCCGGTGCATCTGCACCTGGCCCACTTCCAGGTGGTGTCTCGCGATGGGCAGCCGCCCGGGGCGCATGAACGCGGCTGGAAGGACACGGTGGACGTGCGGCCGTATGAGACCGTGGACGTGCTGGCCCGCTTCCAGGGTTATCGCGGCCGGTACATGCTCCATTGCCACAACCTGGAGCACGAGGACATGGCGATGATGGCGAACTTCAGCATCATATGAGCCGCACGCCTTCACATGCCCTCCTAACTGTACCTTCTGGGTGGTATAGTTAGGAGGGTGCGCCCTAGCCAGAGAAACCAGATCCTGGACGCCGCGATCCGCGTGACAGAACGCGATGGCATCACCGGCCTGACGTTGGAGTCGGCGGCCGAAGAGGCCGGCGTCACCAAGGGCGGGCTGATGTACCACTTCAGAACGCGCGACGACCTGCTGATGGCAATCCAGAAGCATCTGACCGAGGCCTGGGAGACCTGGCTCATCGCCGAGCTGGGCAAGCCGCCAGCGGAGGCGTCGGTGCGAGAAACCGTGGCGGCCTATGTGCGGATGGGCGCATATAGCCAGGCGGGTAAGGCGGACCTGGCGTTCATGCTGGAGTCGGCCGCCGCTCCCGAGCTCGCCACAGTGTGGAACGAGCTCATCAACCGCTGGGCCCCGCTGCCCACCTCGGCCGAGCCCCACGACATCGACCTGCTCCTGGCCCGGCTGGCCGTCGACGGACTGTGGCTATGGCAGGCCACCAACGGCACCCCCTTGCCCGAGCCGATCGCACAAGCCCTGCGGGACCGGCTGAACGCCTTGATGGAACCGAAGAGCTGATCCCCGTGCTCGCATGAGACCTGCCGCGCCGGGGTCGGCCACACAACCCCGGAAGGACCTCATGATGCACACTGCGACCGAGCTCTACCGCAAACGCTGGACGGCGCTGGCCGTCCTGTCAGCGAGCCTGTTGCTGGTCACGATGGACATGACCATCCTCAACGTGGCGCTGCCGCAGATCTCGGCCGACTTGAGGCCGGGCGCGGTGGAGTTGCTGTGGATGATCGACGTCTACTCCCTGGTGGTGGCGGGTCTGCTGGTGACCGTGGGCGCGCTGGGTGACCGCTGGGGGCGCAAGCGCATGCTGCTGTGCGGCTTCGCGGTCTTCGGCGGGGCGTCCGCCGCCATCGTGTGGGCCGACAGCCCTGCCGAGGTGATCGCGGTACGGGCGTTGCTCGGCATCGGCGGGGCGATGATCATGCCGTCGACGTTGTCGATGATCCGCAACATCTTCACCGACGCCCGCGAGCGGGCCACTGCACTCGGGGTGTGGGCGGCGATGGCGGCGGTCGGCAGCGCGCTCGGCCCGATCGTGGGCGGTCTGCTGCTGGAGTCCTTCAGCTGGCACACCGCTTTCCTGGTGAACGTGCCGGTGATGGTCGTGGCGATCGCCGCCGGGCTGTTCCTGTTGCCCGAGTCGCGCAACCCCCGACCGGGCCGCTGGGACGCGCTGGGCACGGCGCTGTCGATCGTCGGCATGGTCGCCCTGGTCTACGCCATCAAGCACCTGGCCACGGAAGGGCTGGACGCCTGGACCGCGGGCACGGCCGTGCTGGCCGCAGGCACGTTGACGTGGTTCGTACGACGGTGCCTGCGCCGTACGGATCCCCTGCTCGACATTCGGCTGTTCGGCAACGGCGCCTTCACCGCCGGCACCTTGGCCGCCTTCACCACCTCGATCGCCCTGGCGGGCATGATGCTGCTCATGGTCCAGTGGGCGCAACTGGTCGAGGGCTACTCCCCGCTGCAGACGGGCCTGGCCATGTTGCCGATGGCGGTCGGCGCCGGTGTGCTCTCGCCCGCGGCCCCGGCCATCGCCGCGCAGATCGGCGCGCGCCTCGTGCTGGCCGGCGGGCTGGTGATCGCCGCGCTCGGCTTTGTCGTGCTCTGGCTCACCCCGACGACTTTCCCCTGGGTGGCCACCTCGCTCCTGTTGATCGGGGCGGGCATGGGAACGCTCGCCATCGCCTCCGCCGCAATCATGTCGGGCACTCCGGCGGAAAAGGCGGGCAGCGCGGCCGCCATCGAAGAGACCTCCTACGAAATCGGCGGCACTTTCGGCGTCGCAGTGCTGGGCAGCCTGGCCGCCGTCCTCTACCGTGCAGAACTTCCCGCGAACGCCACCGACGCGGTTCGCGAATCGCTCGGCGGTGCGCTGGCGGTCGCCCGCGAGAGCGGCTCCGCCGACCTGGTCGCCCAGGCCACGCTCGCTTTCACCGAATCACTGAAGACGACCAGCCTGTACGGCGCGATCCTCATGCTGGTCGCGGCACTGGCCGTCTGGCGGCTGACACCGGCCCGGCTGGACCTGGCCGCGGCACACCACTGAACCGTCTGGCTCCCGTTGGCGGGTGGGGAAGCGCAGGACGCGGTCATCGCTGTCGGGGACGTTTCGCTGACCAGCCAGGTGTGCAGCGGGTTGGTATACCGGCCGTCCTGGGTGTCGCGCTTCGAGCGCGGCGACGCGGCCGGCGCTTCTCCCTCGGTGGTCAACGCGACATGCCTCGGGTCGGATGAGAGCGAACAGTGGCGATGACCTCGTTGGCGGGTACGGCCGGACGATGTGACACAGAACTTGGCGTTGCTACTCGCGAATAGGGTATCGGCCTCCCTCCACGGGCCACGAGGAAGGTGCCCTCAAGCCCGGCAACCTACAAAACGGCGCGCGCTGTGCGCCCAGCCGAGACACAGGTGATCATCGTTGTCCGCGGTCAGGCGCTCAGGCCATGGACGTGGGCGAGGGCCGCGGCCTCGGTACGGGTGGCGACTCCCAGCTTGCCGAGGATGTTGGCGACGTGGAACTTCACCGTGTGCTCGCTGATCAGCAGGTCCTCGGCGATCTGCCGGTTACGCAAGCCGCGCGCCAGCCGTTCGAGCACTTCCAGCTCGCGCGGTTTGAGTACGGCCAAGGCATCGTCAGGAACCTCTGTGACAGGTGGCGTGAGTGGCAGCGCCGCGGTCACCGTGGTGCCCCAGCCCGGGACCGCGTCGAGCGAGAGGCGGCCGCCCACGGCTGCTGCCAGCTCGGTGAGGCGGCGTACCGGTAGGGCGTCGATGGTCAGCACGCCGGGTCCGTCGTCGCGGATCGCCAGGTGGAGCTCGGCCCCGGCCACCTCCCAGGTCACGCGGATCCTGCTCAGCCCCTCGTATTCGAGCATGGTGACGACGGTGTTCCTGGCCAGGGCCTGGGCCGCGTTGGCGATGTCACCAGGCAGGACGTGGTCCGGCTCGCGCGGGCCGTCGAGTTCCAGTGACACCTCGCTGTAGCGGGTGAGCGGCGCCAGCTTCCCCGCGAGCCGGTCGAAGGCGGCTCCTGCCCGCTCCTCGCTCAGGGTGGAGTCGAGGTCAGCCGCCGCGCGCAGTTCGATGAGCGCGGAGACTGCCAGATCGGTGGCGGTGCGCCGAGCTGCGGCGTCGTCGAGTGTACGGCTGCGCAACGTGCTGAGCAGCGACTGGAGCGTGGCCGCGTGAGCGCTGGTGAGTTCGGTGATGGCACGGGCGCGCTCGCTGGCCGCGACCCGGTTCCCGCTGAGGTCGGCCGGTCGGAGATTGACGGCCCGGTGCGACAGGTGCAGCGCCACCAGATCCCACAGCGCCTGCACCAGCACGCGCACCTCGTCGGCGGGTTCATCGCCGGTCACCACCACGAGCAGGGCGCCGTCGGCACCGGGTGGCTGGGACGCCACGACGAGCGCGTATATGAGCTCGCCCGCCAGATGGGCTTGGCCGAACCATGGTCTCCCCACCTCCACCGTCCCGCCCGCTCTGGCCAACTCGGTGCTGGTGATCAGCTCGGTCAGCGCGGCTTCGCCATACGCCTTCATAGGGTGTCTGGCGCAATCACCGGTCAGCATGGCGAGCGCCCGGTGCGGCAGGCACTCCGACAACGCTACGGACACGGGCTCCAGAATGCCGCCGATCGGGGCCTGGAGCACCGAAGCGGCAGCGGCGAGTGCGGCCGCGGGGTCAGGCAGGCGCATGGCCTCATGCTAGGGCTACTCGTTCGAGCAGCGGAGACCAGCCGAACGGGCAGTGCGTCCACCCGCGTGCCACCAGCAGGCTTGTTCCCATGAAAGCCCTTGCCGCGTCTGGTTACGGCGCTGTTGACCAGCTTCGCGTCTCCGATGTACCTGAGCGTCTGCCAGCCTCAGGAGAGGTGCTGGTGCGCGTGCAGGCAGCTGCGCTCAACCCGCTCGACATCAAGTTGGTCACCGGTGAGCTGCGCGAGCTGTTCCCTGTGACGCATCCGTTCGTACCCGGCATGGACGCCACCGGCGTCGTGACAGCCGTGGGGGAGGGGGTGTCGCGGTTCGCGGTGGGTGATGAGGTGATCGCCTACGCGGGCGCGGTGTCCGGGATGCTGGCCGAGTATGCGGTGATCACCGACGGGCCACATATCACGCACCGGCCGTCAGCTCTGCCCCCGATCGCCGCCGCGGCGTTGCCCACCGTGGCCATGACCGCGCACTGCGTCGTGACAGCCGCGCGCATCGAGCCCGGCGAATCCGTGCTGATCATCGGCGCCACCGGAGGAGTCGGCGCGCTCGTGACCCAGCACGCCGCCCAGGCAGGCGCTCGCGTGCTGGCCACCGCAGCCCCTGCGGACGCCGCCTATATCCAGGAGCTCGGTGCGGAGACTGCGATCGACTACACGCGCGGCCCCATCTCTACCGACGCGGACGTGGTCGTCGATCTGATCAACGCCGGTCCCGCACTCGCCTCAACGGCGGTGCTCGTTCGGCAACGTGGACGGCTGATCTCGACCTTGTACGGCCCCGCCGAGGTGGATGGCGTGGTGCCGGTCTACGTCTGGATGGATCCGGCCACGGGAGACCTGCCCGGGCAGGCGGCAAGCCTGGCCGCCGACCGCATCAGCATCGAGGTGGCCGCCACCTATTCCTTTGCACAGTCCATGGAAGCCATGCGCGACTTCGCCGCCGGCACGTACACCCGCGGCAAGATCGCGATCACTCTCTGAGGAGACCACCATGATGACCCTGCCCACCCGCGCAGGCGACCGCCCCGAGACGGGACCGTCCGTGCCGCACGTTCAGCTCAGCCAACTCAGCCCCGACGAGATCCGCGAACAACTGACGCAGTGGATGAGTACCGCGCTCCCCGCAACCGAGATCAGGCCCAGTGAGATCTCCGAGCCGGGCGCGACCGCCTTCTTCCTGGAAGGCGACGCGAAGCCACCTGAGGGAGCGGTGCTCCTGCCGCCCCGTCTGATCGCCGAGTTCGCACACGTCCATGCCGACGGCAGCCTGCACCTGGCCCTGTCTCAAGAGGATCAGCAGGAACTCATCGCCAAGGGCTGGGGTGAGCGCCACCCCCTGTACTCTCCCACGATCAACGTGGTGATGCTCTACGGACCCCGCACCGAGGAGGAACTGGAAGTAGCCAAGACCGTCGTCGCCACCTCCTACGGCTACGCGACCGGCAGGTCACTGTAGCGCTCTTCAGCTGTCATGTGGCGCAGACCGGGTGGAGTCATTGGGAGCCGTCTCGGTCAACGCCGCATTGATCTGCGCCGGCTCGGCTCGCTGCTCCCCGGTCATCAACCGTGCTGTCGCAGGAGAGCACCACAATGCACTGCCAGCACTTCCGGCTGCGCACACGAAGTACAGCAGCGGGCGATAGGCATCAGGGATCACGCCGAGGTAGAGGTGGACGTAGGTGACGGTGGTCGTACCGAGATAGTCGCGCAGCTACTGTCCGGCGGACTCGCCCAGCTGGGCTCGGGACCGTCCGCCGCGTTGCTACTGAGGCCCCTGGCAGGCAGGAGCACCGCGACCGCCGCTGACGAACGTCCGGGACCGGACACTACCGGGGCGCCGGACCGACGACTTCGCCGAGCATCAGTACCGGGGTGATGTCGGTGAAGTTCTTGATGTCGTCGAAGATCGCCTCCATGTGTGGCATGTAGGCGGCCTGCATCGCGTCAAGGCTTTCGAACTGCAGGGCACCGATGGCGACATAGGGCGGCCCGCTTCCGGGTTCGCCGCCGGACAACCCCTTGACGCCGGAGATGTGCTGGAGTGCCGGGCTGAGGATCCTCGTCAGCCAGGGCAGGTGACTGTTCTGCCAGTACTCGAAGTCGAAGTGCGAGCCCTCGGTGTTCGGGTACAGCAAGCACGCCTGGATCATGGGTCTCCTCGTGGTGATCTCGTACAGATATCGGAATGTTCATGCCATCGGGGCATGGGAGATGAAGCCGCGATCCGTCGGAGAGGCTAGAGATCGCGGGAGTGCGTTCGTGACCGGCGCGGTCGTCTAACGGGCTTGGGCGGCCTGGTCGTTTTCGCGGACGCAGGAGTCGATGATGGCCCGCATGAGGCCGGGGAAGCGGGCGTCGAGGTCGTCGGAGCGCAGGGAGTTCATCTTGGTGGTGCCCT
>NZ_JBSFNK010000037.1:60514-127789 GCF_053587055.1 Nonomuraea sp. NPDC003707 | reverse complement strand
ACGTCCTCGACCACGGCAAGATCACCGAACAGGGCGACCACCACACCCTGATGTCCCTCAACGGCCTCTACGCCGACCTCTACACCCTCCAGGCCACCGCCTACCGCTGACCCTCACTGCAGGGCGGCCGCGATGACCGTGCGGGCGATCGAGGTCACCGCGTCGGCCCGCGCCCCGGGGCGCTCCAGCACGACCCCCACCGCCACCTCGGGCGCGTCCGCGGGCGCGAAGGCGGTGACGAGCGCGTGGTCGTCCGTCCCCGGGATGATCTCCGACAGGACGGCCTCGGCGCCCTTCCTGGGGCCGGCCGCCGCCGACTTCCCGGTGCGCGGCGCCATCGTCATCATCGTCGCCAGGCTCTTGGCCAGCGCCGGCGACACGGCCTTGCGGTAGACCGAGGGGTCGGCGCGGTCGATGACCGAACCGTCCGCCAGCCGTATCTCCTCCACCAGGTACGGCCGCATCAAGGTCCCGTTGTTGGCCACGGCGGCCGACAGCATGGCGACCATCAGCGGCGTCACCCGGCTGTCGTGGTGCCCGATGGCCGACAGGGCGGTCTGCGCCCGGTCCATGGACAGCGGATAGCGGCTGGCCGTGGCGACGAGCGGGATCGTCAGGTTCGGCGCGTTGAAGCCGAACGCCTCCGCCTGGTCCCTGAGCAGGTCCTGCCCGAGCTGCAGCCCGAGGCCGGCGAACGCGGTGTTGCAGGACACGTGGAACGCGTCCGTGAGCGTCGGCCGCTGCTTCCCGCACCCGCTGCCGCCCGCGTTCTGCAGGATCGTCGGCGTCCCGGGCAGCCGCAGCCGTACGGGCGCGTTCACCAGCGAGGTCGGGGTGTACTCCCCGGACGCCAGCGCCGCGGCCGCCGTCACCAGCTTGAAGGTGGACCCGGGCGGATAGAGGCGGTTCAGCGCCCGGTTCAGCAGGGGCCGCGACGGATCCTGCCGGAGCAGCCGCGAGGTCTCCAGAAGGCGGCCGGCGTCGAACGTGGTGAGGGTGTTCGGGTCGTAGGTCGGGTAGGTGGCCAGCGCCAGGATCGCCCCCGTCGCCGGGTTGACGGCCACCACCGCTCCCGGGAGTCCCATCCTCTTGAGCTCCTGGTACGCGGCCCGCTGCACCCGTTCACTGATCGTCAGCCGGACGTCGGCCCCCTGCACGACGCCCTCCCTGACCAGCGAGCGCACCTTGACCTTCGGGTCCTCCCCGGACAGCACCTCGTCCCGCGCCTGCTCGATTCCGGTGGAGCGGTAGAGCGACATGTGACCGGTGACGGCCGCGTACAGCTCCCCATCCTGGTAGACCCGCCGGTAGAGGTACGGGCCGCCGCCGGTCGGGCGGCTCACGGCGATCGGGGTGCCCTCATAGGTGAGGATGTCGCCGCGCGGATGGTCGAACCTGGCGATCAGCGGCCGTACGTTCCTGTGGTCGGCGTTGAGCTCCCGCGAACCGAACGCCTGGACGACCGTCACGTGCGCCAGCACCACGAACAGCATCGCCGCGCACAACCTGGCGACACGGCGCAACGGCTCATCGATCCGCTCCGCCCTCGATCCGGCCATGGATCTTGGTTTAACAGCCGGACCGCAAAGACAGGGCTAGAGCTGGCTTCGGTAGTAGCCAATCTTGTTGTGGATGTACGTCTGCCGCTCGGCCAGCTTGTCGATCTGCTCCCTGACCTGCCGGTCGTGCTCTTCCAGCAGCCTGATCCGGTCGGGGATCGTGTGGTCTCCGGCGCGTACGAGCTCGGCGAAGCGGAGCATCTTGGCGATGGGCATGCCCGTGTCACGCAGGCAGCGCAGCGTGCCGAGCCAGCCGACGTCCTCCTGGCTGAACCTGCGCTGCCCGGCCGCGTTGCGCCCGACGCGCTCCAGCAGGCCGATCTTCTCGTAGTAGCGCAGGGTGTCGATGCTGAAGCCGGTCTCCTCGACAACTTCCGCCGGCGTGTAGACACTCACGTCCTCCAGGATCCCACCTGGAGCGCGCTCCAGGTCAATCGGCTTGACATGGAGTGCGCTCCAGCTCCCAGAGTCGGCCCATGAACATCGCACTCGGCACGATTTCGTTCGGCACGACCGTCGACCTGCGGGACACGTTCGCCATCCTGGACCGGTTCCACGAGGCCGGCGGCACGATGCTCGACACGGCCAACAACTACCCGTTCTGGGTGGAGGGCCGGTCGGGCGATGAGAGCGAGCTGGCCATCGGGGCGTGGCTGGCCGCCCGCGGCAACCGCGATGAGATCTTCATCAGCACGAAGGGCGGCGCCCGCCCCACGGTCCCCGGCGACACCACTCTGGCCTCCGCCGAGGGCCTGTCCGCCCCCACCGTCGCCAGGGCCGCCGAGGGCAGCCTGCGGCGCCTCGGCACGGACCACATCGACCTGTACTGGTCGCACATCGAAGACCGGTCCGTCCCGCTGGAGGAGACCCTGGGGGCGATGGACGAGCTCGCCCAGGCAGGCAAGATCCGCAGCGCGGGGGCGAGCAACATCGCGACCTGGCGCCTCGAACGGGCCAGGAACCTCTCGGCCGCCCACGGCTGGATCCCCTACACCTATCTCCAGCTCCGCCACACCTACCTGCGACCGCGACCGCTCGCCAGGCTGGCGGAGTCCGGGCACCGGCTCGCCACGGACGAGACCCTCGACTACCTGGCCGCCGAGCCTGAGGTGACGTTGTGGGCGTACAACACGCTGATGTTCGGCAGCTACACGCGCGCCGACCGGCCCATTCCCGAGATCTACGACCACTCGGGGACCACGCGGCGGCTCGCGGTGCTGCGGGAGGTCGCGGACGAGCTGGGTGCCACGGTCAACCAGGTGGTGCTGGCGTGGCTGCTGGCCGACGGCGTGGTCCCGATCGTGGGCGTCTCGACGCGGGCCCAGCTGGAGGAGGCCATCGCCGCCGCGGACCTCAAGCTCGACACGGACCTCCGCACCCGCCTCGACACCACCACCTGACACCCGGCGCCGGAAGGGCGAGCCTCGCGGCGTGCGGCCGGACGGCGTGTCAGGCGAGGTGGTCGGACAGGTAGCGGCGGACGAGGTGTTTGCATTCGGCGATCAGCACCGCATCCCCGCACGGATCCACGCGGAACGCCAGCTTGAGCACCGCGTCCGTCGCCTCCACCGCCACCAGCAGCGCGCGATCCAGCCCCGGCCCCACGGGTGCGTCCAGGAGTTCGAGGGTGAGGGTGCGCAGCCGGTCGGCCACCACCACGTTGTTCTCCTGCGTCCCGTCCAGCGCCGTCTTGCTCCCGCCGACCGCCGGGCCGCCGGGGCCGAGGAGGACCTCGCCGAAGTCGAGCACCGCGAACCCCGGCGTGGTGCGCTTCATGGCGACGAACTCGTCGATGGCCAGGTCCACCAGGTCCGTCCAGTGTCCGAGGTCGGCCTTGGGGATGCGGTCGGTGACGCGGGCGAGGAACGCCTCGAGGTTGCGCCGCGCCAGTGCCCGCGCCAACCCCTGCTTGTCGTGGAAGAACTGGTAGAAGGTGCCGATCGGAACTTCGGCGCGGCGGGCGACCTCTTTGGTGGTCATCGCCTCGTAGCCGACCTCATCGAGCAGGAGCGCGCACTCGTCGAGCATCCGCTCCACCCGCTCCACGCTCCGGCGCTGGGCGGGACGGCGGCGCAAGGTACTCGTCATGACCCCATCCTGACCTATTACTGACATTAAAGTTCCCATAGACGAAAGGAGCCCGGGATGTTCCTGTGGGGGACGGCCACTGCGGCGTACCAGATCGAGGGCGCGGTCAAGGAGGACGGCAGGGGCGTCTCCGTCTGGGACACCTTCGCCCACGAGCCGGGTCGCACCAGGGACGGGCATACCGGGGACGTCGCCTGCGACCACTATCGCCGGTGGCGCGAGGACGTCGAGCTCATGTCCGGGCTCGGGGTGAACGCCTACCGCTTCTCCATAGCCTGGCCGCGCGTGCAGCCGCGGGGGGACGGCGAGGTCAACGTGGCAGGGCTCGACTTCTACGAGCGACTGGTGGACGCGCTGCTGGAGAAGGGCATCCAGCCGGTGCCGACGCTGTTCCACTGGGATCTGCCGCAGGCGCTGCAAGATCGCGGTGGGTGGATTAACCGCGATATTTCGGGAAATTTCGCCGAGTACGCCGCCACTGTCGCCGCCCGCCTGGCCGACCGCGTCCCCCTCTGGATCACCCTGAACGAGCCGTTCGTCCACATGGCCTACGGGTACGCCATGGGCATCCACGCCCCGGGCCAGGCCCTCCTCACGGACGCGCTCCCCGCCGCCCACCACCAGCTCCTGGCCCACGGCCTGGCCGTGCAGGCCCTGCGGGCGGCCGGTGCCCGCCAGGTGGCCATCACCAACAACTGCACCCCGGTCTGGCCCGCGTCCCAGGAAGAAGCCGACCTGAAGGCGGCGGAGGCCTACGACATCCTCCACAACCGCCTCTTCAACGACCCCATACTTCTCGGCAAATATCCGGACCTGTCGGCGTACACCCCGACCGTGGACTTCGTCTGGGACGGCGACCTCGACATCATCGCCGCCCCGCTGGACGGCCTGGGCATCAACTACTACAACCCCACCCGCATCGCCGCCCCCACCGACGACGGCCTCCCGTTCGCGGACGCGGGCATCACCGGCTACCCCACCACCGCGTTCGGCTGGCCGGTCGTCCCCGACGGCCTGCGCGAGCTCCTGACCGGCCTCAAGTCCAGGTACGGCAGCGCGCTCCCGCCCATCCACATCACGGAGAACGGCTGCTCGACCGACGACACGCTCGAGGACCACTCCCGCATCGAGTTCCTGGAAGGCCACATCGCGGCGATGCGCCGGGCCATGGCCGAGGGCGTGGACGTACGGGGCTACTTCGTCTGGTCCCTGCTGGACAACTTCGAGTGGGCCGAGGGCTACCACCAGCGCTTCGGCCTCGTACACGTGGACTTCGAGACCCGGCGCCGCACCCCGAAGGCCTCCTACCGGTGGCTGCGGGAGCAGCTCCAGGCTCAGAACACCGACACGTGAACGTGGTCGTAGTGGTTGGCCGTGACCCCGCCGCGGTCGGACATCGGGTCCCAGCCGCCGCCTGACCGGATGTCGTAGTAGCGCTGCTTCCAGATGATGTACATGACGCCGATCCGGGCGCCGTTCTTGATCAGGTAGTCGGCAAGGGCGTCTCCGCGGGCCTCGTCGGACCCGCCGGCCATGGTGCCGCCACGCGACATCATGAAGTCGCAGGCCCGGCCCTTGCCGTGCTCGCCGGGGTCGCCGACACGCAGGCAGCCCACGCCGTACTTCATGGGGAAGTTCCGCATGATGTCGGCCCGCACGTCGATCATGCGCTGGGTCAGGCCCTCGGCGCCGCCGGGCTGCTGGAAGCCGTACTTGGCGAGCAGCTTGTCGATGTCGCGCTGCTTGCTCTGGAGGTTCTTGATCTCCTTGCGCAGCTTCTCGATCCTGTCGTTGGCGGCGATCTTCGCCTCTTTGGACTTGTCGATCAGCTTCTGGACGCCCTGGACGCGCCTGGTGCGCTCGTCGGCCATGTAGTTCATGTTGGCCGCCTGCCCCAGTATCACGGTCGGGTCGGCGTTGGGGGTGAGGAGCCGGAAGGTGTCGAGGGGCCCCACCATGTACGCGGTCTGCGCGATGTCCGCCACGTCCGCCTGCGCGTCCTTCAGCTGAGCCTGAAGGGTGCCGGAAGTGGTGGTCGCCCGTTTCACCTGGAGCTTGATCTCCTCCAGGCTCTGGATCTGGCCTCGGTAGCGCTTTTCGAGCAGCTCGGCCTGTTTGGTGAGTTTTCGCAGGTCACCAGGGCTGGGAGCGGCCACGGCAGGGGATGGCGCGGGAAGGCCGAGCAGCCCGGCGAGAACGGCGACAAGAACGGCGATCCGCCCGATTCTCACACCCGCCCCCTCCCCTCATAGACGGTCCGAAACTATAGAAGATGATCTTGATTCCTGTCACCCGAACGGCCGAACTGCCGCACCATTGGTGACATTTATGGTGATTTGTCCGACTTAAGGCGAACCTAAAGATTGGGCCTTGTATAGATCGCTCCAACGGTCTGAGATGGCGATCGAACTCGTCTCTGCGAAGGGGCAGATCGTGTCTCGAACATTGACCCTCGCCACCGCCGTCATCCTCGGCTTAGGCACCTCCATCGTGGCCACGACCGCGCAGGCGTCCGTGGACCCGCTACCGCCCCGCGACCGCATCGAGCTCTACCAGCTCGACAGCGCCCCGGGCACCGCGCAGACACTCAGGGAAAAGGGCTTCGACGTCGTCCAGCAGCAGAACAAGGGCGACCGGGAACACATCGAACTCACCGCCGCACAGACCGACCTGGACGCGCTGCGCAAGCTCGGCCACAAACCCGAGCCCGTACGCAACCCGCAGGGCCAGACCCAGCTCGAGGCCGCCAAGGCGCAGGCGGCCTCCGGCTACACCGTGTGGAAGTCCTATTCCGAGGCGGGCGGCATCGCCGACCAGCTCAAGGCCATCGCGAACGCCAACAAGGACATCGTCAAGCTCCAGTCCATCGGCAAGTCGCTGAAGGGCCAGGACATCCTGGCCGTCAAGGTCACCACGGGCGCCCGGCTGCTGCCCGACGGCATCAAGCCCTCGACCCTCTACTCCGCCACCCAGCACGCCCGCGAGTGGATCGCCACTGAGGTGGACATGCGGCTGCTGAAGTACCTGATCGCGAACAAGGCCGCGCTGAAGGACCTGCTCAACAAGAGCGAGCTGTGGTTCGTGCCGGTGGCCAACCCCGACGGGTACGACTTCACGTTCACCGAGGGCAACCGCCTGTGGCGCAAGAACCTGCGCGACGTCAACGGCGACGGCAAGATCACGGTCGGCGACGGCGTCGACCCGAACCGGAACTTCCCGACGAACTTCCACTACGACGAGGAAGGCTCGTCGAGCATCCCGAGCAGCGACACCTACCGCGGCACGGGCCCGGCCAGCGAGCCGGAGACCAGGGCCATGGACGGCCTGCTCAGGCGCATCGGGTTCGAGATGCAGCTCAACTACCACTCCTACGGCCCGCTGCTGCTCTACCCGAGCGGCTTCCAGATCGCCACGGAGACGCCCGACAACCCGATCTACGAGGCCATCACCGGCAACGACGCCAAACCGGCCGTCCCCGGCTTCGACCCCGACCTCGGGGCCGAGCTGTACACCACGAACGGCGACACCAACGACCATGCCCACCGCCAGTACGGCACGCTGTCGTGGACGCCGGAGCTGGACGAGGGCTGCGACGGCTGCGGGTTCGTCTTCCCCGACGACGAGGCGCTGGTGCAGGGCGAGTTCGAGAAGGGCCTGCCGTTCGCGCTCGACGTGGCCAAGTCCGCGGTCAACCCCGTCGAGCCGGTGAACCACCTGGGCAACACGACCCCGGACTTCGAGATCGACCCGTTCGAGGTCAGCTACGGCAAGGACCAGGTCGTCCAGGTCAACGCCAAGCGCAAGCTCGGCCCGGTCTTCCTGAACTACCAGGTCAACGGCGGCCGTACCAAGACCGTCCTGACGGGTGAGTGGAAGGGCGGCGAGCGGTACGGCAGCGGTTACGACCGCTACTACCACCGGCTGCGCGGCAGGATCACCGGCACCAGGCCGGGCGACAAGGTGAAGGTCTGGTTCGCCTCGATCGGCAGGAAGAGCGCCGACTTCACCTACACCGTGGCGACCGACATCGGCGGAAAGGTGCTGATCCTGGCCACGGAGGACGTCACAGGCCTCAGCCCGGCGCAGGGCGTGACCGAGGCCAAGTACGCCGACGAGTACGCCGCGGCGCTCACGGCGGCCGGCTACACCTCGGACGTGTACGACATGGACAAGATGGGCCGCAAGGCCCCGCACCCGCTGGGCGTGCTCAGCCACTACAAGGCCGTGGTGTGGGAGACCGGCGACGACATCATCCCGAGGTCGCCCGGCCAGGTGGGCGGCACGACCTCCAAGGGCGGCGTGGACACCGAACTGGCGGTCCGCGACTACCTGAACGAGGGCGGCAAGCTGCTGCACGCCGGCAAGTACCCGTCGTTCGCGGCCAACAACAACGGCGCCTACTACTACCAGCCCGACCAGCCGGCGCAGCCGGAGTGCACGGTCCCGGACGACCCGCCGTGCATCGCGGTGTTCAACGACTTCCAGCAGTACTGGCTGGGCGCGTACGTCTTCTTCGACGACGCCGGCACCGACCACGACACGGGCCAGCCGTTCGGGCTGGCGGGCAACGGCGGCACGTTCGACGGCTTCGGCGCGACGATCGAGCCGAGCCACACCAACTCGTTCGTGGCCACCTCGGCCATCCTGCCCGCGCAGCAGTTCCCGCTGTTCGCGAGCTCGGCACAGGTCAAGTGGGCACGCCCGGGCGGCCCGTTCGACCCGCACTCCGGGGCATGGGACGTCTACAGCGGCATCGCCGACGTCTCGTGGAAGCGGCTGACCAAGACGATCGACCTGACCGGCAAGAGCAGCGGCGAGCTGACGTTCTGGACGTCGTACGACACCGAGAGCACCTGGGACTACCTCGCGGTAGAGGCGCACACGGCGGGCGGCGACGACTGGACCATGCTCCCGGACGCCAACGGGCACACCACCCAGGAGACCGGCAGCAGCTGCGACCCGCCCAGCGGCGGTGAAGGCTGGCGGGCGATCCACCCGTTCACCCAGCGCTACCAGGGCCCCAACTGCGAGTCCACCGGCACCTCCGGCGCCTGGCACGCCGCCACCGGCAACTCGGCCGGCTGGCAGCAGTGGAAGATCGACCTGACCCCGTACGCGGGCAAGAAGGTCGAGCTGTCGGTCTCCTACATCAGCGACTGGAGCACCCAGGGTGCGGGCGTCTTCCTGGACGACTTCGCGGTCACCCTGGACGGCGTGACGACCGAGCAGACCTCGTTCGAGTCGGACCTGGGCGGCTGGGCCGTCGGGGCGCCTCCCGAGGGCACCTCGCCGTCGATCAACAACTGGTTCAGGACGGACCAGGTCTTCGAGGAGGGTGCCGGAATCGTCACCAAGGACACCGTCTACCTGGGCTTCGGCGCTGAGAGCGTGACCGACCCGGCCAAGCGCGCCGACCTCGTCAAGAGATCCATGAAGCACCTGCTCGGTTAGAGCCGGAGAGGGGTGCGGCAGAGCGTGCCGCACCCCTCTTGCGTGTCCGGACAGAACATGGTTCGGTCACCTTGAGGAAGTCCGGAAACAAGCAAGCATTCGGTCAAGCAGGAGGGTCACGACATGCGCCGGCACGACACGCTGTTCATCGGGGGCGAATGGGTGGCCCCCGCGGGCACCGCGACGATAGACATCGTCTCCCCGCACACCGAGGAGGTGGTCGGCCAGGTACCCGACGGCACGACCGCGGACATGGACCGCGCGGTCGCGGCCGCCAGGGAGGCGTTCGACCACGGGCCGTGGCCGCGGATGACGTTCGCCGAGCGGGCCGAGGTCATCGGCAGGCTGGCCGCGATCTACAACGAGCGGCAGGGCGAGATGGCCCAGCTCATCACGGAGGAGATGGGCTCGCCGATCACGTTCTCGAACCTCGCGCAGGCGCCCCAGCCGCTGGGCATGCTCCAGTACTACGCCGAACTGGGCAAGACGTTCGAGCAGGAGGAGCAGCGGCCGGGGCTGTTCGGCCCGATCACCGTGCGCAGGGAGCCCGTGGGCGTGGTGGCGGCCGTGGTGCCGTGGAACGTCCCCCAGTTCGTCACGATGACCAAGGTCGCGCCCGCGCTGCTGGCCGGCTGCACCATCGTGCTCAAGCCGGCGCCCGAGACGCCGCTGGACGCGTACCTGCTGGCCGACTGGGCGATCGAGGCGGGCATCCCGGCCGGCGTGCTCAACATCGTGGCCGCGGGCCGCGAGGTCGGCGAGCACCTGATCTCCCACCCCGGCGTGGACAAGGTGGCCTTCACCGGCTCGACGGCGGCCGGCCGGCGCATCGCCGCCATCTGCGGCGAGCAGCTCAAGCGGGTCAGCCTGGAGCTGGGCGGCAAGTCCGCCGCGATCGTCCTGGACGACGCCGACCTGGCCGCCAGCATGGGCTTCCTGTCCATCGCCTCGCTCATGAACAACGGCCAGGCCTGCGTGGCGCAGACCCGCATCCTGGCCTCGCGCAACCGCTACGACGAGGTCGTCGACGCCATCGCGAACATGGTCAACTCCCAGCCCGTCGGCGACCCCGCCGATCCGGCGACCGGCATCGGCCCGCTGGTGGCCAAGCGGCAGCAGGACCGGGTGGAGGGCTACATCAGGATCGGCATGGACGAGGGTGCCAAGGTCGTCGTCGGCGGTCTCGACCGGCCCTACGACCGCGGCTGGTACGTCTCCCCCACCGTCTTCTCCGGCGTCACCAACGAGATGCGCATCGCCCGCGAGGAGATCTTCGGCCCGGTCCTGGCTGTGATCCCGTACGAGGACGAGGCGGACGCCGTACGCATCGCCAACGACAGCGACTACGGCCTGGCCGGCTCGGTGTGGACGGCCGACGCCGAGCACGGCATGGACGTGGCCCGCCAGGTCCGCACCGGCACGTACGGCGTCAACTGCTTCATGCTGGAGACCAACGCGCCCTTCGGCGGCTACAAGGCCAGCGGCATCGGCCGCGAGCTGGGCCCCGAGGGCCTGAGCGGCTACCTGGAGTACAAGACGATCGCGCGGCTCGGCTAGCCCCGGCGAGAAGGGCCTCGCGGCATGCCGCGAGGCCCTTCGTCGTGCCACGGGACCGTGCACCCAGCGCGCCCCCGCAACGCTAGGTACAGATCCCGCTACCGGAAGTATGTCCCACGGCCACCGTGGCGACGGTTTCCTTCCCCAGAGACTTTCTCCCGGCGGTTTCTTTCTTTCCGTCCTAGATAGACGCGTTTAACTCACAAAAGGTTCGAGGAGATCCACTTGCCGATTCTGCGGATGAGTTCGGGGGGCGCGCCGGTCTCCGCGTGGCCGTACCCGGGCTCGATCCAGAGCTCCTTGGGCTCGCGTGCGCCGGCGTAGAGCTGGTGCGCGTGATCGAGCGGGAAGAACGCGTCCTCGTCGCCGTGCACGATCAGCAGCGGGGTCGGCGAGATGAGCGCGGCGGCCTCGTGCGGCGGCATCGGGATCGGGTTCCAGTCGCCGCGGGCGATCCTCGTCCGCTTGACCACCCTCGCCGCCAGGCGCCCGAACGGCCGCTCGATGGCCCAGTGGACCTGCCGCATCGGCTTGGTGCCGCGGTAGTACCAGCGGGCCGGGCTGCTCACCGCCACCACGGCGTCCACGCCGCCGCGCAGGCCCGCGTGCCGTACGGCCACCGCCGCCCCCATGGAGAAGCCCACGACCGCGATCTTGGAGTAGCCGGCCACGCGGGCATGCCGGACGGCGGCGTCCAGGTCGAGGATCTCCAGGTCGCCCACCGTGGTCTCACCGCCGGAGCGCCCGTGGCCGCGGAAGTCGAAGGCGACCACGCCGCCGTACCCGCTCAGCACGTGCACGATGCGCCGCGCCGTACGATCCCGCCACGACCCGGTGAACCCGTGCGCCATCACAATGCCTGTGTTCATGGCCTCCACTCCGTGGAGGCGGGCTCGGTCGCTGGGGAGCCGTCGCCTTCCCTCGTCGCTCTGGTCGCTACGCTCCCGACGCTCCTCAGTCCAGGCGACGGCGCTCCCTCGCCGTGCGAAGGGGGTGTGGGCGGCGTTGAGGCGTACCCCGTCGTCGGTCCTGAGCATGACGGGGAAATGAGGCGCGTAGGGCATGGGGACGAGCTTATGTTCGCTCCGCGTCCACCCCGTGTTCGGCCGCCCAGACCGCGATCCGCGCCCGCGAGTCGAAGCCCAGTTTCTCCATGATGATGGCGACGTGCCTGGCCACGGTGGCCGGACTGACCACCAGCGCCTCGGCGACGCCACGGTTGCTCAGGCCGCGGGCCAGCATGGCGGCGATCTCCCGCTCCCGCTCGCTCAGCCCGTCTCGGTCGAGCACGCGCGGCGGCGGCACGGCCGACCCGGGATCGCCGTCGAGCACCAGCCCGGCCACCACCTCCGGCGGCATCCCCGTCCCCCTGGCCCACAGCAGCTCCACCGGGTCCGCCCCGAGCCGCGCGCGGGCGAGCGCCAGCAGATCCTCGATCCGGCCGGACGCGCCGACCTGCCCGATGGACTCGCGCAGCGCGGTGGCGGCCGCGGCCGCGAGCACCGCCCCCTCCAGGTCTTCCCGCGCCTGCGCCAGGGCGGAGACGGCCATGAGCGCGCGGACGATCCCCCTGCGCTGGCCCGTCTGCCTGCTCAGCGCCAGGCTGTCGGCTATGTGCCCCCTGGCCGCGGCGTGGTCGTGCAGCCCGGCCGCCACCCGGCCGATCTGGGCCTGGCAGCGGGCCAGCTCGATCCGGTTGTCCAGGTCCTCCAGCAGCGGCAGCGCGGCGGCGTGGTGTGACCTGGCGGTCTCCAGGTCGCCCGCGGCCTCGGCCACCGCGCCCAGGTGTGTCAGCGCCCTGGCCAGCGACCAGTGGTGCCCGGCCTCCGCGGCCAGCGCGAGCGCCTCCTCGCCGTAGCGCCGGGCCTCGTCCGGCCGGCCGTGGAAGAGCGCCAGGTTGAGCTGGGCGATCCTGGCCGTGACCAGGTTGAACAGGTCGTCGTGGGCGCCGGCCGCCATCTCCAGCTCCGCGGCGTAACGCCGCGCCCGCTCGCTCTGCCCGGTGCGGAAGAGCACGGTCAGCGCCACGCCGTACGTGATGCCCAGCCAGTAGGTGTACGGGTGCCGCTTCTGCTCCTCCAGCCCCCGCACGACCAGCTCTTCCGCCCGGCCAAGCTCGTCGGCGAGCTCCAGCCCGTACGCCAGCCCGCACCTGGCCACCGCGACCAGGTCGGCAGGGGCCCCGGACAGGTCGAGCGCGAGCAGCCGCTCGTGCCAGCCGACGCTCTCGCCCAGGTCGCCCCGGACGGCCATGACGGCCATCGCGGCGCGGGCCAGGCGCAGCCCGAGCACGGGGTCCCGCGACTCCACCGCCCAGTCGACCGCGTTCCTGGAGTCGTCGAGGAGGGCGCGGCCCCTGGTGAAGTGGGCGAACCGATCCTGCCACGGCATCCTGCGGTCGAGCGAGCCGGCCTCGTGGCAGTGCTCCATCTCCTCGCAGATCGCCTTCAGATGCCTGTCACGCAGGTGCGCGGCCTCGCCGGCCTCGGCCAGGCGCTCGGCGGCATACTGCTTGATGGTCTCCAGCAGGCGGTAGCGGCCGGGGGCGTGGTGGCGCACCAGCGACTTCCCGGCCAAGGCGGTGAGCAGGCCGGGCAGCTCGGCCCTGCGCAGGATGCCGCCGTCGGCGCAGACCCGCTCGGCCAGGCCGAGGTCGAACGGCCCGGCGAACACCGAGAGCCGGCGCAGCAGCACCCGCTCCTTGGGCGGAAGCAGCTCGTGGCTCCACTCGACGATGGCCAGGAGCGTGCGCTGCCTGGCCGGAGCCGTGCGATCGCCGGCCGCGAGCAGGCCGAGCCGCTCTCCGCCGCGACCGGCCAGGCGGTCGGCGATGTGCCCGGGGCTCAACCGGCTCGTACGGGCCGCCACCAGCTCCAGCGCGAGCGGCAGGCCGTCGAGCGCGTGGCACAGGCGTACGACGTCGTCCATGACGCCCGCCACCCCGCTCGCGCCCGCCGCGAGCGCCCGCTCGACGAACAGCAGCACGGACTCGGCCTCGGGATGCCGCTCGTCGGGCAGCTCCAGCGGCGGCACCCGCCAGACCAGCTCGCCCGGGATGCGCAGCGGCTCCCGGCTGGTGAGCAGGAACCGCAGCTCGGGGCACTCGGCGGTCAGACCGGCCACCAGCTCGGCGCAGCGCTCGACCAGGTGCTCGCAGTTGTCCAGCACGATCAGCGCCCTGGCCGTGCGCAGGCGCGTGCGCAGGCCGTCCAGCAGCCGCCCGGGCACCTCGTCGCGTACGCCGAGCACCTCGGCCATCTCGTTGACGATCAGCTCGGGGTTGCCGATGCGGGCCAGCTCGACCAGCCACACGCCGTCGGGGAAGCGTCTCAGCTCCTGCGCCGCCACGCGCAGGCCGAGCCGGGTCTTGCCGATGCCGCCCACGCCGCTGAGCGTGACCACGCGTTCTTCGTGGACGAGCACCGCCAGCTCGGCCACGTCGCGGACGCGACCGACGAAGCGGTTGGGTTCGGCGGGGAGATTGTGCGGAACTTGCGCGATCATGTGGGGCCCAGGTGGTCGCGGGGGGATCACATCCGATGCCAAGTCTCCCCTGGTTCAGGGGCTGATGGGGTCACTTTCCGTGCAGAGTTCGCGACTGGTTGGATATGAATGCAGGACCCCGAGGTCGGCGACGCTCATCACGATCCGTACGCGTGATTCGTCCGCGGCGGCGAGCGCCCTCGGCATCTCGGAGATCATCACGCGGGCGCCGCTCGCGTGGATCCGGTCCCTGAAGGCGCCCGCGTCGAGGTCGCACGGCAACGGCCAGGCGACGCCGCCCGCGGCGATCACCGCGTCGGCCGCCACCAGGAGGTCGGCTCCCACGGGCAGGCAGATGAGCACGGCGTCACCCGCGCGCACACCTCGGCGCCGCAGCTGGACGGCCGCGACTGCAGACCTCTCGTCCAGCTGCTCCTCGGTGAGCCTCAGGCCGGTGCCCGAGTCCACCATGACGATGCGCTCATCCATGTGGCCCACGGTAGGGAGGGCCCCTCATGCATACATGGGGCGGAATATGCAGATCCCTATGCAGAACCGCGCGCCACGTTCACTACGCGACGGTCGGGTGCTCGGCGGCCCAGACCGCGATCTGGGCCCGCGACGTGTAGCCCAGCTTCTCCATGATGTTGGCGATGTGCCGGGCGACCGTGGCGGGGCTGATCACCAGCTCCGTCGCGATGGCGCGGTTGGACAGCCCTCGCGTGAGCAGGCCCGCGACCTCCTGCTCGCGGGCCGTCAGCAGCGAGTGTCTGAGCGGCTTGGTCGCCACCGGCGCCTTCTGCGCGATGCGCTCGCCCTCCAGCACGTGGCAGGCGGCGTCGTCGGGGCTCATGGCCCGGCCCCGCGACCAGATCGAGGTGGTGCGGCCGTCGCCCAGCTTGGTGCGGGCCCGGCCGAGCAGCTCCTCGATCCTGAGCGTGGGCGACTTCTGCCCGATCGACTCGCGCAGCCTGACCGCCGCGCCCGCGGCCAGCACGGCGCCCTCCAGGTCGCCCTCGCACTCCGCCAGCATCGACAGCCCGACCAGGCACAGGGCCACCCCGTGGCGTTGCCCGGTCTCCCGGCCCAGGGCGAGGCTGGCGGCCAGCCACTCCCGCGCGGCGGCGAACTCGTGCAGCATCGCCGTCACCCTGCCGACCCTGGCCAGGGCGCGCGACAGGTCGAGGTCGCTGCCCAGCTCGCGCAGCCACGGGACGACCATCTCGTAATGGGCCTTGGCGGTCACCAGGTCGCCGCGGAACTCGGCCACCGAGCCGAGCTGGGTGGCGGTCCTGGCCATGATCCACCGGTGGCCGTGCTCGCGGGCCCGCGCGAGCGCCTCCTCGCCGTGCCGCTGCGCCTCGCGCAGCCGCCCGCGGGTCAGCGCCACGGCCGACAGCCCGGCCAGCCCCGCCGCCTGGTTCCACGCGTCTCCCGACCGCAGGGCCAGCGCCAGGCCCTCCTCCGCGTGGTGCACCGCGTCCTCGGGCCTGCCCATGCGCAGCAGCACCACGACGATGAGGCTGTGGATGACGCAGCGCGCGAACGTGTTGTCGGTGGTGATCTCGGCCAGGCTCTCCTCGGCCAGCGCCAGGGAGCGGCTCAGCTCGTCCCTGGCCTCCAGACCGTAGGCGAGGTATCCCCTGGCCTGCGCGATCTGCTCGACGGGCACCTCGGTCAGGTCGAGCGACAGCAGCCGCTCGATCCAGGTGACGATCTCCGTCAGGTTTCCGCAGAGCGGCAGCAGCCCGCTGCTGGCGGCGCAGAGGCGCAGGCCCAGCGGCACGTTGCCGGACTCCACGGACCAGTCGAGCGCCATCCGCTGGTCGTCGACGAGGCGCTTGCTCATGGTCAGCGCCTCGAGGCGGCGCGCCCACGGCACGCCCGGCTCGACCATCTCGGTGGCGAAGTGGCGCTCCTGCAGCTCGCAGACCACGTGCAGGTGGCGCTCGCGCAGGACCTCGCGCTCGCCGGCCTTCTGGAGGCACCCCACCGCGTAGCGCTTGATGGTCTCCAGCAGCCAGTAGCGCCTGCGGCTCTCGTCGCACAGCACGAGGGACTTGTCGACCAGCCCGCCGAGCAGATCGACGATCTCCGACTCCGAGATGGGCCGCTCGGCGCAGACCTGCTCGGCCAGGTCGAGGTCGAAGTCCCCGGCGAACACCGACAGCCTGCGCAGCAGCACCTGCTCCTTCGCCGACAGCAGGTCGTAGCTCCACTCGACGGCCGCGACCAGCGTGCGCTGCCTGGCGGGGGCGGTGCGGCCGCCGGTGGTGAGCAGCGAGAACCGGTCGTCGATGCGGTCGGCGATCTGGCCGGGGCTGAGCAGGCTCGTGCGGGCCGCGGCCAGCTCCAGCGCCAGCGGCAGCCCGTCGAGCGCCCGGCACAGCCGCACCACGTCGGGCATGCTGCCCGGGCCCAGCCTGGTGCCGGCGGCCGTCGCCCGGTCCAGGAAGAGCTGCACGGACTCCGCCTCGGGACCACCCTGCACGGGCTCATGCTCGTGCTCGGGGCCGCCCTCCCTGGAAGTGCTCTCGTCGGGGAGGTCGAGCGGCGGGACCCGCCAGATCAGCTCGCCTGCGATGCGCAGCGGCTCCCTGCTGGTGGCCAGGACGCTCAGGCGCGGGCAGGCCGCGATCAGCTCCGCGGCGACCTCGGCACACCTGTCGATGAGATGCTCGCAGTTGTCGAGCAGCAGCAGGCAGTGCAGGTCGCGCAACCGGTCGAGGACGGTGCCGAACACCGGGCGGCCCGCCTCCTCCCGCACGCCGAGCACCCGGCCGATCTCCTGGTCGACCAGCTCGGCGTGGCGCAGCCTGGCCAGCTCGACCAGCCAGACGCCGTCGGGGTACGCCGACACCAGCCCGGCCGCGACCCGCAGGGCCAGGCGGGTCTTGCCGATGCCGCCCACCCCGCACAACGTGACCACGCGCGTCTCGCGGAACAGCCCGCGCAATTCGTCGAGATCGCGCTCGCGACCAACGAACCGGTTGGGCTCCGCCGGAAGATTGTGCCTGGGGGGCTCTGGCATGTGGTCACCCTGCGTCGCTGAAGGATCACACTCTCCCACAGTGTCGCACTTTTCACAGCCCAAGCGAGCTCACGATCGCCCTTTCGTCGACGACACGCAGGACGGGGTCGCCGAGCAGCCGTCTGGCCAGGTCGTACGGCGCGACGACCATGGTGGCCCGGCGTTCCTGGGCCAGCACGCGGCAGCCCACCAGGCTCGGCTCGTGGGCGATGACGACGTGCGCCCCCACCGTCATCGCCAGATCGATCACCCGCAGGCCCCGGAACGGCTCGCTCACCGCGCTGATCACCACGTCCTCCTTGCCGATCACCAGCCGGCCGGCCAGCCTGCGCAGGTCGCTCGCCAGCGTGTGGTGATCGAACACCCGCCCGCCGTCGACGGTGAGCGCCGGCCCCGCCAGCGGGCCGTACTCGAGGGCGCGGTCGCCGATGAGCGCCGTGAACGGCTTCGCCCCCGGCACGGTCTGGAAGGAGAAGACCCGGTCGACCTTCACCGCGGCGGGGTCGTAGCGACGCTGGGTGATCATGAAGCGCGCCGTCCCCGAGTCCGCGAGCACCGCCACCCCGCCCGCCCAGGCCACGGAGTGCACCGCCAGGGGCAACGACGTGCCGAGCGGGACGTCGACGATCACCTCGTCGCCGAAACGCAGGCCCTGGCGCTGCAGACCCGCCGCGGCGCGGGTGACGCGCCTGGTGAAAGCGGAGTACGACAGCACCTCGCCGGTCCTGACTTCGCTGACCGCCGGTTGGTCCCCCTGGGTCGGCGCGGCGGCCATAACCAGCTCTGTCCAGGTCATGCCGATAATCTAAGGACGGCGGCCCGGCTTGCCATGCGCACAATTGTGCAACCGGCTATGTACGTAGGGCTTAACGTCAGCTTGACATCGAGGATCGCGCTTGACATCGGGGATCCCTCACGTCGCGCCTGTCACCTGGGGGACTCCCGTATCCGCACCCGTCCCCCTCGCGTCGCGCCTGCTCTCAGGGGACCCCATATCCACAACCGCCCCTCTCCTCAGTCGCGCCTGTCATCAGAGGGGATCAACTAGACTTATAAGGCCGCGACTTCGCGCGGCCGCCCCCACGACACAGAGCGAGACGTCATCATGCCTTTGAACAGCCGCGACGACCTGCGGAACATCGCGATCATCGCGCACGTCGACCATGGCAAGACCACGCTTGTGGATGCCATGCTCTGGCAGTCCGGGGCCTTCCGCGCCAACCAGGACGTCGACGACCGCGTCATGGACTCCAACGACCTCGAGCGCGAGAAGGGCATCACCATTCTCGCGAAGAACACCGCGGTCAAGCACGGCGGCATGACCATCAACATCATCGACACTCCCGGCCACGCCGACTTCGGCGGCGAGGTCGAGCGCGGCCTGTCGATGGTCGACGGCGTGGTGCTGCTGGTCGACGCCTCCGAGGGGCCGCTGCCGCAGACCCGCTTCGTGCTGCGCAAGGCGCTGGCCGCGAAGATGCCGGTCATCCTGTGCATCAACAAGGTCGACCGCCCCGACGCCCGCATCAAGGACGTCGTGGACGAGGTCTACGAGCTGTTCATGGACCTCGACGCCACGGAGGAGCAGATCGACTTCCCGATCGTCTACGCCTCCGCCAAGGCCGGCCGGGCCTCCATGGAGCGCCCCGAAGACGGCGGCATGCCCGACTCGACGGACCTTGAGCCGCTGTTCGACATCATCAAGTCGACCATCCCCGCGCCGACGTACGACCCGAGCGCGCCGCTCCAGGCCCACGTCACCAACCTCGACGCCTCCTCCTACCTCGGCCGCATCGCGCTGTGCCGCATCCACCAGGGCGTCATGCGCAAGGGCCAGCAGGTGGCCTGGTGCCGCACCGACGGCACGATCCAGCGCGTCAAGATCACCGAGCTGCTCATGACCGAGGCCCTGGAGCGCAAGCCGGCCGAAGAGGCGGGCCCCGGTGACATCATCGCCATCGCCGGCATCCCCGACATCATGATCGGCGAGACGCTGGCCGACCCCGAGGACCCGCGCCCGCTGCCGCTGATCACGGTGGACGAGCCGGCCATCTCGATGACCATCGGCACCAACACCTCGCCCCTGGTCGGCAAGGTCAAGGGGTCCAAGGTCACCGCCCGCATGGTGAAGGACCGCCTCGAAAAGGAGCTGGTCGGCAACGTGTCGCTGCGCGTGCTGCCCACCGACCGGCCCGACGCCTGGGAGGTGCAGGGCCGCGGCGAGCTGGCGCTGGCCATCCTGGTCGAGCAGATGCGCCGCGAGGGCTACGAGCTGACCGTCGGCAAGCCGCAGGTCGTCACCAAGACCATCGACGGCAAGGTGCACGAGCCGGTCGAGCGCCTGACGGTCGACTGCCCCGAGGAATACCTCGGCGCGGTCACCCAGCTCCTGGCCGTGCGCAAGGGCCGCATGGAGCACATGACCAACCACGGCACCGGCTGGATCCGGATGGAGTTCGTGGTCCCGGCGCGCGGCCTGATCGGCTTCCGCACCGAGTTCCTCACCGAGACGCGCGGCACCGGCCTGGTGCACCACGTGTTCGACTCGTACGAGCCCTGGTTCGGCGAGCTGCGCACCCGCAACAACGGTTCCCTGGTGGCCGACAGGTCCGGCCCGGTGACCGCGTTCGCGATGCTCAACCTGCAGGAGCGCGGCACGCTGTTCGTCTCGCCGACGACCGAGGTCTACGAAGGCATGATCGTCGGCGAGAACTCCCGGTCCGACGACATGGACGTGAACATCACCAAGGAGAAGAAGCTCACCAACATGCGCTCCTCCACCAGCGAGGAGACGGAGAAGGTGATCCCGCCGCGCGTCCTCTCGCTGGAGCAGGCGCTGGAGTTCATCCGCGAGGACGAGTGCGTGGAGATCACTCCGGAGCACGTGCGCATTCGCAAGGTTGTGCTCGACGCCGCCACGCGCGGTCGCGCCGCGGCCCGCGCCAAGCGCGCCTGAGCTTTTTCTTCGCTTTTTTCGGTGTAAGCCCGGCCGGTAAGGCTCGCGGCTTCGCCATGGGCGATGAATGAGCCCGCCGGTCAAGAAAAGGGGTCATGGTGAAAAGCTGTAATCACACCGTGACCCCTTGACATAGAACATTCCGCCATTCCGGAGAATCATCCAATTTGTGGGAACGCTCCGGATGGCAACTGCGTTCGGGCTGGCTCTGGTGTCGTTGGGGGCGATCGTTTGGTGCACCGTCGTAGCCAGACCGGTGGCGGGTCCCGTGCTGCCCAAGAGCACGGCGGTGCCCAACCCGTGGGTGGCGGCCGCCGCCCGCGCCGACCCTCTCGTGGGCTGGGCCCGCAAGGCCACCACCGAGGTGACGCTCACCAGGGCGACTGAGCGCGACCTGGACCCGGTGCCCAAGGGGCGGATCGATCCCCGCCAGCGACAGGTCAAGGTGACCGTCGTACACCGGCTCCAGATGGCCCCCAAGGACCCGCTCACCGAGGCGCTGCGCCAGGGCAGCGGGTTCCCGGGCACGCTTCAGCAGGTCACCGACGCAGCGTTCGGCGCGATCAAGGTGGGCGGGCCCGGGCTGGCACCCACGACGCGCCTGGCGCCGATCCTGACCTCCGATTCCACCGGGACCACGGCCAGGTTCGCCGTGACGCTGCTGCGGCAGGTCAAGGCGGACGAACTGCTGAAGCTCGACTTCACCGCGCCCGGCGCGGTCCCGCTGATCGTCACCTCGCGCTCGATCGCCGTGCTGCCCGGTGAGTGGACGGTGCTGCGACTGGCGGGGATCACGCCGGAGCGGGAGCAGGAGGAGCGGCTGGAGTTCACCATCGGGGCGTACCCGGTGAGCATGACGCTGGCGCCGGACTCGTTCGGGTTCGCCGACACGGTCGTGGAGGACGACTTCTCGTGGGCCACCGCGCTCGGCGTGCTCACCGCGATCGCTCTCGTCGCCTTCCTGCTGCGCTCGCTCGGGCGCGGGTGGTGGGCGCGGCTGGCCAACAGGGAGTTGTTCGTCGGGCTCGTCCTGGCGGCGCCCACGCTGCTGATCCCGCTGTTCGCCGAGGACTGGTCGGCGGTCGCGTACGTGATCCTCTTCGTCGCGGTGCCCGCGTTCGCGCTGCGGCACGCGGGACGGGTGCTGCCCACCAGCCCGCCGTGGAACACGCGCGACCTGCTGGTCGTGACCGGGCTGGGCGTGGTGGTCGGGCTCGGCATGCTGGCCTGGTCGTGGCTGCACGGACAGCTGCCGGGGCAGACGCTGCTGGCCGGAGGGGCGGTGGCGGCCGTGGCCGCGGCGGGGTCCGCGGTGGCGTTCAGCGTGGACCTGGGGGTCAGGCCGGTGATCGTACGGCTGGCCGTGCTGTCGGCCGAGGCCGCGATCGGACTGCTCGCGCTGGCGCTGTGGCTGCGGGCGCTGCTGACCGGGGTGTACCCGCCGGACAGCGTCCGGCTGGTGCTGGCGCTGAGCTGGGCGATGATCCCGGTCGCCGCCATCGCCGTGGCCACCAAGCAGTGGACGCGTGGCGCGGTGGCCGGCGCGGTGATCGTGAGCCTGCTGGTCCAGGGCTGGCCGACCGAATGGCTGGACTCGGGGTCGTGGAGCCTGGCGGTGTCGCAACCCGAACCCAGGATCGGCAGCCTGGTGCTCACCCCGCTCGTGCGCGGGGTGCTCGGGCTGCTGCTGCTGGGGTTCCTGATGCTGGTGCTGCGGCTGCGGCGGCTCGGCGACGAACTCGCGGCGATCGACAACCCGGTCGCCGAGTCGACCATGATCGCCGTGCTGATGGTGCTGTACATCACACCCGGCGGCAGCACGACCCTGGCGGACATCGACGTGCCGCTGCCGCTGCTGGCGATCACCTCGATCGTCGCCTGGGCGAGCGCGCGCTGGCTGCTCTCCGGGCCGCGCCTCGTACTCGCCGAGCCCGCCTCGCAGGAGGAGCACCGCCGGCTCGTCAGGGCCGCCCTGCACAAACGGCTGCTGCTGGTGGCCGAGCAGGAGCTGTACCGCGTGGGACGCGGCAGCATCGGCTCGGGTGAGATGTCGATGACGGACTTCGACGAGCGGCGGGACGCCCTGGAGGAGGCGCTGCGGCAGCACGGCCGGCACCCGGAGACCGCCTTCGCCACGGCCGCCGGCTGCACGCCCTGGCACAACGGCGTGCACGCCTTCGCCGTGAGCCTGCTGCTGAGCCTGCCTTTCGCGATCGTGTACGGGTGGCCGGACGGGGCCGACCTGACCAGCTTCATCTTCGACGCGCGCTACCTGATCACGCTGCCGGCCTTCGGCTTCCTGTTCGGCTACTTCTACCCGCGCCTGCGCGGCACCCAGCCGATGACCAAGGCCCTCCACCTGATCGCCGCGGCCCTGCTCACGGAGCTGTCCGGCTACCTGTCCACCCTGGTGGAGCCGGACATCGGGGCCTTCGACAAGGTGCAGGTGGTGGGGATCGTGGTGGGTCAGGTGACCATGGTCTGCGTCGGGCTGGGGCTGTACTGGGAGTGGCGCCTCATGCACCTGGCCGGGGAACCGTGGGCCCGGGTCCGCAACCTCCGCAGCGTCCGCAGCCTGGCGGCCCCCGCCCTGGCCATCGTCGTAGCGGCCGGCACCACCGCCGCCACCTCCGCGGCCGGCCAAACCGTCGACCGCATCCTCAAGGGCGACCAAATCACCACCACCGCCCCCCGCTAACCGCATGGCTCCGGGCCCACACCCCGCCTGGTGGGCTGGGGCACACCGCACCGGCACCCCGCCGACCCAGCGCCCGGCGGGGTGGGTGTGTGTCGTGGGTGGAAGGGTCAGCGGCGGGGGAGTTCGCTGCCGCGGACGTGGGTGCAGAGCCAGTCGACCAGGGGCCCGTACGCGCGCCACGTACGGGACACGCGCTCGCGCACCTCCGCCGTGTGCACCCACGGCTCCGGCTCCCAGCGCACCCCCGCGTAGAGCGACTTGTGCCGCAGCAGCTCGATCCGCGGATGGTCCTCCGAGAAGCCCCGCGGCTTGGTCTTGAGGCGCTCCCCGCCCAGCTCGTAACCGGCGGACACCAGCTCCCCCGTCATCGACTCCAGGGGCTTGCCGGTCAGGTCCTCGTCCACCGCGGCCCGGTAGCGGGCCACCTGGTCGGGCGCCTGGGTGTAGAAGCCCCCGGCCGTGTAGATCCCGGCCGCGCTCAGCTCCACGTAGAGCCCGATCCCCGGCTGGAGGTCCACGAACGCGCCCTGATGGGTCTTGTACGGCGATTTGTCCTTGGAGAAGCGCACATCACGATAGGGCCGGAAGAGCTGCGCCGCCCCGAACTCGGCGGCCAGCTCGTCCGTGAGTGCGAGCATCGGCTCCCGCACCGCCTCCTCGTAGAGGTGCTTGTGCCGCGTGAAGTAGGTCTTCGAGTTGTCCGCCTCGAGCCCCTCGTAGAACAGGAAAGCCTCATCAGGGAAGCCGCTGAAACCCATGCTCCCAAGGGTGCCACGCCGCACCGACACCTCGGGTCACCGCTCGGTGTACGTCCGGCCCGGCGACGGCGTCTTGCCGTAGAGCTCCGAAACCGTGACGAACGTGAAGCCCTTCCGGTCAAGGATGTCGAGAATGGCGGGCACGGCCTCCACCGTCGTGCGGTGGATGTCGTGCATGAGGACGATCGATCCGGACTTGGCCTCGCCGGCCCGCCGGGCCACGGCCGCGGGGACCCGGTGCAGCCAGTCGAGGGTGTCGACGCTCCAGAGGATCTCCGCCAGCCCCTCGTGGCGTGCCTCCGCGGCGACGGCGGCGTTGGTCGACCCGTACGGCGGCCGCATGAGGTGCATCCGCACCCCGGTCAGCTTGAACACGAGGTCGTTGGTGTGCTGGAGCTGCCGCCGCACGTCGTCGTGCGACAGCCCGGCGAGGGCGGGGTGGCTCCAGGAATGGTTGCCGAGCTCGTGGCCGTCCTCGACGATGCGCCGGACGAGCCGGCCGCCCTTGTCGGCCGCCACCATCTGCCCGATGACAAAGAACGTGGCCTTGACGTCACGCTTGCGCAGCATGTCGAGCAGCCGCCCGGTGTACTCGCCGGGCCCGTCGTCGAAGGTCAGGGCCACGCACTTGAGCTTCGCGCAGTCGAACTTGCGGCTGCGCGGCCAGCCGGACCCGTACTGCATCGACACCAGCCGCTTGGCGAGCACCGCCGGATCGACGACGGCCGCCTTGTACGGCACGATCGGCGCCTCGGTCTGATGGCGGCTCGCCACCGAGCACGTGACGCAGACTGCCAGAGCGAGCAGGGCCAGCGGCAAAGCCCATACGCGCATGGTTCCCCCCGAAGCGCCGCGCGCGGGGGCCTATGGATAGTCCTGAACCGGTTTCCCCCGCAATTCCCTGGCCAGGTCGTCCCACCAGAGTGGGATATCGGCCTGCAGTTCCTTGTAGCGGCGCGCCACGCGCATGGCACATCCGACCGGATCCGTACCCAGATGCCGACGTTTCACCGGTCCTTCCTGCCAACGGTAAAAACCATCTCTATACCGAACGACCAGGCCTATCCATACCGAGATAGTCGCTCCGTCCCCTACCTCGTACGCGCTGGTGACGCCCAGAGCGCGAAGCTCCGACTGGAGCTTCTCCGTCGCCGCGAGGGCCTCACTCACACGCCACCCCCTGCCCACATTCCGCCACACCAGGGATGTACCCAACAACGGACATCAGCCGTCCAAAGCATCAAGTAATCGTCAACGACCGCTGGGTGAAGCCGGGGGTCTGCTCCGAGGATCCCGTCCGGCTGTGGGGAGGCCGGTCATCGGCCGTCGGAGGGCCAGAGCGAGACGGTCGTCAGGCGCGCGTCCCAGGACACCGCCATCGCACACCTCCTGTCACGTCAACCTCACCGACCGCAAACATTACTGGCTGTTACCAAGGTTTTCCATGCCGTCCCGGAAGGAGAAGCAGCGGTTATTGGTCCTGGGTGTCGCGCGGCTCCGCGACGACCATCACGAACCTGAGGTCCTCGGTGCCCCGGTTGGCGTAGCGATGGGGCCGGTCGGCCGTGAAGAGCACGGCGTCGTCCTTGCCGATCACGTGGCTCTTGCCGTACACGGTGAGTGTCAGCTCCCCGTCCAGGACGGTCAGCATCTCGCGGGTGCCCGGCGGGTGGGCGTCGCCGTCGTGGTGCTCACCGGGCGGCATCCGCCAGTCCCACAGCTCCAGGATCATCGGCACGTCGGCGCCGACCAGCAGCCGCGCCCGCACGTCCCCCTGGTCGAACGTGACCACGTCGGCCTTGCTCACGATCCGCACCGTCGGCACGTCGGCGACCTCGACGAGCCGGGCCACGGTGACGCCCAGGGCGGAGGCGATCCGGGTGAGGGTGGAGACGCTCGGGTTCGTCCTGCCCTGCTCCACCTGGACCAGCATGCCTCTGCTCACCCCCGACCTGGCGGCGAGGGCGTCGAGCGTCAGCCCCCGGTGCGCCCGCTGGGCCCGGACGTTGCTGGCGATGGCCTGGTTGATCAGGTCTGGATCTTCCACGCAGTGCAGTCTAGTGAATCCGATTTGCAATGGAATGTACTCTGTGTGTTGTACTGACAGTGCAACCTGTTGAACCAAAGGGGGGAATACCGGTGACGGTGATCCTGGCGACCGCCTGCGCGGTGGTGTACGGCACGGCCGACTTCTTCGGCGGCCTGGCCACCCGCCGATCCCAAGTGCTGTCGGTCGTCGTGCTGTCGCAGATCGCGGGCCTGGTGCTGATCCTCGCCCTGCTGCCGGTGCTGCCCGGCACGGCCGGCGCCGCGGCCCTGTCGTGGGGCCTGGCGGCGGGCCTGGCGGGCGCGGCCGGGCTGGTGCTGTTCTACCGGGCGCTGGCCACGGGCGTCATGTCGGTGGTCGCCCCGACGACCGCGGTCACCTCGGCGGCGCTGCCCGTGGTGTTCGGGCTGGCGACGGGCGAGCGGCCGGCGTTCTGGGCGCTGGTGGGCATCGCGCTGGCGCTCTGCTCGGTGCTGCTGGTCAGCCAGGACAGGTCCACGGACCGGCAGGGCTCCCTGGCATCGGTGCTGACCGCGCTGGCGGCCGGGGCCGGGTTCGGCGGGTTCTTCATCCTGCTGGCCATGGCGCCGGACGATGCCGGGCTGTGGCCGCTGGTCGGCGCCAGAGTGTCGTCGATCACGACGGTGGCGCTGCTGGCCCTGGTCACGCGGCGCGCGCTCAGGCCCGGCCCGGGCTCCCTGCACATCATCGTGGCGGCGGGCGTGCTCGACATGGCGGCCAATGTCCTGTACCTGCTGGCCCAGCAGGACGGCCTGCTCAGCCTGGTCGCCGTGCTGGTGTCGCTGTACCCCGCGAGCACCCTGCTGCTGGCCAGACAGGTGCTGGGAGAGCGGCTGCGGGCCATCCAGGTGGCCGGTGTGGCCTGCGCGCTCGGGGCGGTGGCGCTGATAGCCGTTGCGCAGCACCTCTAGCGCTTGCTACGTTTCGCCCGTGCGCCCTGACCGGGCACCTTCGGACGGCGAGTCGCTACGGCACATCGCGGTGCCGCACGACTCGGACGAGACCTTCGTGAGGCTCGCCACCCCGCGCGTGCGTTCCGCCCTCGACGAGGGCAGGCACGTGCTGGTGATCACGTGCGCGGACAAGCTCGCCCTGCTGCACGACGCCCTCGGCCGTGACGCCGGGCGCATCGACAGCAGGGTCTCGACCGGCTGGTACGGGCACCCGTACCGCACCCTGGCCGCCTATCACGAGTACACCCGCGACCGCCGCACCCTCGTCATCGGCGAGCCCGACTGGGAGGGCAGGAGCGAGCGCGACATCAGGGAGCTGATCCGCTACGAGTCGGTGGTCAACGCCGCGCTCCGACCGGCGGCGGCGATCATGATGTGCCTGTACGACGTGCGCCGCGCCCCCAGGACCGCGCTCGACTTCGGCCCGGTCAGCCACCCGTTTCTCCTGGGCGCGGACGGCGAGGCGTCCAGCACCCGCTTCGTCGAGCCCCACGAGCTGGTCCTGAACGCCGACCGCGCGCCCCTGCCCGCGCCAGCCGACGGCGCCGAGACCATCCCCTTCACGGCCCGGGAGCTGAAGCGGCTGCGCCAGAGCGTGGGCGACTACGCCAGAGCGGCCGGCATGGATCGCAACCTGATCACCTCGCTCGTAATCAGCGTGTCGGAGATCGCCGCGAACAGCATCGAGCACGGCGCCGGACACGGCATGATCACGATGTGGGTGAGCGACGGGGAGCTGGTCTGCGAGGTCGCCGACCCGGGCGGCGCCCTGGACGACCCGTTACCCGGCTACATACCACCTGAGCCCGAATCCCCTCGGGGATACGGGCTCTGGATCAGCCGGCAGCTCTGCGATCTCGTACAGCTGCGCAATGAAGGCGGCGTGTTACGCGTCCGCCTTCATTTCATGATGGGGTCGTAGGGGTCTTCACGCGGCGCGCTGGGCGGGGAGCCGTACGGCGCCTTCCTCGCGGGCGTACTCCTCGAGCATGCCGCGCAGCTGGCGGCGGCCCCGGTGGAGGCGGGACATGACCGTGCCGATGGGCGTGCCCATGCGGTCGGCGATCTCCTTGTACGCGAACCCCTCCACGTCGGCCAGGTAGACGGCCACGCGGAAGTCCTCGGGCAGCGAACGCAGGGCGTTCATCACGACGCTGTCGGGCAGCCGGTCGAGCGCCTCGGTCTCGGCCGAGCGCAGGCCCGTCGAGCTGTGCGACTCGGCGGCGTGCAACTGCCAGTCCTCGATGTCCTCGGCGGCCGACAACTTGGGCGAACGCTGCTTCTTGCGGTAGTCGTTGATGAAGTTGTTGGTGAGGATCCGGTGCAGCCACGCCTTGAGGTTGGTGCCCTCCCGGAACTGGTGGTACGAGGTGTACGCCTTGGCCACCGTCTCCTGCACCAGGTCCTCCGCGTCAGCGGCGTTGCGGGTGAGGCGCATGGCGGAGGCGAACAGCTGCGACGTCACGGGCACGACATCGCGCTCGAACCAGTCCTGACGCTGCTCATCGGTCATAGTGATCAATTCATTCCCCCTTGCGCTATCCCCCGTTTCGGCACAAGCCGCCTGCGGGCGGTTTCCATCATGGCAAGTCCCAGGTAAGGGACGCGTTAGAGGTTCCGCCTTGGTCAGAGGGGGTTTCCGTCCATCTGCTCGCGGCGTGTGTCGTCACGTCCACGGCCGGACAAGTCTCAGTATCATAACACTACCCACCCAATTTCGCAGTAATAGTGGCAAGAGTCACATGGGATAGCGTATGGGCATGAGTTTTGTGGACCGTCACGACCTTGCTTCGCGCCACTGGGTGACAGACGCCATACGCAAGGTCGAGGCCGATGCCAACCGTAGCTGCGACACACATCTGCACGTCTTTCCGCTTCCCTCGCACTGGGGTGTAAACCTCTACTTGAAAGACGAGTCGGTACACCCTACGGGTTCACTCAAACATCGACTTGCTCGGTCCCTGTTCCTCTACGGCCTGGCGAACGGCTGGATCGGGCCCGCCACGACGATCGTGGAGGCATCGAGCGGATCCACGGCCGTCAGCGAGGCGTACTTCGCCCGCCTGCTGGGCCTGCCGTTCATCGCGGTCATGCCCGCGTCCACGTCGCCGGAGAAGTGTCACCTCATCGAGTTCTACGGCGGGAAGTGTCACCTCGTGACGGACCCCGGCGCGATCTATGACGAATCTCACCGTCTGGCCGCCGAGACCGGCGGCCATTTCATGGACCAGTTCACCTACGCGGAGCGGGCGACCGACTGGCGCGGGAACAACAACATCGCCGAGTCCATCTATTCCCAGATGTCCATGGAGCCCCACCCGGAGCCCTCCTGGATCGTGGTGGGCGCCGGCACCGGCGGCACGTCGTCGACCATCGGCCGCTACATCCGCTACCGCCGCCACCCCACCCGCCTGGCCGTCGTCGACCCGGAGGGCTCGGCCTTCTACCCGAGCTGGGTCTCCGGCGACACCTCGGTCACCGCGCGGGGCTCCCGCGTCGAGGGCATCGGCCGCCCGCGCGTGGAGCCCTCGTTCCAGCCGTCCGTCATCGACCGCATGATCGCCGTCCCCGACGCCCGCTCGATCGCCGCCATGCACTGGACGCGCGAGGTCACGGGCCTGGACGTCGGCGGCTCCACGGGCACGAACATGGCGGCCTGCGTGGACCTCATCCAGGAGATGCGCTCGGCGGGCGAGCAGGGCAGCATCGTCACCCTGGTCTGCGACAGCGGCGACCGCTACCGGGGCACGTACGGCAACCCGGGGTGGCTCGCCGACCAGGGCCTGGACGTCGAACCCCACCTGGACGAGCTCCGCGCGTTCCTGCCGGACTGAGCGGGCTCAGGCCTTGGCCGGGTCCACCTCGAAGAGCTTGGCCACGTCGTCCAGGATCGCGTGCGCCCCCTGGATGCCCACCGCGGTCATCCAGGTCAGGTCGGCGACATCGTGCTTCTCGCCCTTGAGCTTGCCCCAGAGCGGGTTGTTCACGAACTTCTCTTTGGGCCCCTCCGCCGACGGATCCTGATATGTCGAGACGAAGATGTGGTCGGCGTCCAGGTCCGCGATCCGCTCCTGGCTGATGTCCACCGCGATGGCGCCCTGCTCGGTCGGCTGCCCCTCGGGCCGCGGGAACCCGACATCCTTCAACACCAGCCCGGAGTAGGACTTTTCAACATAAAGCCTGACTGTCGGCTCGCCGGCGAACCGCACGACCGAGATCGTCGGCAGCTCGCCGCTCTTCGCCTTGATGGCCGCGCCGATCTTGGCCGCTCGTCCCTCATACTCCTTGATCCTGGTGTCGGCGAGCTGCTCCTTGCCCAGGGCCTGTCCCATGAGCCGGATGTTCTCCTTCCAGATGGCCCCGGTGGTCTCGCTGAAGACGGTCGGCGCGATCTTGGACAGCTTGTCGTACAGGGCCTCGTGCCGGACCTTCGCCGAGACGATCAGGTCGGGCTTCAGCGCCATGATCTTCTCCAGGCTCGGCTGCTCCAGCGAGCCGACCGGGGCGGCCTCCTTGCCGTACTGCTCGGCGACGGTCCCCAGGTAGGCGGGCAGCTTGTCGTCGAGCGACCGGTACGTGGTGTACCCCACCACCGGCGTCTCCAGCGTGAGCACCGCGTCGACGAAGCTCTGGTCGAGCGCCACCACCCGCTTCGGCTGGGCCGGGATCACGGTCTCGCCCATCGCGTGTTTGACGGTCCTGAACGGGGCACCGGAGGCAGGAGCCGCCGCGCTCCCCCCGGAGGCGCCGGAGGAACCACAGGCCGCGAGCCCCGTCACAAGGAGAGCCCCGACCAGCATGCGCAACGGTCTCATAAGATCCCTTTCCCGAATCCCAAAGTAAGGTAACCCTAAATTAGGTTAGCCCTGCCTAAGCTGGCATACTTCACCGTGATCGGGCAAATGTTGAGGAGGACGTGGGTGAGTGCGACCGCTGTGGCCCCGCGCCTCCATGGCATCCGGCACAGGCGGCTCACCGTTCTCCTCGCGCTGCTGGCCGCCGTGCTGGTCGCGATCGTGCTGAGCATCACGGTCGGCTCCAAGTCCGTGCCGCTCGCCGACGCCTGGCACGCCCTCACGGCCCCCACCGGGACCGAGAACGACATCGTCATCCGCTCGCTGCGCCTCCCCAGGACCGCCTTAGGCGTTCTCGCCGGGATCGCGCTCGGCGTGGCGGGCGCGCTCATGCAGGGCCACACCCGCAACCCGCTCGCCGACCCGGGGCTGCTCGGCGTCACGCAGGGGGCGGCGTTCGCGATGGTGTCCTCGATCATCCTGCTCGGCGCCTCCAGCCTGCTCACCTACATCTGGTTCGGCCTGGCGGGCGCCCTGGTCGCCAGCGTCGGGGTGTTCGCGCTGGGCATGGTGGGCGGCAGGGGCGGCCCGACCCCGGTCACGCTGGCGCTGGCGGGCACCGCCGTGAGCGCCCTGCTGTACGCGCTGACCTCGGCCATCGTGCTGCTGGACGAGCAGGCGATGGACGTCTTCCGCTTCTGGCAGGCCGGCTCGATCGCGGCCAGGGGCTCGGACGTGGTCTGGCAGGTGCTGCCGTTCATCCTCGTGGGCCTGGTGCTCGCGATGGTCAACGCGCCGGGCCTGAACGCGCTCTCCCTCGGCGAGGACGTGGCCAGGAGCCTCGGCCAGAACATCTCCACGACCCGCACCGTCGGCGTCGCCGCGGTCACCCTGCTGTCGGGCGCGGCCGTCGCGGCCTGCGGCTCGCTGGCGTTCGTGGGCCTGATCGTGCCCCACCTCGCCCGCCCGCTGTCGGGCACCGACCACCGGTGGCTGCTGCCGTTCTCGGGACTGATCGGCGCGGCGCTGCTGCTGCTCGCCGACGTGATCGGCCGCGTGGTGGCCCCGCCGGGAGAGCTGGAGGTGGGCGTGGTGCTCGCGCTGATCGGCGCGCCGTTCTTCGTCGCGCTCGTCAGGCGCAGGAAGCCAGTGCGACTGTGATGACCGCTCTTTCCCTCCGCGTCGGCGCCGTGTCCTGGCGGGTACGGCTGCGCGGCGTCGCCGTCTCCCTGATCGGCCTGGTCCTGATCGTCCTGCTCATGGCCATGAACATGCGCATCGGCGAGATCCGGATGACGCTGCCGGAGGTGATCTCCGGCACGTTCGACGTCAACAGCGCCGCCCACTTCGTCATCATGGAGCTGCGCCTGCCGCGCGCCCTCACCGGCGCCCTCGTCGGCGCGGCGCTCGCGCTGTCCGGCGCGATCATCCAGTCCATCGCGCGCAACCCGCTCGCCAGCCCCGAGATCCTCGGCGTCACCACCGGCGCCTCGGTCACGGTCGTGGCCGGCGTCGTGGCCAGCGGCAGCGCGTACGGCGGCGCCAGCGGCCTGCTGGCCACCGCCGGCATCCCCGCGCTGGCCCTGCTCGGCGGCCTGATCGGCGCTGCCGTCGTGTACGGGCTGGCGTGGCGGCGCGGCCTGGACGGCTACCGGCTGGTCCTGGTCGGCATCGGCGTGGCCGCCGTGTTCACGAACATCAAGTTCTGGCTCCTGACCGTCGGCGACGTCAACGACACCGGCCGCGCCATGGTCTGGATCAGCGGCTCGCTCAACGGCCGCGGCTGGGAGCACGTGCTGCCCACCGCGCTGGCCCTGGCCGTGCTGGTGCCGCTGACCCTGCTCGGCACCCGCTCCCTCGACGCCCTGCGCTTCGGCGACGACACGGTGACCGCGCTCGGCGTCCGCACCAACCTGTCCCGCGCCCTGATGATCCTGGCGGCCGTGCTCTTGGCCGCCGTGGCCACCGCCTCCGCCGGCCCGATCGCGTTCGTGGCCCTGGCCTCGCCGCAGATCGCGCTCAGGCTCACCCGCTCCGCCCAGCCGCCGCTGCTGTGCTCGGCGGTCGTGGGCGCCGTGCTCACCACCGCCGCCGACCTGATCGCCAGGACCGCGTTCTCCCCGCTGGAGCTGCCGGTCGGCATCGTCACGGCCGTGCTGGGCGCCCCTTACCTGATCCACCTGATCTGGAGGTCACGCAAATGAGGCTGCAGGCCGCCGGCGTCAAGCTCGGATACGGCGAACGCCTGGTCGTCGACGGGCTCGACCTCGGCATCGAGGCGGGCACGGTGACCACGATCATCGGCCCGAACGGCTGCGGCAAGTCGACGCTGCTGCGCGCGCTCGGCCGCCTGCTCAAGCCGCAGGGCGGCGAGGTGCTGCTGGACGGCAAGCGCATCGACAAGATCCCCACCCGCGAGGTGGCCAAGATCCTCGGTGTGCTCCCCCAGGCGCCCAGCGCCCCCGAAGGGCTGACCGTGGCCGACCTGGTGGCCAGGGGCAGGCATCCGCACCAGACGTGGTACCGGCAGTGGTCCTCGGACGACGAGGGCGCCGTCGCCGCCGCCCTGGACATGACGGGCCTGGCCGACCTGGCGGAACGGCCGCTGGACGAGCTGTCGGGCGGGCAGCGGCAGCGGGCGTGGATCTCCATGGCCCTGGCCCAGGGCACGGACCTGCTGCTGCTCGACGAGCCGACCACGTTCCTTGACCTGGCGCACCAGGTGGAGGTGCTGGAGCTCGTACGGCACCTGCACCAGGAGGCGGGCCGCACGGTCGTCATGGTCCTGCACGACCTCAACCTGGCCGCCCGTTACGCCGACCGGCTGGTGGCCATGCGCGCCGGGCGGGTGGTCGCCGCGGGCACCCCGCACGAGGTGCTGACCGAGGACCTGCTGGGCGAGGTGTTCGAGCTGGACGCCAAGGTCATCGAGGACCCGGTGGCGGGGACGCCGCTCGTGGTTCCGATCCGGCCGCGTTCGCACCCCGCGGAGCCGCGAGCCTGACCCGCCACGGCGGCGATCACGCCTCGGCCAGCGCCCGCCTGACCTCCTCGTCGTCAGGGGCCAGCTCCGCGGCCCTGAGCAGGTCGTCCCTGGCCTTGTCCGCCAGCCCCGCGGCCCGGTAGAGCACGGCCCTGTTGAACAGCAGCTCGGCCGTCTCCGCCAGCTTCAGCGCGTGGGTCAGGTCGGCCAGCGCCGCGTCGTGGTCGCCGCTCTCGAAGGCCAGCTCGGCCCGGCCCGCCCAGGCCGCCACCAGCTCGGGGTCGGCCTCCAGCGCCCCGTCGAACGCGGTCCGCGCCTCCGGGCGCCTGCCCTCGGCCAGCTCCACCTGCCCGAGCACGCACAGCAGGTGGGGGTCGCGGGGCGTCAGCCCCAGCCCGCGCACCACGTCCTCCCTGGCTCTGGCGTAGTCCCCCATCACCACATCGATACCGCTGCGGTTCACGTACGCGGGCGCGAACTCGGGGTCCAGCTCCAGCGTGTGGTCCAGGTCGGCGCGGGCCCCGTCGAGGTCGCCCGCAGCGAACCGGACCTCGGCCCGGTTGTAGTACGCCTCGGGGAAGGGCGGGCTGAGCCGCATGACCGCCTCATAGTCGGCCAGCGCCTCCTCCGACCGGCCGAGCCGGTGCAGCAGGTTGCCGCGTTCGAGGTAGTAGTCGGGGTAGCCGGGATCGGCCTCGACGGCCCGCGTGTAGCCGGCCAGCGCCTCCTCCGTCCGGCCCGCCATGGCCAGGAGCTGCGCCCTGTTGGCGTGCAGCACGAGCCGGTGGATCGGGTGCTCGCCGGCCAGGTCCGTCTCGGCCAGGTCGATGGCCCGCTGCACCAGCTCCATGGCCGCCTCGTGACGGCCCCTGCGCACCTCGACCAGGGCCTTGCCGTTGAGGTCGAAGCCGAGGTGGAAGGCCCGCTCGCGGCGGTCCGGCAGCAGCGACGTGATCGTGATCGCCTCGTTGATCCAGGCCAGGGCCTGCTCGGGGTCGCGCCGGGCGGGGTCGTGGTGGCGTACGAGGATCATGGCGGTGGCGTACGCGAAGGTGGCGCGGTGCTTGGGGTCGGTGCTCACGCGCCTGGCCCGGTCGTAGAGCTCGCGGGCCTCGTCCTCGCGCTCGATGGCCTCCAGGGCGCCGGCGACGCGCTGCAGGAGGTGCTGCCAGCCCTCCGGGTCGTCCTCGTACGCCATCCCGCGCAGCACGGCCAGGCCCGACTCGGCCATGGCGTGATGGAAGCCCTCGTCGCGGTAGCGGTCGAAGTCCGCGCACAGCGGTCCGGTGCTCGGGGCCGGCGGGCCCTCGTCGATGCGCAGCAGCCCAGGGTCGAGCCTGCGCCGCAGCACGGCCACCAGCTCGGTGTCGGTGTGGTCGGCCGCGCCCAGGTTCGTCACGGTGAGCGCGAGCGGGCCCGCGTCGCGCAGGTGGTCGCGGACGAACTCGGCCAGCCCGTTCGCGATCCTGAGGCTGCGCCGGGCGCCGGGCACGAGGATGCGCTGCCCCGTGGGCAGGCGGCCGGCCAGCGAGCTCCTGCGCTCGGGGACGGACTCGCGCAGCTGCGGCGCGGCGGTGCGGATCTCGATGTCGTGCGCGGCGACCAGCTCCGGTCGGCGCTCCAGCGCCCGGGGGATGAGATGGCCGAGGAGCCCGGCCGCGAAAGTGTAAGGGCCGCCGATCCGGCGGTCGGCGTCAAGGGAGATCGTGTCCACGAACGGCCTTTCCGTGCTGGCCGGCGCCCCACGAGACGCCGGCCGGGCGGCTCAGGCGCTGTGCCTCGGCGCGGCCGCGGCGGTCGGCTTCACGGTTCCTGGCCGATGAACGACGATCTTCTTCATGGCGCCCCTTTGCGCAGAACGAGCGATCATTGATGACCGCTACATGTCAGCACAGGGAAAAGCCCTCGAACAATTGTTTATCTGGTAATGGCTATTCCCTCGTCAATTACCGCGCGCCCGAATCGTGTTCGCCTCACTCGCCCAGGATCGCGTCCACGAACACCTCGGGGTCGAACGGCGCCAGGTCGTCGGGCCCCTCGCCGAGCCCCGCGAGCTTGACCGGCACCCCCAGCTCCCGCTGCACGGAGATCACGATGCCGCCCTTGGCGGTGCCGTCGAGCTTGGTCAGCGCGATGCCGGTGATGTTGACCACCTCGGCGAACACCTGGGCCTGGCGCATGCCGTTCTGACCCGTGGTGGCGTCGAGGACGAGCAGCACCTCGTCGACCGTGGCCTTCTTCTCGATGACCCGCTTGACCTTGCCCAGCTCGTCCATGAGGCCGGTCTTGGTGTGGAGGCGGCCCGCGGTGTCGACGATGACCACGTCGACCTTCTCCTCGATCCCCTTGGCGACGGCGTCGAACGCCACGGAGGCCGGGTCGCCGCCCTCGGGTCCGCGAACGACGTCGGCCCCCACCCGCTCGCCCCACGTCTGGAGCTGGTCGGCGGCGGCCGCGCGGAACGTGTCGGCCGCGCCGAGCACGACCTTCTTGCCGTCGCCGACGAGCGAGCGGGCGAGCTTGCCGGTGGTGGTGGTCTTGCCGGTGCCGTTGACGCCCACGATGAGGGCCACCGCGGGCCGCTCGCCGTGCTTCTGGACGTGCAGCGTGCGGTCGAGGTCGGGGTTGACCTGGGCCAGCAGCTCCTCGCGCAGCAGGCCGCGCAGCTCCTCGGGGGTGCGGCTGCCCAGCACCTTGACCTTGGTGCGCAGGTCGTCGACGATCACCCGGGTCGGCGCGACGCCGACGTCGGCGGTGATCAGCTTCTCCTCGACCTCGTCCCACACGTCGTCGTCGAGGCGGTCGCGGGAGAGCAGCTCCAGGAGGCCGCGCCCGAGGGCGCTCTGCGAGCGTGCCAGCCGCGAGCGCAGCCGCACCATCCGGCCCGCGGACGGCGGCGGCACCTCGATCTCGGGCGTGACGACGGCCGGCTCGGCGGGCTTGACCGGTGGCGGCAGCGTGGTGGTCGCGCCTTCGCCCTCCTCGCCCGCCACTCCCGCGGGCTTCTCCTCCTGCTCGGGGAGCACGGGAGTCTCTGGCGGTTTGACCGGCGGGGCCGCCTTGCGACCCGGCTTGAAGTACAGCAGAAGGCCGCCGGCCGCCAGCAGGGCGACGACGGCCACGATCACTATGACGCCGAGGTAACCATCCACAAGATGTCAGTTTTCCAGATCGACCGGCATGGTCATGCCCAAGGCACCACCGATCAGGCCCAACTCACGCCCTCAGACCGGCTGTCCGGCGCGCCGCCACCACGTGGAGCGCAGTGGGGTCAGGCCGGCTCGCGTTCGCGGAGCCGCTGGCTGACGACCTGCGTCACGCCGTCCCCGCGCATCGAGACGCCGTAGAGCGCGTCGGCGATCTCCATCGTGCGCTTGTTGTGGGTGATGACGATCAGCTGCGAGCTCTGCCGCAGCTCCTCGAACAGCCTCAGCAGCCGCTGCGTGTTCGTGTCGTCGAGCGCCGCCTCGACCTCGTCCATCACGTAGAACGGCGAGGGTCGCGCCTTGAAGATGGAGATCAGGAACGCCACGGCGGTCAGCGAGCGCTCCCCGCCCGACAGCAGCGACAGCCGCTTGACCTTCTTGCCCGGCGGCCTCGCCTCGACCTCGATGCCGGTGGTCAGCATGTCGGCCGGCTCGGTCAGCACCAGCCGTCCATCGCCGCCCGGGAACACCCTGGTGAAGATCTGCTCGAACTCCCGGGCCACGTCCTCGTACGCCGAGGCGAACATCTGCTCCACCCGGTCGTCGACCTCCTTGACCACGAGCAGCAGGTCGCGCCTGGTCTTCTTGAGGTCCTCCAGTTGCGAGGTGAGGAACGCGTGCCGCTCCTCCAGGGCCGCGAACTCCTCCAGGGCGAGGGGGTTGACCTTGCCGAGCTGGTTCATCTGCCGCTCGGCGGCCCTGGCCCGCTTCTCCTGCTCCTCGCGCACGTACGGCACCGGCGGGTCTCCCGGGACCGGGACCTCGGGCCCGTACTCGGAGATCAGGGCCTCGATCTCGACCCCGAACTCCTCCAGCGCCCGCTGCTCCATCTGCTCCAGCCGCAGCCGCTGCTCGGTGCGGGCGACCTCGCTGCCGTGGACGCGGTTGACCAGCTTGTCCAGCTCCTGGCCGAGCTCGCGGACGCGCAGGCGCACCTGCTTGAGCTCGGCGTCGACGGCCACCCTGGCGAGGTCGGCCTCGTCGCGCTCCCTCGACGCGAGCCGGACGGAGGACTCGAGCTCCCTGAGCACCTGCTTGGCGCCCTTGCTGACGGCCTCGGCCACGGCGGCCTGCTGGCGGCGCCTGGCGCGCTGGGCCGCGGCCTGGGCGCGGTCCTGGCGCTCGCGCTGGGCGGCCCGGACGAGCCCGTCGGCGCGGCCCTCGATGCCCTTGACCCGCTCCTCGGCGGTGCGGACCTGGAGCCGGGTGTCCATCTCGCGCTGCCGGGCGACCTCGCAGGCGCCGGCCAGGTCGTCGCGGAGGTCGGTGGTGGGCTCGGACTCCAGCTCCTGGGCGTATTCGGCCTCGGCCAGGCGGACCTCCAGCTCGGCCACCTCCTCCAGCCCTTCGGCGCGGGCCTCCTCCGCCTTGGTGACGCTCACGGCCAGGCGCTCGGCCTCGTCGTGGGCGGCGTTGGCGGCGGCCTCGAGCTGGGCCAGGCGCTTGGCGGCGGCGGCGTTGCGCTGGTCGGCCTCCCGCTGGCGGCCCCTGACCTGGTCGAGGGTCCCCTGGACGGCGCTCACGCCCGCCTGGGCGGTGGTGACGGCGGTCTGGGCCTCGTTGGCCTTCGCCTGGGCGGCCTCCAGCGCCGTCTGGGCCGTCTGCTCCTGCTCGGCCGCCTGGTCGAGGGCGACGGCCGTCTCCTCGGCCCGGCCCTCGGCCTCCTCCAGGTCCCTGACGGCCTCGTCGAACGCGGCCCGTACCTGCAGCACGGAGGTGCCGCCCTCGGAGCCGCCGCTGGCCAGGTGCGCGCTCAGCAGGTCGCCCGCCTTGGTGACCGCCCTGAGCTCGGGGTGGCTCTCGACGACCGCGCGGGCGGCTTCGAGGTCGGCCACGAGCACGACGTCCGCGAGGACGTGGTCGAGGGCGGGCCGCAGGTGGTCGGGGACCGTGACGAGGTCGGCGGCCCACCGGCCGCCCTCGGGAGCCGCCGTACGGGTGCGCCGGGCCCTGTCGTCGTCCGCCCCCACCAGGAGGGTCGCCTGACCCGAGCCCTGGGTGCGCAGCAGGTCAAGGGCCTCGACGGCCGTGTCGAGGGACTTGACCGCGATGGCCTCGGCGACCGGGCCCAGCACGGCCGCCACCGCCGGCTCCGCGCCGGGCGTGACCTGCATCGAGGCGGCCAGCGGCCCCAGCACCCCGGCCAGGTCGGCGTCCAGCAGGGCCGCGCCGCCGTCGCCCTTGGCGAGCCCCAGCTCCAGGGCGTCACGGCGGGCGATCAGCGCGGCCACGGACCGCTGGGCCTCCTGGTCGGCGGCGCGCGCGGTGGTCATCCCGGACTTGGCGGCCTGCAGGGCGGCGCGCGGCGCGTCGAGGCCCGCCTTGGCCTCCTCGGCCGCCGCGCGCGCCTCGTCGGCGACCGCCCTGGCCTCCTCCACCAGCTCCTGCGCCGTGGCCAGCTCCTCGGCGAGCGCGGGATCGACCGCGGGCTCCTCCAGCCGCTGCGCCTCCAGGTCCTCCCTGGCCCGCCGCTCGCGCCCGGCCGCGTCGGCCACGGACTGCTGGAGCCGTCCGATCTCCTCCTCGGCGGCCCGCGTCCGGCTCCGTACGGAATCGACCTGGCCGCGCAGCTTGGCCAGCCCTTCGCGGCGGTCGGCGGCGGCCCGGGCGGCCAGGGCGAGGCGGTGCTCCTCGGCGCTCAGCTCGGCCTCGGCCTCGGCCCGCCGCTGGACGGCCTCCTCCAGCAGCTCCTGAGCCTGCTCCAGCTCGGCACCGAGGATCAGCTCCCGCTCGCGCACCTCGGCGGCCTCGCGCTCGAGGTCTTCGGGGTCGCGGCCGCGGCGCTCGATGGCGGCGGCGTCGAGCGCGTGCCGGTGGCGCTCGGCGGCGAGCTGCGCCAGGCCGGTGATGCGCTCGCGCAGCGACGAGAGCCGGAAGTACGTCTCCTGCGCGGCGCTCAGCCGCGGCTGGGTCTCGGCCTCGGCCGTCTCCAGGGCCGCCTCGCGCTGCTGGCCCTCGGCCAGCTCGGCCTCGACCTGGTTGCGCCTGGCCGTGATCGCGGCCTCGTCGGCGGCCTCGCGCTGCAGCGTCGTACGCAGGATGCACACGTCGTCGGCGAGCAGCCGCAGCCGGGCGTCCCGCAGGTCGGCCTGGATGACGGCGGCCTTGCGGGCGATCTCCGCCTGCCGGCCCAGCGGCTTGAGCTGGCGGCGCAGCTCGGTGGTGAGGTCTTGCACGCGGGTCAGGTTGGCCTGCATGGAGTCGAGCTTGCGCAGCGCCTTTTCCTTGCGCTTGCGGTGCTTGAGCACGCCCGCGGCCTCTTCGATGAACGCCCGCCGGTCCTCGGGCCCCGCGTGCAGGACGGCGTCGAGCTGGCCCTGGCCGACGATCACGTGCATCTCGCGGCCGATGCCGGAGTCGGACAGCAACTCCTGGATGTCGAGCAGGCGGCAGGTGTCGCCGTTGATCGCGTATTCGCTCTGCCCCGACCTGAACATCAGCCGGCTGATCGTGACCTCGGTGTAGTCGATCGGCAGCGCGCCGTCGGTGTTGTCGATGGTCAGCGTCACCTCGGCGCGCCCGAGCGGCGGCCTGGAGGAGGTGCCGGCGAAGATGACGTCCTCCATCTTGCCGCCGCGCAGCGACTTGGCGCTGTGCTCGCCCATGACCCAGGCGAGGGCGTCGACGACGTTGGACTTTCCCGAGCCGTTGGGGCCGACGACGCAGGTGATGCCCGGCTCGAGACGCAGGGCGGTCGCTGAGGCGAAAGACTTGAAGCCGCGCAGGGTGAGGGTCTTCAAATACAAGCGCGACCCCCTTCTCCCTGATGCGGACTTCGGAAAGCCTACTGGTCCTCACTGCCCCACGCGGGCCGCTACAGTCCACGACTGCCCGGCCCGCGTAAAGGAAGCTTTCCGAATATGCGCAAATAACAAGGGACGCCTCTCCGAGACGTCCCTGGGGTCTTGCGCTCCGATCACTCTCAGGTGAGTGCCGGCTCGCGCTCTTGCATGCGGCTTAGTGCCTCATCACGGGTTTGCGCCGCAAGAGCGTCATTGGTGGCCTGAAGTCGGATGAGTTCTGCCTCCAGATCCCGGATACGCTGCTGCAGGCGGCGCATCTCCGAGACCATCCGAGGGTCAGGACCGCCGACGTGGCCGAGTAGAGCCTTCGCCATGGTAAAGGGTCCTCCACGCTGAGTGACCAGACTGGTTCGCGCACTTCTTATTCCGCGGGAGGGGTGCGCGTGGTACCTAACAAGAGTCGCACCGGCAGTGTGGGCGGTCAAGTCGAACGAACCGCTGAGCCCTACTGATGGGCACTCCCGACATACAACTATACCCTATTTGGGCGGTTTAACGGAAGTCGCTACCGCTCCACAAATCCACCCAAACTACCTCGGGGTTCACTCCAACGTTCCACTACTCCATCGACCCTGCCCGGCGTGTCGCAACCTCTGAGCAGCGCCAGCAGCTTGACGCACGCCTCGCGCGGGCCCTCCACGACCACCTCCACCCGTCCGTCCTCGGTGTTGCGCGCCCATCCCACGAGCCCCAGCTCCAGTGCGCGCGCCCGGGTCCACCAGCGGAACCCCACCCCTTGGACCCTGCCCCGTACCCAGGCGGTCAGCCGTGAATTGTCATTGTTTTCCTGCATTTCATCTCCCGTCAGGCCACAAGGGACTCCATCCGGTGTGCGTGCCCGACCGCCGCCTCGTCGAACGCCAGCACGGCCGCGGTCTCGGCCGCCTTGACCCAGGCCAGGCCCATGATCGACGGGCTCAGCCCGGTGACGGGGACGAAGCTCACGTCGGGCCGCCGGTGGTGGGCCGCCGTCGGCGTGCAGAACAGCATGCCACCCCGGTCGAGCGCCACCTGGGTCAGGCCCTCCTGGCTGGTCGCCACGGTGCCGGCCTGGGGAATCGGACGTCCGGAAGGGGTTACGGACGGTGCGATCCGCTCGCGGTAGGCGCGCGGGGCGGGGCCGTCCAGGCCGATCAGGGGGACGTTCACCAGCTCTTCCGCGGCGATGGCGGGGCGGGCGGCCAGCGCGTGGCGGGTGGAGACGCCCAGTTGGTAGGAGACCTCGTTCAGCCCCTCGCCGGTCGCCAGGTCCGGCTCGTTCACCGGGAGCAGCGTGAACGTGAGATCCACCTGCCCGGCCCGCAGCTTGCCGAAGGGGTCCGAGAGCGGGATCTCGACCAGCTCCACCTCGCACTCCGGATACCGGCGCTCGAAGGCCCGCACGCTGCCGGTGACGACCTCCGTCGGCGTGGCCAGAAAACCGACCCTGAGCCGGCCGGTCACCTCGCGGGCGGCCGCCTTGGCCCGGCGCACCGCGTTCGCCAGGCCGTCGTAGGAGGGGCGCAGGTCGGCCAGGAAGCGCTCGCCCAGCGGCGTGAGGCGCACCCTGCGGCTGGTGCGCTCGAAGAGCCTGCCGCCGATCCTGGTCTCCAGCGAGCGCATGAGCTGGCTCACCCTGCCGGGCGACAGGTAGAGGCGCTCGGCCGTACGCGCGAAGTGCAGCTCCTCGCTGAGCACCACGAAGCACTCCAGCTCCCTGAACTCCATCCCCATCACCTCGGATCGCTTAGCCTGCCTAAACCAAGCCTTCGGACTTCGTCATTGTTCCCGTCCGCCGCCGAACCCGAGGCTGAGGGGCATGACCACTACTGATGTCTCCCCCGCCGTCCGGGCGCGCTGGCTCGCCGTGTCGTCGGTGGCGGTGGGCACCTTCACCGTCGTGACCAGCGAGATGCTGCCCGTCGGCCTGCTGACCTCGATCGCCGCCACCCTTGAGGTGTCCGACGGGACGGCCGGGCTGATGATGTCGGCCCCGGGGCTGGTCGCCGCCGTGTCCGCGCCGGTGCTGGCGCTCACCGCCCGCCGGCTGGACCGGCGGGTGATCTTGATCGGGCTGATGGCGCTGCTGGCGGTGGCCAACCTGGTGGGCGCGTTCGCGCCGAGCTATCCCGTCATCCTGGCCGCCCGGGTGCTGACGGGGGTGAGCATCGGCGGGTTCTGGGCGTTCGCGGCCGGCCTCGGGACGCGGCTGGTGCCGGAACGGTCCGTCGGGCGGGCCACGTCGATCATCCTGGCCGGGGTGTCCGTGGCGTCGGTGCTGGGGGTGCCCGCGGCGACGTTCGTGTCGTCGTTCGCGGGGTGGCGCAGCGCGTTCGTCGCGATGGGAGCGGTGGCGCTGGCCCTGACCGCCGTCCTGTACGCGACCCTGCCGCCCCTTCCCGGCGAGGCCCCTGCCCGAAGTGCCGGATCCCGGCGCGGATGGCTCTCGGGGCCGCTCAAGACCGTCCTCGTCCTGACCGTGCTCGTCATGTCCGGCCACTTCGCGGCCTACACCTACGTCCGGCCGTTCCTGGAGCAGGTCTCGCACGCCGGCCCCGCCCTCGTCAGCACGCTCCTGCTCCTGTATGGCGCCGCGGGCGTGGCGGGCAACTTCGCCGCCGGGGCATGGGCGGCCAGGAACCCCAAGCCGGTCCTGATCGCTCTGGCCGCCCTCATCGCGCTCGCCACGGCGGCCCTGGCCTCGATCGGCCTGCCGCTGGTCGTGCTGCTGGTGTGGGGCTTCGGTTACGGAGGCGTCGGGGTGACCCTGCAGCTGTGGATCATGCGCGCGGGCGGCGGGGAGCTCGGCACGGCGCTCTTCGTCGGCGCCTTCAACGTCTCCATCGCGCTCGGCGCGTTCGCCGGCGGCCGGGTCGTGGACGGGGTCTCGATCTCCGCCGTGATGTGGCTGGGCTCCGGGCTCGCCGTTCTCACCGCGGTCGTCGCTGGCATCTGGGGCAGGAGTAGGACGAGCGGTTCATGAACGGCTCGCGCCTGATCGCGGTGCCGCAGCGGGAGCAGGGCAGGTCGCGCCGCCCGTAGACCTCCAGCGAGCGCTCGAAGTAGCCGCTCTCGCCGTTGACGTTGACGTACAGGCTGTCGAACGAGGTGCCGCCCTGCTGCAGCGCGGAGGACATGACGGCGCGGACCCCGGCCAGCAGCTCGGCGATCTTGGGACGCGTGAGCGTCTGCGTCTGCCGGGCCCCGTGCAGGCGGGCGATCCAGAGGGCCTCGTCGGCGTAGATGTTGCCGACGCCGCTGATCAGCGACTGGTCGAGCAGCGCGCGCTTGATCTCCGTGTGCCTGGCCCTGAGCCTGCCGGCGAACTCCGCGTCGTCGAACACCGGCTCGAACGGGTCGGGGGCGATGTGGGCGATCGGCTCGGGAACGCCATCGGCCAGGCCGGTCAGCATGACGTGGCCGAACGTCCGCTGGTCGACGAAGCGCAGGTCGGGACCGCCGTCCTCGAAGCGGAGGCGTACCCGCAGGTGCTTCTCCGGCGGCGAGTCGGGCTCGACGACCAGCAGCTGGCCGCTCATCCCCAGGTGGGCCAGGAGGGCCTCCTCGGCGCCCGACAGCGGGAGCCACAGGTATTTGCCGCGCCGCTCGGCGGACAGCACCGCGCGGCCCTTGAGGCGCGCGGCGAACTCGTCGGCTCCTGGCGCGTGCCGCCTGATGGCGCGGGGGTGCAGCACCTCCGCCGAGGCGATCTCGCGCCCGGTGACCCACTGCGCGAGGCCGCGCCTGACGACCTCGACCTCCGGTAGCTCAGGCACCTCAGACCCTTTCGTGTGGCTCGCCCCGGGCGGGCGTTCAGCCCGCGGGCTGGCTCTCGCGCTGCTCGCGCCGGGCCCTGATCCGGGTCCAGGCCGCCTCGGCCGCCTGCTGCTCGGCCTCCTTCTTGCTGCGCCCGGTGCCCGAACCGTACGACTCGCCGCCGACCCGCACCATCGCCGTGAACGACTTGGCGTGGTCGGGACCGCTCTCCTCGACGTGGTACTCAGGCACGCCGAGGGCCTCGGAGGCCGTCAGCTCCTGCAGGGAGGTCTTCCAGTCGAGCCCGGCGCCGAGCGAGGCCGAACGGACGATCAGCGGGTCGAACAGCAGGTGCACCACCCGGAACGCCTCGTCGAGCCCCTTGTCGACGTAGATCGCGCCGATCAGCGCCTCGAGGGTGTCGGCCAGGATGGACGACTTGTCACGCCCGCCGGTGCCCTCCTCGCCCCTGCCGAGCCGCAGGAACCGGCCCAGGCCCAGGTTGCGGGCCACGTCGGCCAGCGCGCGCATGTTGACCACCGCGGCGCGCAGCTTCGCCAGCTGGCCCTCGGGGAGGTCGGGGTGGTTGCGGTAGAGGGTGTCGGTGACCACCAGGCCGAGCACCGAGTCGCCCAGGAACTCCAGGCGCTCGTTGGTGGGCAGGCCGCCGTTCTCGTACGCGTAGGAGCGGTGCGTCAGCGCCCGCTCCAGGATGTCGGAGTCGAGGCCGACCGCCAGGACCCGCTCCAGCTCGTCTCGGGCGACCTCTACGGCCACCGGCTTAGGACCTGTGCCCACGTGCTTTCCTCCTCGGACATCTTCGCATGGTGTGGCGACTGCGGAAGATGCCCGAAAACGTGGTGGGCGTCGGGGTAACGCGTAGCCCCGGCGTCCACCACGGCCGCGGGCGAACCGCCGCCGCACGCATCTGAGACGGTAACGCCGACCGAGGCACCATCGCACCCGGTCGGCATCACGTCAACTGCTGACGGATCAGGCGGAAGGCTCGATGACCTGACGCCGGTTGTAGGTGCCGCAGGTGGGGCACGCGATGTGCGGCTGCTTGGGCGAACGGCACTGCGGGCAGCTCACCAGGGCGACAGCAGTCGTCTTCCACTGGGAGCGACGGTGGCGGGTGTTACTCCGCGACATCTTTCGCTTCGGGACGGCCACGTCACTTCTCCTGATCGTTATCTTTGTCGGTATTCAGACCTTGCAACGACGCCCAGCGGGCATCGATCTTCTCGTGCCGGTGATCCTCGCCGGCCTCGGCCAGCTTGATCCCACACTCCGTGCAGAGCCCTCCGCAGTCCTCACGGCAGACGGGGCTCAACGGCAGTGCGAGCACCACCGCGTCGCGGAACGTCGGCTCGAGGTCGAACAGCTCGCCGTCGAGCAGCGAATCCTCGTCCGAGGCGTCCTCGTCGGAGTAGAAGAACAGCTCCTGCAGGTCAACCTCGATGTCCGAGGTGACGGGGTCGAGACAGCGAGCGCACTCCCCGGCGAGCGGGGCCTGCGCCGTGCCCGACACGAGCACGCCTTCCATCACTGCTTCGAGCCGGAGGTCCAGCTCGACTTCGGCGTCTTTGGGGACACCGATCATGTCGACGCCGAGATCCGCCGGTGCCGGGAGGGTCAGAGTCATCTGCCGCATCGTGCCCGGCCGCTTTCCCAGGTCATGGGTTGAGATCACCCACGGGGAGCGGGGGTCGAGGTGCTGAGTCATCCTGCTCTCGCTAGGCATGGCGAGACGATCGCCGTCGTACAAGGCCGAAATGAAAGGATAGCAGGTCGCGCTCAGCCCCTGAGCCGCTCGATGAGCAGCTTGTGCACGAGATCGGGCACGAGGCCCGAGACGTCCCCACCATACCTGGCGATCTCCTTCACCCTGCTGGAGGACAGGAACGAGTATTCGGGGTTCGTCGGCATGAACAGCGTCTCGACCCCCGACAGGCGGTAGTTGAGCTGCGCCATCTGCAACTCGTAGTCGAAGTCGCTGACCACCCTGATGCCTTTGACGATGGCGGGGATGTCGTTCTGCCTGCAGAAGTCGACCAGCAGTCCGTGGAATTTCCGCACCTTGACGTTCGGATATTCCTTGGTCACGGTCTGCAGGATCTCGATTCGTTCGTCCACCGTGAACAGGCTGCTTTTCTCGACGTTGATGAGGACTGCCACGGTCACCTCGTCATAGAGCCGGGCGGACCGGCCGATGATGTCGAGGTGGCCATTGGTGATGGGGTCGAACGACCCCGGGCAGACTACGCGGCGCAAGACGCCTCCCAGGTCTACGGGTTCCCGGCGGCGCGACCGTACCAAACGGATGCTTCGCCATAACGACGGACCCTCTCCTCAACGTAGCCGTCCGGCCACATCAGTGCCTTTCCCCTGCTTTCCCTCTCGAATGCCACCAAAGCCTCATCCAGCAGCCAGCCGTTGTCGCGCAGCGACTCCAGCGTCCGCCGGACCTCCTCGTCGGACACGGCGTAGGGCGGGTCGGCGAAGACGATGTCGTACGGCTCGGCGGGCGGGTTGCCGAGCACCCGCTCGACCTTGTCCGCGATCACCCTGGCGCCGTCGAGGCCCAGCGACTGGACGTTCGCCTTGATCGTCCTGACGGCCTTGGGGTCGGACTCCACCAGCACGGCCTCCTTGGCGCCCCTGGACAGCGCCTCCAGACCGATCGCGCCGGACCCGGCGTACAGGTCGAGCAGGCGGGCGCCGGTGAGGCCGTACAGGGAGTCGAGCGTCAAGAAGATCCCTTCTCTGGCCCTGTCGCTGGTCGGTCTCGTCCCCCGCCCCGGCGGCACCGCCAACCGCCTGCCACCTGCGCTGCCTGCGATGATCCGCGTCATGTGACCCATTGTTCCGCATGTTCGCGCAGGTCAAGAGTGGACAAGTGTCTGCCTCGAGTGCGCAAGGGTGATTCACATCGGCGCGACGGGCCCGCATGATGAGTTCTGCGGCCTTCAAGGTGACCCACATGAAGGCCGACCGGCGTGATCGTGAGCCCTTCCGCACGCCGGTTCCCTCGGCACCTGACCCGAGGGTGGGCCCAGCCGGGGACGGCATTCGGGGGGAGGCCGTCCCCGCGGCTGGGCTTTTCCACTGCCGGCAGGCTGCCCACCGCGCCACCGAAGCACCCCACCTCACCGCACCGGCACCCAGGGCTGGCCACCGAAGCGCCACGCGCCCCTCGCCGCCACCAACCCCGGCCCCCAACCCGCCGCACGCATCGCGCCGAGCACCACCCCGCCTCACCGGCGCCCGAGACCCCCAGCGCGCGCCCGGACGGCCGTAAGCGCCGCACGCTGCCCCCGGCCCGGGGGTTGCTCGGGCGGTCACGACCATTGGGGTCAGGTCTTCTCCAAGTACTCCGCGCGTTCGTCCGCCAGCAGCCGGGCGATCTCCGCCCGCAACCCCTCGTACGCCGTCAGGTCCGGATCCTCCTCCAGGAGGGCGGCGGCCTCGTCGCGGGCCGTGGCGATCACGTCCTCGTCCCGCAGGAGCTGCAGCAGCTTCAGCGACGACCGCTTGCCCGACTGCGCCGCCCCCAGGACGTCGCCCTCCCGCCGTTGCTCCAGGTCCACGCGCGACAGCTCGAAACCGTCCAGGGTGGTGGCCACCGCGTCGAGGCGGGCGCGGGCGGGCGTGCCCTCGGAGAAGTCGGAGACCAGGAGGCACAGCCCCGGGAGGCCGCCGCGGCCGACGCGGCCGCGGAGCTGGTGGAGCTGGGAGACGCCGAAGCGGTCGGCGTCCATGATGATCATGACGGAGGAGTTGGGGACGTCCACCCCGACCTCGATGACGGTGGTGGCCACCAGGACGTCGAGCTCGCCCCGCGTGAAGGAGCGCATGATCGCGTCCTTCTCCTCCGGCGGGAGCTTGCCGTGGAGCGTGCCCACCCGCAGGTCGTGGAAGGGGCCGCTCTTCAGGAGCTCGGCCACGTCGAGGACCGCCAGCGGCGGGCGGCGGTCGTCGTCGCCGGCGGTGGCCGCCAGGTCGCCCTCGTCGCCCTCCAGGTCGCCGATGCGCGGGCACACGATGTACGCCTGCCGCCCCAGCGCCACCTCCTCCCGCACCCGCTGCCAGGTGCGTTCGAGGTAGTGGGGCTTCTCGGCGGCCGGGACGACGTGCGTGGTGATGGGGGCGCGGCCCGACGGCAGCTGGGACAGCGTCGAGATCTCCAGGTCGCCGAAGACGGTCATGGCGACCGTGCGCGGGATCGGGGTGGCCGTCATGACCAGCACGTGCGGACGGCCGCCGGCCGCCTTCTCGCGCAGGGCGTCGCGCTGCTCCACCCCGAACCGGTGCTGCTCGTCCACCACGACCAGCCCCAGGTCGGCGAACTGCACGTGCTCCTGCAGCAGCGCGTGCGTGCCCACGACGATCCCCGCCGTGCCCGAGGCGGCGTCCAGCAGGGCCGCGCGGCGGGCGGCGGCGCCCATGGAGCCGGTCAGCAGCGTGACCGACGTGCCCCCGAACATGCCCCCCTGCGCCAGATCCCCGAGCATGCCGGTGATCGAGCGGTGATGCTGCTGGGCCAGCACCTCCGTGGGGGCCAGCAGCGCCGCCTGGCCGCCCGCGTCGACCACCTGGAGCATCGCCCGCAGCGCCACCACCGTCTTGCCCGCGCCGACCTCGCCCTGCAGCAGCCGGTGCATCGGGTGCTCCAGCGCGAGGTCGGCGGCGATCTCTTCGCCGACCTGCGCCTGCCCCTCTGTCAGCGAGAACGGCAGCCGCCCGTCGAAGTCGGTCAGCAGGCCGTCGCCGCGCCTGGGCCTGGGCTTGGCGGGCAGCGCGGTGGCGGCCCGGCGCCGCCGCAGCAGCACGGCCTGCAGCACGAACGCCTCGTCGAACTTCAGCCGCTTGCGCGCCCGCCCCATCTCGGCGAAGTCCTTCGGCCGGTGGATGCCCACCAGCGCCTCGCCGAGATCCTGCAGCCCGTGGCGGGCCCGCAGCTCGGCGGGCAGCGGGTCGTCGAGCGGGCCCAGCGTGTCGAGCACGACGCCGACCGCGCGCCTGATCGCCCACGGCGTGACGTCCTTGCCCGCGGGGTAGATCGGCACCGGCGCCGCCGCGAACTCCTCCGCGTTCGCCTCGCCCTCCTCGAACAGCTCGAACTCCGGGTGCGCGAGCTGCCAGCGCGGCTTCGACCGCGCCCCGAACAGCCCCACCTTGCCCGCGAACATGCCCCGCTGCCCGGGCTTGAGCCGCGACTCGGCCACGTGGGAGCCCTTGCCGAAGAACGACAGGTAGAGCCTGTTGCCGTTGCCGTCGACGACCTCGACCTCCAGCCAGGTGCCGCCGCGGTTGCGCATGGGCTTGCGCATGAGCCTGGTCACCTCGCCGACCACGGTGACGTGCTCGTCGACCTCCAGCGCGTCGAGCGTGGTCAGCTCGCCGCGCTCGGCGTAACGCCGGGGATAGTGGCGCAGCAGGTCGCCGACCGTCTCCAGGTCGAGCACGCTGTGCAGCAACTTGGCGGTCTTCGGGTCGAGCGCCTTCGTCAGAGGCTCGTCGAAACGGCTCACGGCATTAAGTTCTACCGCGTCGGCCCGACAGGAATCCCGTTCATCGGTGTCACTCCACGCCGATCAGGAGCGGATAGCCGCCCTGCTCGCCGTCGTACACGACCAGATCCACGTCGGGCCGCGTACCGCGCAACTGCTCCTCCAGCCGCGCGGCGAGCCCCGGCGGCGCCTGCGCGCCCGTGACCAAGGTCACCAGCTCGCCGCCGCCGGCCACCATCCGGTCCACGACCACGGTGGCCACGCGGTCAAGCGAGCCGCCGATCACCGCGACGTCCCCGTCGATCATGCCGAGCACGTCCCCGGGGCGGCACAGGCCCGCGCTCGTCATCGCCTCGCGGTCCGCCACCGTCACGTGTCCGTACCGCGTGTGCCCGGCCGCGTCCGTCATCGCCACCACGTCGTCGTCGAAGCGGCGCAGCGGATCGTGTACGGCCAGCGCCGCCAGCCCCTGCACGGTCGCCTTCGTCGGCAGCACGCTGACCACGGCCCCGTCCTCGCGGGCGATCTCCGCGGCCGCGGCGGCGACCGACCTGACGCCCTCGTCGTTCGGCAGGACCGCGACCTCGCCGCCCGCCTGCCTGATCGCGGCCAGCATGGCGGGCAGGGTGGGCCGGGTGCCGGGCTCGCGGCGTACCACGACCGCGCCGCACTCCTCGAACAGCGCCGCGATCCCGTCCCCCGCGGCCACCGCCACCACGCCCCGGCCCGCGCTGCCGCGGTGGGTGCGTTCGGCCAGGTACGTGATCCTGATCCGGTGCGGCCGCCCGGCCCGCAGCCCGGCCTCCACGGCGGGACCGGCCTCGGCCACGTGGACGTGCACGTTCCACAGCCCGCCGCCGCCGACCACGACCAGCGAGTCGCCCATGGCGTCGAGCTCCTCGCGCAGCGCGGCCACCGCGGCGTCGTCGGCGTCCAGCAGGTACATCACCTCGTACCCCGCCCCCACCTCGGCCATCGGCGCGACCCGCGAGGTCGGCGCGGGCACGTCGTAGTGATCGCTGTAGGAGTCGGTGATCACGGAGGCCAGGGTCTCCAGCACGATCGCCGCGCCCGCGCCGCCCGCGTCCACGACGCCGCTGCGGGCCAGCACGTCCAGCTGGGAAGGCGTACGGCGCAGCGCGGCGCGGGCCTCACCCGCCGCCTGCCGCGCCACCGCCCGCAGATCGCCCCCGTCCACGTCCTGTACGGCTCGCGCGGCCGACTCCAGCACGCTCAGCACCGTGCCCTCCACCGGCCTGGCCACCGCCTCCCTGGCCAGCACGGCGGCCCTGAGCAGCCCGGCCCGCAGGTCGGAGCCGTCCTTCAGCACCTCGGCGAGGCCGCGTAACGCCTGGCTGACGATCACGCCGGAGTTGCCGCGGGCCCCGACGAGCGCGCCGTACGAGAGCGTCTGCCACACCACGGCCGCGTCCACGTCGTCGGGCAGCGACTCGACGGCCTCGGCCGCGGACAGCATGGTCAGGTGCAGGTTGGTGCCGGTGTCGCCGTCGGCCACGGGGAACACGTTCAGCGCGTCGATCTCGGTCCTGGCCCGGCCGAGCGCGTCGGCGGCCAGGCGGGCCCAGCGGCGCACCGCCGGCGGGTCGAGGACCTTCATCTGCACCCTCCCGGCTCCCGGCGTGGCCCGGATGCGCTACGGTTGTCGATGGAGAATATCGCCGCCGGACCACCGGTCCAGCGTTCCAGTTCGCGCCCATCGGTGTGGATCGGATATTCTCGTCTGGCTGGCCGGTTGTCCCGGCATGCCCTCCGCCCGGAAAGCATCAGCGGACAGGGCTACATCGACTGTTTTAAGGAGCGAACCGTGGCTTCCGTCTGCGATGTCTGCCGCAAGGGCCCGACCTTCGGCAACAACGTTTCCCACTCCCACCGCCGTACCCGTCGTCGTTGGAACCCCAACATCCAGACGGTCCGCGCGGTCGTCGGCGGCACGCCGAAGAAGCTCAACGTGTGCACCTCGTGCATCAAGGCGGGCAAGGTCACCCGCTAGGTCCCACACTTTCGCGTAAGCCCGTAGCTCCCGAGGGAGCCGCGGGCTTACGCGTTTTCGGGCCCCTGAGGCCCGAGCGTCAGCGCCAGCGCCAGGCGTGGTCCACCGGGCCGATGCCGCTTCCCAGAGGGAAACCGCGCGCGATCGCGCCCGTCACGTACTCCTTCGCCTTCCCCACCGCCTCCGGCACGTCGTCGCCCAGCGCGAGCCGGGAGGCGATCGCCGAGGCCAGCGTGCAGCCCGTGCCGTGGGTGTGGCGGTTGTCGAGGCGCTCGGCGGCGAAGCGGTATTCGGCCGTGCCGTCCGTGAGCAGGTCCACGGGCGCGCCCGGCAGATGGCCGCCCTTGATCAGCGCCCACCTGGGCCCGAGCTCCAGAACGGCCTCGGCCGCCGCCCGCAGCCCGCCCTCGTCCTCCACCTTGACGGAGGTGAGCTGCTCCACCTCCCACAGGTTCGGCGTCACCACGGTGGCCACGGGCAGCAGCCGCGTCCGCAGCGTGTCGACGGCCTCGGGCGCGAGCAGCGAGTCGCCGTGCTTCGACACCCCCACGGGGTCCACGATCACCGGCGCGGCGTACGAGCCGAGCGCGTCGGCCACGACCTCGACCAGCGCGGGGGAGGCCAGCATGCCGGTCTTCACCGCCTGGGCGCCGATGTCGCCCAGGACCGAGTCGAGCTGCGCGCGCACGGCCTCGGGCGGCAGCTCCCAGTAGCCCTGGACGCCCAGGGAGTTCTGAGCCGTCACCGCGGCGATGACGCTCATACCGTGGACGCCCATGGCCAGCATGGTCTTCAGGTCGGCCTGGATGCCCGCGCCGCCCCCGGAGTCGGAGCCGGCGACGGTCAGCACGCGTGGAGGGGTCGAAACCGTCATGTCCCCCATCCAACCACTCAGCTGATGGCGCAGTCCCCGCTGACCAGCCCGCAGTTGGCGGCCTTCTGGCCCTCGCCCGTGGCGGTGAACGAGACGTTCACCGAGTCACCGGCCGACAGCGACGCCGACAGGTCGAGGATCAGCAGATCGCCGTCCTGCGTCCATTGGGCGCCGGTCACGGCCATGACCTTGCCCTCGACCGGGACGGAGACCGTCGGGTTCTCCAGCGTCTCCCGAGAGGTGTTCGAGAGCGTCATGTCGGCCTGGTAGCTGAGCACCCGCTGCTTGATGGTCTGCTTGATGTTCATCGCGCCGCCCTGGCCGGACCCGAACGTGTTCGTGGTGGTCGGGAGCGGGGTGCTGCCGCCGCTGCTGGTCCCCCCGCCGGTGTCGCCGTCGTCCAGCGTCGAAGGCTCCTCGGTCGGCGTCTCGGTGGCGAGCTCCTCGACGGGCGGCGTCGGCTCCTTCGTCGGCTTCGCGGACGTCTTCACCTTGGTCTTGGTGGGCGTCGGCGTCGCGGAGGCGGTGCGGCGCGGGGGTGTACGGGCGCTGTACGAAGCCGTCGGCACCGGGGTCTTGGACGTCGTCGGCTCCTCGTCCGCCGACTCCTCCTCGGACGGCTCCTCCTCCGGCGTGGTCTCCTCTTCGGTCGGCTGGGAGGCCGCGGGACCCGGCTGGTTGTTCGTCGCCTGGACGGCGGCGCAGGTCGCGCCCGCGCACTTGTCGGGCGTACCCGACGAGCTCATGAACTTGACGCCCGCCACGGTGCCGCCGAGCACGACGGCGACCGCCGCGACCGACAGCAGCGCGACCCGGCCCTTGCCGCCACCCGACGACGGGGGCGCGGTGAGCACGTCGCCGCCGCCGCCGCGTCCGCCCTTACGGCGCCCGCGGCGGCCCTTGGGCTCGTCAGGCTCGTCGAGGCCGGGGTCGGCCGCCCAGTCGGAGGCGAGGAAGCCGGTCTCGGCGTTCGCCCAGGCGGGCGCCTGCACGGCCGTGGGCTCCCCGGCCACCTTGACGTCCCCGGGCTCGGGCGGGCCGGCCGACATGGGCACCGCGCCGGTACGGTCACCGGGCCCATCGAACGGCCCGTCGAAGGGCCCGGGCCGGTCGCCGGGAGGTGGTCCGCCGAAGGCGCCACCCGGCACGTCGGGGCCGTCGAAGAAGGCCGTACGCTCCATGGGCCCGTCAAAGGGGCCAGACGCCTCAAAGGGGCCTCGACCGCCGGCCGGGCCCGGACCCGGTCCTCCAGGGCTGGGCGGAGCGTCCGGGCCGCCGAAGAAGGCCGTACGCTCGGCGGGCCCCTCCATGGGAGCCGCGGCGTCGAAAGGGCCCCGCCCGGCGGGTGCGCCCGGATTGCCGGGGCCGTCGAAGAAGGCCGTGCGCTCCATGGGCCCGTCAAAGGGACCGGGAGCGTCAAAAGGGCGGTCGCCCGGCTGGCCCCACTCCGGCGGCCGGGCGAAGGCGCCCGTCGTCTCGAACGGCCCGGCCTCCCCAGGACCCGGCTGCGGGAAGCCATGCACGGGGTCGTTGGCCGGGGGGAAGCCGCCGTCGGAGTTGTTGGGCAGCGCGAAGGCACCGGTGGTCTCGAACGGCTCGGACTGCGGCCCGCGCGGAAGCGGTCCGTCAGTGCGCCGCGGCATAGGAGCCCACTGGCCCGTCACCTCGGGTTCGTCCGGCAGCGAAGGCCAGCCGGGCGGCTCGGCCTGCTCGTCAGGACCCCAGAATGCGCTGTTGTTCCCCCGTTCATCCCCGTCGTCGGATCCACCTGTGCCGTGGCGGCCCATGGCTGCCCTTTCTCGCGGTTACAGTGGCCGCCAATCTTCATAACACCTTTGCGACACCGTTGTCACAGCAATCCCCGGAGTCCCACCACAAATCCGGAAAATGTCACTCAAATCGGGACAAGTCATCACCGAAAGTGATCCCACCCGCGCCGGCCGATCTCGCGCCCATGAACCAGCACACCTTCACCCTCGGCCACCCGGCCCACGACCTGCCACGACGGTGGCAAACTCACCTCTGCGGGGAAGACCGCCGCGAGCGCGTGATCCTCACCACCCGTGAGCACCCACTCCAGCGGGTCGACCCCAAGTTCCTTGGCCGCGACCGCAACCGGCTCCCCCACGGCGAAGGCCCGCGGATCCAGCTCGATGCGCACGCCGCTGGCCTCGGCGACGTGGCCGAGGTCCTGCAGCAGCCCGTCGCTGACGTCCAGCATCGCGCTCGCGCCCAGCTCGGCCGCCCCCGGCCCCATCGCGTACGGCGGGCTGGGCCGCCGATGCGCGACCACGACCTCCTCCAGGACGGGGTTCTCCGGCACGCCCGCCTCCAGCAGCGCCCACCCGGCGGCGGCATAGCCCAGCCGCCCGGTCACCGCCACGACATGCCCGGGCCGGGCGCCGGAGCGCGTCACGGGAGCCCGCCCGCCCAGGTCGCCCAGCGCGGTCACCCCGATGACCACCAGGTCGCACCGCGTGATGTCGCCCCCGGCGACGCTCGCCCCGACCACCGCGCACTCGTCGCGGAACCCGTCCGTCAGCCCGTCGAGCCACGTCAGCGGCAGGTCGGCGGGCATGCCCAGCCCGACCACGAGGGACGTCGGCACGGCGCCCATGGCGACCACGTCGGCGAGGTTCTGGGCGGCGGCCTTACGACCCACGTCGTAACCGCTGGACCAATCCCGCCGAAAATGTCTACCCTCGATCAGCAAATCCGTTGAGACCACGACCCGGCCGTCAGGCGCGCTGACCACGGCGGCGTCGTCACCCGGACCGAGCATTACCGCCGCACCCTGGGGCAGACGACCGGTAATCCGATTTATCACTCCGAATTCGCCGAGATCTCCGACTGTGATGACGCACCTCCTGACGCACACAGGGTACGGTGGCCCTTCGGCGTGATCCAATCGCCCGGGAGGACGTGATGGTGCAGGCCTACATCCTTATCCAGACCGAGGTCGGCAAGGCCGCTGCCGTGGCTCGCGAGATTTCCGGGATTCCCGGGGTCACTCAAGCGGAAGACGTGACGGGGCCCTACGACGTGATCGTGCGCGCGGAGGCCAACAACGTCGACGAGCTGGGCAAGCTCGTGGTGGCACAGATTCAGGCGGTGGAAGGGATCACGCGTACTCTTACGTGTCCGATCGTCCACATTTAAAGGTAGTCGTCGCATGCGTGCCGCCGCCGCCCTGCTCGTTCTCCTCGCGCTCGCCGGTTGCGGCGGCACCGTACAGGTCGAGCCGCCCAAACCGACGGGTGAGGCGGTGACGGCCTGCGGCAAGCTGGCGACGCTGCTGCCCCAGACGCTCGACGGCGACCGGCGTGGCACGTCCACGCCCGAGTCGCCGTACGTGGCCATCTGGGGCGACGGGGTCATCGCGCTGCGCTGCGGCGTGCCCAGGCCGGCCAGGATGGCACCCACCGACCAGCTCCAGGAGATCGGCGGGGTGGGCTGGTTCGCCGACCCCGACAGGCCCACGTTGTTCACCGCGGTCACGGACGCGGCCTACGTGGAGGTCACGGTCGGCGGCGAGCACGTGGCCGCCGAGGTGCTGGCGGACCTGTCGAAGCCGATCGCCCAGGTCTCGCCCTCGTCCCAGTGACCGCGCGATCTCAACGCAGGCCCGCCGAGCGCGACAGCGCGAGCTGGATGAGCCGGTCGACCAGCGCCGGGTAGTCCAGCCCCGAGGCGGCCCAGAGCTGCGGCGCCACCGACAGCGACGTGAACCCGGGCATGGTGTTGATCTCGTTGAAGATCAGGTGGCCCTCGGGCGTGTAGAAGAAGTCGACCCGCGCGAGCCCTTCGCAGTCGAGCGCCTCGAACGCGCCCACCGCCATGGCCCGCAGCTGCTCGGCCGCCTCCTCGGGGAGGTCGGCGGGCACGGTGAGCGACATCTGGTCCGGGTAGTACTTCGCCTCGAAGTCGAAGAACTCCTGGCCGCCCTCGACCTTCACCTCGCCGGGCCGGGACGCGACCGCGGGCTCGTCGCCGAGCGACTCCAGCACCGCGCACTCGATCTCGCGGCCGACGATGGCGGCCTCGATGAGCACCTTGGGGTCGTGCTGCCTGGCGACCTCCACGGCCGCCTCCAGCTCGCCCAGGTCGTGGGCCTTGGAGATGCCCTGCGAGGACCCGGCCCTGGCGGGCTTGACGAACACCGGCCAGCCGAGCCCCTCCGCCTCCTTCAGCACGCGGTCGCGGTCGAGCCGCCAGTCGCGGTCGCGTACGACGACGTGGCGGCCGATCGGCAGCCCGGCGGCGGCCATGACGGTCTTCATGTGGGCCTTGTCCATGCCCACCGCGCTGGCCAGCACGCCCGAGCCGACATAGCGCACCCCGGCCATCTCGAGCAGCCCCTGGATGGTGCCGTCCTCGGCGAACGGGCCGTGCATCACGGGGAACACCACGTCCACCGAGCCGAGCTCCACGGGGATGCTGCCGGGGTCGTACGCCACCAGCGAACTCCCACCGGACGGCAGCGCCAGCGCCGCGCCCGAGGTGTCGACGACCGGCAGCTCGCCCGACTCGATGGCGAACCGCTGGTCCGAAGCCGCCAGCACCCACCTGCCGTCCTGGGCGATCCCGATGGGGATCACCTCGTACTTGCTCCTGTCGATCGCATCCAGCACACTGCCCGCGCCCATCAGGGACACGGCGTGCTCCGAATTGCGGCCTCCGAAAACAACGGCGACGCGTGGCTTGCTCATGGTGTCCGAATCTACCGGGGTGTCCGGGTCACAGCGAGCCGAGCACGCCGTAATCAGGACTTTCTCCCATCCTTACACGCCGTACCGCTCCGGTTTGGGCGATCGGGACATGAGCAACATGCCCGCCTCCGCCGGGGACATGCCGTCGTGGACGACCCCGACGACGACCTCGGTGATCGGCATCTCGACGTCGTGCTTCCTGGCCAGCTCCAGCACGGACTCGCAGGACTTCACGCCCTCGGCGGTCTGCTTGGTGGCGGCCACGACCTCGGCGAGGGTCATGCCCCTGCCCAGGTTCTCGCCGAAGGTGCGGTTGCGCGACAGCGGCGACGTGCAGGTCGCCACGAGGTCTCCCATGCCCGCGAGCCCCGCGAACGTGTGCTGATCGGCCCCCAGGGCCGCGCCCAGGCGGGAGATCTCGGCCAGCCCCCTGGTGATGAGCATGGCGCCGACGTTGTCGCCCATGCCCATGCCCGCGGAGACGCCCACGGCCAGGGCGATCACGTTCTTCACCGCGCCGCCCAGCTCCACGCCGACCACGTCGTGGTTGGTGTACGGGCGGAACCACGGCGGCAGGTGGCAGATCGCCTGCAGCCGGGCGGCGACCGACTCGTCGGTGCAGGCGACGACGGTGGCGGCGGGCTGGCGTTCGGCGATCTCCTTGGCCAGGTTGGGGCCTGAGACGACCGCGACCCGCTCCTCGGGCACCTCGGCGACCTCGCGGATCACCTCGCTCATCCGCTTGGTCGTGCCCAGCTCGATGCCCTTCATCAGGCTCACCAGGACGGCGTTCGGCGGGATGTGCTCGCGCCAGGCGGCCAGGTTGGGCCGCAGCTGCTGCGACGGCACCGCCAGCACCACGAACTCGGCCCCTTCGAGCGCCCGGGCCGGGTCGGTCGTGGCGCGCAGCTTCTCCGGGAGGGGGAGGCCCGGCAGGTAGTCGGGGTTGACGTGGTCGCGGTCGATCGCCTCGACCAGCTCCCGTCTACGGCCCCAGAGCGTGACCTCGTTGCCTGCCTCGGCCAGGATCGTCGCGAACGTGGTCCCCCACGAGCCCGTCCCGAAAACGGCCACCTTTGTCATGCCATCACTCCTTGGCCGGATCGTAGGGAGTCTCGGGGGCCTTCTCGCCACGCAGCTCGGCGAGCTGCTGGGTGATCGCGGCCGTGATGTCGGCCGTCGCCGCGCGCAACACCTCCGCCTGCAGCGGCCGGCCCTGGTACTTCGACAGGTCCACCGGTGGGCCCACCGTCACGCGGAACGTCTTGCGCGGGAACAGCCTGGGCTTCTTCTCCCCGTACGGCAGCAACTCATGCGCGCCCCAGTGGGCCACTGGGATGACCGGCGCGCCGCTCTCCAGCGCCAGCCGGGCCGCGCCCGTCTTGCCCACCATGGGCCACAGGTCGGGATCGCGGGTGCAGGTGCCCTCGGGGTAGAACAGGATCGCTCCGCCGTCCTCGAGCCGCTGGGCCGAGATGTGCAGGGACTTCGCCGCCTCGGCGCTGCCCCGATCGACGGGGATGGCCAGGAGCCCCGTCACCGCCCTGCCCAGGAACGGCACCTTGAACAGAGCGGACTTGGCCAGGATTACCGGCCAGCGCCCGTTGTTGTAGAGGAAGTGCGACAGCAGGACCGGATCAGCCCAGGAGAGGTGATTGGTCGCGATGATCACACCGCCGGTGCGCGGGATGCGCTCCCCACGACGCCAGTCCCTCTTGACCAGGAGCCAGGACAGCGGTTTCACGATGACGACTGCCAGGGTTTCCCAGAAACGCGATGGTCGCGCGGGGCGGCTCATGGTCTCCTCCAACACGTACGGGATGCGCCCCAAGTCTCCCGGTTGGCCGCGCGGGATGTCGAGGCGGGATGCTTAAGACTATGAGCATCCGCTGGTCCCTGGTCATCCCGGTGAAGACGCTGGTCGCGGCGAAGACGAGGCTGGCGGCGGCCACGGGCCCGCACCGGACCAGGCTGGCCGTGGCCGTGGCGAGTGACACGGTGGCGGCGGCGCTCTCGTGCGCGCGGGTCGCCCGGGTGATCGTGGTGACGGCCGATCCCGCCGCGGCCGGGCCCCTGGGCGCGCTGGGGGCCGAGGTGGTGCCCGACCCGGACCGCGGCCTGAACACCGCCCTGCGCACCGGAGCCGCCCATGCCGTACGCGTCGCGCCGGGCGACGCGGTGGGGGCGCTCCAGGCGGACCTGCCCGCCCTGCGGTCGTCGGAGCTGGGGACGGCGCTGGAGGCCGCCGCCGAGTTCGACCAGTCCTTCGTGCCGGACGCGCTCGACGTCGGGACGACCTTCTACGGGGTGCGGCCCGGGATGCCGTTCACGCCGAGGTTCGGCGGGGAGTCGCGGGCCAAGCACCTGGCGGGCGGGGCCAAGGAGCTGTGCCTGACGGGGATCGACTCGGTGCGGCGGGACGTGGACACGCCCGACGACCTGCGCGCGGCGATCGCGCTGGGCCTCGGCCGCCACACGGCCGCGGTGGTCGCCGAGCTGTGGCCCGGCTCATGAGACGGCTGGGTCCGGTCTTCTCCTGCCGCGGGCTCATGAGACGGCTGGGTTCCGGTCTCCTTGCCGAGGGCTCATGAAGTGGTCGCGGAGGTCTTCATGATGGCGGGCGAGGTCGCCACCGCCAGGTGCGCCAGGCTCATCAGGGCCACGGCCGCGGCGAAGGCCGCGTAGCCGCCGAGCCACTCCCCCAGCGTGCCCCCGGCCAGCCCGCCCAGCGGGTACGCCCCCCACATCAGGAAGCGCATGCTGGCGTTGACCCGGCCCATCAGGTGGTCGGGCGTGATGCGCTGGCGGTAGCTGAGCTGGGCCACGCCGAAGATCGAGCTGACCGCGCCGAACAGCGACGAGGCCACCGGGAAGATCAGCAGCCGCCAGCCGGGGCCGGTCGCCAGCGCGGGCAGGTAGAGCACGGCCGCCAGGACGGCGGCGCCGTACAGGGTGGGGCCGCTGCCGAAGCGCGCGGTGAGGCGGGCCACCAGCGCGGCGCCCACGAGGGAGCCGACGGCGGCGGCCGACAGCAGCAGCCCGTACTGGGCGGAGCCGACCCCCAGCTCCTTGACCAGGTAGAGCGGCAGTCCGACGGCCGCGATGCCGTTGGCCGCCATGACGAGCGCGCCCACGATCGCGACCCTGCGCAGCACCCGCTCTCCCGCGACGAACCTGATGCCCTCCGCCACCTCCTGGCGCAGCCTCCGCTCGCCGCGCCGCGGGCTCTCCTCGGCGCGCACGCCCCACAGCAGGAACGCGGAGAGGAGGTAGCTGACGGCGTCGGCGAGCAGCGCGATCGGCGCGGTGAACACGGCCACCGCCCAGCCTCCGACGCCCGGTCCGGCGAGCAGCGAGGTGTTCCTGGTGACCTCCAGGACGCCGTTGCCGCGTTCGAGGCGCTCCTTGGTCACGATGGCGGGCAGGAAGCTCATGTGGGCGACGTCGAAGAAGACCGTGCCCACGCCCAGCACCAGTGCGACCGCGTACAGCTGCGGCAGCGTCAGCACGTCGAGCCAGGCCGCCACCGGGACCGACAGCAGCGCCACGCCACGCGCGAGGTCGGACCAGATGAGGATCGGGCGGCGCCGCGACCGGTCCACCCACACGCCCGCGGGCAGCCCGATCAGCAGGAAGGCGAGCATCTGGGCCGCCGACAGCAGGCCGAGCTGGAAGGCTCCGGCGTCCAGGGCGAGGAGCGCCGCCAGAGGCAGGGCCACGACCGTGACCTGCGTGCCCAGCTGCGTGATGGCGTTCGCCCACGCGAACCGCCAGAAATCGCCCGTACGTCCCATGTCTCTCGATCTTTGCCGCCTGGCCGGACAAGGGGCAAACGAATTACGCTGATCAGCGTGCAGGGAACGGTACGCAGCTTCGACGAGGCCACGCGCTCGGGGACGGTGTTCCTCGACGACGGGACCGTGCTGGAGTTCGGCACGTCCGCCTTCGACGCGGGGCCGCTGCGGCTGCTGCGCACGGGACAGCGGGTCAACATCGGGATGTCCGGCGGGGAGATCGCCTACATCACGCTCTCGACCTTCCCGGTCCCGGACGCCTTCCGCGGCCGCCCGCCGGCGGGCGATTCCGAGTAACAGGCCCTTTTGCCGGGTCGCGGCCCGGCCGATTGCGGGCCGAAATGCGAAACGCCCGGGCCGATGGCCCGGGCGGAAGCGCGTGCTGGGTTTACTTCTTCTTTCCGGCTTTCTTGCCGCCCTGGTTGACCAGTTCCTTGAAGTCGGATCCCGGGCGGAACTTCGGCCCCCAGCTCTCGGGGACGTTGATTTCCGCGCCGGTCGACGGGTTCCTGGCCGTGCGGGCGGGCTTGTTCACCATCTCGAATGCGCCGAAGCCCGTGATCGAGACCTTGTCGCCGCTCGCCACGGCCTTCTGGATGGTGTCGATGACCGCGTTCACGGCCTCGGTGGCCGTCTTCCTGTCGCCAACCCGATCAGCGATGGCCTCGACGAGTTCTCGCTTGTTCATGAAAGTCCTGCTCCCCCAGTTACGGCTCGGGGTTCCAGCTCATGAGTTCGCCCTAGAAACCCCTTACGGGCTTGAAAGTAGGCGGGATCGCCGGTGAACTCAATCACCTAGCGCGTTTTCCTCACTACGTGGCGTGTCGAGAGAGGCCAGAAAGGCGTCGAGGCGGGCGGCGGCCCTTTCCGGGTCACGCTTCGCCAGATCGCAAATCGCGAGGTAGCGGCGGGCCAGCCGGTCCTTCTCGGCTGGGGGAAGCATGCGGACGCGGCGGTGCGCCTCGCGCAACCGCCGCGCCAGTTCGTCGTCTTCTAGACGGTCGTCGGCAGCCATGGCTGCCGACCATTCTCGTACGCCGCCACATCGTCGGCGTGACGCAGGGTCAGCCCGATGTCGTCGAGGCCCTCCATGAGCCGCCAGCGGGTGTAGTCGTCGATCTCGAACGACACGGCCTCATCGGCCCAGCGGACCTGGCGTTCGACCAGGTCGACGGTGACCTCGAGCTTCGGGTCCGCCTCGACGGCCGACTGCAGCGCCTCGACCTTGTCGCCCGGCAGGATGACCGGCAGCAGGCCCATCTTCGTGGAGTTGTTGCGGAAGATGTCGCCGAAGCGGGCGGCGATCACGGCGCGGAACCCGTACTGCTGCAGCGCCCAGACCGCGTGCTCGCGCGAGGAGCCGGTGCCGAAGTCGGGGCCGGAGACGAGGACCGAGCCGCCCTCGTAGGACGGGTCGTTCAGCACGAACGTCGGGTCCTCGCGCCAGGCCGCGAACAGGCCCTTCTCGAACCCGGTGCGGCTGACCTGCTTGAGCCAGACGGCCGGGATGATCTGGTCGGTGTCGACGTTGCTGCGGCGCAGCGGCACCGCCGTACCGGTGTGGGTGGTGAATGCTTCCATCGGTCCAGGTCTCCTTACAGGTCGGCGGGCGCGGTCAGACGGCCGGTGACGGCGGTCGCGGCGGCGACCTGCGGCGACACCAGGTGGGTGCGGCCACCCTTGCCCTGGCGGCCCTCGAAGTTGCGGTTGGAGGTGGAGGCGCTGCGCTCGCCGGGCTGGAGCGTGTCGGGGTTCATGCCCAGGCACATCGAGCAGCCGGCCTCGCGCCACTCGGCGCCGGCGGCCTTGAACACCTCGTGCAGGCCCTCCTGCTCGGCCTGCAGCTTGACCAGCATCGAGCCGGGCACGATCAGCGTGCGGGTCTTCACCTGGCGGCCGCGCAGGATCTCGGCGGCCGAGCGCAGGTCCTCGATGCGGCCGTTGGTGCACGAGCCAACGAACACGGTGTCGACCTCGATCTCACGCAGCGGCGTGCCGGCGGTCAGGCCCATGTACTCCAGCGCCCGCTCGGCGGCCGAGCGCTCGACCGGGTCGGAGAAGCTCTCCGGGGACGGGACGGACTCGCCCAGCGGCAGGCCCTGGCCCGGGTTGGTGCCCCACGTGACGTACGGGGTCAGCGTCGTGGCGTCGATCTCCACGACCTTGTCGAACACGGCGTCGTCGTCGGTGCGCAGCGTCTTCCAGTACGCGACGGCCTGGTCCCACGCCTCGCCCTCGGGCGCGTGCGGGCGGCCCTTCAGGTACTCGAACGTGGTCTCGTCCGGCGCGATCATGCCGGCGCGGGCGCCCGCCTCGATCGACATGTTGCAGACCGTCATGCGGCCCTCCATGGAGAGCTTGCGGACGGCCTCGCCGCGGTACTCCACGATGTAACCCTGGCCGCCGCCGGTGCCGATCTTGGCGATGATGGCCAGGATCAGGTCCTTGGCGGTCACGCCGGCGGGCAGCTCGCCGGAGACCTCGATCGCCATCGTCTTCGGCCGGTACGCGGGCAGCGTCTGCGTGGCCAGCACGTGCTCGACCTCGGAGGTGCCGATGCCGAACGCGATACCGCCGAACGCGCCGTGCGTCGAGGTGTGGGAGTCACCGCACACGATCGTCATGCCCGGCTGCGTCAGCCCGAACTGCGGGCCGATGATGTGCACCACGCCCTGACCGGCGTCGCCCATCGGGTGGAGCCTGATGCCGAACTCGGCGGCGTTCTTGCGCAGCGTCTCGACCTGCGTCTTGGACACCGGGTCGGAGATCGGGCCGACCACGGTCGGCACGTTGTGGTCCTCGGTGGCGATCGTGAGATCGGGCCGCCGCACCTTCCGGCCGGCGAGACGGAGCCCGTCGAACGCCTGCGGGCTGGTCACCTCGTGAATGAGGTGCAGGTCGATATAGAGCAGGTCCGGTTCGCCCTCGGCACGCCGGACTACGTGCTGCTCCCAGACCTTCTCGGCCAGTGTGCGGCCCATGATCTCCTCCTGTTTGTTCGCGGTGCGCCATCGCACCGCTTGCTCAGGCCCGGTCCCGCCGGTCGCCGCTCCGGGGGACCAGCGCTCCCTCCGTGCCTTCTGCGATGCTGCGTATCGCGGCTCGGTCGCTCGGGTCGGTCCCTTTCGTTCCTCAGTCCAGAGACCGGCGCTCCCTCGCGGGGGAGTTTGCCTCCGACTTGCCTTCTCATATGTCGAGACGGCAGTATCGGTTTATGGACAACTCTAGCGGAGTCGGAGTACTCGACAAGGCAGTTCTTGTACTCAATGCCCTCGAAGCGGGACCCGCTTCACTGGCGCAGCTCGTCCAGGCCACCGGTCTGGCCCGCCCCACGGCCCACCGGCTGGCCGTCGCACTTGAGCACCACCGCATTGTGAGTCGTGACACACAGGGCAGGTTCGTCCTGGGTCCCCGGCTTTCCGAGTTGTCCACCGCGGCCGGCGAGGACCGGCTGCTGGCGGTGGCCGCCCCCGTGCTGATGCAGCTCAGGGATCTCACTGGAGAGAGTGCGCAACTCTATCGCCGGCAGGGCGACGAGCGCGTCTGCGTCGCGGCCGCCGAACGCGCGAGCGGCCTGCGGGACACCGTGCCGGTGGGCTCCGCGCTGCCCATGTCGGCGGGCTCGGCCGCGCAGATACTGCTGGCGTGGGAGGAGCCGGACCGGCTGCACCGCGGCCTGCGCGGCGCCAAGTTCAGCGCCGCCACCCTCGCCTCCGTACGGCGCCGTGGCTGGGCCCACAGCGTCGGCGAGCGCGAGCAGGGGGTGGCCAGCGTGTCGGCGCCCATAAGGGGCAGCGGCGGCAAGGTGATCGCGGCCGTGTCGGTCTCCGGCCCCATCGAACGGCTCACGAGGGCGCCGGGCCGGCTCCACGCGGTGCCCGTTATGGCGGCGGCCGAACGTATAACAGAGGCAATGCGTCGCACGTCATGATCGGCGAAAGCAGGTATTTGGGGAGCCGAGTGCCTCGTGGGCGCACTAGCCTGAGTGCGTGACAGATCGCATCGAGGTAGCCGCCACTGAGCTGCGACCCCTGCTCGAAGAGTTCATCATGTGGGCGCGTGCGAACGCGCCCGGAAGCGACCCCGAGCTCGTGGGGCCCGCCGCACTGTGGCACCGTCTCGCCTTCTCGCAGGACCTCGGCACGTGGAAGCGTGCTGACCTGCGCAACCTGCTGCTCGACCGCATGCCCAAGGTCGTGGAGGATCCCGACGCCGCCGCCGACGGGATGCTCCCGGCCGTGGACGCGTACCTGACGTTCCTCTCGCAGACCGGCAGGCTGGCCGAGGGCTCGGACTCCCTCGCCGATCTGCAGGCTGAGCTCGACGACGTCGAGGACGAGTTCGTCGACCTCATGGAAGAGCTGCTCGACGACGCCGAGGGCGACGACGACGGGGAGGACGAGGTCGGCGACCTGGGCGATTTCGAGCCGTTCGCGGACGACCTCGCCGAACTCGACACGATCAGGCTGCGGCCCGACTCGGAGCTCGCTGCGGCGGCCCGGCAGGCGCCGCTGGTGGCCAAGGCCCGCGACCTCGCCCTCTGGGTGGGTTCCGGCCGCCGGGTGGGCGAGGACACCCTGCTCACCGACGCCGAGGTGGAGGAGGCGCTGGCGGCCGTCGGGCTGCCCAGGCCCGACACCGACGGCCCGATCGCCGAGGTCGTCCCGCAGCTCTGGAACATCTGGAACCTGGCCGTGGACCTGGAGTTCCTCCAGCCCGGCGAGGGCAACACGGTCGCGGTGCAGGACGACACCTCTGAGTGGCCGTTCGACGACGACGAGGACGTGCTCGACGCCTGGATGCTCGGGCTCCACTCCGTCGACTACGGCGACCCGGAGCTGAGCGACGAAGACCTCACGATGGCGCTGGCGGGCCTGACCCGGGGCCTGCTGGTCAGGCTGCTGCTGGCGGGCGGCTCGCGCGAGCTCGACGACCTGGCGCAGGACCTGGCCGAGTCCGCCGCCGACCTCGACGAGCTGGGCTCTGACGCGTGGGAGGCGGCAGGCGAACCGCTGGCCCCCGCGATCGACTGGCTCGTCGGGTACGGCATGGTCGAGGTCGACGGCAGCACCGTCCGCCTCACGCCGCTCGGCACCGAGGGCGTCGTCCACCTGGTGGACGACGCCGACATCGAAGTGGACGCGCGGCCCGCGATCGAGTCCATGAGCGCCCACGAGCTGCTGGCGCTCAGCGCCGAGCTGCCCGAGGACGAGGCCGACGCGGAGTTCGCGGCCTGGATGCGGCTCCGGGAGCCGGGCAAGGCGGCCGAGGAGCTGCTGGAGGCGGCGGCCGAGGACGAGAGCGACGCGCTGATCAGGGTGCAGGCGGCCAGCGTGGTCGGCACCCTGGGCGAGGCCGCCATCCCGGCCTGGCAGGCGGCGCTCAAACAGCCCTCGCTCCGGCCCTACGCGGCCACGCACCTGAGCCAGCTGGAGGTCGAGGGGGCTCCCGAGCCCACCCAGGACGACACCCACTGGCTGATCCTGGACATGTGGACGATCTCAGCCGGGCTGGGGCGTTCCGAGTTCGTGAGCAGCCTGCGGGACATCGGGCCGGAGATGGTCAACAACCTGCTCGAGGTGATCTGGCGGATTCCGCACGCGCACGTGGAGGAGCTGCTGGACCTGATCTCCCAGGTCCACCCGGACAAGCAGGTCGCCAAGACGGCCCGCCGCGCCCTCTTCAAGGCCCGCTCCGTGTAACCACCGCTCCATGGAGGCCCTCGCCACTCGGCGGGGGCCTTTCCACGTGCCCCGGCCTTCTGGCGCTTTGTACGCTCACGACGAGCAGCCGCAAGGGCCGGACGCCTTGGGAGAGCAGGCACCGCACGCGGCCAGGCTTCGTGGGCCTCGGACTCCACAGCGAGCGCCCACCGAACGGGGCGGACATTCAGGGCGGCACCACCGCACGCGGCCGGATACCTCAGGCCCTCCACGCGTAGCCGGACACCTCGGGTCGGCGAGGCGCCGCATGTGGGTGGGCTTTGTCCAGGGAGACGTGGCAGGCGGGAGCGGAAAACAGAAACGCTCCGGGCTGTGAGCGCCGGAGCGAGTGTGATAGACGTAGTCCCGACCGGATTCGAACCGGCGCTACCGCCTTGAGAGGGCGGCGTCCTGGGCCACTAGACGACGGGACCTTCGCGGGCTTGTGACAGTGGTAGTCCCGACCGGATTCGAACCGGCGCTACCGCCTTGAGAGGGCGGCGTCCTGGGCCACTAGACGACGGGACCTTCGCGGGCTTGTGACAGTGG
>NZ_JBSFNK010000037.1:0-60414 GCF_053587055.1 Nonomuraea sp. NPDC003707 | reverse complement strand
TAGTCCCGACCGGATTCGAACCGGCGCTACCGCCTTGAGAGGGCGGCGTCCTGGGCCACTAGACGACGGGACCCTGTCCACAAGCTGCTGGTGCCGGGATCTCCCCGGCAACGCAGGTAACTCTACCGCACCCCGGAGACCACTCCAAACTGCTTAACGGCCCATCAGGTCGGGCCTGTGGCAGCGTACCCAAGCCCCCATGGCCCCGCCTTCCCACAGCGGGTCGAACTCCCCGAGCGGGATCGCCACCTCCGGCCGGCCGGTGACCGGGTCCACGGGGACGTGGGCCAGCCGCTCGCGCATCCAGCCCGGCACCCGCGGTGGCACCGTACGCTCGCCCCACCCGACGAGCCCCACCGAGCGCAGCGGCTCCACCCGTACCCGCACGCCGCCCGGACGGCCGATGCGCCTGGGGCTGGCCAGTTGGGTGTCCACGACGTCGATCCTGGTGATGTCGGGCCAGCGGAGGCGGACGCGGAAGCCGTATGAGTCGGTCAGCTCCACGCCGTCGGCGGAGAAGCGGACGACGGTGCCGGTGGTCAGACGGCGGTGCTTGGCCACGAGCACGGCCAGGAGGCCAGCGGTGGCCAACGCCCCGATGACGGCGCCCAGCGGGGTGCTGCCGGTGAAGATGGCGCCGAGGAGCAGGCAGACGACAAAGAAGAGGGCGAGCGGAGCGACGAACGGGGCGACGAGGCGCGGGAAGTTGCCCGCGCGAATACGAAACTCATCCATAAGTCGGGCGGACTCTACCCAAACCACTGCCGTGACTCCACCCTCACGCCCCTCGCCCGCTGCCAGTCGGTGGGTCAAAACCTGGCCGGGGAAGCGCTCGTCTCCATCATCACTGTCAGTCGGTGAGGAGGCCGCGGCGGTAGGCCTCGGCCACGGCGGAGGCGCGGTCGCGGACGTCGAGCTTGGCGTAGATGTGCAGGAGGTGAGTCTTGACGCTGGCCTCGCTGATGAACAGGCTCGCCGCCGCCACCTTGTTCGTCGCTCCCCCGGCCACCAGGCGCAGCACCTCCAGCTCCCGTTTGCTGAGCCTGCCCCTGGTGGGCTTGCGGAGGGCCGCCGCGAGCCGGCCGGCCACGGCGGGGGCGAGGACGGTCTCGCCCCGGTGGGTGGCTCGGACGGCGCGCACCAGCTCCTCCGGCGGGGCGTCCTTCAGCAGGTAGCCGGTGGCGCCCGCTTCGAGGGCGGGCAGGACGTCGGTGTCGAACGTGGTCAGGACCAGCACCCGCGGGCCCGTGCCGCTGAGGCGGCGGATGGCGGTGACGCCGTCCATCCCCGGCATGCGCAGGTCCATGAGGACGATGTCGGGCTCGAGCACTGCGGCCAGGCGTACGGCCTCCGCGCCGTCGGCCGCCTCGCCGACGATCTCAAGGTCGGGCTCGCCGCCGAGTGCCGCGCGCAGGCCGTCGCGCACGATGGGGTGATCGTCCGCTATCAGCAGCCTCAGCCGCATCTCTCCCCTTCCGGCCGGCACCCGTCCCTCGTCAGGGTCTCACCCATCACCCCTCCTTGGGTCGAGGGTCGACTGACCACATGTCCGACGAACAGGGCGCGCCAGCCTCAGAGGTAGCGCCGCGCCTTTGGGCAAGGGGGTGGAGGAGGCGCTGGACGGGACGGGCGGGCGTGGGAGACGGCGAGCAGGGCGGGCGTTGGGGAGGGTGAGCAGGGTGCGGCGGTCTCTCCCGGGTGGTGGCCGTGGCCGGCTCGCGGATCATGGAGGGTCGTCCTCCGCGGGGATCGCGGGGATGGCGGCGGCTACGGCGGTGCCCTGGCCGGGGGTGGACTCGATGTGGAGGGTGCCGCCGACGGCGCAGACGCGTTGGCGCATTCCGTCGACGCCGAAGCCGTCAGCGGGCTCCTGCGAGGCGAAACCAGCGCCGTCGTCTCGAATGTCGAGGAGGACGGTTTCGTCCGTGTACGACAGGGTCAGGCCCGTCCTGGAGGCCCTGGCGTGCTTGGCGACGTTGGCCAGGGCCTCCTGGGCCACGCGGAACAGCGTGTCCTCGATGGGGGCGGCCAGGGCGACCGGGGTGCCGGTGATCTCGAGGGTCAGGTCGACGCCGGCCGACCGCGACCACGACTCGGCCAGGTCGTTGATCGCGTCCGGGAGCTTCGAGGTCTCCAGTGCCTCCGGGCGCAGGGCGCGTACGGACCGGCGGGCCTCGGAGAGACTGCGGCGGGCCAGCTCCGCCGCCTGGTCGAGGTGGCGGCGGCGGGTCTCGGCCCGGGAGGTGCGGTCGGCGGCGTTGAGCTGGCCGATCAGGGCGACGAGGTCCTGGGCGACCGTGTCGTGGATCTCGCCCGCCACGCGGTGCCGCTCGTCGAGCACGCCCGCCCGCCTGGCCTGGTCGAGGAGCCGGGCGTTGAGGGAGGCGTTCTCGGCCATGGCGGCGCGCAGGCGCTCGACCAGGCGGCGGCGCTTGTCGTGCTCGCCGGAGACGTACCAGCCGGCCACGACCAGCGGCAGCGCCACGCCCGCGATCACGGTGAGCAGGGTGCCCCGGGCGCCCGGCCCCGCCTGGGCCGTCACGATGACGATGGCGGTGAGCGTCACGCCCGCCATGGTCAGCCTGGCCGGGAGCAGGGCGCTGGCCAGCGGGTAGCCGATCGAGGCGAACACGATGAAGGCGGGGCTCGCGGCCGTCAGCACGGCGGCGAGCGCGATCAGCACGAGGAAGTGGCCCACGACGAGCGCGCGGCGCGTGTCCCTGCGGGGGTGGAGCCAGCCGATCGGCGCCACCCACACCGCCGCGGCCAGCGCGACCGCCGGCCACCACGGCGCGAACGCCGCCGGGCCGGGGCCGAAGTCGGCGGCCGGCCCGCCGGACCACGACCCGGCGACCGCCGTCCACGTCGCCGCGGGGCCGCCGCCCGTCGCCGTCCACGCCGTCGGGAGGCCGCCCGTCGCCGCCCACCCCGGGCCTGCCGTTTCGGCGAGCCAGGCCGGCAAGGGACCGGCCAGCCAGCGGAGGAGGGGCCAGGGCACGTCCGCGAGGGCGGCCGCGGTCGAGGAGATCCCGAGCAGTCCGTAGGCGAGGCACAGAAAGGCCCCGCGTTCGCGCCCGTCGAGCCAGCTCATGGGGTCAAGCCTGGCATGGCGTCAACCGATCGGTGGATGCCGGACGTCCACCGCACGACGAGCCGGGCAGGCGATGCGCACCCGCTCTGAGCTGGGCGAACATCGAGTCATGAGCTTTCCGACCCGTAGGGACATGTTTCAGTACGCCGCCGTCGCGGGCGCGGGCGCCGTGGGCGCCCAGGCCGCCAAGCCGAGGCGGGAGGTCACCACGTACGTCTTCGTGACCGGCGCGAACGGCTCGGCCAGCGGCGACTCCGAGCTGACGCTGCGCGGCCACCGCACCGTGGGCGTGGCACTGCCGGGGCACGGCCCCGAGGAGCAGTTTCACCTCGCCTACCAGACCCCGCAGGACCTGGGGAAGCTGGCCACACTGCCGTCGCCGGTGGCGGGGGTCACGCTGGACGACTATGTCGAGGCCACGGTGGACGCCGTGCGGCGGGTCTCCGGCTACGGCCCGGTGATCCTGGTGGGCGGCAGCCTGGGCGGCGCGACCATCACGAAGGCGGCCGACGTGGTGCCCGACCTGATCGACCTGCTCGTCTACGACACCGCGTTCTGCTGCACGAAGCTGAGCTCGCCCAACGACTATCTGGGGACGCCGGAGGGCAAGGAGAGCCTGGCGGGCAGCGTGGCGGCGGGCATCATCGCCGACCCGAGGGTGATCGGCGCGATCCGCATGAACTGGCGGACCGGCGACAGGAAGTTTCTGGACGCGGTCAAGGCGGCGTTCATGGCGGAGGCGAGCGAGGGCGAGCTCCTGGCCATGCTGAACACGTTGCTGCCGGATGAGAGTCTCCTGGTGGGGAGCGCCGACGCCCGGGGGCGCAAGGAAGCGTGGGGACGGGTGCCGCGCGTCTACATCAGGCACACGCGGGACAGGGTGATCCCGCTCGCACTGCAGGACCGGATGATCAAGGAAGCGGATGCGGCCACGCCAGGCAACAAGTTCAAGGTTTACTCGGTGGAGGCTTCGCATGCGCCGACGGCGAGAACGTACCGGCTGATTACCGAAATCCTGCACAAACTGGCGAAAAGATAAAGCTGGGGTACCAGGACTCGAACCTAGACTAACTGAACCAGAATCAGTCGTGCTGCCAATTACACCATACCCCACCGCTTGCGACCCCTGGAGGGCGCTCTCGGCGACGTCCGAAAGAATAGCCCAGCTCTGGGGGTAAGACCAAAACGAATAGCCAACGAATCCTCCAGCGCCCACAGCAGCGGCCCTCACGTGCCAAGCTGAAGGGGACAAAACACCACGTGGAGGAGCCCCACCGTTGGCCGGTAACCCGTTCTTCACCCCTAGCGACCTGCCGTACGAACTGCCGCCCTTCGCCGACGTCCGCGAGGAGCACTACCTGCCCGCGTTCGAGCGCGGCATGGCGGAGCAGCTGGCGGAGGTCGACGCGATCGCAGGCAGCACCGAGGCGCCGACGTTCGACAACACGATCGCCGCGCTCGAGCGGTCGGGACGGATTCTCGACCGCACGGCCACGGTCTTCTTCAGCATCGCCGCCTCCAACACCACCGACGGCATCATGGAGATCGAGAAGGAGATCTCTCCCCAGCTGACCAGGCACGGCGACGCGATCCGGCTCAACCGGGCGCTGTGGGCGCGCATCAAGCAGGTGTCCACGGAGGATTCCGAGGAGGCCTGGCTGCTGGAGAAGTACCGGGAGGACTTCATCAGGGCGGGCGCCGACCTGTCGGAGCCGGACCAGGACCGGCTCCGGCAGCTCAACGAGGAGCTGTCGAAGCTCTCGACGGAGTTCGCGCAGACGCTGCTGAAGGCCTCGACGGAGTCGGCGCTGGTGGTGTCGGACCCCAAGGAGCTCGACGGCTTCGACCAGGCCAAGATCGAGTCGCTGCTCAAGGACGGCAAGTACGTCCTGCCGCTGCTCAACTTCACCGTCCAGCCGGGCCTGGCCCAGCTCACCGACCGCGACGTGCGCCGCAGGCTGTACGAGCTGAGCGTCGGGCGGGCGCCCGGCAACTTCGAGCTGGCGGCCAGGATGGCGGCGCTGCGGGCCGAGCGGGCGGAGCTGCTGGGGTTCGCCAACCACGCGGCGTACGTGGTGGCCGACCAGACGGCCAAGACCGTCGAGGCGGTCGAGGAGATGCTCGGCCAGCTCGTCGCCCCCGCCGTGCGCAACGCGCGCAAGGAGGCCGAGGCGCTGTCGGAGCAGGCCGGGTTCGACATCGAGCCGTGGGACTGGTCGTACTACTCCGAGAAGGTGCGCCAGGCCCGCTACGACTTCGACGCCGCCGAGATGCGGCCGTACTTCGAGCTCGACCGCGTCTACCGTGACGGCATCTTCTTCGCGGCCGGGAAGCTGTACGGCCTCACCTTCACCGAGCGGCCCGACCTGGGCGGATACCACCCCGACGTGACGGTGTACGAGGTGTTCGACGAGGACGGGAGCCGGCTGGGGCTGTTCGTGCTTGACCCGTACGCGAGGGAGACCAAGCGCGGCGGCGCGTGGATGAACAACCTGGTCGACCAGTCGTTCCTGTTCGGGCAGCTGCCGGTGGTCATCAACAACCTCAACGTCACCAAGCCGGCCTCGGGGCCGACGTTGCTGACGTACGACGAGGTCAACACGGCCTTCCACGAGTTCGGGCATGCGCTGCACGGGCTGTTCTCCCAGGTGCGCTTCCCGCGCGTGTCGGGCACCCACGTGCCGCGCGACTTCGTCGAGTACCCGTCACAGGTCAACGAGATGTGGGTGACCTGGCCCGAGGTACTGGCCAACTACGCCAAGCACCACGAGACGGGCGAGCCGATGCCGGCCGAGCTGGTGGAGAAGCTGCAGGCGGCGGAGAAGTTCAACCAGGGCTTCAAGACCGTCGAATATCTCGCCGCGACCCTGCTCGACTGGGCCTGGCACAAGCTGGCGTCCGGGGAGACGGTGGCCGACCCCGAGGCGTTCGAGTCCGCGGCCCTGGAGACCGCCCAGATCGCCGTGCCACAGGTCGGGCCGCGTTACAGGACCAACTACTTCGCCCACATCTTCTCCGGCGGCTACAGCGCCGGCTACTACTCCTACATCTGGAGCGAGGTGCTCGACGCGGAGAGCGTGGAGTGGTTCAAGGAGAACGGCGGGCTCACCAGGGCCAACGGTGACCACTTCCGCCGCGAGCTGCTCTCCCGCGGCGGCAGCCTCGACCCGCTGACCGCGTTCCGCAACTTCCGCGGGCGCGAGCCCAGCATCCAGCCGCTGCTCGTTCGCCGCGGCCTCGACTGAGCCCGTGCGCCGGCGGCCCGCCCTGCGGGCCGCCGGCCGCCGGATCAGCCCTTCAGGCGGGCCAGCGCGGCGCGCAGGCGCTCCTGCGCCCGGGCGCGGCCGAGCACCTCGATCGACTCGAACAGCGGCAGGCCCACCGTCCGGCCGGTGATCGCCACGCGGACCGGCGCCTGGGCCTTGCCGAGCTTGAGCCCGTACGCGGTCCCGACCTCCTCCAGCGCCTCCTTGAGCGACTCGGGGTCCCAGCTGACCGTCTCCAGCCGCGACAGGTAGTCGGTGAGGATCTCCACCGGCGAGTTCTTCATCGCCTTGTCCCAGGACGCCTGGTCGAAGACCGGCTCGTCGAGGAAGAGGAAGTCGACGTTCTGCCGGATCTCCGACAGCACCGCGATGCGGGTCTGGGCCAGCGCCGCGACCTTGCTGAACAGCTCGCGGTCCCAGGACGGGTCGAGGTAGGGCTCGCAGCGCCGCTCGAACGTCTCCAGCGGCAGCGCCCGGATGTACTCGCCGTTGAACGCGCGCAGCTTCTTCTCGTCGAAGAACGCGCTGGCGGAGTTGACGTCCTCCAGCCGGAACAGCGGCATCATCTCGGACCACGGCATGATCTCGCGGTCCTCGCCCGGCCCCCAGCCCAGCAGCATCAGGTAGTTGACCGTGGACTCCGCGAGGTAGCCCTCCGCGCGGTAGTCCTCCAGGGCCACCTTGTCGCGGCGCTTGGACAGCTTCTTGCGCTGCTCGTTGACGATCACCGGCAGGTGCGCCCAGACCGGCGGCGTGGCGCCCAGCGCCGGCCACAGCAGCATCTGCTTGGCCGCGTTGCCCAGGTGCTCCTCGCCGCGGACGACGTGGGTGATGTTCTGGGTGATGTCGTCGACCGCGTTGGCCAGCACGTAGAGCGGCGAGCCGTCGGTGCGGGCGATGACGAAGTCCTCCTGCGCCTCGTTGGGGAACTCCACGTTGCCCCGGATGAGGTCCTCGACGACCGTGACGCCGTCGTCGGGGGTGCGGAAGCGGACCGCGCCCTCGGTCAGGCCGCGGTCACGGCAGTGGCCGTCGTAGCCCCGGTGCTCGGAGCCGGTGCGGGCCACCAGCAGCTCACGCGTGCAGTCGCAGTAGTAGGCCCGGCCGTCGGCCAGCAGCTTCGCCACCGCCTCGCGGTGCTGGGCCTCGTACGCCGACTGGAAGTAGGGGCCCTCGAACGCCGGGTTGCCGCCGTTGACGCCGATCCAGTCGAGGGCGGAGATGATGCCCTCGGTCCACTCCGGACGGTTTCGCGACGCGTCGGTGTCCTCGATGCGCAGCACGAAGCGGCCGCCGGACTGCTCGGCCAGCGCCCAGTTGAACAGCGCCGTGCGGGCACCGCCCACATGGAACATGCCGGTTGGGGACGGGGCGAACCGCACCCGTACTTCAGTCACGGGAGACCACCTTGTTCGTGAGTGTGCCGATGCCTTCGATGCCGACGCTGACCTCGTCGCCGATCTCGAGCGGGCCGACGCCCGCGGGGGTGCCGGTCAGGATGACGTCGCCGGGGATCAGGGTCATGACCGCGCTGACGTAGGCCACCAGCGCGGGGATGTCGTTGATGAGCTGGCTGGTGCGGCCGCTCTGCCGGATCTCGCCGTTGACCGTGGTCGTCAGCGCCAGGTCGCTCGCGTCGAGGTCGGTCTGGATCCACGGCCCCAGCGGGCAGAACGTGTCGAACCCCTTGGCCCGGGTGAACTGCACGTCCTTCTTCTGGAGATCGCGGGCGGTGACGTCGTTGGCGCAGGTGTAGCCGAAGATCACGTCCTTGACCCGCTCGACCGGCACCTCGCGGCACAGCCTGCCGATCACCACGGCCAGCTCCCCCTCGTAGTCGACGCGGTCGGACAGCGTCGTGGGGTACGCGATGTTCTCGCCGTGGCCGATCACCGATGTGGACGGCTTCATGAAGATCAGCGGTTCCTCGGGCACCTCGTTGCCCAGCTCGGCCGCGTGCTCGGCGTAGTTTCTGCCGATGGCGACCACTTTGCTCGGCAGCATCGGGGCCAGCAGTTTCACCTGGGACAGCGGGTGCCGCTCGCCGGTGAACTGCACCTGGCCGAACGGGTGACCGGCGACCGTGGAGATGACCTCCTCGCCCGGGCCGCCCTCGACCACGCCGAACGACACGCCTTCGCCTGTGGAGAACCTCGCTATACGCACCTGACAAGGCTATCGCCGCCACCGCCAGGCTCCGCCCAACGCGTACCTCGTGCCGCGCCGGACCAGGAGCAGGACCCTGGGGCCGCCCGCGTTAGCCTGGATCTCTCAGCAGGTGGTGTCGCCGACGAGAGGGGCCCCGTTGTCCGTCGTGAAGATCAACGTCCTGAACGTGCCCGCCGACATGCGCGAGGAGCTCGAACGGCGCTTCGCCAACCGGGCGGGCATGGTGGAGTCGGCCGACGGGTTCGAGTGGTTCGAGCTGCTCAGGCCGGTGGAGGGCACCGAGCGCTACCTCGTCTACACGCGCTGGCGCAGCGAGGAGGACTTCCAGAACTGGCAGCAGGGTGAGGCCTTCCGGCGCGGGCACGCGCAGGCCGCCCAGGCCGCCCAGGAACAGGGGCACGGCCACGGCCACGGCCACGGTCACGGGCAGGGGCCCGCGGCGACCGGCTCGGAGGTGTGGACCTTCGAGGTCGCCGAGAGCACCGGCCCCAAGTCATAGCCGATCCGGCTTCCAAGACCCCTTTCGGGGTCAGGCGTCCAGCGGGTTGCGCGCGATCCGGTCCACGATGCCGGCGCGGACGAACTGGCCGGCGATGCTGGACGGCTTGCGCGCGCCCTGCTCCGAGATGCACGCCCCGAACTCCTTGGCGATCTCCAGCCTCGGGTAGCGCTCCAGGACCTCGCGCCTGATCGCCTCGGGGATCTCCTCCGTACGGCGGCCCGAGATGTCCATGCCGGTCGAGAGCTCCAGCAGGTGGCCCTCCGGGTCCTCCTCCAGGGGCACCTCGTCCCACATGTGCCGGATGATCACCTCGCGGGCGCGTACCCTCCGCTCGGGTGACCAGCCGGCGCCGGCGCAGAAGACCCAGGCCACGTCGCCGCCCGCCTCCTCGAACGGCACCGAGTGGCTGTCGAACTCGGCCACCAGCCCGAGGTCGTGCAGCATGGCCGACACGTAGAGCAGCTCAGCGTCGAACGCGATGCCGTGCTCACGCGCGTACGCGGCCGCCCACAGGTAGGCCCTGATCGAGTGGTTGAGCAGCGAGGGCGTGTGGTAGCGGGCGGCCACCTCCAGCGCCCCGCGGCAGGCGGGTGTGTCCGGGATCACGAGGTCGTCGAATGTCACCGCACCAGCATGTCGCGCCGGGTACGGCTACGCCATGCGGGACACCGGGGGCGCATCGAGCATCTAACGAATCCGCCACTCAACTTGACCCATTGATCGCGATTCGGAAAGCATGTCCCACCTTCACTTTTTGTCCCGAAAGGAACTGGCGTGCGCCGGCTCGCGATACCTCTTGCCCTTTTGCTGGCACTCGGCGGGTTAGGTAGCCCCGCGCACGCCGACAAGGTGACCCGGACCGCGGAGTGCCAGGGCGACTGGCTGCCCGGCACCCCCACGGCCGACGACGTCATGAAGGGCGAGATCTCGCTGGTCGGGCTGCCCGCGTACAAACTCGGCAAGAAGATCAACTGGAGCGCGAGCCCGTACGGGAACCGTTCGTGGGAGTTCGTGTTCCAGTCGCTGCGCTGGATGGGCACGCTGGTCGTCGCGTACGAGAACAGCGGTGACCGCAGCTATTTGGATCGCGCCACCGAGATCACCAAGGACTGGGTCGCGAACAACAAGCCCGGGGCGCGCGGCACCAAGCCGTACACGTGGAAGGACCACCCGGTCTCGCTGCGCACGCAGCCGCTGCTCTGCCTGAGCATGCACGTCAAGGAGAGCTGGCTGAAGGACAGCCTCGCCGACCACGCCAGGCTCCTGTCGGACTCGCGGCTCTACAAGAAGGGCCACAACCACGGCATCGACCAGGACATCGCGCTCATGGGCATCGGCTGCAGGTACGGCCGCAAGGACTGGTCGGACCTGGCCTCCCGCCGGCTGACCGGCACGGTGAAGCTCGACGTCGACTCGCAGGGCGCGCTCATGGAGCAGGCTCCGCGCTATGCCGTGTACGTCTACAGCCGGCTGCAGGTCGCGATGACCAACATGAAGGCGTGCGGCAGGAAGGTGCCCGGCGAGATCGCCAAGCGGGCCGAGGCGATGAAGGACTTCATCGCCCACGCCACCATGCCGACCGGCTACATGGTGCCCATCGGCGACGGCACCGCCGAGACCGAGCCGAAGATCGAGACGGGGACGCCGAAGCAGGAGGTCAAGACCTACCGGGCGGGCTACGTCTTCGGCCGCACGGCCTGGAGCAAGCCGGACTCGGCGTACTACTCGATCAGGTTCGGGCCCGGGCTGAAGTTCCACGGCCACGAGGACCACCTGGGCGTCACGTACTACGCCCATGGCCGCAATCTCCTGGTGGACGGCGGTTTCCACTCCTACGAGAAGAGCGCCTACCGCTACTGGACGCTCTCCCCCGAGGCCCACAACGTGCCGACGGTGGTCGGGGCCCGCTTCAAGCCGCGGACGTCTTCGAAGCTCGTGGCGTCGAAGTACGGCAAGGACCGGCAGTCGTTCAAGCTGACCGACAAGGCGTACGGGGTGAGCCGCACCAGGTCGGTCCTGGTGAACCACGGCGAGGACCTGATGGCGGTGCTGGACACGGCCTCGGGCGGCAAGAAGATCAGCAACCTCTGGCGGTTCGACCCGTCGCTCAAGCTGGTGTCCAACGGCGGGGGCAAGGTCGTGCTCGGGGACGGCAAGTTCAAGGTCACCCTGCTGCAGTTCTCGTCGTCGTGCGACCGGGTCGGCGGGCAGAAGGTGGAGCGCGGCGGGAAGGTGGGCTGGGTCTCGCCCACGTACCTGTCGAAGCTGCCGGCCAATGTGGTGGTGTCGCCGGCGGCGCGGTCGCTGCTGACGGTGATCGTGCCCGGGACGGACTCGCCCAAGGTGTCCTGCTCGGGCGGGAAGGTCACGGTGGACGGCACCTCGTTCTCCGCCAAGGCGTTCTAGCCTCGGCCCCTGCCGTCAGCCCAGGAAAGAGCCGCCTCCGTCCACCATGATCGAGCAGCCGGTGATGAATGAGGCGTCCGGCCCGGCCAGGAAGACGGCGGCGCGCCCGATGTCGGCCTCCGCGTCACCGGTGCGCCGCAGCGACAGGCCGGACAGCGCCGCGTCCAGCTCGTCCGGCCGCGTGTCGAAGTAGGATTTCGCCCCTTCGCTGAGCGCGAAGGGGCAGATCGCGTTGACCGTGATGTCGTGGGCGCCCCACTCGCGGGCCGCGGTCCTGGTGAGGCCGCCGACGGCGGCCTTCGCCGAGACGTACGCGCCGTAACCGACCAGCCCCTGGATCTCGGAGCCGGAGCGCAGGTTGATGACGCGACCGCCGCCCTTGAGGTGAGGGAAGCAGGCCCGCATGAAGTACGTGCTGGCCATGGGGCCGGTGCGGAACGCCAGCTCGAGATCCTCGTCGGTGATCTCCTCCAGCGGCACCCCGACGCGGGCCGCCATCGCGTTGTTGACCAGGATGTCCACGGTGCCGAACCGCTCGACCACCGCGGCCACCGCGGCGCCGACGGCAGCGGAGTCGCGGATGTCGCAGGTCAGCGGGATCGCCGCAGCGCCGAGGCGCTCGATCTCGCCGGCCGTCCCGGCCGCCGCCTCGCCGTTGAGGTCGACGACGGCGATCGAGGCGCCCTCCTTGGCCATGGCCGTCGCGATGCCGCGCCCGATCCCCTGCCCGGCACCTGTCACTATCGCGACCTTGCCCTCCAACGAACCCATGACGGCTCCTTCCCTTCGCACTATCCAACACCTGTCGGCTAAACAACGGGTGTCGTCAAAGTACACTGAGCCCGTGCCCGAAGAGAAGCCCCCGCCGACCGGCCGCGTCCAGGCCGACCCCCGCGCGCGGCGATCCCTGGCCGCGCTGCAGCAGGCGCTGCTGGATCTGGTCCTGGACAAGGAACTGGGGCAGATCACGGTGGCCGACGTCACCAAGCGGGCCGGCCTGAACCGCTCGACCTTCTACGACCACTTCTCCGACGTCCACGCCCTCGCCGAGTCGGCCTGCGCGGCGATGTTCGACGGCCTGGTCGCCGCCGCGCCGAAGCTGGGCCGGTACGTGGTGGCCCGGAGCGAGCCGCCCGTCGAGACCACGCGGTTGTTCGCGCACGTCGCCGAGCACGCACACCTGTACCGGGCGCTGCTGGGCCCCGACGGCAGCGCCCGGCTCCAGGACCACCTGCGGCACCGCATGACCGTCGCCATCCACGTCAGCGGACAGCACACCTCACCGGACGACGGCGGCTCCACCCATGTCGACGATCCTGCGGACATCCCTCATGACGTTCCGGCGGCGTTCGTCGCGGGGGCACTGCTGTCGGTGGCGGCGGACTGGGTGCGGCGGGGGTGCCCGGGCACCCCCGAGGAGCTCTCCGCGGCGGTCTGGCCCCTGATGGTCGGCGCCTCACCCTGAGCCGGCGGCCGCCGTCAGAACATCCCGTACGGGATCTCGCCGGGGTCGGGCACCGGCTGCACCACGTCCCAGTGCTCGACGATCTGCCCGTCCACCATCCGCCATATGTCGACGACCGCGATCCCGCGCCCGTCCCCTGGCGGGACCATGTGATAGTGCAGCATCACGTGGTCGTCCTCGGCGATGACCCGCTTGAGGTCGAGCTTCGCCCCGGCGACCGGGGCGCTCGCGATGAACTCGATGAACGCGTCTCTGCCTGACGGATTTCCCGGGCTGTGCTCGATGAAGTCCTCCCGGAGCAGGTCGCGAAGTATCTCCACGTTCCCCGCCGCGAACTCCGAGAAGCCGCGCAGGACGATTTCCTTGTTGCGTTCGGCAATGCCGTTCTCACTCATGCGCCCACCATGCGGCGTCCCGGCCCGGCCCGTCGATTACATCCCATGTAATGGACAATCCCAGGTGAGGGGGCTAGCAGGGGGCAGGAGGGGCCGCTAGGCGGCAAGGGAGCGTAAAAACGACCCATCACGCAGATGCCGTAATTCGCACGGCCCATGTCATGACTAGACGGGGTACGGTGGATGCTCCCGCCGGCAGAATCGATGTGTGCAGGGAGCCTGCACCGCCGGATATGGCAATGGCATTGAATCTTGCCGATCCCGGTACACCCACCGGGCGTGGGTCTGTGGGTTACCGTGATCGGTGCTGCTGGCGCGGTGCTGATCTCCCAATGATGCTATGCCGTAGATCGGTGTGAGCAGTGGGCGCGCCCCGAGTCCGCCAGGCCCGAACTCCACATCTCAGATGACCCGGCATGGGACAGCGCCAGCCCGATTCTCAGGAAGTGGAAGGACAGCCTGCAGTCAAGACCAACAAGAGAAGCCGCTTCCAGCATTTCAAGGAAGCGGCTTCGAATATTTTAGCGCTCAACCCCCCAAAGACCGCCTGACGTACGTTTGCATACCCACCCTTTTCTCGTTTACCCGCCGGCTAGGCGGGCCTGGCGCAGGTCGCCCGGAGAGTGAATGTAATTGGCGAGGATGTGCGATTGACGAGGCGGAATTCCCATGCGGTGCCCGAGGTGCTCGGCGCGTCTCGGAGCTGAATGATATCTTCGGTCGATCCGAAAGAGCCCGAGTTCACGGTATAGCCTCCTCCGAGAACGACTTTACCGGCGGGACACTGGACCGCAAAGCTATTGATACTGTTTGGTCCAAGCGTATTTTCCGGGCCGACGACGACCTCGTAGTCGCGAAGAGCATTTCCTGGAGACGTTGTCGACTGCTGGGCGTTCTGTGTACAACTCTGGTTATTGGTTTGACTGCTCCCATCGCCGTGGAGCGACTGAGTGTTCTGCGGAATGCATATCACCGTCGGTGAAACGGCCATATTTGGCAACAGACTCGCATTTGGAATGATGTCATCGATGACATCGATGAGCGGCTCGGAGTCCGCATGAGCCGTAGAGCCGCTCGTGGCAATAAAGACGCTGGTGGCCGTGGTGGCGAGAACTGTGGCGAGTTTGGCCATTCCGTTCATGTAACGCTCCTGCTGCGGTGCGGCTTGTGGTGAGTGAACGGTAACGCTCCGGCGGCACTCGTTCTTCCGCCCAACACACCACCCGCCAGACCGTATTATGCAATCTTTACGCTTAATGGACAGCTTCGATCGGTCGTCTCCGTCTTCATGTCCGAAAGGTCGATGTTGCAGCATGGCGATTGGGGGCCAAGCTCAATGAGACGGAAGAGCTCCATTCCGGCCCTTTCCATCGGCCATCATGACTCGGGCTACCGACCCGGCGTACGAGTGGTCGAGGGTTTCCACCTTCATCGCCGCACTCGATGGCACCGCCTCGACTCCGAGCGATGGGCGGGGTCTCGCGTTGAGCCAGAGCCGGCGGAATTCCTCCACGTCTCCGCCCCACGCTTTCACTGCCAACTCAAACTGCCGCCACGCAGGCCGCTTCCGGACCCCTTCAAGCTCTGTACAGGGGAGCCAACGAGAGGAGCCAACGTACGCCGACTCCCCTCGATGGGGTCCACCTCCCCGCGACGAAAGCCCCAGCCGGCAGCCCCTGCAACCGACTCCCAGTGACCTTGCCGGACCCGTCAGCCTTACATGGCATGTAATGGACAACCGGCTACCAGGGGGTCAGGGGAGCCTCTGGTCCGTCATTTCTTGGAGATCATGACCTCGTGGCCGTCCGGGTCGGTGGCCTTGATGTAAGTGCCCCAGGCCTCCTCTACCGGGTCGGTCACGGTGACGCCGAGCTCACGCAACTGACGCACCGTCTCGTCGATGTCATCGCAGGCGAAGGTGAGAAAGGCGCCCTCGCCCGGCTTCTTGTCGAACGCCTCCGCGCTGTGCAGGGTGATCGAGGTCTGTCCGTTCGGCGGCTTGACCTCCACCCAGCGCGCACCTGGCCACATCTCGGCATCGACGGTCTTGGTGAAGCCGAGCTTGTCGACGTAAAAATCCACCGACCGCTGCTGATCGGCTACGTACATGACGGCGACGTTGATGTGGGTGATCATGGATATCCCTTTGTCGGCTCGACTGCATCGGTTGTCAGCGATGCCCGCACTGCCCTCTCTGCGCAGCGCGACATAGCAGAAGCCTATGTGAGCCGACCTTGCCGAACCCGCCGGCGTCACATCGCATGTGATCGGTGGATCGCGGTGAAGGCCAGGAGCAGTTCGGCGGTCCGCGGCGGATCTTCCACGATGGGCGAGTGTCCGGAACCGGGCAGCAGCTCGATCTTCGCGCCCGGAACGACGCCATAGTCGGCCGCGGACGAGGATCGCCACCTCCGGTCCTCCGCACCGAAGATCACCAGCAGCGGCTTGCCGAGGGCCTTCAGCCGATCCGGGAGCGCCCGCTCCTCCAGGTATTCGCGGGGTGCCTGCATGATCGCGACGAACGCATGGAAGCTCATACCGCGCAGCTCGTCCACGAACGCCTGCGGGATCGGGTGGTCCGCCCGCCTGAAACCGGTGCTCGAGAACTGGCGGATCAGCTCGTCGCTCGGCGGCCACTGCGAGGGTCCGATCGCGGCGGACTCCTGCGCGATGAAGGCGTCCATGCTGGGTCCGGTGTTGATGAGCGCGAGCGCGGTCACCAGGTCGGGCCGTTGCTCGGCGAGGGCGGTGGCGACCGCGCCGCCGCTGGAATGGCCGGCGACCACGGCGTGCTCGACGCCGAGCCGGTCCAGCGCCGCGCCGACCCTGCGTGCCTGGTCCGGGACCGCGTAGCTGCCGTCGGCCGGTTGGCCCGACCGGCCGTGCCCGAGCAGGTCGATCCGGATGACGCGATGGGAGCTGGTCAGCAGCGGAACCAGCAGGTCCCACCACATGGCCGAGGATGCCGTCCCGTGGATGAGCAGGAGCGGGGGTGCGTCGCGGGGGCCGTCCTGGCACACGTGGATGTCGCCGTCGTCCAGGGACAGGGTCTCGGTGGCCTCGGTTCCACCGTCGGAAATGGTCATGAGGCCACTGTCGCCGCCGGTACGGGTGGCTGGATTGGACAAATGTTCCCCTCGATCGGCCCGCGTAGCATGAAACGGTGCGGACATTCGTGCACGGCGCGGCTGTGTGGGACGTGGCATGCCCGCGGCGGCCCAGCCGGGTGGCCGGTGTCACCATGGCCGGGTTCCGGGTCCGTGACCTGGACACGCTCCGGATGGTCCCGCATCCGGCCGTGACGCTGCTGGTGGAGTTCGGCGCCGGTTCGGCCGTCATGGACTACGCCGCCGGGCGGCAGCAGCGGGGAAGCATCGTCGCCGGGCCCGGGCTCGGGGCCGGAGGCGCGGTCCGGGCACGGGGTGAGAACGTCGAGTGCGTGCAGGTGCGCCTGTCCCCGGCGATCGCACGCGCGGTTCTGGACGTCTCCCCCGCCGACCTCGACGGCACCGTGGTGGCCCTCGACGACCTGTGGGGCCGGGAGGCGTCCCGCATCCGCGAACGGCTGAGCGAGGTCTCGTCGTGGCAGGAACGCTTCGCGTTGACGGACGCGCTGCTCGCCCGCCGGCATGAGGCGAGGCCGCCGGTGGACCCGGAGGTGGCCTGGGCCTGGCAGCGGATCGTCGCCGGCCGCGGCCTGGTCCGGGTCGACGGGCTGGCGGCCGAGGTCGGATGGAGCCGTAAGCGCCTGTGGTCCCGGTTTCGCTCGCAGATCGGCCTGCCGCCCAAACGCGCGGTGAAGCTGGTCCGCTTCGATCATGCCGCCCACCGCCTGGTCGCGGGTGAGGGCCCGGCCCGAGTCGCGGCCGACGCCGGCTATGCCGACCAGTCCCACCTGCATCGGGACGTCGTGGCGTTCACCGGGGTGACGCCCGCGACCGTGGCCGGCGAGCCGTTTCTGGTGGTCGACGACATCGCGTGGCCCAGCCAGGTGACACCCGCCGGTTCGCCGGTCGGCCGCACGTGAGACGGCCACCGCTTCGGTCACCGACCGCACGTGAGACGGTCGCCGGCCAGATGTGAGGCGGCCCACCGCTACCGGGCGGTCACGAACTCCCGCGCACCGCGCAGCCTGGTCCGCAGCTGTCGCTGGGTCACGGCGCAGTCCAACCGCACATCGAGCGGCCCAGGCAGGTCGGTGTCGGCACGCCGACCGGACGGCAACCGAGCCGGATCCAGTCCATCGCGCCGGGCTACGAGGCAGCCCAACTCATATCGGCTCACCGCATCCGCCCCGGCCACGTGATGGATCCCGGCGCGATCGGAGTTCGCGAGCTCCAGGAGGGCTGCCGCCAGATCACCGACATGCACCGGACAGCGCACGTCGTCGGTGAACAACACTCCCTGCGTGCCGCCTGCGGCCAGCGCGTGCACGAAGTCCTCGTGTGGAGAGCCGCCGTCACCGATGATCAGCGACGTCCGTACGACCACCGCCGCAGGATCGATCGCCTGCACGGCCACCTCCGCGGCCGCCTTCGCCGCTCCGTACGGACTGACCGGGTCGGGCACGCAGTCCTCGGCATAGGTGATCGCCCTGCCCGAAAAGACGGCGTCGCTGGACACGTGCACCAAACGTGCGCCGTTCCCGGAGGCCGCGACGGCCACGTGAGCGGCGCCCATGGCCGTCGTCACCCAGTCCGACTGGCGGTAGGCCGCGTTGATGACGACGTCAGGGCTGAACGCGCCGATCAGGTCGACCACGGCCGTACGGTCGCGAACATCGAGCGGCAGCCAGTCGACCCCCGCTGCCGTTCCCGGCCGCGTCAGACAGGTCGCGGCCACGACGTCAGCGGCCGTCGCGGACTGCCGCACGAGTTCGGCGCCGAGAAAGCCGCTGCCGCCCACGATGAGGATTCTCATGAGCTGCGACCGTAGCGGACCGTGCTACGCCACGACGTTACGCCGGTAGTAGTACGTCCCGCCCGGCTCACCACGGCGGCCCGGTAGAACTGAAGCATGCATCGCGATCGCACGGTCGGCGAACTGCTGCGGGAGTGGCGCCGGCGCCGCCGGCTGAGCCAGCTCGACCTGGCCGTACAGGCGGACGTGTCCAGCCGGCACATCAGCTTCGTCGAGACAGGCCGTACGGTCCCCAGCCGCCGGATGCTCCTGCACCTGGCCCAGCACCTGGACGTCCCCCTACGCGAACGCAACCGGCTCCTGGTCGCCGCCGGGTACGCCCCCGCCTACGAGCGGCGCCCGCTGGAGGACCCGGAGCTGGCGCAGGCGTACGAGGCCATCCAGGGCGTGCTGCGCGGGCACGAGCCGTTCCCCGCCGTCGCCGTGGACCACCACTGGAACGTGCTGCTCAGCAACCCGGCCATGGAGATCTTCCTGGACGGCGTCGACCCGGAGCTCCTGAAATCGCCCGTCAACATGATGCGGCTGGGCCTGGACCCGCGCGGGTTCGCGACCCGGCTGCAGAATCTGGGGCAGGTACGGGCGTACCTGCTGCCCCGGCTCGCCCGCCAAGCCGCCCGCACGGGAGACCCCGAACTGAGTGCGCTGTACGAGGAACTCCGGTCCTACGGCAGCGAGGACGACCCGCCCACCGCCGGGGCCGCCGACATCGCCATGCCCATCCGGCTCCGGCACGACGGGGTCGAATTGAGCTTCTTCAGCACGATCACGACGTTCGGGGCGGCCTTCGACATCACCCTCGAAGAGATCGCCATCGAAACCCTCTTCCCCGCCGACCCCACGACCACCGCCTACCTGCGTCGCCTGGCCACCTCGTGATCAACAGCTCTCCACTGTCGCCAGTTGCCCGGACAAGGAGCCTCAACGGCATCGGTCTCCGGGTGCGCTGATCACAAAAGGTTTGCGCGAGGGGCGGCGATCAGATAGATCTTGCTGCCGGACTCCTGTCGGCAGGACCGAGGAGCCACGACATCGAGAGGAGGGATAAGCCCATGATCCCCATGATCACTGCGCTTGTGTCCTCCCGGGGCGCGGACCACGTCTGACCCCGGAGCGGACAGGCGCCTTCACCGGAGAGTGCCTTGACCGTGAAACAGAACGACCTGACCATCCGCCCGATCACCGGGCACGAAGAACTCAACCTCTTCTCCCGGCTTCCCTACGTCCTCAACGAGGAACTGGCGGACGACCTCGCCGCCGGTCGCCGCCGTCCGCAGTGGATGTGGGCGGCCCTTCGCGGCGACCACCTGGTGGCCAGAGCCGCCTGGTGGGGCCGGAACGGCGACGACACACCGTTCCTCTTGGACATTTTCGACATCGACGACAGCAGCGCGGATCACGAGCGCATAGAGATCGGCGTACGCCTGCTGCAGACCGCCATGGCCGAGGTTGTCCCGGCAGGCACCCGTCCCCCCGGGTACAGCCGCATGATCCCGCCTGACTGGCGCGAGGCCGGAGCGACCAGGCGCGTCGTCGAGGACCGCATGGCCGCCCTGGAACGGACCGGTGCCCGCCTACTCGTCGAACGGCTGCGCCTGGAGTGGCGCCCCGGGACGCCGATCTCCGATCCCGGTGGACGCCTGGCGTTCCGGCCGGTCCGGGACACCGAAGACATCCTCGCCCTGATGACCTTGGTCCTGGATGGCACGCTGGACGCGCACAGCCGCGACGATCTGACTCGGATGTCCCCCCGCGAGGCGGCGGTCAGACACTATGAGGACGAGCTTGCGCATTACCGGAGCCCGCGAGACTGGTGGCGGGTCGCGACGCTGCCGGACGGCGAGCCGGTGGGGTTCGTCACCCCGGCCCGCAACGACTACAACCCCATCATCGGCTACCTCGCCGTGCTGCCCGCGCACCGAGGCAACGGCTACATCGACGACATCCTTGCCGAAGGCACCCGTATCCTCAGCGCGCAGGACGTCCCGCGTATCCGGGCGGCCACGGATCTCGGTAACGTTCCCATGGCGAGCGCCTTCCAACGCGCCGGATACGTCAACTTCGAACGGACGATCAACATGACGTGGGACTGATCCGGGCATCGGGCGGGAGGCCACAAACGACCTTCCCGCCCGGCTCGGCCGCATCCGGCGAAAGCCCTTCGGCCCTGGCGCCCTATTGCCAGCCGGCCCCGTCTGCCGACAGCCGTCCCGTGTTGAGAGTCAATCCCTGCTCCTCCCGTCTCACTGTGCGGGCGAGGGTTCCAGCAGGTTCATCGCATAACCGGGCAACCGGCGGGCCAGCGAGCGAAGCGAGTGGGGGTTTCGGGGGTCGAAGGGGGGCGGGAGCCCTCCTGGGAGGCGCTGGCCGTAGCGCCCCTATCGCGGAGGACCGTGCTGTTCCCGCTCAGGCGGTCTTGTGGCCGGCGCGGAGGAGGCCGTAGGTGACTGCCTGCTCCAGGGCCTGCCACGACGCGTCGATGATGTTCTCCGCCACCCCGACCGTGGCCCACTCGGACGTGTCGTCGCTGGAGGTGATGAGGACGCGGGTGATGGCGTCCGTGCCGTGGGTGCCCTCGAGTATGCGGACCTTGTAGTCCACCAGCTCCAGCTTCGCCAGCTCGGGGTACAGCTGCTCCAGCCCCAGCCGCACGGCCTTGTCCAGGGCGTTGACGGGGCCGTTGCCCTCGCCCGTGGCGACGATGCGCTCGCCCTTGGCGTGGAGCTTGACGGTGGCCTCGCTGACCAGTTCGCCGCCCTTCGTACGCTCCACGATCACGCGCCACGACTCGACCTCGAAGTGGCGCTTGCGCTTGCCCTCCACGGTGTCGCGCAGCAGCAGCTCGAACGACGCGTCCGCGGCCTCGAAGGTGAATCCGCGCGACTCAAGGTCCTTGACGCGTTCGACCAGGGTCTTGGTGTGTTCCGGGGTGAGGTCGTAGCCGAGTTCGCGGCCCTTGAGCTCGACCGAGGCGCGGCCGGCCATGTCGGAGACGAGCATGCGCATGTCGTTGCCGACGGCGGCGGGGTCGATGTGCTGGTAGAGGTTGGGGTCGACCTTGATGGCGCTGGCGTGCAGGCCGGCCTTGTGGGCGAAGGCGGAGGTGCCGACGTACGGGGCGTGGGAGTTGGGGGTGACGTTGGTGACCTCGGTGATCGCGTGGGCGATGCGGGTCATTTCGGCGAGGGCGGTCGTGGGGACGAGGTCGAAGCCGCGCTTGAGCTGGAGATTCGCCACGACCGTGAAGAGGTTGGCGTTGCCGGAGCGCTCGCCGTAGCCGTTCGCGCAGCCCTGTACGTGCGTGGCCCCGGCCTTGACGGCGGCCAGGGTGTTGGCGACGGCGCAGCCGGTGTCGTCGTGGCAGTGGATGCCGACGCGGGCGCTGGTCAGGACGGCCTCGTGGACGATCTCGGCGAGCTCGTCGGGGAGCATGCCGCCGTTCGTGTCGCACAGGGCGATGACGTCGGCCCCGGCTTCGGCTGCGGTCCTGAGGACTTCGAGCGCGTAGGCTGGGTTGGACTTGTAACCGTCGAAGAAGTGCTCGGCGTCGAGGAAGACTCGCTGTCCCTCCGCACGAAGGTGAGAGACCGTGTCGCGGATCATCGCGAGGTTCTCCTGGAGAGTCGTGCGGAGGGCCAGCTCCACGTGCCGGTCGTGGCTCTTGGCGACAAGGGTCACGACCGGCGCGCCGGATTCGCGCAATGCGGCCACCAACGGGTCGTCGGCTGCCTTCACACCGGCTCGGCGGGTCGCACCGAACGCGGCGAGCTGCGCGTGCTTCAGGTCCAGCTCTGTTTGAGCACGCCTGAAGAACTCTGTGTCCTTGGGGTTGGCGCCCGGCCAGCCCCCTTCGATGAAACCGACGCCCAGGCTGTCCAGGTGGCGCGCGACGGCGAGCTTGTCGGCGACGGTGAGGCTGAGCCCCTCCTGCTGGGCGCCGTCACGCAGCGTCGTGTCGTATACGTGGAAGCGGTCGTCGGCCATGAGTCTCTCTTCTCTGGAAGCCTCTGGAAAGCAAAAAGACCCCTCACGGACGTGAGAGGTCTGCGCGCTGGCGGTGTCCCTTGTCAGCCAGCGCGCCTGCTGATAATGAGCAGACCGTAGAACATGGTGCCGCCCAGTCTGCCATACGCATTCAGCATCTGGCACATCGATCTCAGCTTCTGGGACAAGCCTTTACACGGTGACGCCGTCACCACCTGTGATGACGCGCTCGAGCGCGGCCGGGTCGAACGCCTCGTTGCCCAGCAGCTTCCCGTCGAGCAGCACCGTGGGCGTGCCCTGGAGGCGGACCTTCGCGGTCTCCGCCAGATGGGCCTGCGCGTACGACTGCGACCTGACGCACTCGTCCACCGACGCCCCCGCCTGCCTGGCGGCCTTGACCAGGTCCTCGACGGCGAATCCGGACGCCTCGCCGTGCGGCGCGGGCTGCATGGCGTACAGCTCGTCCCTGAAGCTGAGCCAGTTCTCCTCGGGGACGCAGCGGGCGGCAGCGGCGGCGCGGATGGAGTTGGAGCGCATGGGCTCCTCCTCGAAGATCGTCACCGGGTGGAAGACGACCTTGACCTTGCCTTCCATGGCGAGTTTCCTGATGGTGCCGTCTACCTTGGCGTGCATGTCCTTGCAGACCGGGCAGTCGAAGTCCTCGTACACGTCCAGCACAGGGGCGTCCCCGCCCCGGTCGGCCAGGACCATCGATCCGTCCATCTGCCGGGTCAGCCGCACCCCGTCGGACGATCGGCCCGGCTCCGAGAACGACACCACCCCGAGTATGGCGATGGCCACGCACGCGAGCGCCACCGCCAGCAACCGCTTCATCATCAGCCCACTCTCACCTCATTGATCGCGCAGACCTTACCCGATGCCGGGAGAATGGATATATGAAGGCATACCTCCTAGATCCCGCCGTAGCACAGTACGTCCTCGCGCACACGACCCCGCCCGACGCCCTGCTGGACGAGCTGGCGAAGGAGACGCTCAGCGCCACCGGGGACGCCGCCGGCATGCAGATCTCGCCCGATCAGGGCACCTTCCTGACCATGATCACCCAGCTCGTGGCGCCCCAGGTCGTCGTCGAGGTGGGGACGTTCACCGGCTACTCGTCCGTGTGCATCGCCAGGGGCCTGTCCGGCGGGCGGCTGCACTGCTTCGACCTGAGCGACGAGTGGACCTCCGTCGCCCGCCGCTACTGGCGCGAGGCCGGGGTGGAGGACCGCGTGACGCTCACGCTCGGCCCCGCGCTGGAGACGCTCGCCGCCTTCGACCAGACCGTCGACCTGGCCTTCCTCGACGCCGACAAGGGCAACTACCCCGGCTACTACGAGCTGCTCATGGAGCGCCTGCGGCCCGGCGGCCTGATCGTTGCGGACAACACGCTGCGCCGGGGCCACGTGGCGGACCCGGCGCACGAGGAGCAGACCACCGTGGAGATCCGGCAGTTCAACGACCTGGTGATGGAAGATCCGCGGGTGACGGTCCTCATGCTGCCGGTCGCGGACGGGATGACCCTGATCAGGAAGAACTAGGCGCGGCGGCCGGGCCCTCGCGGACCCGGCCGTCCCCACTAGACGATCTTGTGGATCCAGTTGTGGGCGTCGGGGCGGGCGCCGTACTGGATGCCCACCAGCTCCTCACGCACCCGCATCGTCACCGGGCCGGGGTTGCCGTCGGCGACGCTCCAGGAGCGGTCGGCGCCCTTCACCGTGCCCACCGGCGTGACCACGGCCGCCGTGCCGCACGCGAACACCTCGGTGAGCTCCCCGGACTCGCATCCGGCCTGCCACTCGTCGATCGAGATGAGGCGCTCCTCGGTCTCCAGGCCCAGGTCGCCGGCCAGCTCCAGGATCGACTCCCTGGTGATGCCGGGCAGCAGGGTGCCGGTCAGCGCGGGGGTGACGAGCTTGTCGCCGAAGACGAAGAACAGGTTCATCCCGCCCATCTCCTCGACGTACTTGTGCTCGTGGGCGTCCAGCCACACCACCTGGTCGCAGCCGTTCTCCACGGCCTGCCGCTGCGCGACGAACGCGGCCGCGTAGTTGCCGCCGCACTTCGCGAAGCCCGTGCCGCCGGGGGCGGCCCGCGTGTACTCGGTGGACAGCCAGACGGAGACGGGCTTGAGCCCACCCGTGAAGTACGAGGCCGCCGGGGAGGCGATGACCATGTACTTGTACGACTTCGACGGGTAGTTGACACCGAGCCCCGCCTGGGTGGCGATCATGAAGGGGCGCAGGTAGAGGCTGTGACCCTCGGTCGTGGGCACCCATTCCTTGTCGGTCTGGACGAGGAGCTCGAGCGACTCCACGAAAGCCTCCTCCGGCAGCTCCGGCATGGCCATCCGGAGCGCGGAGCGGTTGAAGCGGGCGGCGTTCGCGTACGGGCGGAACGCGACGATCGAGCCGTTGGCCTGGCGGTAGGCCTTGAGCCCCTCGAACAGCTCCTGCGCGTAGTGGAAGACCGAGGTGGCCGGGTCGAGCGAGAGCGGGCCGTACGGAAGGAGCTTGGCGTCGTGCCAGCCCTGCCCCTCGGTGTAGTCGATCGAGACCATGTGATCCGTGAAGGTCTGCCCGAAGCCGGGGTTCGCCAGTACCTGCTCCCGCTCGGCCGCGGTGCGAGCGTGGTCGGATAGCTGCACGTCGAAGCTGAGCTTCTGAGCGATGGTCATGACGTCGGTCCTTCTCTCTGCGAATCTGCCCAAATCTACAGAAATCTGCGGATCGGTGCTGGTAAGCGGGCGCTGCCCGGAAGGCAGTCCCGGTACTTCCTATTGTCTCGCTATATGGGATGGCAAGCGGCCAATGCGGCGATCAGCCCTTTTGGACGCAAAAAAGCGCCTGGCGGCCCTCGTCGGACCACCAGGCGCGTTGGGGGCTAGGCGGTCCTAGCCGGATACTCGCGCGGTGATGTCGTCACCGATCTCGTGGGTGGTGCGACCCGCCCAGCCGGCCAGCCGCTCGAGGATGTCATCGGCGACCGCCTGCTCGACCTTGGCCGCCTCGGCGTGCAGGCCGAGGTGGTCGAGGAGCATGGCGACGGACAGGATGGTCGCGGTGGGGTCGGCCTTGCCCTGGCCCGCGATGTCCGGGGCGCTGCCGTGCACCGGCTCGAACATGCTCGGCGCGGACCGCTCGGGGTTGATGTTGCCGCTGGCGGCCAGGCCGATGCCGCCCGCGATGGCGGCGCCCAGGTCGGTGATGATGTCGCCGAACAGGTTGTCGGTGACGACCACGTCGAACCGCTCCGGCTGGCTCACGAAGAACATCGAGGCCGCGTCGATGTGGCAGTAGTCGGTCGTGACGTCGGGGTATTCCGCCGCCAGGCGGTTGACCGTGCGCTGCCACAGGTCACCGGCGAAGGTGAGGACGTTGGTCTTGTGGACGAGCGTCAGCTTCTTGCGCGGCCGCGTGACAGCCTTCTCGAACGCGTAGCGCACCACGCGCTCGACACCGTAGGCGGTGTTGAGCGACTCCTGGGTGGCGATCTCGTGCGGGGTGCCGCGCCGCATGGCGCCACCGGTGCCCGCGTAGAGGCCCTCGGTGCCCTCGCGGACGACGATCATGTCGATGTTCTCCGGCGGCGTGTCGGCCAGCGGGGTCTCCACGCCGGGGAACAGCTTGACCGGGCGCAGGTTGACGTAGTGGTCGAACTCGAAGCGGAGCCGCAGCAGCAGATCGCGCTCGAGGATGCCCGGCGGCACGCTGGGGTCGCCCACGGCGCCGAGCAGGATCGCGTCGTAGCCGCGCAGCTCTTCGAGCACGGCGTCGGGCAGCGTCTCGCCGGTACGGTGATAGCGTGCGGCTCCCAGGTCGTAGTGAGTGGGCTCGATCTTCGTGCCCACTGCCTCCAGGACCTTGAGCCCTTCGGCCACGACCTCGGTGCCGATCCCATCGCCGGGGATGACGGCCAGACGGATGTTACGCGACTCCATGGGCGGTACCTTACCGCGTCGTCTCGGCTGACGAACACTTCATCTCATCTTTCGGACGCCCCCTTTGTCCGGTATTGCGGTTCTTTGACCGTTTCGTTAAAGTCACCGACCAGCCTAATCCGCGCGCCGTTGCGTGGAGCCGGGGACCCACATTCCCCCTGGGGCGAGTCGGCACCCCCATGCCGTAGGGCTACTTCCAGGCCCGAGCCCGTCAGCTAACCCGGCCGGCCTTATGGAAGGACAGACCCCTGTCTCGAATCGCCATTGTCCTGGCGGCGGGCGCCGCCGGGCTCATGCTGGCCTCCCCAGCCCATGCCTCGGCCAAGATCGACGACCTCACCACCCTGACCGGCGGCCAGATCAAGGAAATCCAGGCGAAACAGGCTCCGAAGCCCGCCTGGAAGGTCGCCATCAAGTTCGCCATGAGCAAGCGCGGCACCCCGTACGTGTGGGGCGGCGCCAGCCCGAGCGGATACGACTGCTCCGGGCTCATGCTCAGGGCGTACGAGCACGCCGGAATCGAACTCCCCCGCACCGCCGCCGAACAGTACGGCGCGTTCACCAAGAAGATCGCCTGGAAGGACCTCAAACCCGGCGATCTGGTCTTCTTCCACGGCCTCGGGCATGTCGGGATGATCTCCCGGCCCGGCTACATGGTCCACTCGCCGCACACGGGTGACGTGGTCAAGGAAGAGCGCCTGACCTCCTGGCGCAGAGACTCCTTCGTGGGTGGCGTCCGCCCCGACCGCAAGGGCGTACGGCTCTGGTCCAAGCTCCAGAAGCAGCGCGACGAAACGCCCACCACCCTCACGGCCACCCTGTAGGAGGCCGCGGCGTCCGCCTCCCCACGCGACGGTCAGGGGAGGCGGGCGTCGAAGATGAGCTCCCAGGCGCGGGTCCTGGCGCGGGCCACCGCGCCCAGCAGGACGCCGCTGTCCCCCAGCGTGCTGGCCACCACCGACGGCCGCAGCGGGCCGAGCTCGGCGATGCGGGCCTCGATGGACTCCCCCAGGAGGTCCAGGTTGCGGCCCACGCCGCCGCTGAGCACGATCACCTCCGGATCCAGCACGGCGGCCACCGCCACCAGCAGGCCGCCGATGCGGCGCCCCTCGGCCTCCACCACCGAGCGGGCCACTCCGTCGCCGGAGGCCGCCGCGGCGAAGACCTTCTTGGCCGTCCGCAGGCTCAGGCCGGCGGCGCGGGCCGCGCGGACCACTCCGGGCGCGGCGGCGACCGCCTCCGTGGCGCCGTGGGCCAGGGCGTCACCGGCCGGCGGCGCCGGGTCCTCGGTCGCGGGCAGGTACGAGACCTCCCCCGCCGCTCCCCGAGCGCCCACGTACAGCTCACCGTTGATCACGATGCCCATCCCGACGCCGGTGCCGACGGACACCAGCGCAAAGTTGGACTTGCCGCGCCCCGCCCCGTGCGTGTGCTCGCCGACGGCGGCCAGGTTGATGTCGTTCTCGATGACGAGGTCGACCTCCATCTCGGCGCGCAGGCGCTCGGCCAGGTCGGATCCGGGCAGGTTGGGGGCGAACTCCAGGCGGCCGAGCTCCGGGTCGTACACGCCGGGCGTGCCGACGACGGCGCAGGCGATGTCGGGCCAGTCGACGGCGGCCTCATGGGCGGCGGCCCGGCACAGCTGTCCGACCAGGAGGGCCAGTTCGGCGGAGGTGAGGGCGGTGTTGCGCCCGTCCCTCCGGCCGGCGAATTTCCCGCGCAGGTCGGCGACGGCGACCCTGATCCAGTCACGCCCGATGTCGACGCCGGCGACGTGGGTGGCGGCGGCGTTGACGTCGTACAGGGACGTGACCGGCCCCGGGCGGCCGGAGACCTCGCCGACGAGGTGAACGAGCCCGTCCACCTCCAGCCCGGCCAGGGCCGCGGACACCGTGGGCTTCGACAGGCCGGTGATCTTGGCGAGGTCGGTGCGCGAGGCGGGGCCGTGCTCCTGAAGATGGTCGAGCAGGCGGCGCTCGTTCAGCACTCGCAGCATCCGCGGATTACCCAGGTCGCCCCGCATCTCACCCTCCTTGAGGAAACAGAGCCTAGCCAACTTGCCTGATAGTAAATTACCTTTCTTACCAAGCACAGGGGCGGCACATCCGGAAGGACGAAGTGCGATGCACCGAGCATGGCGATCAATCCCTGTCGCGGCGGTCCTCCTGGCCGCCGCCTGCGGAAACGCCGGGAACAGTACCGGAAACGGCACCGGCGCCACCGCCACGACCACGCAGAACCAGGGCGGCAAGACGATCGCGCTGTTCCTGCCCGAGTCCAAGACCACCCGATACGAGGCGTTCGACCGCCCGCTGTTCGAGGCGAAGGTCAAGTCGCTCTGCCCCGACTGCAAGATTCTCTACAGCAACGCCGAGCAGGACGCCCCCAAGCAGCAGCAACAGGTCGAGGCCGCGCTCACCCAGCAGGCCGACGTGCTCGTGCTCGACGCCGTGGACGCCAACGCCGTGGCTCCCCTGGTGAACCAGGCCAAGCAGAAGAAGGTCCCGGTCATCGCCTACGACCGGCTGATCTCGGGCATCGACTACGCGTACTACGTCTCGTTCAACAACGTACGGGTGGGCGAGATGCAGGGCCAGGCCCTGCTCGACGCCATGACCGCCAGGGGCACGGCGGCGAAGGGCCAGATCGTGATGATCCACGGCTCCCCCACCGACCCCAGCTCGGCCGACTACAAGAAGGGCGCCAAGAGCGTGCTGGACGGGAAGGTGAAGGTCGGCAGGGAGTTCGACACGCCGGACTGGAGCCCCGACAAGGCGCAGCAGGAGATGGAGCAGGCCATCACCGCGCTGGGCAAGGACACCATCACCGGTGTGCTGTCCGCGAACGACGGCATGGCGGGCGGCGCGATCGCGGCCATGAAACGCGCGGGCTACAAGCAGCTCCCGCCGATCACCGGCCAGGACGCCGAGCTGGCCGCCGTCCAGCGCATCCTCACCGGCGAGCAGTACATGACCATATATCTGGACATCAGGGCGGAGGCGGAGAAGTCCGCCGAGCTCGCCGTCGCCGTCGCCAAGGGCGAGCAGCCCACCGCGCCCGCCAAGGTCAACAACGGCGCGGCCGACATCCCGGCGTTCCTCCTCGACCCCATCCCCGTCACGGCCGACAAGGTCAAGGACACGATCGTGAAGGACGGCTTCTACACCGCCGCCCAGCTCTGCACGGGCGAGGTCAAGGCCGCCTGCGAGAAGCAGGGCATCGAGTAGATGCTCTCGGCGACAGACATCTCCAAACGGTACGGGGCGGTCCAGGCGCTCGACGGGGCCCGCCTGGACCTGCGCCCCGGCGAGGTCGTGGCCCTCATGGGCGACAACGGCGCGGGCAAGTCCACGCTGGTCAAGGCCATCTCGGGGGTCGTGACGCCGGACGCCGGCACGATCACCGTGGACGGCTCGCCGGTCAGGATCGCCAACCCGCACGACGCGCAGGCCCTCGGCGTCTCGACCGTCTACCAGGACCTCGCGCTCTGCGAGAACCTCGACGTCGTGGCCAACCTCTTCCTGGGCACCGAGCGCCGCCGCGGCTCGCTGCTGCGCCACATCGCCATGGAACGCGCGACCCGCGACCTCCTCGGCCAGCTCGACGTGCGCATCAGGGACATCAGGGTGCCGGTCGCCATGCTGTCGGGCGGCCAGCGGCAGTCGGTGGCCATCGCCAGGGCGCTCATCGGCGAGCCGCGGCTGGTCATCCTCGACGAGCCCACGGCGGCCCTGGGGGTCGAGCAGACGGCGCAGGTGCTGGCGCTGATCGGGCGGCTGCGCGAGCGCGGGCTCGCGGTGCTGGTCATCTCGCACAACCTCGCCGACGTACGCGCGGTGAGCGACCGCGTGGTGGTGCTGCGGCTGGGCCGCAACGCCGGTGAGTTCACCACGGCCACCGCCTCCCAGGAGGAGATCGTGGCCGCGATCACGGGGGCGGGGACATGACCGACACGCTGGTACGCAGCCCGTACACGCCGAAGGTCGCCGTCGAGCGGCTGCGCCAGGGGGACGTCGGCGCATGGCCGGTGGTCGGCGGGCTGATCGCGATCGCGATCGTGTTCAGCACGCTCAACGACCGCTTCCTGTCCCCCGAGAACCTCACCAACCTCGTGCTCCAGATGGCCGCCACCGGCACGATCGCGCTCGGCATCATCATGGTGCTGCTGCTCGGCGAGATCGACCTGTCGGCGGGCTCGGTCAGCGGCCTGTGCGCCACGATCATGACGATCGTCCACGTCAAGCAGGGCTGGAACCCGCTGCTCGCCATCCTCCTGGCGCTCGCCGTCGGCGCGGCGATCGGGTTCCTGCACGGCCTGATGCTGACCAAGCTGCGGATGCCGTCGTTCGTCGTGACGCTGGCCGGGCTGATGGGCTGGCTCGGCCTGCTGCTCTACCTGCTGCGGCAGGGCGGGACGATCAACCTGCCGTTCACCGGCTTCATCTCCAAGCTGAGCGACACCTGGCTGCCGGGCTGGCTCGCGTGGACGGTCGCGGCGGCCCTGGTGGCCGTGTCGGCGGGCGCGTCGCTCGCGGTCAGGAGGCTGCGGCTGGCGGCCGGGCTGCCGGTGACGCCGCTGTGGTGGTCGCCGGCCAAGGCGGGCGGGCTGGCGGTGCTGCTCGCCGCGGCGGTGATCGTCATGTCGGCGGACCGCGGCGTGCCGCTTCTGCTGATCATCTTCGGGGCGCTGGTGGTGCTGCTCGACCTCATGCTGAGGCACACCACGTTCGGGCGGCACCTGTACGCCGTCGGCGGCAACGCCGAGGCCGCCAGGCGCGCCGGCATCAACGTCACCAGGATCAGGATCCTCGCGTTCATGCTGGCCTCCACGCTGGCTGCGGCCGGGGGCATCCTCGCCGCCAGCCGCCTGTCGGCCGTCAACCAGGGCTCGGGCGGCAGCGACATCCTCCTCATGGCGATCGCCACCGCGGTCATCGGCGGCACCTCGCTGTTCGGCGGGCGCGGCCGGGCCTACGACGCGCTGCTCGGCGTCCTGGTCATCCAGGCCATCTCCAACGGCATGTACCTGCTCAGCGTGGACTCCTCGGTGCGGTTCATGGTGACCGCCGCGGTGCTGGCGCTGGCCGTGGCCATCGACTCGCTCGCCCGCAGGGGCGCCGCCCGGTGACCCGGGTCCTGGGCATCGACGTGGGCGGGACGAAGGTGGCCATCGGGGTGTCCACGGCCGACGGCCCCGCGCTGTCCGCCCACGTCCGCCTGGACACCGGGCCTGACACGCTCGCGCGGGCGCTCGCGGCGGCCCGGGCCCTGGACGGCGCGCCCGCCGCGGTGGGCTTCTCGACGTGCGGGGTGATCCGCGATGGCGTGGTACGGCTCGCCCCGAACGTCCCCGGCTGGGAGGGCCTCGAACTGCCGAGGCTGCTCCAGGAGGCGTACGGCGCCACTCCGGTGTCCATCGACAACGACGTGAACGCGGCGGCCGCCGCGGAGCTGCGCTGGGGCGCTCTGCGCGGGGTCTCCACGGGCGTCTACCTGAACCTGGGCACCGGCCTGGCGGCGGCCCTGGTGGTGGACGGCCGGGTGGTGCCGGGCGCCCACGGCGCGGCGGGCGAGATCGGCTACCTCCAGGTGACGCCGGGCGAGCCCGCCTTCGCCGACGGCCGGGTGCCCCTGGAGGAGCGCGTCGCGGGCGGCGCGCTGGCCGCCCGCGGCACCGCCCTCCTGGGCCGCCCCGTCACGGCGGCCGAGCTCCTGGGCGGAGGTCACGCGCGGGAGCTGGTGGACGAGGCGCTGCGGACGCTGGCCATGAGCGTGGCGAACCTGTGCGTGGTCCTCGATCCCGAGCGCCTGGTGGTCGGCGGCGGCATGATGGGCGCGGCGGAGCTGATCCTGCCGAGACTGGCGGCCGAGGTCGGCCGGGCGGTGCCGTTCCCGCCGGAGGTGCGCCCGGCCCGCTTCGCGGACGACGCGCCCCTGCTGGGCGCGCTGGCGCTGGCCCGCGCGGCGGTAGCGTAGGGGAATGGCACTGGAGCAGGTGCATCTCACCGGGGAGAAGGCCACCCTGCTCGCCACCCTGTACGGGCGGGCGCTGGACGCGCGGTCCCCGGATCCGATCCTCGGCGACGACCTGGCCGCCGAGGCGGTCGAACGCATCGACCACGACTTCACCGAGACCGGGATGAACGCCGGCCTGGCCGTCTCGGTCGCGATCAGGGCGCGGTTCATCGACCGGTGGGCGGCCGGGTTCCTGGCCACCCATCCCGAGGCCACCGTGCTCCACCTGGGCTGCGGCCTCGACACCCGCGTCCACCGGCTGGACCCGCCGCCCAGCGTCCGCTGGTACGACGTGGACTACCCCGACGTGATCGAGCTGCGGCGGCGCCTGTTCCCCGAGCGGCCCGGCTACCGCCTGATCGGCTCGTCGGTCACCGAGCTGAGGTGGCTGGAGCAGGTCCCGGGCCACGCCGCTGTGCTGGTCGTGGCCGAGGGCCTGCTCTACTATCTCGACCCCGGCGAGGGCCGGGCCCTCATCAGGGCGATCGTCGACCGCTTCCCCGGCGGCCAGTTCGTCTTCGACGCGGTGAGCCCGCTCGGGCTCAAGACGCAGAAGTTCAACAGGCCGGTGCGCAAGGCGGACGCCCACCTGGTCTGGGGCATCGACGGGCCGGGCGAGCTGCTGGCGATCCATCCGAGGTTGCGTTGCCTGAGCGCGGTGAGCGCGTTCGACATCGAGGGGTTCGACCGCCTGCCGACGCCGCACCGCGTCGCGGCCCGGATCGCCGGGCTGCTGCCGGGGGTGAAGCGGGCGGCGGTGTTCTACCGGCTCGGGTTCTGAGGGGCGCCGCCGTTGTCCCTGCGGTCCAGGGCGGTCTGCAGGGCCTGCGCGGCCTCGTCCTCATGCTCTTCGGCACGGTTCCAGGCATACATCTCGTACATGTGACTCATCTCATTTCGCGAGCCGTTCGGCGGACGAATGGGACTTATTGGCCGACACCACGACGCTCCGCGGCGAGTCGTCGACCTGCCCTAACAGGCCCCGCCGCGGCAGGTAATAAGTACGAGCACCTGGCGCATTACCAGCAACAGTACCCCAGCAATCTCATTGGATGTCCTAGTATCTTGCATACTGAGACAAGAAAGGCCGCCACCCGGATCCGGGTGGCGGCCTTCAGAGCCGGAAGGAGGCTCAGCCCTCCAGGTCCACGGAGCGGCCGCTCTCGGCGCCGATCTCGTTCCCGATCTGGTCGAGCACGTCGGCCGGGATCGCCGAGTCGACGGTCAGCGCGATGAGCGCGTTGCCGCCCTTGGTGGAGCGGGCCACCTGCATCGAGGCGATGTTGACGCTGTGCTCGCCGAGGAGACGGCCGACCACGCCGACGATGCCGGGACGGTCGGTGTAGGTGAAGAACGCCAGGTGGGCCGTCGGCTCGATCTCCATCTCGTAGCCGTTGACCTCGACGATCTTCGTGATCTGGCGCGGGCCGGAGAGCGTGCCGGACACCGAGACCTGGCGGCCGTCGGCGAGCACGCCGCGCACGGTCACCACGTTGCGCCAGTCGGGGCTCTCCGAGCTGGTCACCAGCTCCACGTTGAGACCGCGGTCCTTGGCCAGCAGCGGCGCGTTGACGTACGTGACCTGCTCCTCGATCACGTCGGTGAACACGCCCTTGAGGGCGGCCAGCTCGATCACCCGCACGTCCTCGGAGGCGATCTCGCCGCGCACCTCGACGTCGAGCTTGGTGGCCACCTCACCGGCCAGCGCGGTGAAGACGCGGCCGAGCTTCTCGGCCAGCGGCAGGCCTGGCTTGACGTCCTCGGCCACCACGCCGCCCTGGACGTTGACCGCGTCCGGCACGAACTCGCCCGCGAGCGCCAGCTTCACGCTCCGCGCGACCTGGGTGCCGGCCTTCTCCTGGGCCTCGTGCGTGGAGGCGCCCAGGTGCGGCGTGGCGACGACCTGGTCGAGCTCGAACAGCGGGCTGTCGGTGCACGGCTCCTTGGAGAACACGTCGAGACCCGCTCCCGCGACGCGCCCCTCCTTGATCGCCGAGTAGAGGGCGCCCTCGTCCACGATGCCGCCGCGGGCGACGTTGATGATGCGCACCGACGGCTTGACCTGGTGCAGCTCCCTGTCGCCGATGAGACCGAGGGTCTCCTTGGACTTGGGCAGGTGGACGGTGATGAAGTCGGCCTGCTTGAGCACCTCTTCGAGGCTGAGGAGCTTGACGCCCATCTGCGCGGCGCGGGCCGGCGGCAGGTAGGGGTCGTAGGCGATCAGCTCGACGCCGAACGGCTGCAGCCGCTGGGCCACGAGCTGACCGATCTTGCCCAGACCGAGGATGCCGACGACCTTCTCGTCGAGCTCGACACCGGTGTACTTGGAGCGCTTCCACTCCCCGTTCTTCAGCGCGGCGTGGGCCTGGGCCGTGTTGCGCGCGCTGGCCAGGATGAGCGCGAGGGTCTGCTCGGCGGCGCTGGTGATGTTGGAGGTCGGCGCGTTGACGACCATGACACCGGCCTTGGTGGCGGCTTCGACGTCGACGTTGTCGAGGCCGACGCCGGCGCGGGCGACCACGCGCAGCTTCGGCGCCGCGGCGATGGCCTCGGCGTCGACCTGCGTGGCGGAGCGCACGATCAGGGCGTCCACCCCGGCGAGGGCGGGCAGCAGCTGGGAACGGTCGGCGCCGTCGGTGTGGCGGACCTCGAAATCAGCGCCGAGTACGGCGAGGCCAGCCTCGGACAGCTCCTCTGCGACCAGAACGACGGGCTTGTTCACTGGTGTGGATCCTTAACGGCACGGCGGGCATTCGGGGGACACGTCCACGGATCCCCCGACGGTCCCACAGATTCTATCCGGCGCTTGTGAACGCGTTCACGAGGCACCCACGATGTGAGACAGCTCCGCTCTACCCCCGGAGGAAGAAACTCATCCACTCCGCTCACATCTTTGTCTTGATCGGGAGATTTATTCGCCATTAGCCTGATAAGCCGTGGCCGAGTACCTAGGGTTCGTCTTATGAGCATCGGGAATCCTGCGCTTGCCGACGCGCTCGCTCAGCATGGCACTCCACATCGCCTGCTGAGCGCTCTCGCCGACGGTGGAGTCCTGGTGGCAGTGCGGTCAGACCGCTCGGTCGTCCTCGGGACGACCCAGGCCGGAGACCGGGTGTTGCTCGGTTACACCGGCTCTGTCACCTATGCCAGGCACCGCGGCAGTCATTCCCTATCGGCGTGCGACGCCGACACCATCCTGGACATCCAGCGCGTCACCGGCGTGCGGGAGATCGTCATCGACGCGGCCGGACCAGCCGCCGCGGCCGTGCCCATCGACGACCTCCAGCGCTTCATGTCCTCGTCGCGTTCGGGGCCGATGCCCGTCCTCTCGGGGGCGGTGCCTGCCGCGTACGCGACGGGGGCGATGGCGACCGTGTCACGCGGCGCCGCGCTGGCCCAGGTGGCACCTCCGACTCCGCAGGCGCCGACGCTGCCGTGGGTGCCCGCGCCCCGGCCGCACCTGTCGGGGCCCATGCAGCAGGTGGACCCCGGCTACCGGCGGTGCGCGCATCCGATCCTGCCCGCGCTGCGGCAGGCCATCGGGCTGCTGCTCATGGACTTCCCGCTGGTGCACCACGTCTGGATCTCCGAGGCGCGCACGGCGTCCGGGGCTCCGGGGATCATGCTGCACGTGAAGGTGCACATGTCGGCCGCCGAGGACGTCGTACGCGACCTGCACCGCCTGGTACGCGCCCGGCTGCCGCAGTTCGCGGCCTCCGGTGCGCCGATCCTCATGGCGAGGGTGGCGGACGCGCGCAGCGAGCAACGGATGATCGAGATCGGCGCGCACGTGGTGTGCGCGAACGTCATCGACTGACGCGAGCCATGTGGCGCGGGGCCCGGGTGACCGGGCCCCGCGGCATGGGAAAAAGTGGGCCCTCCCGAACAAGCCCTCGCTCGGGTTCAATGAGTAAATGATCACACCGGCGGTGCGCTCGTCCACGGTCTCCAGGGGCGTGCGCCTGGGCTACGGCGTCGGGTCCTTCTGCACGGCCACGGTCAGCACCGTGCCCGGCCTGCTCCTGCTGTACTACATGACCAATTTCCTGGCCGTGCCCGCCTGGCTGGCCGGGGTCGTGGTGACCGCGCCCAAGGTCTGGGACCTGATCGTCAACCCGCTGATCGGCCGCTGGTCGGACCGGACCCGGTCGCGGCTGGGCCCCCGGCGGCCCTGGCTGCTGGCGGGCGCCTGCACGCTGCCGATCGCGTTCTTCCTGGTGTTCGCGGGGCCGCCGCTGACGGGCGTGCCCGCCGCGCTCTACGTGGGGATGTGCTTCCTCGTGACGGCGACGGCGTACGCGCTGTTCGAGGTGCCGTACAAGGCGATGCCCGGCGAGATGACCCACGACTACCACGAGCGCACCTCGCTGCTGCAGTGGCGCATGATCTTCATCGGCGCGGCCACCGCGGTCAGCGGCGTGCTCGCCCCGGCCATCGTCACGAGCCAGGGCGAGCACGGCACGCTGGACAGCTACCGGCTGATGGCCACGGTGATCGCGGTCATCCTGCTCCTCGCCATGCTGGGCTCCTTCTTCGGCACGGCCCGCGCGCCCATGACCGGCGCGCCGGAGGCGGACCGGGGAGGGTGGCGCGAGCAGTTCGCCGCGATCAAGGGCAACCGGCCGTTCCTGTGGCTGACCATGCTGGCCTGCACGCAGATGCTCGCCGTGAGCATGATGCTGGCCGCCGCGCCGTACTTCGCCGCGTACACGCTCGGCTCGCCGAAGGCCACGCAGACGCTCTTCGCCGCGCTGGTCGGCCCGATCCTGCTGACGATGCCGCTGTGGGTACGCCTGGCCAAGCGCTTCGACAAGCGGGGCGCGATGATCCTGGCGGCGCTCCTGTACGCCGGCGGCACGACGGCCGCCCTGGCCACGCCGGTCCTCGGCATCGTGTGGGCGCACGTGACGATCCTGGTGGTCGGCGTCGGTTACGCGGGGGTGCAGTTGCTGCAGTTCTCGATGCTGGCGGACGTGATCGCGGCGGACGCCGCCGAGACCGGCAAGCGGCGGGCGGGCGTGCTGACCGGGCTGTGGACGGCCATCGAGAGCGGCGTCAGCGCGTTCGGCGCGCTGATCTTCGGGGTGATCCTGTCGATCGGCGGCTTCATCGAGTCCGAGCCGAGCAGGCCGGTCGAGCAGCCGGACAGCGCGGTGACCGCGGTCCTGATCGGGCAGACCGCGGTCCCGGCACTGATCATCTTCCTGTCGGTGCTGATGACGCTGAAGTACCGCCTCACGCCACCCGGCGCGCCGGCACCAGACGCGTCCGCGTGAACGACCCCGCCGTCAGCGCCGCCAGCAGGGGCAGCCCCACCACGACCCCGGCCAGGAAGAGCCAGGGGAGGGCGATCGTCGTGGCTCCCGGGTTGAACAGGTCCATGGTCCCGTAAGCCCTCCGGGTCAGCGGCCAGGTCAGCGCGATGCCGCTGACGGTGCCCGCCGCCAGGCCCACCAGGGCGCCGAGGCCGGAGATGTAGGCGGCCTGGGCCGCCACCACGAGCCTGCGCACCCGCGCCGTCCCGCCGACCGCGGACAGGGTGTCGAGGTCCGGGCGCATGTCGGCGGCGGCCAGCCCGGTGGCCGCGAACGTGCCGCCGAGCACCAGGACCAGCGCGGCCACGAGCAGGATCATCAGGGTGAAGAAGCGGCTCTCGGCGTTGCCCCGCTCCGCGAGGGCGTAGGCCTGATCTCCGACAAGGACCCTGATCTCCGTGGTCAGCCGCTGATCGTCGATGTCTGTGTACGCCGCGTAGAAGGTCCGCTGCGACACCTTGAACCCCGCCTGGGTCAGCACGGACGGCGAGATCAGCACGCCTGTCTGACCGACATCGGCCGGCGCCGCCGCCACGGCGGGAACCCGGAGGGTCGTGACCGGCTTCCCGTCCCAGTCCCCGACCCCGATCCTGATCACGCCGTCGCGCACGGCGCCCGGGCTGAACGCCACGGCCTTGCCCGCCGCCAGTGCCGCCGCCGCCTGCGGATCCCTGCGCTTCTGGAGGAAGGCGAGCACCTCCTCGTCGGCCACCTCCGCGGAGCCGTAGTCATGGTCGCGGGGGTCGCACGGGGACGTACAGTCCTCCGGCAGGGCGACGCTCAGGCTGAGGGGCTCGCCCCGCGCGTCCATCACGTTCAGCCCGTTGGCCAGGCTCACCCCCGGCAGCTTCTGCTGCACGAGCTCCCGCACCCGCGCCCACCCCTGATCGTCCGCCTTCCAGGCACGGATCACCGTGGTGTCCGCGGGGACGATCGAGTTGCGTCTCGCCTCCTGGTCGACATAGTCGCTGTTGACGCCGATGCCCAGCGTGACGGCTCCCATCGTGGCCGCCATGACCGCGGCGGTGGCGGAGGCCGTACGGACGCGGTGGCGGGAGGCGTCGCGCACGGACAGGCGCAGCGGGAGCGGCAGCCGCCCGGCGAGCCGCCCCGTGGCCTGGACCAGCCACGGCATCAGCGCGACCAGCCCGAACACCACCGGCATCGAGGCCAGCACGACCGACAGCAGGCCCCGGTGCAGGGCGACCCCCGTCGCGGCCAGCCCGAGCAGCACCAGCACGGCCCCGAGCACGGGACGACCCGCGCGGCCGGACGTGTCCACGGCGGCACGCCCGGCCAGCACGTGCACGGGGCTCTGCCGGCTCGCCTGGATCGCGGGCACGATCGCCGCGGTCAGCGCGCTCACCACGCCCAGCGCGGCCACGCCGAGCACCTGCGCCCAGGGCACGTCCGCCGGACCGTGCGTCCAGTCCAGCCGGCGGGCCGCGAGCCACTCCCCCACCAGCCCGGCGCCGATGCCCAGGGCGGCGCCCAGCACGGCCGCCACGCCGCCGAGCACCAGGCCGTCGGCCAGCACGATGGTCTTGAGGTGCCGCCCGGAGCCGCCCTGCGCGGCGATCACGGCGAGCTCCCTGCGCCTGCGGCGCAGCCCGACGGCGAAGGCTGGGCCCGCGAGCAGGACGGTCTCGGTCACGATGAGCACGACGCCGACACCCAGCTCGACCAGCCCGTGCAGGTCCTGGGGCCCGGAGTCGCCGGCGCCGGAGCGCTCGATCAGGAACCGGGACTTGACGCCCAGGCCCACCTTGTTGAGCCTCTGCACGTCCGGCCGCTGGACGGGGGCGGCGGTGTCGATGAGCCAGCCGCTGTCGTTGCCGTCGTTCTGGTGCGGGAGCAGCCCCTCCGGCAGGGCGAGCATCTCGCGCAGGCCGGGCCGGTTCGGGTGCTCGGCGACCCCGACCACCCGCACGGTGCGGTCCGGCCGCCACGTCTTGATCGTGTCGCCGATCCGGACGCCGCTGTCGATCAGCGCGGGGGACACGGCGACCTCACCGGGTGCGGCGGCGAACCTGCCCTCGACCAGGCGTCGCATCCCCCTGGTCAAGGGGTCGCGCAGGTCGGCCTCGAACACGTCGACCCGGCTGTAGCCGTCCGCCAGGCGGGCCTGGACGACGTTCGCCTGGTAACGGAGCAGGCGGCCCTGGAGCAGGGTGCCGATCTCGGCGGGCGTCCACGGCTGCTCGGGACGCTCCGATGGGCGCATATTGGTGATCTCCCCGTCCGCGCTCTGCTCGACCGGGGTGCGGAACGGGGTCGTGGCGATGCGGGCGTCGGCCGCCCCCAACGCCGAGTCCAGCTTGTCGCGGGCGGTGATGCTCGTGGTGGCGTCGGCGGTGAGCACCGCCGTGATGACCAGGACGGGCAGGCCGATCATCACCATGATCAGCGCGGTCCGGCCCTTGAAACGCAGGGCGTCCCTGCGGGAGATGCGCAGCGCGGCGCGGAACGCGCTCATCGGGCGCTCTCCAGCCGCACGGCGCTCGACTCCACGATCACGCCGTCACGCAGGTAGACCACCCGGTCGGCCCAGCCCGCGTACCGCGGTTCGTGGGTGACCAGCAGGACCGCCGCGCCGGCGTCGCAACGGGTGCGCAGCAGCTGCAGGATCTCGTCCCCGGTGGCGGTGTCGAGCGCGCCGGTCGGCTCGTCGGCCAGCAGCAGCCGCCGCTCGCCGACCAGCGCCCTGGCGATGGCCACGCGCTGGCGCTGCCCGCCGGACAGCTCCTCGGGGAAACGGCCGGCGACCTCCCCGGCCCCCACCTCGGCGAGCACGGCCAGCGCCTCCTCGCGGGCGGTCCCGGAGCGCACGCCGTCGAGCTCCCTCGGCAGCATCACGTTCTCGGCGGCCGTCAGGGACGGGATCAGGTTCAGGTCCTGGAAGACGTACCCGACGCTGGTGCGCCTGAGCGCGGCCAGGTCCTTCACCCTGGTCAGGTCCTCGCCCTCGATGGTCACGGTCCCCGAGGTGGGCTGGTCGAGACCGCCCGCCACGTTGAGCAAGGTCGACTTGCCCGAGCCCGACGGGCCCATGACCGCGACCAGCTCCCCCGCCGCCACCTCCAGGCTCACGCCCTTCAGGGCCTGCACCTGGCCGTGCTCGCGGGTCACGTCCCGCAAACTCACCACAGTCATCGCTCTTGCTCCTTGGACATCTGCTTGGAAACGGCCTCGCAGTGGTCCAGCCAGCGCTGCTCCGCCTCGGCCTTGAAAATCAGCGAGTCGAGGACCAGCCGCTGTGCGAACCCACCTGCCGCGGCCCGTTTGGCCCGGGTCAGCTCCTGCAGCCCGCGCATGGTGGCCACGCGCTGGGTCTGGATGACCTCGGCCACGTCCAGGCCACCGGCCACGGCCATCGCGATCTTGATGGCCAGCTCGTCCCGAGGCCGGTCGGACTGGGCGACGGGGGTGCTGAACCATCGCTCCAGCTCCTCCCGACCGGCCTCGGTGATCGTGTAGACCGCGCGGCCCTGCTCGTCGGCTCCCCCTGGGGCCACCAGGCCATCGCGCTCAAGCCGGGAGAGCGTCGTATAGACCTGGCCGATGTTCAGCGGCCAGGTCGCCCCTGTGGACGTCTCGAACTCAACCCTGAGCTGATAGCCGTAACGCGGTCCGCTGCTCAGCAACGCGAGCAGTCCGTGTCTTATCGACATGGATACTGAGTATGCATACTGAGTATGCCCATCGCAAGCGATCCGTGTTTTCTGGACAGCGAGCGCCCTTCGGTCCGATACTCGCTACATGAGCTCGACGCAGCCGCCTTTTCGCGCATCAGACGGGGAACGCGACCGCGCGATCGGGGAGCTCAGGGACCAGGCCGTGGAGGGCCGGATCTCCCACGACACGTTCGTAGGCCGGGTTGACCAGGCGCTGCGCGCGCAAAACCGGCACGAGCTCGACAAGCTGGTCGCGGACCTGCCGCGCAAGCCGACGATCAGGCAGCGGCTGACCGACGCCGTCGCGTCGGTCTCCGAGTTCACCACCCGGGTGCAGTCCGCGTGGCGGCGGCCCCGGCTGCCCAAGCTGGCGCTGCCCGACGACGACCGGCTGCGTTACGTGGTGGGGCGCGGGTCGGCGTGCGACCTCGTCCTGTCGGACTTAACCGTCTCCCGGGTCCACGCCGAGCTGCGCCGCGAGGACGACGGCGAGTGGATGCTGGTGGACCTCGGCTCGCTCAACGGCACCCGGCTCAACGGGTGGCGGCTGGTGGGGCCGGCGCGGGTGCGGTCGGGTGACGAGATCTCGTTCGGCGACTGCGGTTTCATGGTGAGCTCGGGCCAGCCGTCCTTCTGACGCGTCCGCCCAGAGTCGCCCGACAAATACGGATATTTGCGGATTACAGCTGGCTTGCGGTGATCCACGCTGGCATGGCGATTCCCCATTCATTTGGAGACCCCCCATGCGGCGCACCTCAGCATCCCTCGTCGCGGGCACGCTCGTCGCGGCCCTCGCGTGGGCGTCCAGCCCTTCCTCCCCAGCCGTCGCCCTGGAGCCCTCCGCCGGCGTGGCGGACCTCAACCAGGACATCAACAAGATCCTCAGCGACTCCCGGCTCACGATCGCCAGAGCGGGCGTGGTCGTCAAGAGCGCCGCCACCGGCGAGGAGCTGTACGCCACGGACGCGGGCAAGCTCCTGACCCCCGCCTCCAACACCAAGCTGTTCACCTCCGCCGCGGCCGCCGAGACCCTCGGGCTCGACTACCGCTTCTCCACCACCGTGCTCTCCTCGGGCCGCAAGGCCGGGTCGCTGCTGGCCGGGGACCTGGTGCTGCGCGGGACCGGCGACCCGACCATGCTGGCCGACGACTACGACGCGCTGGCCGCCAAGGTCGCCGCCGCGGGCGTCAAGGTCGTGACGGGCAAGCTGGTGACCGACGACACCTGGTTCGACTCGCAGCGGCTCGGCAACGACTGGTCGTGGGACGACGAGACCGCCTACTACGCGGCGCCCATCTCCGCGCTGACCGCCTCGCCCGACAGGGACTACGACGCCGGGTCGGTGATCGTCTCCGTTGCCGCTGACGGCGACCAGGTCAAGGTGTCCACCACCCCGGAGACCGGCTACCTGAAGATCGTCAACAAGGCCACGGTGGGCTCGGAAACCGACGTGCTCATCGAGCGGCAGCACAACAGCCGCACCGTCGTGATCACCGGCACGGTGAAGGACCCGTACCAGGAGTGGGTGGCCGTGGACGACCCCACGGCGTACGTCGCGTCACTGTTCCGCGCGTCGCTGACCAAGCACGGCGTCAAGGTGCTCGGGCCGACCGTCACGGGCGCGGCCCCGGCCGAGGCCAAGGAGCTGGCCGGGCACCAGTCGATGACGCTGGGCGAGCTGCTGGTCCCGTTCCTGAAGCTGAGCAACAACATCCACGCCGAGATCCTCACCAAGGCCATGGGCCGCAAGGTCGCGAACCAGGGCACGTGGTCGGCCGGGCTCAAGGTCAGCACCGACTTCGCCAAGGCGAACGGGGTGCAGGTGATCAACATGCGGGACGGCTCCGGCCTGTCGCGTCGCGACGGCTTCTCGCCGGGCTCGATCGTGCAACTGCTGACGGCGGCGCGGAGCAAGCCCTGGTTCACCACCTGGTACGAGTCCCTGCCCATCGCGGGCAACGCCGAGCGCTTCGTGGGCGGCACCCTGCGCAGCCGGATGCGGAACACGCCGGCCGCGAACAACGTCCACGCCAAGACGGGCTCGCTGACCGGGGTGACCTCGCTGTCCGGGTACGTCACAAGCGCCGAGGGCGAGCCGCTGATCTTCTCGATCATGCTGAACCAGTACCTGTCCGGCTCCCCCAAGGACATCGAGGACAAGATCGCCATCCGGCTCGCCCAGTTCACGCGTGCCACCGCGACCGCCGACGCCACGCAGCTCCGCGCCACGGAGCAGGGCGAGGCGGGGGACCTCGAATGCTCCTGGCTGAAGCCCGTGCAGTGCTAGCCATCGCCTGAAATCGCCCGAAACCGCGCGGCCCTCTGACGCTCAGGGGGCCGCTGTGGTTTACCGGGATCGAGGCGGGTGGATCACGATTCGGCCACTTGGAGCTCCAAGTTAGGTCTGAAATTTCCGTACATCGTCGACTCGGGAGCGCCAGAATGCGGGTTCGACGCAATGTCGAGCCCTGAACCGGAGGAAAGAATGCGCGGACAGCTCCAGGCACTCGTCTGCCTCGGGAGTCTGGCGGCGTTGAGTTTCCCCGCGACCGCCGCGCAGGCGGTCACCCAGGCCGCCTCGGCGCAGGCGTGCCGCGTGGTCGCGGCCAAGCCGGTCGCGACCAGGGGCGTGGTCCAGGGCACCGCAACCAGGACGGGCTGCACCGACCAGGCCCGGCTCAGGGTACGCATCCAGGTCGTCGCGCCGGGCCCCGACCGGGTCCTCAAGAGCGGCTCGAAGAAGGTCGGCACCGGACGGATCACCGCAGGCGTGCGGTGCTCCCCCACCCCGCGCAGCTACTACGTGGTCGCGGTCGACTCGAAGGGGCGCGGCAGCCGGTCGCGCCCGGTGAGGCTGTCGTGCGCGTCGGGCGGCGGCTTCGCGTCCTCGATCGAGACGGAGGTCGTCAAGATCACGAACAGGGCCAGGGCGAAGAAGGGCTGCCGCCCCCTCATCCACGACCCCAGGCTGCACCTTGCCGCCGAACGCCATTCGGCCGACATGGGGGAGAACAACTACTTCTCGCACGACTCACGCGACGGCCGCACGTTCGACCGGCGCATCAAGGCCGCCGGTTTCTCCTTCAGCTCAGCCGCCGAGAACATCGCCATGGGCCAGCCCACCGCGGCCTCCGTGATGAGCGGCTGGCTCAAGAGCTCAGGAAACCGGGCCAACATCCTCAACTGCTCCTTCACCCACATCGGTGTCGGGCACAACGCCAAGGGACCAACCTGGACCCAGGTCCTCGCCACCCACTGAGCCACGGGAGCGTCGGGCCTCCACCGGCCACACCCGCCGGTATCCCACCGCACGCCCACGCGCTCCCTTCCGAGCGGGTCCGGCCGCGTCTCCCCCGCACACAGGACCGCGGCCGGGCCCGCAAACTCCCCGCTTACGAGCGGTCGGAGAAGCGGGCCAGGACCAGCGACTCGACCACGCCGACGACCGCGTACGCCAGGATCGACACGGCGGTGACCACCACGATGTCCGCCCACACCTCGTCGTAGCGGAAGCCGCCGATCGCCCGCAGGATCTCGGCGCCGATCCCCCGCCCGGTGGCCAGCCACTCCGCGATGAGCGCCCCGATGATCGAGGCGGGCACGGAGATCCGGGCCGAGGCGAAGACGGAGGGCATCGCGGTCGGCACGGCCACCTTGCGCAGGACGGTCAGGCGCGTCCCGCCGTACGCCATGATCAGGTCGGTGGCCTGCGGCGAGGCGGAGCGCAGCCCGAAGGCGATGTTCACCAGCGCGGGGAAGAAGACCACGATGCCGCCGATCACGGCCACGCCCAGCAGGTCGCGGCCGAAGATCAGGGTGATCAGCGGCGTCATCACCACGAGCGGCACCGACCGCAGCAGCATCGCGACCGGCATGAACGTCTGCTCGACGGTCCTGAACAGCACGAACGCGACCGCCACGACCATGGCGGCGATCATCCCGGTGGCGAACCCGATGGCCGCGTCCCTGATCGTGATGCCCAGCGCGCCGAACACGGCCTCGCGGTGGGCGGCCGACGAGGTCAGGTACTCCCAGACCTGCGGCGGGCGCTTGCCGACGAGCGGGCTGATCCCGAACGCCTCCAGAGCCACCCACCACGCGGCCACGACGATGACCACGGAAGGAACCAGCGGCCCGACGATCCTCAGCACGGTGCGGCCGATCACTGTGACTCGCCTCTCGACCAGGGGGTGACCACGCGGGCGAGGAGGGCGACGATCGCGTACCCGAGCCCGGCGATCAGCCCGGACACGAGCGCGAGCCCCCACGTGCGCGGCACCTGGAACTGCTGCTGGGAGATCATCAGGGAGACGCCCAGCCCGGAGTCGTTGCTGCCGAGGTACTCGCCGATGATCGCGCCGAGCAGCGCGGAGGGTGCGGAGATCTTCAGGCCCGCGAACGTGCTGGGCAGGGCGGAGATGATCTGCACGTAGCGGAGCCTGGCCAGCCGGCCGCCACCGTACACGGTGACGACGTCCAGGCTGGCCCGGTCGGCCGAGCGCAGCCCGAGCAGGGCGCCGATGAGCGTGGTGAAGAAGACGGAGATGGCGGCGAGGAAGACCACGGTGGCGTCGCCGCCGAAGACCACCAGCACGATGGGGCCGATGGCGAGCAGCGGGATGCAGTAGCTGATGACGGCGAGCTGGGTGGCGACGGCCTCCAGCCGGGGCACGAGCAGCACCAGCAGCGCCACGCCGATGGCCAGCCCGTTGCCCCACAGGAAACCCTGGACCGCCGCGCCGAGCGTGGCCGAGACGTTCGGACCGTAGAAGGCCCAGCCGTCGGCGCCCATGGCGGCCAGCACCGCCCACGGGGTGGGCACCGCGCCACGGCCGGCGAACACGGTGACGGCGAGCAGCCACCACAGCGCGACGAGCGCGACGACGCCGAGCAGCCCTTGGACGCGCCTCATGCGCCGTGCCCGAACAGTAGGTCGCTGAGGTGGTCGTGGATCGCGTGGAACTCGGGCGTACGCATCATCTCGGGGGTGCGGGGCCGGGGCAGCCCGATCTCCACCATCTCGATGACCCGCCCCGGACGCGGGCTCATGACGGCGACCACGTCTGAGAGGAAGATGGCCTCACCGATGCCGTGGGTGACCATGAGCGTCGTGGCGGGCTTCTCGGTCCAGATGCGCAGCAGCTCCAGGTTGAGCCGCTGCCTGGTCATGTCGTCCAGCGCGCCGAACGGCTCGTCGAGCAGCAGCACGCTGGGCTTGACCACCAGCGCGCGGGCGATGGACACGCGCTGCCGCATGCCGCCGGACAGCTCGGCGGGCCGGGCCTTCTCGAACCCCTCCAGCCCGACCAGCTTGATCAGGTCCTCGATCACGCCGGGCTCCGGCTTGAGCCCGGCGACCTCCAGCGGCAGCCGGATGTTGGCCGCGACGCTGCGCCAGGGCAGCAGCGCGGAGTCCTGGAAGGCGATGCCGAGGTGGTGGCTCCTGCGCAGCTCCTCGGGCGTCTCGCCGTTCACCCGGATCTCGCCCGACGTGGGCTCCTCCAGCCCGGCGAGGATGCGCAGCACCGTGGACTTGCCGCAGCCGGAGGGACCGAGCAGCGACAGGAACGAGCCCTTCGGCGTCTGGATGTCGACGCCCTGCAGCGCGGTCACTCCCTTGCCGAAGGACTTGCTCAGCCCCGCGATGCTGATCCCCGTCATGACAGCTTCAGGCTCGGGTCGGCCTTGTAGATCTCGTCCAGGATCGTCAGGTCGAACAGCTGCTCGGCCTTGATGGTCAGGCCGGCCTTGGCGAGCGAGGCGATGTTCTGCTCGATCAGCTCCGGCGTCATCGTGAACAGGCCGTTGGCCTTGACGTCGGGGGTGACCACGAGCTCGTTCTGCATCTTGGCCTCCTCGGTCTGCTCCTTGACGTCGAGGTTCTGGTCCTTGCCGTAGACGGTGGCGGCCAACTCGGCGGACTTGGCCGGATCGGCGACGGCGTCCCTCCAGCCCTTGATCTCGGCGGTCAGGAACGCCTTGAGCTTGTCGCGCTCCTTGTCGATCGTCTCCTGCGTCACCGTGAACGTCTCGGCGACCAGCGGCAGGCCGGCGTCGGCGAACAGCAGGTAGGCGGGGTCGTGGCCCTGCATCCGCAGCCGTACGGGACCGCTGGTGACGTAGCCGACGTAACCGTCGAGCTGCCCGGAGGTGAGCATCGAGGGGTCCGACTGGAACGGCACGCGGGTCACGCTCGACGGGTCGAGGTTGTTGGCCTTGAGCAGCGCGTTCCAGACCAGCTCGTTGGAGTCCTGGACGCCGATCTTCTTGCCGACGAGGTCCTTGGCGTCCTTGATCGGGTTCTTGTTGAGCGAGACGATCGCGAACGGGTTCTTCTGGAAGGTCGCGCCGACGATCTTCAGCTGCGCGCCCTGCAGGACGGCCGGGGCGGTGATCGTGGGCGCGGACAGGCCCGCCCAGCAGCGGCCCGTGGCCAGGCCCGACTCGACCGAGGTGCCGGAGCCGCCGCCCGACAGGAGCTCGACCTGCGAGAACCCGGCGGCCTTGAAGTAACCCTTGGTGTCCGCGAAGTACTCGCCGGCGAACTCGACGTTCTTCTTCCAGGAGAGCTGGAGCTTGACCGAGCCCAGCCCGCTCGCTTCTCCGCCGCCGCCGGCGGCCGTGGTCTCGCCGCAGGCGGCCAGGCCGAGCGCCAGACCGGCCAGACCTGTTGTCCGCAGGAACGCGCGGCGATCGAGGGAAATAGCCATAATTCATCCTTGAGCGGCGGGTGAACGTGCAGGTCAGGACGGTATCCATTGATTATTACCATCGTGTGACGGTGGTTTTGGACGCCCGGGCACCGGAAGCCGTCACGCAGGGAGAATGCGGGAAAACCGCTGGCGAGCCCTGTAGGTCCCTACGAGAGCGCCATCCGAGGACCGTAGATCCCTCCAGCCACCCGGCGGCTCCGGTAGCGTCGAGCCTGAAATGAGACTCGACGGAATCCCCCTTTGGGACGGTACCGAATATCGCGGCCCAGTCGATCTGAGCTGGGAGCCGGACCGGATCATCAGCGTGCAGCCGGACGCCGTGCCCGGCCACGACGGTCTGTGCGTGCTCCCCGGCCTGGTGGACACGCACGTGCACCTGGTCGGCTACGCGGGCCCCGGCGACCCGCCGGACTTCGCGACCTGGCCGCTGGTGACCACCCGGGACGAGCAGGTGCTGCACGGCGCCGCCCACGCCCAGCGGGCCATGCGGCACGGCGTGACGACCCTGCGCGACCTGGCGGGCGACGAGGCTCAGATCGCGCTGCGCCGGGTGTTCGACGCCGGGGTGCTGCCCGGGCCGCGCGTCCAGGTGCACGGCGTGGTGGGGATGACGGCCGGGCACAACGACCTGTTCGTGCCGCCTGCGTTCCCCGTGCGCAAGCCCACGGCGGACGGCCCCGACGAGTGCCGCAAGCTCGTACGCGCCTGGGCCCGCGCCGGCATGGACGGAATCAAGCTCACGACCAGCGGCGGCGTGCTGTCGATCGGCGACAAGAACGCCTGGCGCAACTACACCCGCGACGAGATCAGGGCGGTCGTGGACGAGGCGCACGCGCTCGGCATGCTGGTGGCCTCGCACGCCCACTCCGAGGACGGCATCCGCGTGGCCGTCGAGGAGGGTGTCGACTCGATCGAGCACGGCACGCTCATGAGCAAGGACCTGGCCGAGACGCTGGCCGTCCGGGGCACGCCGGTCGCACCGACGCTGCTGATCAACGAGGCCATCGCCGAGGGCCGCGTCCCCGTCACGCCCGAGGCCAGCGCCAAGGCCGCCGAGCTGATCGCCCGGCGCGACGTGCTGCTGGCCCAGGCCGCCGCGCTGGGCGTGCGGTTCGTGCTCGGCACCGACGCGAACGGCCACCACGTGCAGTTCGGCGACCAGTTCGCCGAGGTCGTCCACATGACGCGGGTGCTCGGCATGGACGCCGAGTCCGCGCTCCGGGCGGCCACCTCCGACGCGGCCGACTCGATCGGCATGCCCGTGGGGCGGATCGCGCCGGGGCTGGGCGCCGACTTCGTCGTGCTGCGCGGGCGTCCGTGGGAGCGCATCGAGGACCTGGCCACGGAGAACATCGTGGCCGTGGTCTCACGGGGCCGTGTCGTCGCGGGCCGCCTGCCCGTCTCTCCCTGACCGCAGCGCCAGGTAGAGGTCGGTACGGTCGCGCATCGACGACATGCGCCGCCCGGTCAGCTCCTCGATCCGCTGCATGCGGTAGCGCAACGTGTTGACGTGCACGTACAGCTCGTCGGCGGTGCGCTGCCAGGAACCGCACGTCTCCAGGAAGATGTCGAGCGTGCGCAGCAGCTCGGAGCCGTGCCGCGCGTCGTACTCCTCCACCGGCCCCAGCAGGTGATCGCGGAAGGACCGGCGCACGCTGGCCGGCAGCGCGGCCATCAGCAGGTCGAAGCTGTCGATGTCGGCCACCGACATGATCGACACCGGCCCCGGGCCGCCCCGCGCGGACTCCATGCCCCGTCTGGCCGTCTCCAGCGCCTCGCCGAGCTGCGACACGCTGGCCGCCATCTCGCTGATCCCGGCGGCGATGCTCAGCCCGGGGCGCTCGGCCACCAGGCCGCGCAGCTCGTCGGCCAGGCTCTTGCGCGACGCCCGGCCGTTGACCAGCACGATCGCCTCCTGCGAGGTGCCGCCGACGATCAGGTGCCGGCCCCTCCTGGCCAGGCCCTCGTGCAGGACCTCGGGCAGGTCGTAATCATCATTCACCGGTCCCGTCCGCGTGACCGCCATGGCGGCGGTCGGCAGGCCCGGGTCGGCGCCGAGCAGCCGCAGGTGCGCGGAGACCTCGCCCGGCGGGATGTGGCCCAGCACGTCGAGCAGCGTCTGCGCCCTCACCCGTTCGGCCCTGCGCTGCTCGGCCGCGAACCCCTCGGCCGTCACGACCTGCGTGATCACGCCGAACGACTGGTCGGGAGCGGCCAGGAGCAGCGGCAGCCGGCGCCGTTCGCATGCCTTGACCAGCTCCTCGGGCAGCTCTCCCAGCACGATCAGCCCCACGACCAGGCCGGCGGCGTCGGTGGCCCACAGCGCGTCGGCGAACCGCTCGCAGTCGGCCGGCTCGCCGTACCAGACGCCGCTGGTGAGCACGAGGTCGCCGGACTGCAGGTAGCGTCGGGGGTCGGGCAGGTCCGTCGGGTACGCGCGCCGGATCTCGCGGTCGACCTCCTCGTGACCCGTCACAAGCGTCAGCCGCAGGTCGTCGCGCGCGAGCAGGTCCGACAGCCTCATGAAATCTGATGTTATGCCAGCTCAAAACCCAAGAGTTCAGAGGTTCGCACGATACTCCGACCTCGCGGTGTCGGGTTTACTCGTGGTCATGCGTCCCAAAGCAGAGCTCCATCTGCACATCGAAGGCACCCTCGAGCCAGAGCTCGTCGTCGAGCTGGCCCGGCGTAACCGGATCGACCTGCCGACCTTCGACGTGGACGCCATCCGCTCCCGCTACTCCTTCACCGACCTGCAGTCCTTCCTGGACCTCTACTACGAGCACATGGCGGTCCTGCGCACCGAGGAGGACTTCTACGACCTCGCCGCCGCGTACCTGCGACGGGCCAAGGAGCAGGGCGTGCGGCACGCGGAGATCTTCTTCGACCCGCAGGCGCACCTGAGCCGGGGCGTGCCGCTGGAGGTGGTGTTCGGCGGGCTGTCGGCGGCCCTGAAGGACGGCGACGTGTCGGCCGCGCTGATCCTGTGTTTCCTGCGTGACCGGGGGGCGGACGAGGCCGAGCAGGTGCTGCGGGCGGCGCTGCCGTACCGGGAGTCGTTCATCGGGGTGGGGCTGGACTCGGCGGAGGTGGGCTACCCGCCGTCGCTGTTCAGGCGGGTCTTCGAGATCGCGGCCGCCGAAGGGCTGCACCGGGTGGCGCACGCGGGCGAGGAGGGCGGGCCCGACTACGTGTGGGAGGCGCTGGACATCCTGCGCGTCGAGCGGGTGGACCACGGGATCAGGGCCATGGAGGACCCACAGCTCGTGGCCAGGCTCAGGGATGAGCGGATCCCGCTGACGGTGTGCCCGCTGTCGAACGTACGGCTGCGCGCCGTGCCGTCCCTGCGTGATCACATCCTGCCCGCGATGCTGGACGAAGGGCTCGTCGTGACCGTCAACTCGGACGACCCCGCGTACTTCGGCGGTTACGTCGAGGACAACTACGCGGCGCTCCAGCGGGAGCTGGGGATGACGGACGAGCAGCTCGACCGGATCGCCCGCAACTCCTTCGACGCTTCGTTCGCGTACGAAGGGTGAGACTACGGGGACCTGCCCCTCGGCATCGGCCGCCGAGGAGCAGGTCCCGTAGCGGCATCGCTGTTCTGGCGAGGTGTTCGCAACCACCGCCTCCGAGTGGCCCTGCGTAGGGTGACGGACGCGGATTCGAAGTGCGGGCCGACCACCTGCGCCAGGCCTCTCTCTCACAGACGAGACTGGGCGAGACCGTGAGGCCCGACCCTGCGGGCGGGCCCCGTGGTCACGTTTCTCAACCGCCGAAGAGACTACTTAGGCGAGCGTGCACTTCCGGTTGTCGTTCTCGTCGTGACGGCTGAGGATGTCGAGGATGTCGCCGGTCTTGACGCTCAGCAGGCTGTTCTCGTTCGAGTTGATGTCGCCGCCGGCGATGTAGTTGTCGTCACCACAGACGAACAGGATCTTCCTGTTGTCGTCGTGGTCCTTCGGGAAACCGGTGGTGGCCGCGAACGCGGAGCCGCCGAACACGGCCATCCCGGCGACGAGGCCGGCCAGAACGAGTCCATGTCTGTACATGTCGATTCCTCTCTGATGCATTTCAACTACTCTCCGTAGCTGTCGGAGGGAGATGTCCCCGACGCTCGACTGCGACAAACGCCCACAATTTTCACTTTTGACCCTGCGGGCGCTTCTCTCACAGACGAGTGGTTGAGCAAGACCAAGGGGCCCGGCCTGACAGGCGGGCCCCGTGGTTACGTTTCTCAACCGCTGAGGAGACTGCTTAAGCGAGCGTGCACTTCCGGTTGTCGTCCTCGCTGTGGGCGCTGAGGATGCCGAGGATGTCGCCGGTCTCGATGTTCAGCAGCTTGTTCTCGTTCTTGTTGATGTCGCCACCGGCGATGTAGTTGTCGTCGCCACAGACGAACAGGATCTTCCTGTTGTCGTCGTGGTCCTTCGGAAAGCCGGTGGTGGCCGCGAACGCGGAGCCGCCGAACACAGCCATCCCGGCGACGAGGCCGGCCAGAACGAGCCCATGTCTGTACATATCGATTCCTCTCTGGTACATGTCCACTACTCTCCGTAGCTGCCGAGAGTGAATGTCCCCGGCCCCCAACTTCGACAAACACCCACAATTTCGCTCTTGACCTGGCGAAATGGCGCGCATGGCCGAACCGATATGTAGATCGTCGATCTTGACGTGGCAGTGCTTCCCCGTGGTGACTCCTGTACCTTTTCCCACCTCGCCACAGACCTTGGCGCGGGCGCATTCGGGGCCTCAGACTGGTACATACGGGCGGTGATCATGACCATGCGTAACGACCCGCCCCTTCCGACCGCCCCGAACTCGACGTGATGCGTGCCCCGGTGCTGGTCGGGCTGGTGTTCTTCCACGCGTCGCCGGTGTTCGGCTCCCAGGACGACTTCCACGGATCACGTTCGTTGGCGCGGCTGGGACGCGGACGCCTACGGCACGGTGAGGATGACCGGGCCGTCCGCGGTGATGGCGACCGTGTGCTCGACGTGCACGCTCCTGCTGCCGTCTCCCGAGCACACCGACCAGCCGTCATCGGACATGTAGTACTCGTCGTCGCCCCCGGCCATCAGGCTCGGCTCGATCGCGATCACCAGGCCGGGCCGCAGTCGCATCCCGCGTCCCGCGCGGGCCTCGTTGGGCACGAACGGCGACTCGTGCATGGCCCGCCCGATGCCGTGGCCGCCGAAGTCGTTCTGCATGCCGTATCCCGCGCCGCGCCCGACCGTGGACATGGCGTGGCCGATGTCTCCCATCCGGCCGCCGGGCACGGCCGCCTCGATGCCGGCGGCTAGCGTCTCCTCGGCGACCCTGATGAGCTTGAGGTCCTCCGCGCGCTGCTCGCCGACCGCGAAGCTGACCGTGCCGTCGGCGTGCCACCCGTCCACGAACGCGCCGCAGTCGACGCTGATCAGGTCGCCGTCACGCAGCCGGTACGGGCTCGGCAGGCCGTGCAGCATGACCCCGTTCACGGACGTGCAGATCACCCCCGGGTACGGGGTCGCGCCGAACGACGGGTGGTAGCCGAGGAACGACGCTCCCGCCTTCGCGTCCTCGATGACCGTCCGGGCCACCTCGTCGAGCGCCTTCAGCGAGACGCCGACGGCGGCCCGCTCGCGCACCGCGGCGTGGACGGCGGCGACGACCCGCCCCGCCTCCCGCATCGCGGCGATCTCTCCGGCACTCTTCAGCTCGATCACGGCCCCTCCTCGCATGCGTTACCAATAACTATACCGGTATTACTATCACGCTACGAGGGCCTGTCGCACCGCTCTAGTCGAGCCCCTTTCTGCCGGGCGTCCAGAAGGGCTTCGTACGGACGTCCCTGCGCTGCCAGCCGCGCTCGTTGACCAGATGGGCACGGATGGCCTGGATCGTGCGCGCCTCCCCGGCCAGGTAGGCCACGCCGGGCTCGTCCGGCAGGTCAAGCTCCCTGACGGCGTTGACCAGGACCTCCGACCTGGCCGCCGGCTTGCCGCCCCGGCACACCTTGACCAGCTCCTTGGGCAGCTCCAGATGGTCACCCGGCCCCTCAGCCTCCACCGCGCCGTATGCCGCGACGCCCTCCGGGAGCGCCCGCAACATCGCGCCGAACGCCACCGAGGCCGTCTCCTCGCCCGCGAACAGGTGGTAGCGGGCTTCCTGCGTGACGAAACTGCCGTCCGGCCTGGTGAAGGAGATCTCCATGCCGGGCTCGGCGGTCCTGATCCAGGAGGCGCCCGGCGAGTCGCCGCCGTGGTCGTAGCCGATCAGGTCGATGGCCTCCCAGGTCGGGTCGTGCCGCCAGATCGAGTAAGTGCGCAGGACGCCGCCCAGCAGGCCGCCGCCGTCGCCGATGAAGAGGCGTACGTGCTGGCCGGGCGTCCATTCCAGGCCGGCGAGCGCCTCTCCCCCGATCCTGACCCGCCGCATGCGGGCGGTCACCTCCTCGACCTCGACCACCTCGCCGGTGAGGAACATCCGGTCGAGTAACCGCCGTGCGACGCTCCGCCTCATGGCGCCTCCTTCCATGGCCGTCTCCTGGTGTCCAGCTCCTCGATCCTGCGGCGGGCCTCCACGAAGACCTCCTGAATGCGCTCGACCACGGCCGGGTCGCCGTGCGCGTGGGCCAGCGCCTTCACGGCGGCTTTGACCAGGCGCAACGCCGGCCCGACGATCTCGGCGGCCTCGGGCTCGCGGAACATCCCCCACTCGCCCCTGCTGGCCGCCCGCCCCCACAGCCGCTCGATCACGTCGGCCTGCTCCTCGGCCGCCCGCCTGCCGTCCTCGGTGACGTGGTAGACCTTGCGGCCGTCCGTCTGCTCGACGCGTACGAGTCCTTCGTCCTCGAGCAGCTGGAGGGTGGGGTAGATGGAGCCGGCGCTGGGCTCGTAGGTGCCGTTGAAGCGGTCGGCGAGGCGGCCCATGACCTCGTAACCGTGGCCGGGCCGCTCGACGATCAGGGCCAGGATGGCCAGGCGAAGCTCGCCAGGACCGAAGAAGCGCCCGGTGGGGCCCCGCTCGGGGCCGCGACGTGCGTGCATCATGGCTCGGATGCTATATCGAACGATATAGCTAAGCAACGGTCGATCGAGCCCATCGCGGCTCGGCCACCCGGTAAAGCCGCAGGACAGGGCTCTTCTTGGGAGGTTGTGGTGGCGGTTGGCGATGCCACTGTCGGGGGTATGGAGGCTAACGGTGCTGTTGTGGAAGGTGTGGAGTCGTTTGTTGCCGGAGGGCGTGTGCGCACCGTACGCCCCTCTTCCGTCCACGCTCGCTATGACGGACGCCTGAAAACAAGGCTATGGCCTGTCCTATGCCCGGCTCCTCGGCGAACATGGCAAAACCACAGAACGTGTCTCCGCTTCGTCACAGGAGCGCGGCCGTCGTGGCGCCGTACTCATCCAAGGTCCCGGACACGCGGGGCGAGCCATCCAACACAGGGGGAATTGATGAGTACACGGGGGAACGGCAAGCGGCCGCGGATCAGCGCTCTGCGCGCACACGGCGTGCGGGCGCTGGCCGTGGGAGGGACGCTGGCCGCCTCGCTGCTGGCCGTCGCCGGGCCGGCGCACGCCACGACCGACGTGAGCGTGTCCGGTTCGGAACTGTACGTCTACGGGGGCGACGCGTCCGACAACATCGACCTGTCCCTGTCCGGCCGCTGGGTGATCGTTTCGAACGCCGGCGACAGGATCGAAGCGTCCGCGCCGTGCAGGCGGGAGAGCGCCAACCGGGTGGCCTGCCCGGCCGACGAGATCGAGTCGATCGTGGCGGTCACCGGGCCAGGCGACGACACGCTGCGGAACCGTACGCGCCTGCCGATGCGGGCGAACCTGGCGCCGGGGCGGGACAACCTCATCTCGGGGAACGGGGCCGCCACCATCGGCGGCTCCGGCAACGTGATCGAGATGTAGTCGGGCGACGACCTGCTTTCCGGCAACGGGGGCATCGACCTGGCCGGCGTGGGCGATGGCATGGACAGGTACGACGCCGGGGCCGGGAAGTTCGGCGAGAACTGATTGACGGGTGAGTGCCCCGCCGCTTCAGGAGAGGCGGCGGGGCGCTGCCCGGAACCTACGGATCTCCGCCCCCAACCCCCGCAGCGACTCGACCGGATGCTCGATCTCCGTCCACGGAGGCGTGAGATCCGTGTCCGTGTAGCGCGGGACCACGTGAATGTGGAAATGGAAGACGCTCTGCCAGGCGGTCTCACCGCTCGCGTGCCACAGATTGACCCCCTTCGCCCCCAGCGCGCCCGTGAGCCGGCGCCCCACCTCCACGGTGGCCCGCATGACGTGGGCCGCCTCGTCGAGCGGGATGTCCGTCAGATCCCGGTGATGCGCTCTCGGCACGACGAGCGGCTCGCAGCCCGCCCGGAACCCGCTCAACCGATTATCCGGCGTCCTGCTCGAACAGGCGGTGGAGGAGCGCCCCCTGGCCGGATTGCAGCACGTGGCCGTGCTCCAGCGGGATCCAGAAGCACTCGAACCGCGTGGGCGGCTCGTTCCCGTCATGGTCCTCGCTGCTCGCCCACCGATCCGGGGTCTCTTCGTGCAGAGCCAGCTGGAAGATGTGGCGGCGCTGGAGCTCGGCGCGGTAGGGGGTTATGTCATACTCCGCCACGCCGAGTTTCCGCACGACGGTGAAACCGTGGAGCCCGGTCTCCTCCCGCGCCTCCCTGAGCGCCGCGTCCCGAGGGTCCTCCCCTTCCCTGATGCCCCCCGCGGGCACCTGCACGCCCACTTCCTCGGGGCTGTAGTCGACGTGGCGGAACACGAGCAGCTTGTCATTGCGGACGATGTAACAGAGGGCCGTGTCGCGGATCGTTCTGTCAGGCATAGGCGATGATCGCATAGCGCTCGTCGTGCACGGGACCGCCCCAAAGGTCGGTGTCGTCGCTGAGCGGCTCGACGCGCAGGTCGGTCACGCAGCGCCGCCTCGGGGTCGGGCAGGGTCCACACCAGGTGCCCGGCCGCGGCCGGCAGCATGGACAGGGACCCGGTGTCGCAGCCGACGTCGAGGACGTCGGCGGGGTGGGCCGGGTCAATCCCGCCGTCATGCCATGGTGATGACGACCTTGCCCCGGGCGTGGCCGCGCTCGATGTAGCCGATCGCCTCGGGAACCTCGCTCAGCGGGTGCGTCCGGTCGATGACCGGCCTGATCTTCCCCGCTTCGAGCAGGTCGCGCAGGGCCACGAGATCGTCCGTGTTCTCGTCGGCCACGTATCCGGCGAGCAGGCTCTGCCGTACGAACAGGGACGACACCATCACGTGGATGATGCGGGTCATGACCCCCACCCAGCGCCCGCCCTTGTCGCCGCTGTTGTGCAGATAGATCCCCTGAGGGGCGAGCACGCGCCTGCAGTCCGCCAGGGAGCGGTTGGCCACGTTGTCGAGGATGACGTCGTAGCGCTCGCCGCTGCGCGTGAAGTCCTCCTTGGTGTAGTCGACGACGTGATCGGCCCCGATCGAGCGTACGATCTCCACGTTCCCGGGCCCGCACACGCCGGTCACCTCCGCGCCCAGGGCCTTGGCGATCTGCACCGCGAACGGCCCCACCCCGCCCCCCGCGCCATTGACCAGCACCTTCTGCCCGGCCCTGACCTGCGCCTTGTCACGGAGAGCCTGTAACGCGGTGACGGCCGCCACCGGGACGGCCGCCGCCTCCTCGAACGTCAGCCCGGCGGGCTTCCGCACCACGAACCCCTCCGCCGGAACGGCCACGTACTCGGCGAACGCGCCACGGCAGAAGCCGTACACCTCGTCGCCGGGCCGCAGCGCGGTGACGCTCTTGCCGGCCGCCACGACCTCCCCGGCCAGGTCGCCGCCCAGCAGGTGGGCCTTGGGGCGGATCAGCCCGGCCTGCGCCCTGAAGATGTAGGGCAGGCCGCGCAGGAGGTGCCAGTCCCCCGCGTTGACGGAGGCCGCCCGGACGCGGATCAGCACGTCATCGTCGCCGATCTCGGGTTTGTCGACGTCCAGGAGCTTGATGACGTCGGGCGAGCCGTAGGAGTGGTAGCGGACGGCCTTCATGGCGATGCTCCCTGGTCAGAGTCTTTGGTCACGTGTAAGATTCTTCTTACACGTGAAAGACGGTAACACCCACCAATCTCCATCGACAATGCTCACCAATCGGTAGCAATTGCTAACCTATGGACATGGAGCCCTGGCCGCAGAAAGATCAGATAGCCGCGGCGCTACGCCAGATCAGCGCCGGATTCGCGGCGCTGGCGGATGCGATCTCGGCCGATCCGGCTCAACCCCCAGCAGACAGCCGGCATCGAGCGCTCATCGCCGAATGGGGGCGCGATGGCCTGACCAGGGCTGAAGCCAGCGCGTTGTTCCGCAAGCACGGCTTCTCCCCCCAGGCCGCCGGCGGCTGGGCCCGCGGCGACTGGCTGGAGGTCCGCGAGGACGGTCGCCGCTATCTCACCGAACGTTCGCTGCACTGGCTGGCCGAACAAGGAGCCCCCGATGACGCACAGCCCCGTGACTGAGCCCTTCAGCGTCCGCCTCGAGGTCCGCATCTACGAGATCGACCCGCAACTCCACCTCAACGGCGGCTTCTACATCCAGTACGCCGACCACGCCCGCTTCGCCTGCGTCCGGGCCGCCGGGGTGTCGGTCGAGGAACTGCTCGACAGCGGCCTCGGCCCCGTCAACCTCGAGACCGTCATCAAATACCACCGCGAGCTGCGCGGCGGTGACGAGGTGGACGTCACCTGCGACTGGGAGTGGAGCGGCGGGAAGACCTACCGGGTGCACCATCTCCTGCGGCGCGTGGACGGCACCGTGGCGGCCGAGGTGAGCCACGTGAGCGGCCTGCTCGACCTGAAGACCCGCCGGCTGGTGCCCGATCCCGACCGCGAGTGGCACACAAGAGCCGCCAAACCCGAACTCCTCGGCCTCACCCGCAAATTCGGCCCCTGAAGAAATCTTCGAGCAGAATGAACAAAACCCTGGACTCCCGGTTCGGGGGCGGGTGAAAATCCGATCGTCCATCCGAAGATCGTGGAGACGCCGGGCAGCTCTTGTTCCGCGCGTAACCCCTGCTCAACACGGGCGAGGACGTATGCGGGTAGTGCATGGGCTGCTCACGGCGGCGCTGATCTTAACCATCTCTCCGGCGGTCGCCGCCCAGGCCGACGAGGTGCCGGAACCACCGAAGGCCGTCCAGGAGCGGCCCAAGGCCGAGGAATCCGCGGTCGCGGCCGCTCGGAGCGCCGGCCGGCCGGTGGAGATCGAATCAATGCGTACGGAGACCCGCCAGGTCTTCGCCAAACCGGACGGCACGCTCTCGATGGAGCTGAACGTCCGCCCGGTACGCGTCCGGCAGGCGGGCGGCTGGGTCCCCGTCGACACCACGCTCCGCCTCAACCCCGACGGCTCGGTCAGCCCGGCCGCGACGGCGATCGGGCTGAGGTTCTCCGGCGGCGGCAACGCCCCGCTGGCCAAGCTGTCGCGCGGCGCCAAGTCCCTGGAGCTCGGCTGGCAGGGCACGCTCCCCAAGCCCACGCTGAACGGCGACACCGCCACCTACCCCGAGGTCATACCGGGCGTGGACCTCCAGGTCACCGCTGACGTGGACGGCTTCTCCCACATCCTGGTGGTCAAATCGCGGGCCGCCGCGGAGAGCATGACGGAGCTGACGTTCCCGCTGTCGGCCTCCGGCCTGTCGGTCGAGTCGGACAAGGCGGGCAACATCGAGGCCGTCGACAAGAACGAGGGCACGATCTTCACCGCGCCCACCCCGAAGATGTGGGACTCCAAGGGCATCACGAGCCCGCAGGCGCTCAAGGAGGGCCGCTCCCCGGAGGCGCGCGAGGCGACGATGGGCGTGGAACTGGCGGGCAAGCAACTGCGGCTCAAGCCCGACAGAACGATGATGACGGACCCGAACACCAAGTTCCCCGTCTATCTCGACCCGTACTTCTCGGCCGCCCGCAACGCCTGGACGGCGGTCTGGAGCAACTGGCCCAACTCCAACTACCTCAACTCCAGCGACGTCGCCCGCGTGGGCCACGTCGAGTCGCAGAAGAACCGCACGTTCTTCCAGATGAACACCGGCGCGACCATCCACGGCAAGCAGATCATCAAGGCCACGCTGCGCACGTACGAGACGTGGTCGTACTCCTGCAGCGCCCGCAAGGTCGAGGCCTGGGCCACCAACACCATCAGCAAGGCCACGACCTGGAACAAGCAGCCCTCGTGGGTCAGGCTGCTCTCCACGGTGAACGTGGCCAAGGGCTGGGGCTCGTCCTGCCTGCCCGGCGGCGTCGAGTTCGACGTCACCTCGCAGGTCGTGGACGCCGCCGCCAAGAAGTGGCCCAACGTCACGATCGGTCTGCGGGCCACCAGCGAGACCGACGTGTACGCCTGGAAGAAGTTCAAGAACAACCCGAGCCTGGTCATCGAGTACAACTCGATCCCGTCCGACCCGGTGGCCGCCGACGCCTGGTCGGACCCGGGCGGTCCCTGCGTCTCCGGTGACGGGCGGCCGGTCATCAGCACGGCCACTCCCAAGCTGTGGGCCAAGCTCAAGGACACCGACAACTCGGTCAAGGGCCG
>NZ_JBSFNK010000036.1:0-133340 GCF_053587055.1 Nonomuraea sp. NPDC003707 | reverse complement strand
GCGTTCATTTCGTTGTGTCTTTATTCTTTCAGCCGTTCAAGTCCCTGTCAAATTGACCCGACTTGCTCGACTTGCTGGAATTAAGACCCGCCCCGCTTCCGGGACAACCCCTCTAACTTACCAGCCCTCACGAGTGGACGCGCACGTCCGCCGTGATGGAGGAGGAAGAAGGCTTGTGCCGGACTGCTTCGGCTCTTCAAGATTAGCAGCGCTCCCGACCCCTCGTGCCGGATCGCCGCGTACGACGGACACAGATCGATCACGCCCGAACATAGACTCCCCACGTGAGCAGTAACACGCCGCCAGTGGCGAAGAAGGTTCCGACTGAGCGCACCCACCACGGTGACACCGTCATCGACGAGTACGCCTGGCTGAGCAACAAGGAAGATCCCGATACCACCGCCTATCTGGAGGCGGAGAACGAGTTTCTCAAACAGCAGACCGCTCACCTCTCCGATCTCCAGGAGCAGGTGTTCCAGGAGATCAAGGGCCGCACGCAGGAAACCGACCTCTCGGTGGCCAGCCGCAAGGGCTCCTGGTGGTACTTCTCGCGCACCTCGGAAGGCAAGCAGTACGCCGTCTCCTGCCGGGTCCCGGCCGACAGCGACGCGCCTCCGGAGATCACCCCGGGAGCCACTCTCGAACGCGAGGAGGTGATTCTCGACGGCAACGAGCTCGCCGGCGACAGCCCGTTCTTCTCGATCGGCACCAGCTCCGTCTCGCCCGACGGCACGATGCTGGCCTATTCGACCGACTTCAAGGGTGACGAGCGATTCACGCTGAAGTTCAAGAACCTCGAAACAGGCGAACTGCTCCCCGACGAGATCACCGACATCTTCTACGGCGGCGCCTGGTCGGCCGACGGCTCGACGTTCTTCTACACGCGCGTCGATGACGCCTGGCGCCCGTTCCAGGTCTACCGGCACACCCTCGGCACCGAAGAGGACGTGCTGGTCTACGAGGAGTCCGACGAGCGTTACTGGGTCGGCATCGGCCTCACGCGCAGCGAGAAATACCTCGTGCTCGGCGCGGGCAGCAAGATCACCAGCGAGGTGCGCATTCTCGACGCCACCGATCCCGCCGGTGAGTTCACGGTCGTGCGGCCCAGGAAGACCGGCGTCGAATACGGCGTCGAGCACGCGGGCGACTTTTTCTACGTGCTCCACAACGAGAACGCCGAGAACTTCGAGCTGGCCACCGCCCCGCTCGACGCCCCTGGCACTTGGACGCCGCTGATCGCCCACCGGGACGACACCAGGCTCCTGGAGATCGACGCCTTCTCCGACCACGCCGTGGTGCACTTCCGCCGCGACGGGCTGACCGGTCTGCGCGTGCTGCCGTACCCGGCCGATGTCCAGGGCCGGCGCGAGCGGATCGAGGCCGCCGAGCGGAACGCGTACGAGATCGACTTCCCCGAGCCGCTCTACGACGTCGGGCCCGCGGGCAACCCCGAGTTCACCACGACGCGGCTCAGGCTGGCCTACACGAGCATGGTCACCCCGCCCAGCGTGTACGACTACGAGCTCGACACGCACGAGCTGATCCTGCTCAAGCGGCGCCCGGTGCTGGGCGGCTACGACCCGGCCGACTACGAGCAGTTCCGCGAGTGGGCCACGGCCGAGGACGGCACGAGGATCCCGGTGTCCATCGTGAAGCGCAAGGACTCCGCAAAGCCCGCGCCGACCGTTCTGTACGGGTACGGCAGCTACGAGACCTCCATCGACCCCGGCTTCTCAGTCCCGAGGCTCTCGCTGCTCGACCGCGGGTTCGTCTTCGCCGTCGCGCACATCAGGGGCGGCGGTGAGATGGGCCGCCGCTGGTACGAGGACGGCAAGCTCACCAGGAAGCGCAACACGTTCACCGACTTCGTGGCCGTGGCCAGGCACCTTAAGGCGACCGGCTGGAGCGAGCGGGTCATCGCCAGGGGCGGCTCGGCCGGCGGCCTGCTGATGGGCGCGGTCGCGAACCTGGCACCGGAGGAGTTCGCGGGCGTGGTGGCCGAGGTGCCGTTCGTGGACGCGCTGAACACCATCCTGGATCCGTCGCTCCCGCTCACTGTGATCGAATGGGACGAGTGGGGCGACCCGCTGCACAACCCCGATGTCTACGCCTACATGAAGAGCTACACCCCGTACGAGAACGTGGACGGCCGCGCGTACCCGCCGATTCTGGCCATCACCAGCCTGAACGACACCCGCGTCCTCTACCACGAGCCCGCGAAGTGGGTCGCCCGGCTGCGGGCGACGGCGAACGGCGGGCCGTTCCTGCTCAAGACGGAGATGGGCGCCGGGCACGGCGGCCGCAGCGGGCGCTACGACGCCTGGCGCGAGGAGGCCTTCGCGCTCTCCTGGATCATCGAGAGGGGCACCTCATGACCTATCAGGCCGACGACCGGCGCTACGAGCGGCAGCCGTACAACCGCAGCGGTCGCAGCGGGCTGAAGCTGCCCGCGGTCTCGCTGGGCCTGTGGCACAACTTCGGCGACACCCGCCCGATCGAGAACTCGCGGGCGATCCTGCGGCGCGCGTTCGACCTCGGGGTGACGCACTTCGACCTGGCCAACAACTACGGCGTCCCGTACGGCTCGGCGGAGACGAACTTCGGCCGCATCCTGCGCGAGGACTTCACCCCGTACCGGGACGAGCTGATCATCTCCACCAAGGCCGGCTACGACATGTGGCCGGGCCCGTACGGCGAGTGGGGATCGCGCAAGTACGTCCTGGCCAGCCTCGACCAGTCGCTGAAGCGCATGGGGCTGGAGTACGTCGACATCTTCTACAGCCACCGCCCCGACCCGGGGACGCCGCTGGAGGAGACCATGGGGGCGCTCGACCGGGCCGTGCGCTCGGGCAAGGCGCTCTACGCGGGCATCTCCAACTACTCGGCCGAGCAGACCGCCCAGGCCGCGCGGATCATGCGCGAGCTGGGCACGCCGCTGCTCATCCACCAGCCGTCCTACTCCATGATCAACCGGTGGATCGAGGACGGGCTGCTCGACGCGGTGGAGGAGGCGGGCATGGGCTGCATCGTGTTCTCGCCGCTGGCGCAGGGCCTGCTGACCGACCGCTACCTCGGCGGCGTGCCGGCGGACTCGCGGGCGGCGACGAGCAGGTTCCTCAGCGCCGACCGGATCGACCTCGACCTGGCCCGCGGCCTCGACGAGATCGCCAGGGGCCGCGGCCAGACGCTGGCCCAGATGGCGCTGTCGTGGACGCTCAGGGACCCGCGGGTGACGAGCGTGCTCATCGGGGCCAGCAGCGTGCGGCAGCTCGAGGACAACGTGGCGTGCGTGGACGGCCCGGCCTTCACGGAGGACGAGCTGGGCGCCATCGACAAGATCACCGAGCGCTACACGGCCCGCTGATCACAGGGATTCGTGCCGCTGGAGGTAGGTGAAGGCGGCCCAGCCGGGCAGCACCGGGAGCCAGAACGTGAGCAGCCGGTGCAGCAGCACGGCCGAGGTGGCCAGCTCTGCGGGCACGCCGGCCACGGTCAGGCCGCCCGCGAGCGCGAGTTCGACCGCGCCCAGACCGCCCGGTGTGGGTGCGGCCGAGCCGATGGCGTTGGCCGTGAGGTAGACGACCGCGACGGCGGTGAAGCTGAGCGAGCCGCCGAACGCGGCCACGCAGGCGTCCAGGCAGAGCACGAACGCCAGGGTGATCATGAGCGTGCCCGTGCACGCCTCCACCATCTTGCGCGGCGACTGCAGCACGTCGAGCAGCCTGGGCAGCACGTTCGAGAACAGCTTGCGCATCCTGGAGGTCACCAGCCTGCGCAGCGGCGGCACGCCGAGCACCACCACGACCAGCACCGCGACCGCCAGCAGCACCAGGACGAGGCCGCGCGACGGGGTGAACGACGTGGTCGTGGTGGAGCCGGTGATGTAGGCGAACAGCAGCAGCAGCGCGATGTGGAAGACCAGCATGATGAGCTGTGAGGCCCCCACGCTGGCCACCGCGCTGGCCGGCGAGATGCCGCGCTTCTGCAGGTAGCGGGTGTTGATCGCGACGCCGCCCACGGCGGCGGGCGCGACGAGCTTGACGAACGACGAGGCGAACTGCACGAGCACGGTACGCCAGAGCGGCAGCGGCTCGGGCACGAAGCCCCGCAGCATCAGGGCCGCGGCCACGAAGCTGACGAACGACGCGACCAGCGCCACCCCGGACCAGGCCCAGTTGGCCGTGGTGACCACCCGGTAGATGTCGACCCGGCTGAGCTGGGAGAGCACGATGTACGCGGCCAGCGTGCTGGCGATGATCGTGATCAGGGTGCGCGGTTTGAAGCGTTCGAGGCGTACTTCCTCGACCTTGCCCTGCGGCTTGAGTGCGACGATGTGCTCGCGGATGCCGGCCAGCAGGTTCTTGTTCTTGGCGAGGGCCGAACGGGTCTCCCTGGTCAGCGCGATGCGCTGGAGCAGCGGCATGGCGGCGGCCAGCGTGTCGGGCCCCATGACGGCCGCCGCCGTCCGTACGGAGCGTTCAGGGCCGACGCGCAGCGCCAGGTAGGTGAGCAGCTGGGCGATGTCGAGCCTGAGCAGCAGGTCACCGGCGGCGATCTCGCCGCTGCGCGCGTCGGTCAGCACGACGCGGCCCGCCCGGTCGAGGTGGATGCTGTCGCCGGTGAGCCGCCGGTGCGCCAGGCGCTGGATCTGCAGCAGCTCCACCTGCTCCCAGATCTGGGCGAGCAGCTCGTCGTCGATCTGCTCGTCGGGCACCTCGTCGAGGGGGCGCGTCTCGATGTGCTCGTACGCGAGCATCGCGGCCTCGGTGCCGATCTCGCTGGTGCCGAGCAGCCTGGGGGTGCTCGCGCCGGCCGCCTGGGCCGCGTACGCCATGAGCGCCTCGCGCTCCAGCTCCGCCCGGAGCGACCTGATGGCCCGGCGCCTGGTCTCGGAGTTGAGCCGGATGCGCCGCCACAGCCGGTACGGCAGCCCGGCCACCTGCCGGTCGCGGTCGAGCACGGTGACGTCGAGGCTGGTGCCGTCCTTGAGCCCGATGGCGTAGCGGCGGCTGCCCTGGTGGTCGTCCTCGATGCGGCGGGCCGAGACCACCGCGAACGACAGCTTGCGCAGCGCGGCCACCAGAGCGCTGCCCGCCGGCCTGGTGTTGGGGCTGCCGACGCCGTAGAGGGTGGCGTAGCCGATGACCATGCCGACCAGCACCGTGACGATGGCGCTCGGGATCGTGATCTGCCGGCCGGAGAAGAAGGCGAGGACGTAGAGGGCGATCGTGGTCCACATCAGCATGCGCCAGGTGGGGCGGCGCGAGATGCGGACGGCGGTGGCGTACGCGACGACCGAGGTGAGCAGCGTGTTCACCGGCTCGATCGTCCGGTCGCCGGTCAGCAGCACGCGCAGGTCCTCGGCATTGCCGGCGACCAGCCACTGCCCGAGCAGGAACGACCCGGCCATGCCGATGATCGCGGCGATCAGCCCTTCGGCGACGCGGAGCCCGTCGCGGTGGAAGACCCGTTCGACGGCGAAGGCCGCGGGCACGATGAGCACGGCCGCGCCACCGAGGAACGCGGCGATCCTGCTGAGCAGCGGTACGAGCTGCGCGCCCTCCTTGACGTCGGCCTCCAGGCCGATGAGCGTCTGCTTGGCGACCAGCGCGAGCAGGACGACCGCGCCGAGCACGATGAGCGTGGCGAAGAAGCGCAGCAGGTCGGAGGGGCGGCGAAGACGCTGGGGCAGCAGCGGCTCTACAACGTAGACGTCGCTTTCCGCGCGTGACTCATCCACGGCTGGATCCCCCTCGAGGTCCTCCGTGTCATCTCGTTCCCTGATTTCGGCCACCGACAGCGATTCTGCACCTTCCCGGCCGGACCGTGCGATCTCTAGGCTTCCAGTGTCCTCAATCGCCCCCGCAATCGTCGCACCGGGCAGGCTACACGCATTTCCGCGTCTGCCGTCATTCCAGGTGCGGGACGTAGTCTGTGTCCCATGTCGGGTGAATTGAGGGTTTTGGGGGCGTGTCCGCTGGACTGCCCGGATGGCTGCTCCTGGGTGGTCACCGTGGAGAACGGCAGGGCCGCCAAGCTCCGCGGCAACCCCGACCACCCGTACACCAGGGGCGCCCTGTGCGTGAAGGTCAACCGTTACCTCGAGCACACCCGGGCGGACGACCGCATCCTGCACCCCATGCGCCGCGTCGGCCCCAAGGGCTCCGGCCAGTTCGAGCGCATCTCCTGGGACGAGGCGCTCGACGAGATCTCGGTGCGGCTGCGCGGCATCGTCGAGGAGCACGGCGGGGAGGCCATCTGGCCGTACCTGGGCACCGGCACGCTCGGCTACCTGCAGGGCTGCGAGGGCGTGGCCGGGCGGCGGTTCTGGAACATGCTGGGCGCCTCCAAGCACTGGCTCAACATCTGCTCGGCGGCCGGCAGCAGCGGCCTGATGCGGACGAACGGCACCCCGGGCGGCATGGACCCCGAGAACTTCGCGCTGGCGAAGCTGATCCTGCTCTGGGGCACGAACACGCTGACCAGCGGCCACCATCTGTGGAAGTTCATCCAGGACGCGCGGGCGGACGGCGCGCACGTCGTCGCCATCGACCCGATCCGCACCAGGACGGCCGACCAGGCCGACGAGTACCTGGCGATCAGGCCGGGCACGGACGCGGCGCTCGCGCTCGGGCTGCTCAACGTCGTGCTGGCGGAGAACGCGCAGGATGAGGAGTTCCTGGCCGAGCACACCGAGGGCTGGGAGGACTTCCGCCAGGAAATCCTGAAATATCCGGTCGAGACTGTGGCCGAAGTCACCGGCATCCCCGCCTCCGCCATCCACAGCCTGGGGATACGGCTCGCCCACACCCGCCCGACCGCCATCCGCGCCACGCAGGGCCTCCAGCGGCACCAGGGCGGCGGCACCGCGCTGCGCACGCTCGCCTCGATCCCCGGCGTCACCGGCGACTGGCGCCACCCCGGCGGCGGCATCGCGTACTCCACCAGCGGCCACGTGCACTTCGACATCGACACCCGCGACGATCTGCTGGCCAAGCCCGTCCGCACGCTCGTCATGACCAAGCTGGGGTCTCAGCTCGACGACGTTAAATGCCTGTGGGTGTACGCGGCCAACCCGGCGGGCTCGAGCCCCGACGCGAACGCGATCAGGCGGCAGCTCGCCCGCGAGGACCTGTTCACGGTGGTCATGGAGCAGTTCCCGACCGACACCGTGGACTACGCCGACATCGTGCTCCCCGCGACCATGCAGACCGAGCACCAGGACCTGCACGCCGGATACGGGCACCTCTACCTGCTCTGGAACGAGCCCGCCGAGCCTCCGCCCGGCGAGTGCCTGTCCACGACGGAGACGTTCCGGCGGCTGGCGGCGCACATGGGGATGACCGAGCCGTCGCTGTTCGACTCGGACCTGGAGTTGGCCGAGCAGCTGCTGTCGAGCGGGCACCCGTCGCTGGAGGGCATCACGCTGGACCGGCTGCGCAAGGAGGGCTGGGTGCGGATGAACTACCCCGAGCCCTTCACGCCGTTCGCCGAGGGCTTCCCGACGCGGTCGGGCAGGATGCGCTTCCCGCCGGCGGGCAAGGCGTACACGCCGTCCCACACGGCCGGCGCGAGGGGCGGCTCGCCGTACCCGCTGGCGCTGGTCACGCCCGCGGCGCACACGTTCCTCAACACGACCTTCGGCAACAACCCGGAGCTGCGCCGCCGCGCCAAGGACCCGGTGGTGCTGGTCAACCCGGCCGACGCGGCGGCCCGGGGGCTGGTGGCCGGTCAGCGGGTACGCGTGCACAACGACGGCGGCGAGTTCCTGGCGGACGTGGAGATCAGCGACCGCGTGCCGGCCGGGGTGGTGGCCTCGCCGAAGGGGCGCTGGCCGAAGCTGACCCCCGGCGGCGCCAACCCGAACGCGGTCGTGGCCGAGCGGGACGGGGACATGGGCAGGGGGCCGGGCTTCCACGACAACCTGGTCGAGATCAGCCCTTGTGCCGGTCCATGAACGCCACGATCCGGTCGAGCACGTCCTTCCCGTGAGGGCCGGCGAACAGGGCCGAGGCGTGCAGGCTCTCCCCCGGGATGACCATGGTCTGGTTGTCGGGGGCCTTCGTGGCGGCGGCGTGCGCCGTGGCCAGGTCGTCGGCGCCGCCGTACCCGTCGTTCGCGGAGCCGATCTGCAGGAGCGGGACGGTCAGCCTGGCCGCGTTCTCCGCGCTGATCTCGCCTGAGACGGCCACCACGCCGGCCACTTCCGAGCCGAGCCGCAGGGCGGCGGGGACGGCGGTGGTGGCGCCGATCGAGCCGCCGACCAGGAAGATCCGCTTGACGCCCGGCTCCTTGGCCAGGCGCCCGGCCATCGCGACGGCGCCGTCCTCGGGGAGGATGGCGGAGGTCCTGGCGTACAGCAGGACGCGGTAGCCGGCGGCCACGAGGCGGTCCGACAGGGGCCGCCACGTGCACACGTTGCCCCGGCGCTCATAGGTGATGACCACGCCCACCGGGCCGTCGCCGGTGATCACGCCGGGCAGATCGCCGTCGTGCTTGAAGATCTTGCCGTCCGCCTCGGTGAAGCACCCGGAGACGTTCGGCCCCGTGGGAATCGGGGCCGACGTCGTCGCCTCGGGAACCGGGGCCGAACTCGTCGCCGCGGGAGCCGTGCTCGGGCCGGGCGCCGCGGCACCGGTGCTGGCCGCGCCCCCGCAGGCCGTCAGCACTCCCACCATGAGCCCCACCACACCTACCAACGCGCGCATGGCCGCCCTTTCCGCTCAACTATGTCAGAACTGACATAGTTGTAGGAGCACCATATCCTTGGGCGAACCATGACCTCAACGCTGGGATTCGCGATCCTCGCCGTGCTGGCGCGCGGCGAGCGCACGGGGTACGACCTCGCCGCGGCCATGCGGCGGCCCGTCGGCTACTTCTGGACGGCCGGGCACAGCCAGATCCACGCCGAGCTGCAGAAGCTGCGGGCCGTGGGGCTGGTCGGGTTCGAGGCCGAGCACGGGCCGGGGCCGCAGGGCAGGAAGGTCTACCACCTGACCACCGAGGGCCAGGCGGCGCTGCGGGAATGGGTCACCGAGCCGCCCCGCGAGCGGCCGGAGCGCGACGAGCTGGTGCTGAAGACGTACGCGTCGTGGCTGGCCGAGCCGGAGCTGGTCAGGCGGATGTTCGCCGACCAGCTCGCCGCGCACGAGGAGCGGCTGGCCGAGTACGAGCGGCAGGAGGCGTCATTCGACGGGCCGCCCGCCTTCGGCGATCCCCGGTTCGGCAACTACGCCACGTTGCGCTGCGGGCTGAGCTACGAGCGGCACCGGGCCGACTGGTGCCGCTGGATGCTGGATCAGCTCAGCGAGAGCTTGTAGCCCTCGTGGGAGGCCGTGAAGCCGAGGTTGTCGTAGAAGCGGTGCGCGTCCGTACGTGACTTGTCGGAGGTGAGCTGCACGACGGCGCAGCCACGCTCCCGGGCCCGGTCGACGGCCCACTTGATCATCCGGCCGCCGAGGCCCTGGCCGCGGGCGGCGGCGGCGACCCTGACGGCCTCGATCTGGCACCGCTCGGCGCCCAGCCGCGACAGCCCGGCCAGGTACGTGAGCTGCATCGTGCCCACCACCTCGCCGTCCTGCTCGGCCACGATCAGCTCGTCGTACGGGTTGGCGTCGATCCGCTCGAACGCCGCCAGGTAGCGCTCGTCGCCGGGGTCGCCCTCGCGCGTGGCGCCGAGATGGTCGTCGGCCAGCATCGCCACGATCGCGGGCACATCCTCCTTGCGGGCTTCGCGGAAGAGCACTTTCTCACTTTGCTGCATGTCCGAATGATGTCAGGGATGGCTCAGGGTCCGTCCCCGATGCCCCCAAGGGGGCCGAAAAGGCACCATGAGTGACATGAACGAAATCAGCCGACGAGACGAAGTCTCGCTGTCGGGTGCCGCGCTCCGCGGCGCCCCCTGGAAGGCCGCCGCCGTCGGTGGCGGCGCCGTGGCCGCGACCAGCTTCGGTCTGGGCGTGCTCACGGGCGGTGGCGACCTGGTGTGGGCGCTGGGCCTGGGCATCAGCCTGTTCGCCCTGATCGCCGCGATCGGCGCGGTCTCCAAGCCGCACGAGGGCGACCGGGTGACCCGCCAGGCCCGCCTCTGGTCGCTGAAGCACCCGTGGAAGTTCGCGCTGCTGCCCGCGGCCATCACGGCCGTGCTGGACTATCCGGTGCAGCTCGTGCTCGACCACGAAGGGGTCTTCGGCTCCGGCGTGCACGCGCTGTGGCACGGCGCGCTGGTCTATCTGATCGCCGGCATCCTGACCCTCACCATGCGGGGCCGCGCCGATTCCGCCCGGTGAGCTCAGCCCTGCGCCTCCCGCTCCGCCTGGCTCCGGCACACGCAGAACTCGTTGCCCTCCGGGTCGAGCATCGTCACCCAGCCGGTGCCGTCGGGCTGCCGCAGGTCGTCGTGGACGGTCGCGCCCAGCCCGATCAGCCGCTCGACCTCCTGGTCGCGGGTCCTGCCCTCGGTGCCGTTGACGTCGAGGTGGATCCGGTTCTTCACGGTCTTGCCCTCGGGCACGCGGATGAACAGCAGGAACGGGTCCTGCTTGGTACGCAGCATGACCTCGTCGTCGCCCGGCTTGTCACCCTCGCCGAGCGGCAGCCCGGTGGCCTTGCTCCACCAGGTGGCGATCTCGTACGGGTCGGCGGCGTCGATGGTCACGGCATGAATTTCGATCATCCGGACACCCAACCCGTGACGAGCCGAAACGTCAAGGTCAGGCGAGCACCCGCAGGCCGATGACCCCCGCCAGGATCAGCGCGATCGAGACGATGCGCGCCGGCGAGACCTCGTCCCCCATGGCGATCATGCCCAGCACCGCGGTGCCCGCCGCGCCGACGCCGGTCCAGACGGCATACGCGGTGCCGACTTCGAGGGTCTTGAGCGCGTACGAGAGCAGGCCGAAGCTCAGCACGGCCGTGACGAGGAACGACAGGGTCCACCACAGATTGCCGAACCCGTTGCTGAGCTTGAGCGAAAGGGCCATGACGACTTCGAAGACGCCGGCCAGCACGAGGACGATCCACGCCATGATCAGAACTCCCTTGGGACGAGACATCAGTGCGTGCGTCGTCTTGGCGTTCCGGGTACGGCGCGTCTCGTCCGGGAGCTGTCAGCTCATGAGCAAGAACGCGGCCCTCGACGGGATCATTCCCACCAGATGGTGACCCATCGGTCGCGCGGCAACGGCCACATGCCCAGCTCCATCACCGTGGCCGCGACCTCCTCCGCCCTGGACGGGTCGAGGCACACCCTGCGGCACGCGCTGGCCGCCAGGTCCTCCAGCGAGGTGAATCGTTCCAGGGGAGCTTCCCGTTCCTCCACCTGCACCGGGTAGCCGAGCGCCGCGGCCAGCGCCACGCAGTCCTCGGCGATGGGCCGGACCGGCCGGTCCACCCCGTGGAAGTGCTGCCACAGCGGCGCCATCCAGCTCATGGGATGGCGGTGCGTGAGCTCCAGCACCACCCGCCCCTGCGTGCGCTCGTCGAGGGCCCGCAGGAAGTCGGCCAGGTCGAGGACGTTATAGATCACGTGGGCGGCGACGGTGACGTCCACCATGGGCACCCGCCCGGCCACGTCGGGCCAGCGCCCCTCGATCGCCGTGACCGGCACGCCGAGCTTCTCCGCCCGGGCGGTCAGCCCCTCCAGCATCGACGCCGAGGTGTCCACCGCGTAGAGGTGGCCGATGCGCTCGTGCAGCGGCAGGGACGAGGCGCCGGGGCCCGAGCCCACGTCGAGCAGCGTGCCCTTGTCGGGCAGCGCCTCCGAGAGCCGGGACATGGTGGGGCCGTCGTCGGGCTCGGCCAGCGCCCTGTCGGTACGGGTGCCGAACCGCTCGGGCGAGTGACTCCAGGGGTCGGCAGAAACCTTGGCCATGATCTTGTCGGGAATGGCCCATGATTCCAGGCGCTCTCGCCATCTCGCGGCGAGTTCTTCGGCGTCCATGGAGACGAGCATGCCACGCATACCTGGGGTTACCCGCGGGTAGCATTGCAGAGTAAGGTTACTCGCCAGTACGAATACCCCTCGGTTCAAGGAGATCGACCCCATGGGCCACTACAAGAGCAACGTGCGAGACCTGGAATTCAACCTCTTCGAGGTGTTCGGGCGACGTGAGATCCTCGGCACAGGGCCCTTTGCGGACGTGGACGAGGAGGTCGCCCGGGGCATCCTTGACGAGGTCAACAGGCTGGCCTCCGGCGTCCTGGCCGACTCCTTCGAGGAGGGCGACAGGAACCCGCCGGTGTTCGACGCGGCGACCAGCTCCGTGAAGGTGCCCGAGGGCTTCAAGAAGTCCTACAAGGCGCTGGTGGACGGCGGCTGGGCCAACCTCGACCTGCCCCCCGAGCTGGGCGGTCCCGGCATCCCGAGGAGCCTGGCCTGGGCCACGGCCGAGATGGTGCTTGGCGCGAACCCGGCGCTGTACATGTACGCCGCGGGCCCCAACTTCGCCTACACGCTGTGGAAGGTCGGCACGCCGGAGCAGAAGCGCTTCGCCGAGCTGGCCATCGAGCGCGAGTGGGGCGCCACGATGGTCCTCACCGAGCCGGACGCCGGCTCCGACGTGGGCGCCGGGCGTGCCAAGGCGGTGCGCCAGGAGGACGGCAGCTGGCACATCGAGGGCGTCAAGCGCTTCATCACCAGCGCCGAGCACGACATGACCGAGAACATCTTCCACCTCGTGCTGGCCCGCCCCGAGGGCCACGGCCCGGGCACCAAGGGGCTGTCGATGTTCCTGGTGCCGAAGTTCCACGTGAATCTCGAGACCGGCGAGCTGGGCGAGCGCAACGGCGTCTACGTCACCAACGTCGAGAAGAAGATGGGACTCAAGGTCTCCACGACGTGCGAGCTGACGTTCGGCGACAAGCACCCGGCCGTCGGCTGGCTGGTGGGCGACGTGCACGAGGGCATCAGGCAGATGTTCATGGTCATCGAGCACGCCCGCATGATGGTCGGCACCAAGGCCATCGCCACGCTCTCCACCGGCTACCTGAACGCGCTGGAGTACGCCAAGTCGCGCCTGCAGGGCGCGGACCTGACCCGGATGGCCGACAAGGCCGCCCCGCGGGTCTCCGTCGCCCACCACCCCGACGTGCGGCGCGAGCTCATGCTGCAGAAGTCGTACGCCGAGGGCATGCGGGCCCTGGTGCTCTACACGGCCACGTTCCAGGACACCCTCCTGGTCGACCCCGACGACCGGCACGCCAGTGAGATGAACGATCTGCTGCTGCCCATCGTCAAGGGCGTCGGCTCCGAGCGGTCGTACGAGCTGCTCTCCCGCTCGCTGCAGACCCTCGGCGGCTCGGGCTACCTGCAGGACTACCCGATCGAGCAGTACATCCGGGACGCCAAGATCGACTCCCTCTACGAGGGCACGACCGCGATCCAGGGCCTGGACCTGTTCTTCCGGAAGATCCTGCGCAACCAGGGCGCGGCGGTCGGGTCGCTGCTGGCCGAGATCGGCGAGTTCGCCGGCTCGGAGGCGGGCAACGGCCGGCTCAAGGAGGAGCGCAAGCTCCTCGCGGAGGCCGCCGCCGAGGTCAAGGCCATGGGCGACACCATGGCGGGCTGGGCGCTGGGCTCGCTGGAGGCGCCGGCCGAGGTGTACAAGGTCGGGCTGAACACCACCCGGCTCCTGCTCGCGCTGGGCGACCTGGTGATCGGCTGGCTGCTGCTGCGGCAGGCCGAGGTGGCGCTGGCCAGGCTGGCCGACGGCGAGGACCCGTTCTACCTGGGCAAGGTGGCCGCGGCCTCGTTCTTCGCCAAGACGGTCCTGCCGCGGCTGGCGACGGAGCGCCGGATCGTGGACTCCACCGGGCAGGAGCTCATGGAGCTCCCCGAGGAGGCCTTCTAAACCGTAGGGGCGGGGGTGCTTCGAGGGAGTACGGTCGCGGCATGAGCTCGACTTCGCACGATCATCCCCTTCCTCCGCCCCGGGTCGAAGAGGTGTCCGAGGGCGTCTTCGCCTACATCCAGCCCGACGGGAGCTGGTGGATCAACAACACCGGCTTCCTGGCCGGCCGGCGCGGCGTGATCTGCGTCGACGCCTGCTCGACCGAGCGCCGTACGCGGGCCTTCCGCGAGGCCATCGGCACGGTCACCGACCGACCGATCACCACGCTGGTCAACACCCACCACCACGGCGACCACACGTTCGGCAACTGGCTCTTCCCCGAGGCCACGATCGTCGGGCACGAGGGCGTGCGGGAGCAGATCCTGGCCGACGGCGTCCCCACCTACCGCGCCGCGTGGTCGCCCGAGGTGGAGTGGGGCGAGATGGAGGTGGCGCCGCCGTTCCTCACCTTCACCGACCGGATCGCCCTGCACTCCGACGACCTGCGGTGCGAGGTGAGGCACGTGGGCCACGCCGCGCACACGACGAACGACTCGTACGTGTGGATTCCCGAGCGGCGGCTGCTGTTCTCGGGCGACCTCGTCTTCAACGGCGGCACGCCGTTCGTCCTGATGGGCTCGGTCGCCGGGGCGCTGGACGCGCTCGACCAGCTCAGGGCGCTGGGGGCGGAGACCGTCGTGCCGGGCCACGGCGGGGTGTGCGGGCCGGAGGCGTACGACCGGGTCGAGGGTTACCTGCGGTTCGTGCAGGAGACCGCGGCGCGGGGCCGGGCGGCGGGCCTGTCACCGCTGGAGGCGGCCAGGGAGGCCGACCTGGGCGAGTGGGGCGGGCTGCTGGACTCCGAGCGCATCGTGGGCAACCTGCACCGCGCCTATGCCGAGCTCGACGGGCAGCCGCTGGGCGCGCCGATCGACCTGGCCACCGCCGTGTTCGACATGATCACCTACAACGGCGGCAAGCCTTTGTCCTGCCTCGCCTGAGATGTTACGGGTGTGATCTTCTGTACCCGGGTATGACCGTGGCTGTACTCGCCGTTTGCCTGGAGGTCGTCATGGGTGTCGGGGTAAGCATCTTCTTCCTCACGCTTGGCGCCATCCTGAGATTCGCGATCGAGCCCGACGTGTTCGGCAAGGCCGTCCACATGGACGTCGTCGGGCTCATCTTCATGATCGTCGGTGGCGTGGGAGTGGTGCTGAGCGTCGTGCTGGCCCCCAGGAGAGGCCGCACTTCCGAGGGCCGGCTGATGCACCGCGAGAACAACCCGCCGGAGATCTAGAGGCTGAGCTGCACCGCGGCCCGAGAGGCCAGGATCGGCCTGATGTGCTCCACGATCACCGCCTGATGCTGCGGGTGGTCGCGGTAGACCAGGTAGTCGTCGACGTCGTCGAAGTCGGCCACCACCGCGTAGTCGTGGTTGCCCTGGTTGATGCCCGCGTCCGGGCCCACGGTGTACGAGCGGAGCTGCGGGATGATGCCGGGCAGCTTGCCCAGCTCGGTGGTCACCGTCTCCTTCTGCTCGTCGGTCGCGGCCTCGGTCCAGGTGAACAACACGATGTGGCGAATCATGCGATCAGGTGTATCAGATCGCGACGGCGTGACTCTGTACGGGATGGGTGCGGGTGTCCCCGGCCTACGGCGATCGCCGGGGGAGGGGTCCTCCCGGCGGTCGCCGTAGGCTTTCCCGGCTAGCTCCAGGCCAGCATGTGCAGCGGGTCCTCCAGCATGTCGCCGACGTCGCGCAGGAACATCGAGCCCAGCTCGCCGTCCACGATGCGGTGGTCGAACGACAGGGCCAGGGTGGTCACCTTGCGCACCGCCAGCTCGCCGTCCACCACCCACGGCATGTCCCTGATCTGGCCGACGGCGAGGATGGCGGCCTCGCCGGGGTTCAGGATCGGGGTGCCGGCGTCGACGCCGAAGACGCCGACGTTGGTGATGGTGAAGGTGCCGCCGGCCATCTCGGCCGGCTGGGTGCGGCCCGCCCTGGCGGTCTCCGTGAGCTCGGCCAGCCGCCCGGCCAGCTCGGGGAGCGACAGGGTGTGGGCGTCCTTGACGTTGGGCACCACGAGGCCGCGGGGGGTGGCGGCGGCTATCCCCAGGTTCACGTAGCGCTTGAGCACGATCTCCTGCGCCGCCTCGTCCCACGACGAGTTGATCATCGGGTGGCGTTTGACGGCGGTGAGGACCGCCTTGGCCACCAGCAGCAGCGGGGACACCTTGACGTCCGCGAAGTCCCGGAAGGTGCGCAGGCGCTGCACCGTCTCCATGGTGTTCGTCACGTCGAGCTGGAGGAACTCGGTGACGTGCGGAGCGGTGAAGGCGCTGGCGACCATGGCCTGGGCGGTCATCTTGCGCACGCCCTTGACGGGGATGCGCTCCTCCGGCCGCTCGGCCGCCGCCACCTCGGCGACCGGGGCCGCCCAGGCCTCCGCCGCGGCGTGGACGTCCTCGCGGGTGATCGAGCCCTCGGGGCCGGTGCCGGCGAGGGTGGACAGGTCGACGCCGAGATCCCTGGCCAGTTTCCGTACGGGTGGCTTGGCGAGGACGCCGACCCGGCCGGCCGGCGGCGCGACAGGGGCAGGAGCAGGGGCAGGGCCGCCGTCCACCTCCACGCGGGAGGGGTTGGCCACCGGCTTCGCCGGGATGCCGGAAACCTGGGGCTTGCGGGGGCGGCGCTTGGTGGCGCCGGTCTTGACGCCGTAGCCGACCAGGACCGCCTGGCGCTCCTCCTTGGGCGCCGGGCTGCCGTGGGCCCCGGGCTCGACGGCGCCCTCCGCCGGAGGCGTGGGCACCATGTCCTCGGCCAGGGCCTTGGCCTCCTCCGAGACGGGAGCGGCGCCTTCGGAGGTCTCGACGGCGATGATGGGGGCGCCGACGTCGACCGTCTGGCCCGCCTCGGCCAGCAGGTCCGCGACCACCCCGTCCCAGGGGATCGGGAGCTCGACGATCGACTTGGCCGTCTCGATCTCCACGACGATCTGGTTGACCTTGACCGTGTCACCCGCCTCGACGTGCCAGCGGACGACCTCGGCCTCCGTCAGCCCTTCGCCGACGTCGGGGAGCTTGAACTCGCGTCGCATGAGAACCCCCCTCAGTACCCGAAGGCCCGGTCGACGGCGTCGAGCACCCGGTCCAGATCGGGCAGGTAGTGCTCCTCCAGCTTCGACGGCGGGTAGGGGGTGGAGAAGCCGCCGACCCTGAGCACCGGCGACTCCAGGTGGTAGAAGCACTGCTCCGTGATCCTGGCCGCCAGCTCGGCCCCGAAACCGCTGTTGACGGGGGCCTCGTGGACGACCACCACCCGCCCGGTACGGCGCGCGGAGTCCATCACGGCCGGCTCGTCCAGCGGGTTGAGCGAGCGCAGGTCGATCACCTCCAGCGAACGGCCGTCCTCCTCGGCGGCCGTGGCGGCCTCCAGGCACGTCTTGACCATGGGGCCGTAGGCCAGCAGCGTGACGTCGGACCCGGGCCGCACGACCCGGGCCGCGTGCAGCGGCGGCCACCAGTCGGTGGAGCCGGTGTCGATGTCGGCCTTCTCCCAGTAGCGCCGCTTGGGCTCGAAGAAGATCACCGGATCGTCGCTGCGGATGGCCTGCTGGATCATGGTGTACGCGTCGGCCGGGTTGGAGCAGGACACGACGCGCAGGCCGGCCGTGTGGGTGAAGTACGCCTCGGGCGACTCGCTGTGGTGCTCGACCGCGCCGATGCCGCCGCCGCACGGGATGCGTACGACGACCGGGAGCTTGATCGCGCCGAGCGAGCGCATCGGCATCTTGGCGAGCTGCGTGATGATCTGGTCGGCGGCCGGGAAGACGAACCCGTCGAACTGGATCTCGCACACCGGCCGGTAGCCCCGCAGCGCCAGCCCGATCGCGGTGCCGATGATGCCCGACTCCGCCAGCGGCGTGTCGATGACGCGGTCCTCGCCGAAGTCCTTCTGCAGGCCGTCGGTGACCCGGAAGACGCCGCCCAGCTTGCCGACGTCCTCACCCATGATGAGGACCTTGGAGTCGTCCTCCATGGCCTTGCGCATGCCCTCGTTGAGCGCCTTGGACAAGCTCATCACGGTCATTTGGCGAACCCCTCCAAGTAAGCGGCGTACTGGGCGCGCTCCTGGTCCATCAGGGCGTGGGGCTCGCGGTAGACGTGGTCGAAGATGTCGAGCGGCTGGGGGTCGGGCATGGCCAGGCAGCGCCTGCGCAGGTCGGCCCCGAGCTGGTCGGCCTCGGCGTCGACGGAGTCGAAGAACGACGGGTCGGCGTGCTCGTTCTTGAACAGGTACGACCTGACCCGCTCGATCGGGTCCTTGAGCTTCCACGCCTCCAGCTCGCTGGCCACGCGGTAGCGCGTCGGGTCGTCGGTGGTGGTGTGGGCGCCCATCCGGTACGTGAACGCCTCGATGAGCGTCGGCCCCTGACCGGTGCGGGCAGCCTCCAGCGCCTTCCTGGTCACGGCCAGGCAGGCGAACACGTCGTTGCCGTCCACCCTGATCCCCGGGAAGCCGAAGCCGGAGGCGCGCCGGTAGAGGGGGATGCGGGTCTGCTTCTCCAGGGGCTCGGAGATGGCCCACTGGTTGTTCTGGCAGAAGAACACGATCGGCGCGTTGAACACGCTGGCCCAGATGAACGACTCGTTCACGTCGCCCTGCGAGGTGGCGCCGTCGCCGAAGTAGACGATCGTGGCGGCGCTGGCGTCGTCGCGCTGGATGCCCATCGCGTAGCCGACCGCGTGGAGGGTCTGGCTGCCGATCACGATCGTGTACAGGTGGAAGTTGTGTTCCTTGGGGTCCCAGCCGCCGTGGTTCACGCCTCTGAACAGGCCCAGCAGCTTCACCGGGTCGACGTCGCGGCACCACGCCACGCCGTGCTCGCGGTAGGTGGGAAAGGCCATGTCGGAGTCGGTCAATGCGCGGCCCGAGCCGATCTGGGCCGCCTCCTGGCCCAGCAGCGAGGCCCAGATGCCCAGCTCGCCCTGGCGTTGCAGCGCCACGGCCTCCAGGTCGATGCGCCGTACGAGGACCAGGTCGCGGTAGAGCGACCGGACCTCCTCATCGGTCAGGTCGATGTCGTAGTCGGGGTGCTCAACCCGCTCGCCCTCGGGGGTGAGCAACTGGACGAGCTCCGGAGGTGCGTCAGCACCACGAGAGGCGTCGGCTGTCACGTGCCACTCCTGTGCGGTCGTCAGGGCAGGTCTTCGATGGGGTTGCCACCTTTGAGGCCCGCCTTCCAAGCGATGAACCATCTGGTGGTGGTTCGTACGCGTTTGGGGACATCGTGGCAGACGTCACAGCCCTGCGCGCAAGCCCCATGCCCTCCCCGTTCCCGTTGTGTCGACAGCCACACGCGCCGGTAGGCTGTGCTTCCCAGTCACCCGCCGCATCCAGGAGGAACGCAGTGGCCCGCGTCATCGTGGACGTCATGTTGAAGCCCGAGATCCTCGACCCGCAGGGCCAGGCGATCGCCAGGGCACTGCCCAGGCTCGGCTTCTCCGGCGTCTCGGCCGTGCGCCAGGGCAAGCGCTTCGAGGTCGAGCTCGACGGCCCGGCCGACGAGGCGGCGCTGGAGGAGATCCGCAAGATGGCCGAGACCCTGCTCGCCAACACGGTGATCGAGGACTACAGCGTCCGGGTTGAGGATTAGGGGAGATTTGCCGCCCGGATTCCCCCCTGGCCGGTTAAAGCGGGGTTCGGAGGCGGCACAATGCCACGGGCGTGCCAACACTAAATAACAACAACGTGATTTTGCGGTTAGCCCCGTTTTCACAGGGAAACCTACTCCAGGTGACGGTCTGGCGCCCGGAGGAGTCCGGTGGATATTGAGTTCTCGTTGGCACTGCCTCGGGATGCGATCGGCATTCCGATGGTCAGGCGAGTGCTGGGCGATGCCATGCGTTCACTCAACGTGAGTGAGACGTGCATCGCGGACATGCTCCTCGCCGTCTCCGAGGCGTGCTCCAACGCGGTGCGGCACGGAGGTCCTGCCAACCGCTACGAAGTGAGCGCGGCGATCGGCTACGGCCGCTGCGACGTGCGCATCGCGGACAACGGCGACGGGCTGCCGACGATGCCGCCGCACTTCCCTCCACCCGACACGGAGAACGGCCGTGGTCTGCTGATCATGCGCTCCGTGGTGGACGAGATCTCCTTCGGCATCACACCCGGCCGTGGCACCACGGTCCACCTGCGCAAGCACCTCGCCTGGGACGACTCGGCCGACGCCCGTCCCCGCGAGCTGGCGGCAGTCTGACCTGCGCCTCCGCCCGACGCACGAGCCGATGTGGACCACCCGGCAGCACCCGATAATCTGAAGACACCGCCGCAGACCGCCGTCCACCCGAAGAGACGGTGGCGCGTGCGCGCGCATTCCTCGGAGGGGACGACTGTCATGAGCGCTGCCCGTGTGGGCGTAGTCACGTTTCCAGGAACTCTCGACGACCAGGACGCCGCCAGGGCCGTACGCCTCGTGGGCGCGGAGGCGGTGCCGCTGTGGCACGCCGACCACGACCTGAAGGGGGTCGACGCCGTCTTCCTGCCCGGCGGCTTCTCCTACGGCGACTACCTGCGCTGCGGCGCCATCTCCCGGTTCGCGCCGCTGATGGACGAGCTCGTCCCGGCCGCCAGGGCGGGGCTGCCCGTGATTGGCACCTGCAACGGGTTCCAGATCCTCTGCGAGGCCCATCTGCTGCCCGGCGCGCTGACCCGCAACGCCTCGCTCCACTACGTCTGCCGTGACCAGCGGGTCCGGATCGAGCAGACGGCCACCCCCTGGACCAGCTCCTTCGAGCCCGGCCAGGAGATCGTGCTGCCCGTCAAGCACGGCGAAGGCCGCTACGTGGCCTCCGAGGACACCCTGGCCGCGCTGGAGTCGGGCGGCCACGTGGTCGTGCGCTACGTCGGCGGCAACCCCAACGGCTCGCTCAACGACATCGCGGGCATCCGTAACGAGGCGGGCAACGTGGTCGGCCTCATGCCGCACCCCGAGCACGCGGTCGAGGACCTGGTCGGCGCGCCCAGCACCGACGGCCTCGGGTTCTTCACCTCCGTCCTCAAGAAGCTGGTGAACGCATGACCGATAACGTGAAGCGGGCGGCGGAGACGCCCGACGAGCCGATGCCCTTCGCCGAGCTGGGGATGAAGCAGGACGAGTACGACCGAGTCAAGGACATCCTGGGTCGCCGTCCCACCGGCTCCGAGCTGGCCATCTACAGCGTCATGTGGTCCGAGCACTGCTCGTACAAGTCGTCCAAGGTGCATCTCAAGCAGTTCGCCACCAAGGCGCCCAAGTCCGACGCGCTGCTCGTGGGCATGGGTGAGAACGCCGGCGTGGTGGAGATCGGCGACGGCTGGGCGGCCACGTTCAAGATCGAGTCGCACAACCACCCGTCCTACGTCGAGCCGCACCAGGGCGCGGCCACCGGCGTCGGCGGGATCGTCCGCGACATCATGTCGATGGGCGCGCGCCCGATCGCGGTGATGGACGCGCTGCGCTTCGGCGGCGCGGACGCCGTGGACACCCGCCGGGTCCTGCCCGGCGTGGTCGAGGGCATCAGCCACTACGGAAACTGCCTGGGCCTGCCCAACATCGGCGGCGAGGTCGTCTTCGACCCCTGCTACATCGGCAACCCGCTGGTCAACGCCCTGTGCGTGGGCCTGCTCCGCAAGGACCAGATCAAGCTGGCCACCGCGCCCGGCCCGGGCAACAAGGTCGTGCTGTTCGGCGCGTCCACCGGCCCCGACGGCATCGGCGGCGCCTCCGTGCTCGCGTCGGCGACCTTCGAGGACGAGTCGCACGCCAAGCGGCCCGCCGTGCAGGTGGGCGACCCGTTCATGGAGAAGCTGCTCATCGAGTGCTGCCTGGAGCTGTACGCGGCCGACGTGGTCGTCGGCATCCAGGACCTCGGCGCGGCCGGGGTGTCGTGCGCGACGACCGAGCTGGCCGCCAAGGGCACCGGTGGCATGCACGTCGACCTCAACCTCGTCCCGCTCCGCGACCCCTCGCTCAGGCCCGAGGAGATCCTCATGAGCGAGTCGCAGGAGCGGATGATGGCCGTGGTCCGGCCCGATGACATCGCGGCGTTCATGGCGATCTGCGACAAGTGGGATGTCCCCGCCACCGTCATCGGCGAGGTCACCGACACCGGCCGCCTGGTCATGACCTGGGACGGCGAGGTCATCGTGGACATCCCGCCGGGCACGGCGGCCGACGACGGGCCCGTCTACGAGCGCCCGTACCACGAGCCGTCCGGGCAGGCCACGCTCAACGCCGACACGCCCGACCGGCTGGAGCGGCCCGCGGACCTGCGGGCCACGCTGTTCCAGCTCCTCGGCTCGCCCAACCTGGCCTCCAAGGAGTGGGTGACCTCCCAGTACGACCGCTATGTCCGCTCCAACACCGTGCTGGCCCAGCCGGCGGACGCGGGGATGCTGCGGATCTCGGAGGTCATCGCCGGCGCGGAGCCGACGACCAGGGGCATCGCGCTGTCCACCGACGGCAACGGCCGCTACGCCAAGCTCGACCCGTACGCGGGGGCGCAGCTGGCGCTGGCCGAGGCGTACCGGAACGTGGCCGTGACCGGCGCCAAGCCGCTGGCCGTGACCAACTGCCTCAACTTCGGATCGCCCGAGGACCCCGAGGTCATGTGGCAGTTCGCCGAGGCCGTGCGCGGCCTGGCCGACGCGTGCCGCACCCTGGGCGTGCCGGTGACCGGCGGGAACGTCTCCTTCTACAACCAGACGGGCTCGACGGCCATCCACCCCACGCCGGTCGTGGGCGTGCTGGGCGTCATCGAGGACGTGGCCAAGCGGGTGCCGTCCGGGTTCACCGCCGAAGGGCTGAAGGTCGTGCTGCTCGGCGACACGCACGAGGAGTTCGGCGGCTCGGAGTGGGCGCACGTCGCGCACCGCCACCTGGGCGGGCTGCCGCCCCGGGCCGACCTGCACGCCGAGCAGGCGCTGGCGACCGTGCTGGTGGAGGCCGCCAAGAGGGGGCTGCTGGAGGGCTCGCACGACCTGTCGGACGGCGGGCTGGCCGTCGCGCTGGCGGAGTCGTGCCTGGCGCGGGGCGTCGGGGCCTCGGTGGCGCTGAGCGGGGACGCCTTCACCGACCTGTTCAGCGAGTCCGCCGCGCGGGCGCTGGTCGCGGTGCGGCCGGAGGCCTACGAGGAGTTCGCGTCGCTGTGCGGGCGGCACGAGGTGCCCTGCTACGGGCTCGGCACGACCGGAGGCGCTTCGCTGGTGGTCGAGGGCGTGTTCGAGGTGCCGGTCGAGGAGCTGCGGGAGACGCACTCGGCGGCGCTGCCCGCGCTGTTCGGCTGACGGTCTTCCGGAGGGCCGGTACGGGGTGCCCGTACCGGCCCTTCTTCGCGTGTCAGGCCTTCTTCTGGCCCAGGCAGACGACGTAGACGGTGCCGCTGACGTTGGTGCCGTGGTTGCCGCTGCTGGTCGTGGTCTTCTGGTCCGCGGTGTCGGTGGCGGAGGAGTAGGTGTTGTAGCCGTTGTCGTCCTTGGCCACGCTCACCGTCCATCCGCTGCCGCTGCTGCTGGGCGCACTGCTCATGACGATGGCGTTCTTGAGGGCGCTGAACGAGAAGCCGCCGCCGGTCGCCATGCCGCCCTTCTCGCAGCTGGCCGTCGCGGAGCCGGTCGAGTTCAGGGACGCGGTCCTGGTGTAGGTGGTGTAGCTCGCGCCGTCGCCGGAGTCACCCTTCGGACCCTGCGGGCCCTGCGGACCCGCCGGACCCTGGGGGCCCTTCTCGCCCGGCTTGCCGGGGAGGCCGTCCTTGCCATCCTCGCCGTCGTGGCCATTCCTGCCAGGCAGACCGTTCTTGCCGTCCTTGCCAGGCAGACCGTCCCGACCGTTCTTGCCGTCCTTGCCAGGCAGACCGTCCTGGCCGTTCTTGCCGGGCAGACCGTCCTGGCCGTCCTTGCCAGGGAGGCCGTCCTTGCCGTCCTTGCCGGGCAGGCCGTTCTTGCCGTCCGCGCCCTTCGGCCCCTGGGGGCCGGCCGGGCCGGTCTCGCCCTTCGCGCCCTGCGCCCCCTGCTGGCCCTGCTGGATGGTCGTCTGGGAGGCGCCGCCGATCAGGATCCGCTCCTCCGTCTTCCGGCACTTCGTGGCGGGGTTGACGATGCGGGCGTACCGCGTCTTCTTGTGCACGCAGGCGTGCACCTCGCCGGCGGCCGACGATGCGGTGGCGACGCCACCGACAGTGAGGAGCGAGGCGGCCAGCGCCCCCACGGCGGCGAGGGTGAGCGTGCGCCCACCGCGAATCTTGTTAGCCACGGCTGTCCTTCCGGAACAAGTGATGCTCATGTTGTCCATGAGATTCACGTTTCAATCGTTCCAAGAGATGGCAAGAACTACATAACGTATCCATTACGAAACGGAGGGTTACTGACCAGATTGACAGGATTTGGAGACAGCGGTGAGTAAAACGACGCATTGGCCGCGTCGATCTCCGGGGGATAATCGGGTCTGTGTCAACCCCCTACCTGCCTCCGGCCACCCAGCCCGTACGCGGCGCGGTCTGGGGGATCCACCTGGTCCTGCCGCTGCTGGGGCTCTGGGTGCTGCTGGCCCAGCCCCAGTTCAACGTCATGTGGCACCACAACCTCAGCCACTTCTGGATGATCATCACGGTGGCCGGGATCAACGTGGTTCTCGGAGTGATGATCAGCGAGGCGTCGCGGCGCCGCCAGGATGCCCGGCTGTTCCTCGTGTCCATGGTCTTCCTGAGCAGTGCCGGCTTCTTCTTCATGCACGGCCTGGCCACACCGGACATCATCCTGCCGATCGGCTCGCTGGGCTTCGACGTGGGCCAGCAGGTGGGGCTCTCCGTCGCGGCGGCGTTCGCGTTCGCCTCGGCGCTGCCGCTGGGCGACGCGGCGGCCAGGAAGGTCCTGGACGCCCAGCACTTCATCCGCGCGGTGCTGTTCGGCTTCATGCTCATCTGGGGCGTCACGTCGCTGGTCCCGGGGCTGACGCGGCTCAGCGAGCCGCCGCCGGCCTCCCCGGTCGACTGGCTGGCCTGGGCGTCGATTCCCGGCGTCCTGCTGTACGGCGCGGCGAGCGTGATGATGTTCCTGCTGCACCGCAAGCGCCCGTCGGCCATGCTGATCAGCCTGATCACGGCGTACGCGCTGCTGGCCGAGGCCATGATCGCCGGGATGTCGCAGCTCAACTGGCATCTGTCCTGGTGGGAGTGGCACCTGCTGCTCACGCTGGCCTTCGTCTTCGTGGCCTACAGCGCCTACCTGCAGTTCAGGCGGGAGGGGTCGAGCGCGGGCCTGTTCGACTCGGTGACGCTGGCGGCGACCGTGCGGCGCATCCAGCAGGACTACGACAAGGCCCTTGAGGAGCTGGTCGAGCACGTACGGCGGGGCGAGCCGCTGGCCGCGGCCCGGCTGTCGGGCAAGTTCCGGCTGAACGAGAGCCAGGTCGCGGTGCTCGACCGGGCGGGCGAGGCGCTGGCCAACGAGCGCGAGCTGTCCGGGCGGCTGTCCGCCATGGTGGCCGTGAGCGCCCAGACCCGGGTGGGCCTGCCCGAGGACCAGCTCCTGGCCACGGCCCTGGACCGGGTGCGGCAGGCGTACGGCGACGTGAAGATCGGCCTGGTCGCGGAGGGCAGGACGGAGATCGGCTCGCGCGAGTACGAGTTCGCCGACAACGAGCCCATCAGGCGCGACAACCTGCTGGCCTTCCCCCTGACGGTCAAGGGCCACCTGGCGGGCGTGCTGGAGGTGCCCATCGGGCGCACCCAGCAGGACGAGGCGCTGGCCGCCACGCTGGCCGGGCAGCTGTCGATCTCGCTGGAGAACGCCCGCCTCTACCAGGAGCTCGACACGCTCTTCCGGCAGTACATGTCGCCCGACGTGGCCAACGCCCTGCTGGCCGACCCGGCGCAGGCCGCGCTGGGCGGCGAGCTGAAGGAGCTGACCGCGCTCTTCGCCGACCTCAAGGGCTTCACGACGTTCTCCGAGAAGGTCACGCCGGGCGAGATCGTCGAGATGCTCAACCGCTACCACACGGCCGCCGTCCCCTGCATCCTCAACAACGGCGGCACGATCGTGCAGTTCGTCGGCGACGCGCTGCTGGCCCTGTTCAACGCGCCCGCAGCCCAGGCGGGCCACGCGCGGGCCGCCTGCAAGGCCGCGCTGGAGATGCAGCGGGCCGCCGCCGAGGTGGCCGAGGAGATGGCGTGGAAGCGGGTGGACGACGTCCCGTGGCCGACGTTCAGGGTGGGCGTCAACACCGGTCCCGCGCTGGTCGGCAACATCGGCAGCCCGGAGCTGCGCGGCTTCAACGCGATGGGCGACTGCGTGAACGTGGCCGCCAGACTCGAGGGCATCGCCGAGCCGGGCACGGTCGTCATCGGCGAGACGACGCTCCGGCAACTGGGACGTGGCGCGTCGGTGAACCCTCTGGGCCCGCTCAACCTCAAGGGCAAGGAAGAGCTCGTCAATGCGTATGTTCTGACTGATTTGCAATAGAAGGGTGACTCCCGTACCGCCATAATCGGGCGCATGGAGCCAGAGTCCGGCGAGTTTCTGTCCATGCTCACCGAGGAGGAGGTCGCGGCCCTGCGCGCGGCCGGTCGCCCGCGACGCTGGGATCGCGGCACGACCGTGATCAACGAGGGTGACACGTCCGACTGGGTCCTCGTGCTGACGGAGGGCCGGGTCAAGTGCTCGTCGCACACGAGCGCCGGCACCGAGGTGGTGCTGGCCGTGCGCGGCCCCGGCGCGCTGCTCGGGGAGATGTCGGCCATCGACGGATCGCCCCGCTCGGCCACGGTGACCGCGCTGGAGCCGATCGCGGGCATCGTGGTGCGGGACTTCTCGTCGTTCCTGGAGTCCCACGGGCGCATCGCCGTGCTGCTCATGCAGCTCGTCACCGGCAGGCTGCGGGACGCGGACAGGAAGCGCATCGAGTACGGCGCGTTCGACACCACGGGCCGGGTCGCGACGCGCCTGCTGGAGCTCGCCGACCGCTACGGCGAGAAGACCAACAGCGGGGTACGCGTGGCGCTGCCCCTGTCGCAGGACGAGCTGGCCGGCTGGACGGGCGCCTCCCGCGAGGCGGTCAGCAAGGCGCTGCGCACGCTGCGCGACCGGGGGCTCATCGAGACCGGGCGGCGGCGCGTGGTCATCCACGACCTCGACGGCCTGCGCAGGAGGGCCCGCTAGATCCCGCCCGCCAGATCCGGTACGTACGCCGTACGTCATAGTGGAGGGCATGGTCGCGGTCATTCCTCACGACGCCAGCCGCTTACGCTACGCCTGGCAGGTCTGTGCGGTCACCAGCCTGGGGCTGGTCCTCATCGGCATCGCCGGCAGCACGCTCAACGTCGCGCTCCCGACGGTCGTGCGGCACTTCCACGCCAACGCCCTGGAGTCGGGGTGGATCCTCCTGGCGTTCCTGCTGGTGAACACCGCGAGCCTGGTCTTCTTCGGCCGGGTGGCGGACCTGCTGGGCAGGCGGGAGGTCTACCTGACGGGGTTCGCGATCTTCACGGTGGCCTCGCTGCTGGCCGGGCTGTCGCCGAGCGTGTGGTTCCTGATCGCGATGCGCGTGCTGCAGGCGATCGGGGCAGCGATGATCCTGGCGAACGGCACGGTGATCATCACGGACGCGTTCCCGCCGGACCGGCTGAGCCAGGGCATGGGCGTCTACATCGGCACGCTGTCGGTGGCGCAGCTGGCCGGGCCCACGCTGGGCGGGCTGATCGCGGAGACCGCGGGCTGGCAGTGGATCTTCTGGGTGAACGTGCCCGCCGGGCTGGCCGCGCTGACCGTGGGGGCGGTGATCCTGCGCAGGATGCCCAGGCGGCCGAAGGAGCCCGTGGACGCGCTGGGCAACGTGCTGGTGTTCGCGGCGCTGACGGCGGTGCTGCTGGCGCTGTCGGAGACCGGCTCGGCCGGGCTGACCAGCCCCGTGGTGCTGACGGGCGCGGCGGTCTTCCTGGTGCTGCTGCCGCTGATCGCGCTGGCCGAGCGGCGCTCCTCGAACCCGGTGCTGGACCTGCGGCTCTTCGGCGGGCGGCTGCTGGCCTACGCGAATCTGGCCTCGTTCTGCAACGCCCTGGCCCGCTCGGCGCTGATCCTGGTGGTGGCGCTGTACTTCCAGGCGGCCAGGGGGGTGGACGCGTTCACGGCGGGGCTGAGCGTGCTGCCGGTGCCCGTCGGGATCGGGCTGGCCTCGCCGATCGTGGGCCTGCTGGGGCGGCGGGTGTCGCCGTACGCGCTGTCCATCGGCGGGGCGGTGCTCAGCGCTCTCGGGCTCGGGACGCTGATGCTGACCGCCGATCCCGCCACGCCGTACTGGGTGATCGGGATCGGCCTGTTCGTGGCCGGCTGCGGCAGCGGAACGTTCCTGACCGGCAACACCACCCAGGTCATGCGGGCGCTGCCGACCGGCAGCCTGGGCGTGGTCAACGGGTTCCGCGTCATGATCATGAACGTCGGCATCGTGATCAGCGTCGGCCTGTCGCTCAGCGTCCTGACCGCCTCCGTGGGGCCCGGGCTGCGGGCCCAGGTGTACGCGGGCACGCTGTCCAGGCTGTCGCCGGTGGCGGTGGGACAGCTCATGGACGGCTTCCAGCGCGCGTACGCCGCGCTGTTCGCCGTGGCCCTCACGGGTGCGCTGCTCGCGGCCCTGGCGCGTCCTCAGAGGGCGGTGGCGAGCCTGGACTCCACGTCGCGGTAGCGGGAGACCGGGATGAGGTGGACGCCGTCGAAGGCGCCCGAGTCGCGCAGGGCGAGCACCTGCTCGCAGGCCGCCTCCACGCCGGCCATGCGGTCCGCGGCCACCTTCGCGATCAGGTCCTCCGGCAGGTCGATGTCGGGGATGGCGGCGGCCAGCATCCTGGCGTGGCGCTCGCTGGCCAGGACCATGACGCCCGCGTAGACCGGCACGTCCACCGGGTGGGTCTCGCGCCAGCGCAGCTGCGCCTCCAGCGAGAAGCCGACCTGCAGGAACAGGAAGTCGGCCGCGCGCTTCCACGCGGGCAGCGAGCGCATCGAGGCCGCCGCGCCCAGCCGCATGCCGGGCGAGAACTCCCGGGCCTCCTCGATCATCGAGCGCACGGTGAGGTCGCTGGTCCGGTTGCCGCTCGTGGGCTTGTCGCCGTAGACGAACAGGAACTGGTCCACCCCGTAGGCCGCCGCCGTGAGCAGGTCGCGGCGGAAGCCCAGCAGGTTGCGGTCGCGCGAGTTGAGGCAGGCGATCCCGCGCCCGCCCATGGCCTGGACCTCGTGCGCCACCGCCACGCTCGACACCGTCGCGCGCCCGATGTGGTTGTCGGGGATGAGGAACGAGTGGGCGATCTTGCTCATGGTGCCGATCTGGTGCCTGACGTGCTTCAGATCGGGCTTGGTGGGAGGTTCGATCTCGCAGATCAGCTCAAAAGGCATGATCGAGACTCTAACCTTTGGGCGCGAGCGCCTCTATGCCGCTGAGCACGAGATCGACGCCGAACGTGTCGTACAGCCCCTTCTCCGTCCCCTTGACCAGCGGTGAGGCCATCTCGACCAGGTGCGGGTACGTCTCCTCGGGCAGCGACCGCAGGCCGGCCAGCTTGGTCCTGACCGCGTCCGGGCTGACGGTCTTGACGTGCACGGGGGCGTCGGCGATGGCGATGGCGCTCTGCAGCAGATATTTGCTGATCAGGCAGCTCTCGTCGACGCCGAACCCGGCATTGCGGGCCAGGCCGAGCGCCTGGTCCCAGACGGCCAGGAAGTTCGGCACCTCGACAGGGTCGATCTGCTCGATCACGCTCTTGGCGCAGGGGTGCGCGCGCAGCGTCCTGATCAGCCCCTCGATCAGGTCGCGGAACTGCTCCTGCCACGGGCGTTCGTCGGCCTGCTTCGGCGCGAAGCCGCCGATCAGGTGGTCGGCCATGCCGACGAGCAGCTGGTCCTTGTTCTTGTAGTGCCAGTAGAGGGCCATCGGGGTCACGCCCAGGTCCGTGGCCAGGCGCCGGATCGTCACGGTGTCGAGCCCTTCGGCGTCACCGATCTCCAGCGCCCGCTCCGCGATCGCCTGGGCGGTCAGTTTTCCCATCACGGTTGACAACTATACGCCGTACAAGTTCAACTATACGACGTACAAGTACGGCGTATAGGAGGAGATGTCCGTGCGGTGGTGGGCGTTGGTCGCGGTGACCTTGGGCACATTCATGACTTACTTGGACAACAACGTCGGCAATGTCGCGTTGCCGACGATCCAGCGGGAGCTCGGGCTGACGATCTCGGGTCTCGAATGGATCGTGAGCTCGTACATCCTGGTCTTCGCCGGGCTGATGCTGGTCGGCGGCCGGCTGGCGGACGTGTTCGGGGCCCGCAGGGTGTTCCTCGGCGGGCTGGCCGTCTTCACGCTGGCCTCGCTGGCGGCCGGGCTGGCCACGTCCGGCGCGGCGCTGATCGCCGCACGGGCCGTGCAGGGGGTGGGGGCGGCGCTGCTCACGCCCACCGCGCTCACGCTGATCAGCCAGATCTTCCCCGACCCCGGCGAGCGCGGCAGGGCCGTGGGCATCTGGAGCGCCGCGGGGGCGCTCTCCATGGCGCTCGGGCCGATCACGGGCGGCTTCATCAGCCAGAACCTGCACTGGGGCTGGATCTACCTGATCAACGTGCCGATCGGCGTGGTGACGTTCGGCCTGGGGATGTGGGCGGTCAGGCCCGCGTTCACCCGCGTGCGGCACCGGATCGACCTGCCCGGGCTGGCCACCTCCGCCCTCGCCCTGTTCGCCCTGACATATGCGCTCATCGAGGGTGAGAGCGTGGGGTGGACCTCGCCGGAGATCCTGGCCGCGTTCGGAGTGTTCGCGGCGGCGGCCGTGGCGTTCGTGCTGGTCGAGGCGCGGGCCTCCGAGCCGATGATCGCGATCTCGCTCTTCAGGTCCAGGGTGTTCAGCGGCGGGCTGCTCACCAGCGGCATCTGGTCGTTCGGCGTGTTCGGGATCTACTTCTTCAGCGCCCTGTGGCTGCAGAACGTGCTCGGCTTCTCCCCCACCCAGGCTGGCGCGTCGTTCGTGCCGATGGCCCTGGTCATGGCCGTGATCGCGATCCTGTCGCAGCGGATCAGCGCGCGCATCGGCATCGGCCGCACGGTGGCGCTGGGGATGGCGCTCATGGGCACGGCGATCTACCTGCTCTCCGGCGTGGGCGCCGACGCCGACTACGCCGACGTGGCCCCCTGGTTCCTGCTGTACGGGCTGGGCGGCGGCATGCTCGTGCCCCTGACGGCCGCGATCCTCGGCGGCATGCCCCAGGGCAGGTCGGGCGTGGCCTCGGGCGTCCTGAACGTGTCACGCGAGGTGTTCGGGCTGCTCGGCATCACCGTGCTGGGGGCGATCCTGAGCGCCAGGCAGAGCGGCAGCGACCGGGCGCCGCTGCTCGCCTTCCTGGACGCGTACCAGTTCACGCTGGTCATCGCGGCCGTCGTGGTGCTGGCAGCGATCCCGGTCGCCCTCTATTCGCTGCGGGACCGCCGCGAGACCCGGCGCGACGAGCCTCAGGCCATGGCGACCGTCGGCTCGTCGAACTGAGTGCGGTAGAGCTCCTCGTAGCGGCCCTCGGCGGCGAGCAGGTCGGCGTGCGTGCCCCGCTCGACCACGAGCCCGTCCTCGATCACGAGGATGAGGTCGGCGGCGCGGATCGTGGAGAGCCGGTGGGCGATCACCACGGCGGTCCTGCCTTCGAGCGCCTCCCCGAGCGCCGCCTGCACGGCCGCCTCGGAGGTGGAGTCGAGCGCCGCCGTGGCCTCGTCCAGGATGACCACCCGGGGCCTGGCCAGCAGCAGCCGGGCGATCGTCAGCCGCTGGCGCTCGCCGCCCGACAGGCGGTAGCCACGCTCCCCCACGACCGTGTCGAGCCCGTCGGGCAGCGACTCGATCAGGGTGGCCAGCCTGGCCCTGGTGAGGGCGTCCCAGATGTCGTCCTCGCTCGCCTCGGGCCTGGCCAGCAGCAGGTTCGCCCTGATCGTTTCGTGGAAGAGGTGGCCGTCCTGGGTGACCATGCCGAGCGTGTCGCGCAGCGAGTCGGCGGTCAGGTCGCGCACGTCCACGCCGCCGAGCCGTACGGCGCCGGAGTCGACGTCGTACAGCCTGGGCAGGAGCTGGGCGATCGTGGACTTGCCCGCGCCGGACGAGCCGACCAGCGCCACCATCTGGCCGGGCTCGGCCCGGAACGAGACGCCGTGCAGCACCTCGACGCCGCCGCGCGAGTCGAGCGTGGCGACCTCCTCCAGCGAGGCGAGCGAGACCTTGTCGGCCGAGGGGTAGGCGAAGCGGACGTCGTCGAACTCGACGGAGACCGGGCCCTCCGGGACCTCGCGGGCGTCGGGCTTCTCCTTGATGAGCGGTTCGAGGTCGAGCACCTCGAAGACGCGCTCGAAGCTGACGACCGCGCTCATGACGTCCACGCGGGCGCTGGCGAGCGCGGTCAGGGGCGCGTACAGGCGGGTGAGCAGCATGGCCATCGACACGAGCGCGCCGGGCGCGAGCTGGTCGCGCAGGGCGTAGAAGCCGCCGAGGCCGTACACGAGCGCCAGGGCCAGGGCCGAGACCAGCGTCAGCGCGGTGACGAAGGCCGACTGGGTCATGGCGGAGCGCACGCCGATGTCGCGCACCCGCCTGGCCCGGTGGGCGAACTCGGCCGATTCGTGCGCGGGCCGGCCGAACAGCTTGACCAGCGTCGCGCCGGGCGCCGAGAAGCGCTCGGTCATCTGCGTGCCCATGGCCGCGTTGTGGTCGGCCGCCTCGCGCCGCAGCCTGGCGATCCGGGTGCCCATCCGGCGGGCGGGCAGCACGAAGATCGGGAGCAGCAGGAGCGCGAGCAGCGTGATCTGCCAGGAGATGCCGATCATGGCGATGAGCGTCAGCACGAGCGTCACGACGTTGCCCGCCACGCCGGACAGGGTGTCGGTGAACGCCCGCTGCGCCCCGATCACGTCGTTGTTCAGGCGGCTGACCAGCGCGCCGGTGCGCGTCCTCATGAAGAACGCGACGGGCATCTTCTGCACGTGGTCGAAGACGGCCGTACGCAGGTCGAGGATCAGGTCCTCGCCCAGGCCCGCCGACAACCACCGGTTGAGCAGCCCGAGCCCCGCCTCCGCGAGGGCCAGGCCCGCGATCGCGAGCGCCACCACCACGACCACGTCGAGCGGCTCACTGTTGAAGATGGCGTCCACCACCCGGCCCGCGAGCAGCGGGGACCCCACCGCCAAGCCCGCCATCACCACGCTGAGCACCAGGAACAGCGTCAGTTTCCGCCGGTGCGGGCGCGCGAACCCGCCGATACGCCGGAGCGTCGCCCTGGAGACAGGGCGACGCTCCTTCTGGTTGTTCATCGAATACAGCTGGTGCCAGGCGGTCATCTCCATGCTCATGGCATGGAACGGTATTGCCTCAAGTTAACTTGAGGTCAAGCGCCGATCTTCTTGCCCTGGCCGTGCCAGACCACCGCGACCGACGGACGCGGCTGGTCGCCGTCGGGCCAGTGGCTGCTGGGGTTGTCGGGGTTCGCGCCGTCGGTCTCGCCGGGGTGCTGCACCGCGACGAAGACGCTGCGCTGGTCGGCGGTCACCAGCGGGCCGCAGGTCTCCGCGCCGAACGGGACGGTGAGGAACTGGCGCAGGTGGCCCCGCTCCTTGCCGCGCACGGGCATCACGAACATGCCGTCGTTGCTGCCGAGCTGGTTGCCGTCCGTGGAGATCCACAGGTTGCCGTCACGGTCGAACGCCACGTTGTCCGGGCACGAGATCGGCGAGACCTTGGTCTTGTCGTAGCCGGCGAAGTAGGTGTTGGGGTCGTTCGGGTCGCCGCAGACCAGCGGGAGCAACCACGCGAACGTCTTCTCGCCCGCGTCGTCGCGCCGCTCCACGATCTCCAGGACGTGGCCGTGCTTGTTCGAGGGGCGCGGGTTGGCCTCGTCCACCTGGGCCGCGGTGCGGTTGGTGTTGTTGGTGAGCGCCACGTACACGGCGCCGGTGACCGGGTTGCGCTCCATGTCCTCCGGGCGGTCCATCTTGGTCGCGCCCACCTTGTCGGCGGCCAGGCGGGTGTAGACCAGGACCTCGACGGCGGTCATGCCGTCCACGTACGACTTGTCGCCCGAGACCAGCGGGATCCACTCGCCCGAGCCGTCGAACTCGCCGTCGGAGGGCAGCTTGCCGCTCCCGTCGATCTCGGAGGCGGGGCTGTCGCCGGTGAACTTGGCCACGTACAGGGTGCCCTCGTCCAGCAGCGTCCGGTTGTGCCGGTCGAAGCCGGGGATGTAGCGGTTCTTGGAGACGAACTTGTAGATGTACTCGGAGCGCGAGTCGTCGCCCATGTACACGACCAGACGGCCGTCGCGGGCCAGCGTGGTGTTGGCGGCCTCGTGCTTGAAGCGCCCAAGCGCGGTCCGCTTGATCGGCGTGGAGTCGGGGTCGAACGGGTCGATCTCCACGATCCAGCCGAACCGGTTGGCCTCCTGCGGGTGCTTGGCCAGGTCGAAGCGCTCCTCCACCCGGTCGAACCGGCGGTTGCCCGACGGAGTGCCGGTGGTGATGGTGTAGCGGGTGATGTACGGCTTCTGCGCCTCGGGCACCTTGTCGCCGTTGACGAAGTACTGGTCGAAGTTCTCCTCGGCGGTCAGCACGGTGCCCCAGGGGGTGGTGCCGCCCGAGCAGTTGTTCAGCATGCCGACGGGGGTGCGGCCCGCGGGGTCGGCGGCCGTCTTGAGCAGGTCGCTGCCGGCCGCGGGGCCGGAGAACTTCATCTTGGTCTGAGCGGTGATGCGGCGGTTGTAGCGGCGGCGGCCCTTGGTGACCAGCTTCCACTCGCCCGCGCCGGCCCGCTCGATCTCCACGACCGAGCCGCCGTGCGCGGCCAGCGCGATCTTGATCTGCTCCTCGGTCGCGGCGGCGCCGCCGGTGTAACCGCGGAACATCAGGGCCTCGTTGGTGTACTCGTGGTTCACCCACAGCAGGGCGCGGTCACGGCCCATCGGCAGGAGCGTGACGTAGTCGCAGTTGTAGCCGAACTGCTTGGCCTGCGCGTCGGCGCTCTGGTTGTCGAAGTCGAAAGCGGGGGCGTCGGGCAGCACGGGGTCGCCCCAGCGCACGACCACGGACGAGCGGTAGCCATCGGGGATGGTCAGTTTGTCGTCCTTGTTCGGCGCGACCGGGGTGAACCGGAGGTCGCCGGAATTCCCGCCCCGGGCGAGCTCGGCGGCCTGCGCCTCGGGGTCGTCGGCCATGGCCGGCACGGCCCCCGTGATTCCCGCGCCCGCCACGAGGGCGCCGAGCGCGCCGGCGCGCAGCACGCCGCGGCGCGACAGCGCCTCCTTGACCACATCGCCGAAATAAGCGTTGCCACTGGTGTTCGCCACGTCATGCGCGCACGCGTTCCCGCAGCGGAACTGACACGTCATCGCGGAGCGACCGCCCTTGTGCGGGGTGGAAATCAGCGGCAGCAGCCGCCCACCCGCGTTCCGGTTCGCCACAGATCCTCCATATTTGTGCGCGGTTGTACGGCGGGGAGGTTACGGCCGCTGTCAAAACCGGAGGTGAACGATGACCTCCGTCTCGATGAACGCTGCCAGGGAGACAATGGTGAGGTGCCACCACGCAAACTGGATCAAGAGAAGCTGAGAGCGGCGCTCGACGCCCAGCTCGTCGCCCTCGACGAGCCCGCCTACGACGGTCCCGCGTCGTCGTTGCCCGACGCGCTCGTGGCCGCCGTGCTGGCCGCCTACGACCGGGGGCTCGAGCCCGAGCGCGCCGCGGCCAGGCAGGCGGTGCGCTACCTGCTCGACCGGCTGGCGACCGCCGCGCCCGGCAGGACCGTGGAGGTACGCGTGCCGCCGTACGCCGCCGTCCAGGCCGTCGAGGGCCCCCGCCACACCCGGGGCACGCCGCCGAACGTGGTCGAGATGGACGGCCGCACCTGGATGGACCTGGCCCTGGGCCGTCTCACCTGGGCGGAGGCGATGGCGAAGAACCTGGTGTCCGCCAGCGGGTCGCGGGCGGACCTGTCAGAGCACCTGCCGCTCCAGCCTTCCTAGCCGCGGGTGCCGCTCATCCAGGGAAACTTGTCCTGGACGCACTTGTCCACGAGCGGGCTGGGCAGGTGCGCGCACTCCTGCACCACGTGCCAGAACCAGATCGCCACGATCGCGAAGAGCACCAGCGAGAGCCCGCTGATCACGATGCCGGCGATCGCGCGGCCCTTGCCGGCGCGCTTGGCGAGCGCCACGCAGCCGAAGACGATCGACAGGATGGCGGTGATCAGGCCCGTGAAGCAGACGAAGACCAGAAAGGGGCTGGCCACGCCCAGCACCAGCGACGCTGTGGCCAGGCCGCTGCCGGGCTGGGCCTGCTGGTAGGTGACGCCGTAGGGCGGCGGACCGTAGCCGGGCGGGCCGCCGTACGGGCTGGACGGCGTCGTGCCGGGGACGGTCGGCTCCTGTCCCGGTGGCGGGGCGGCGTACCCGCCCGGGGTGCCGCCGCCGGGCGGCCCCTGGTCCGGCGGCGGGGGCGGGTAGGGCCGCTGGTCGTCCTGTTCGTAGCGGGACGGCGCCGGCCTGGCCGGCGGCTCCCCCTGGGCGGCCCCCCAGCCCGGGTAGGTCGGGGTGGCCCCGGGGATCTGGTACGCCTGGGTCGCCTCGGCGTCGCCCTCGGTCGGCGGCAGGACCTGGGTCGCCTCGGCGTCGCCTCCCGTGGGCGGCGGGGTCTCGGGTGAGGTGGGCAGGTCGGGATGGGTCGGCTCACCGCCCGGCCTGGGCTCGTGCGTGGGCGGCACGTCGGGCGGGGGCACCACAGGCGGCACGGGAGCGATCGGCTCCTCGCCCTCCTGAGCGGGCTCCCGCCGCTCCTCCTCCGGCTCGCCGTCGCGCCACCACTCAGGCGCGTGCCGGCCGGGCTCTTCCTCTTCCGGACGGCCTTCGCGCGGGCCCTGGCCCGGGCGGGGCTCGTTCGGGTCCTCAGGTGTGGTCATGCGTCTCCCCGACGGCTCATTTGCCGGACACTTCACCCTTTCGCGGAGAGGGTCGGCTAAACCACGCGACACGGTAAAAGGCTTCCGATGCTTGGGTCACCATGCGCCAAAATCGCAGGCGGCGGGCAAGATGGGTGCATGCTGGAGGAGACCCTGACGTACGCGCTGATCAAGGTCATGAAGGCGCACCGCAACCAGTTGGCCGCCGAGCTGGGCCCGCTCGGGCTGCACGCCGGGCAGGAGTTGCTGCTCAACCAACTGTGGCGGCAGGACGGCCTCTGCCAGGGCGAGCTCATCACCAGGCTCGGCGTCGAGCCGCCCACCGTCACGAAGACCCTCCAGCGCCTGGAGCGCGCCGGGCTCGTCCGCCGCGCGCCCGACCCCGGCCGGGCGCGGGTGACCCGCGTCTACCTCACGGACGCGGGCAAGGCGCTGCAGCAGCCGGTGGAGGACATCTGGAACCGGCTGGACGAGGAGCTCCTGCGCGGCTTCGACGCCGAGGAGCGCACCCTGCTGGCCCGGCTCGTACGCGCCATCACCCATTAGTCGTTTCGCTCCCAGCGAAATCCCCTTGCGACCAGGGCGGCCTCTCCAGTTAGCTGGCTAATTAGTCGGCTAAATAGAAGGGATCGTCTCCATGCACGTACTGATCACGGGTGGCTCGTCGGGCATCGGCGCCGCCACCGCGCTCGCGTACGCCAAGGCCGGGGCGCGCGTCACGATCACCTACAACACGGGCGCGGACCGGGCGGCCGGGGTCGTCAAGCGGATCGAGGAGGAGGGCGGCCAGGCCGCGGCCGTACACCTGGACCTTGAGGACCACGCGACCATCGCGCCCGCGGTCGCCCAGGCGGGCGAGGTGGACGCCCTGGTGGCCAACGCCGTCCGCTGGGGCACCATCATGCCCAACAGCGTGCCTTTCGAGGGCGTGCCCGCGGCCGAGTGGTCGGCGGTCATGCACGCCAACGTGGTGGCCAACGCCCTGCTCGTGCAGGCCGTGCTGCCGGGGATGCGGCACAGGGAGTTCGGGCGGATCGTGTTCGTCTCGTCGGGCGCGGGCGAGGAGGGGCTGCCGGGGCCGGGCGCGTACGGCACCGCCAAGATGGCCCTGCACGGCATGGCCCGCGCGCTGGCCTGGGACGCCGGCAAGGACGGCATCCTGGTGAACGTGGCCGTCGCCGGGCTCACGCTGACCGAGCGGGAGCGCCCGGTGTCGCAGGAGGCGCTGGACGCCATCGCGGCCCGCACGCCCACCCGCAGGCTGTCCACCGCGGACGACCTGGCCGCGCTGATCCTCTTCCTCGGATCCGCGGCGAACCGGAACCTCACCGGAGAGATCATCCGGGACGGTTCAAATGCGGGCAGATCCAGCCACGTCGCCTGATATCGCCCCCGAGTGTGCGAGCACCGAAGCGGCCGACCTAAACTGAGGCATGTGCTGAAGGGCGACGGCCGGCTCGGCCATGACCTGGACCTCGATGACCGCGCGCCTAAAGACGCCTGTGGCGTCTTCGGCGTCTGGGCTCCAGGCGAGGAAGTTTCCAAACTCACCTACTACGGGCTGTACGCGTTGCAGCACCGCGGGCAGGAGTCCGCGGGCATCGCGGTCAGCGAGGGCAGCCGCATTCTCGTCTACAAGGACATGGGCCTGGTCGCCCAGGTCTTCGACGAGTCGGTGCTCAGCACCCTGCGCGGCCACCTGGCCATCGGCCACTGCCGCTACTCCACCACCGGATCGAGCGTGTGGGAGAACGCGCAGCCCACGCTGAGCTCCACCGACGTCGGCGGCCTCGCGCTCGCCCACAACGGCAACCTGATCAACACCCCGGAGCTGGCCCAGCGCCTGGCTCCGGGCTCCACCCGCGCGACGACCGACACCGAGGTCCTGACCACGCTGCTCGCGCAGGACCGCACCCGTTCCATCGAGGACTCGGCGGCGGAGCTGCTCCCGCAGGTCAAGGGCGCCTACTCGCTGGTGTTCATGGACGAGAAGACGCTCTACGCGGCCCGCGACCCGCAGGGCATCCGCCCGCTGGTCCTGGGTCGGCTGGAGCGCGGCTGGGTGGTGGCCTCCGAGACGGCCGCGCTCGACATCGTGGGCGCCACGTTCGTCCGCGAGATCGAGCCGGGCGAGCTGCTGACCATCGACGAGCGCGGCGTCAGGTCACGCCGCTTCGCGCTGGCCGAGCCCAAGGGCTGCCTCTTCGAGTACGTCTATCTCGCCCGCCCCGACACCACCATCGCCGGGCGCGGCGTCCAGGTCACCAGGGTCGAGGTGGGCCGCGTGCTGGCCCGCGAGCACCCCGTGGAGGCCGACCTGGTCATCCCCACGCCCGAGTCCGGCACCCCGGCGGCCGTCGGCTACGCCGAGGAGAGCGGGATCCCCTACGGGCAGGGCCTGGTCAAGAACTCCTACGTGGGCCGCACGTTCATCCAGCCCTCGCAGACCATCCGCCAGCTCGGCATCCGACTGAAGCTCAACCCGCTGCGCGAGGTGGTCGCGGGCAAGCGACTGGTGGTCGTGGACGACTCGATCGTGCGCGGCAACACCCAGCGGGCCATCGTCAAGATGCTGCGCGAGGCCGGGGCCAAGGAGGTGCACGTACGCATCTCCTCGCCGCCCGTGGCCTGGCCGTGCTTCTACGGCATCGACTTCGCCACCAGGGCCGAGCTGATCGCGGGATCGCTGTCGGTCGAGGAGATCCGCGCCTCGCTCGGGGCCGACTCGCTCGGCTACATCTCCCTGGAGGGCCTGACCAAGGCCACCACCATCCCCGCCGACCGCCTGTGCAGGGCCTGCTTCGACGGCTCCTACCCGATCCCCATCGACCAGGACAACGTGGGCAAGTTCGTGTTGGAGAGCAAAGCGTGAGCAGTTATGAGGCCGCGGGCGTCGACATCGCGGCGGGCGAGCGTGCCGTCGACCTGATGAAGAGCAAGGTGGCGCGCTCGCGGCGGCCCGAGGTGGTCGACGACGCCAGCGGGTTCGCCGGGCTGTTCGACGCCTCGGCCCTTCTGCGTTACGAGCGGCCGCTGCTCGCCACCTCCACCGACGGCGTGGGCACCAAGGTCATGATCGCCCAGCGGTACGGCAAGCACGACACCATCGGCATCGACCTGGTCGGCATGGTCCTCGACGACCTGGTGGTGTGCGGGGCCGAGCCGCTGTTCATGACCGACTACATCGCCTGCGGGAAGGTGGTGCCCGAGCGCGTCGCCGAGATCGTCGGCGGCGTGGCCGAGGGCTGCCGCCTGGCCGGAGCCGCGCTGGTGGGCGGCGAGACGGCCGAGCACCCCGGGGCCATGGGGCCGGACGAGTACGACCTGGCGGGTGCCGGGACGGGCGTCGTCGAGGCCTCCGCCATGCTGGGGTCCTCCCGGGTCGTGGCGGGTGACGTGGTGCTGGGGCTGGCGTCCTCCGGGATCCACTCCAACGGCTACTCCCTGGTACGCCACGTGCTCCGCGAGGCCTCCCTGTCGCTCGACGCCGTCCTGCCCGAGCTGGGGCGCCCGCTGGGCGAGGAGCTGCTGGAGCCGACCCGGATCTACTCCCTCGACTGCCTGGAGCTGGCCCGGACCGTCGACGTGCACGCCTACGCGCACATCACCGGCGGTGGCATCGAGGGCAACCTGTCGCGGTCGCTGCCGGGCCATCTCGACGCCGTGCTGGACCGGGCCTCCTGGACGCCGCCCGCCGTTTTCGGGGTGCTCGCCGGGCACGGGCAGATCGCCCAGAAGGACATGGACCGCACGTTCAACCTCGGGGTCGGGATGGCGGCCATCGTAGCCGCCGACTCAGCGGACGAGGCCGTCAGGGTGCTGGGGGCACGCGGGCTGGACGCCTGGGTGCTCGGTGAAGTGGTGCCGGGCGAGGGCCGCGCCCGCTACCGGTAGCCGTTCCTCAGATCCCCAGCTTGGCGGCGATGCCGTCGAGGACGTACTCGAGGCCGGTCTCGAACCGCCAGAGCACGTCGTCCTTGCGGGTGGCCGTCATCAGATAGCCCTCGAAGGTGGGGTAACGCCCGGTCTGGATGTGCCAGGTCATCTGCGGGGCGAGCTCACTTCGCAGCTCGCCCCCGTCGGCCCAGCCCTGCTGGTCCATGAAGCTCTGCACGGCGATCTCGTACGCCATGGCGCCGTTGGCGTAGGCGTCCACGGCGCGGAACACGCTCATCGTCGTGTCGGGGTCGAGGCCCGATCCGGCCAGGGCCGACAGGGAGCGCTCGGTGACGGCCATGCGGCGCGGGGTGAGCGCGAGCATGGCCTGCGGGGACAGCTGAGCCAGCCACGGGTGCCGCAGCGTCATCTCGCGCGTGCCGTGCCCCAGGGCGCGCATCGTCTCCCGCCAGCCGAGTCCCTCGGGCAGCCGCAGCTCCTCGTAGGCGTGGTCGACCATCAGCTCCAGCAGCTCGTCCTTGCCTGACACGTACCGGTAGGGCGCCATGGGCGCGACGCCCAGCTCGGTGGCCAGGCGGCGCATGGTGACCGCGTCCAGGCCCTCGGCGTCGGCGATCCCCACCGCGGCCGTGGCGATGCGCTGCGGCGAGAGGGTCTGCCGCGGGGCGGGGGCCGGACGTTCCAGGCGCGCCCAGAGCGGTTCGCGCGGTTTGTCTTTCTCGACAGCCATGTGGCTCCCCTTCCGTGTCCGATACAGCGTATCCGAAGTGGACAACGTACATTCTCGTGTGTACGTTGTATCTCGCTAGATACGACGTACACAAACGGAGCCCCCATGAACGACAGCCCGCTCAAGGTCGCGGTCATCCTCGGCAGCACCCGCGACGGCCGCCTCGGCACGGTCGTGAGCAACTGGATCGTCGGCCTGCTCGACCAGCGCGGCGACATGGAAGCCGACCTCATCGACCTGGTCGAGACGCCGCTGCCGACCGTCTTCCCGGTCCTCGGCGAGCCCCCGGCCTCCCAGGAGGCCAGAGACCTGCTGGGCGCGGTTTCACCGCGGATGGCGGCGGCCGACGCCTTCGTGATCGTCACGCCGGAGTACAACCACAGCTTCCCGGCCGCGCTGAAGAACGCCATCGACTGGCACGGCCCCGAGTGGCACGCCAAGCCGGTCGCCTTCGTCTCCTACGGCGCCTTCTCCGCCGGTTTGCGCGCGGTCGAACAGCTGCGCCTGGTCCTGGCCGAGCTGCACGCGGTCACCATCCGCGACGGGGTCGGCTTCCAGCGCGTCTGGGAGCAGTTCGACGGCGAGGGCAGGACGGTCGACCCGGCCGTCGAGCCCGCCGCCAAGGTGATGCTGGACCGGCTCGCCTGGTGGGCGCAGGCCCTGCGCGAGGCCAAGGCCGTCCGGCCGTACGCGGCGTGACGCGCCATGACCCGATCCCTTTACGTCGGCGTGTTCGGCCTGCTGCTCGGCATGTTCCTGGCCATGCTGGACGGCCTGATCGTGGGCACCGCGCTGCCCACGATCGCGGGCGACCTCGGCGGCCTGGACCGCCTGCCCTGGGTCGTGACCGCCTACATGCTCGCCGCCGCGGCCACCACCCCGATCTGGGGCAAGGTCGGCGACCTGTTCGGCCGCAAGGCGACCTTCATCAGCGCGATCGCGCTCTTCCTGGCCGGGTCGGGACTGGCCGGACTGTCGCAGGACATGGGCCAGCTCATCGCCTTCCGCGCCGTGCAGGGGCTCGGCGCGGGCGGGCTCATGGTCGGGGCGCTGGCCATCATCGGAGTTCTCGTACCGCCCCGCGAGAGCGGCCGGCTGCAGTCGATGATCGGTGTCATCATGCCGATCGCGTACGTCGGCGGGCCGCTCCTCGGCGGCCTGCTCACCGACTACCTGAGCTGGCGCTGGACCTTCTACGTCAACCTGCCCGTCGGCGCCGTGGCGCTGCTGATCATCTCCACCCGGATCCACCTCCCGCCCACCGAACGCGTCAAGCCCCGCATCGACTACGGCGGCGCGGCCCTGCTCACCACCGCCATCGTGGCCCTGACCCTGCTGGCCGGCTGGGCGGGCACCGCGTACGCCTGGACCTCACCCCAGGTCCTCGCCCTGGGCACGCTCTCCGTGCTCGCCCTGGCCGGATTCGTCGCCGTCGAGCGCCGGGCCGCCGAACCGGTCATCCCGCCCCGGCTGTTCGCCGACCGCGGCTTCACCCTGGCCCAGGTCCTCAGCTTCCTCGTCGGCGCCGCCATGGTCAGCGTGACCAACTACCTGCCCCAGTACATGCAGTTCGTCCAGGGCGCCTCGCCCGCGGCGGCCGGCATGCTGCTGCTGCCGCTGATGTTCGGCATGCTCGCCGCGCAACTGGTCACCGGCCGGCTCATCAGCCGCGACGGCCGCTACCGCCGCTATCCGATCCTCGGCGGCGCGCTCATGACCGCCGGGTCCCTGGCCCTGCTCCTGCTCGACGCCTCCACCCCCGCACCGGCCGCCTCGGCGCTCACCCTCGTCATCGGGACGGGGATCGGCCTGGTGATGCAGAGCACCACGCTCATCACGATCAACGGCGCCGACCCGCGCGACATGGGCGCCGCCAGCGGCACCGTCACCCTGCTGCGCACCGTCGGCGGATCGCTGGGCATCGCCGTGCTCGGCACCCTGTACGCGGCCCGGATGCGCACCCACCTGACCGCCCACCTCGGCCCTGGCCAGGCCGGACAACTGGAGCGGAGCGGCGAGCTGACACCTGGCTCGCTGCCCCGCCTGCCCTCCCCCGTGGCCGACGCCGTTCGCGAGGCCGTCACCAGCGGCCTGCACGCCCTCCTCATCGGCGCCGCGGCCCTCGCGGCGATCTCCTTCGCGATCGCCTGGCTCATCCGCGAGATCCCGCTCCGCACCGAAACCCCACCCCGGCCGGATCCCGAACCGACCCCCCAGCCGGACCTCAAAGCGGCACCCCAGCCGAACCACCAACCAGACCCCGAAGCGGTCCCCCAGCCGAACCACCAACCCGAGCCCCAGTCAGACCCCGAAGCGGCGCGCCTGCCCCGGAAAGGCTGAGTCAAAATTCACCCGGAAGCGGGATCCGCGCCCGGGAAAAGGGAATCGCGCCGATAGCGGGCACTGCGATCCCAGAGGGGGCCATGAACGGATTCTATTGGGGATTCGCCACGGCGGGACTCGCGGCCATGGTCCTGACGATGGTCGGCAACTCCGGCATGCGTGCGGCCCTCCGCGCCATATTCAGGCGCCCGCTCGGCGAGCTGACCCTGATCGTGAAAGCCGGGACCACGCTCGAGTCCCCGCAGGGGGCACGCCCGGCCACGGAGGAAGAGGTCATTCCCATTGATGGGCTGATCATCAAGGTCGATGCGGACCGGAGCGGCCCACCCGCGCCGAGCCCGGCGACGCGCTCCCGCCGGTACGCGGGAGGGCCGGAATGAGCCCGGGCGGCGGCGCGACGACCGTGGACCGGAATTTCAGACTCGTGTTCTTCGTGGTGCTCGGCTTCACGGTCCTCTTCGTGGGCGGCGCTATTTATTCGGGTTTCTTCATCGCCAATCCCACTCCGTCGCAGATGTCGACGACGGAATGGCTGCAAAGAGCGGCGTGGGCGGGCCTGGGCGTGATTTTCGGCCTGCTCGGCGGCAAAACAGTTTGATCCCGGAACGACGCCACCTGTCACCGTCGACACGCCGGTGGCGTACCATCCCGCCATGGCATTGCAGGAAATCAGTTACCTAGAGGCATGGTCACTCTGGTCAGCGGGCGTGGACATCAAGTCCCGCATCCTATGGGGGCTGGAGATCTACAAATGGGCACGTCTGGCCAAGGTCGCGGCGCTCCTGGCAGGTTTGGCCATCCTCATCGACATTGTCGGGCCCGCGCGCTTACGGGAATGGCTGTCCCCGCTGAAGAAGCCGGTCGAAACCACGGTCATGGCAGCGGTCGGCATCCTGTGCCTTGCCCTGCCCTTCGCCTTTCTCTGGTTTGTCGCTTCGACGCTACCCGGCCCCATTGCGTTGGGGGCCCTCATACTACTGCCGATAGGATGGGGAATCGGCGCCTACATACTCGAAAGCTTCATCAAGGGAAAAGGACGCCCGGTTGCGGCGGTCGCCGGGCTCGTCAAGATAACCGAGCACACCGTGTTCATCCAGTTCGTAAGAACCGCGAGCCTGATCCTGCTCGTGGCGGCGTTCCACTTCGACTTCCTCGCCAGCTAGTCTCCTGGGGCGCTGCTCACAGCGGACGACCACCCGTGGAGGACGCGGCCCACAGCCGGGGGAGCACGAGGTGGCCTGCCGGGGATCGGGGCGAAGCCCTGATCCCCCATCAGCACGCCCGAGCGTCAGCGAGGACCGCGCCTTTGGGGGATCGAAAGGGGGCTCGCCCCCTTGGGAGGCAGGGCCCGAACCATCGCATGGCGCGTAGCGCCTCCTGGGTGAGGACCGTGCTTGCCCCCTGGGACCCGATCACATGTTGATCATGTGGCCGGCGAGGCCGTGGATGGCTTCCTTGACCGCTTCGCCGAGCGTCGGGTGCGCGTGGACGTTGCGGGCGACCTCGTGCACGGTCAGGTCCCACTGCTGGGCCAGGGTCAGCTCCGGCAGCAGTTCGGTGACCTCGGGCCCGATCAGGTGGGCGCCGAGCAGCTCGCCGTGCGTGTTGTCGCTGATGATCTTGACGAAGCCGGCCGAGTCGCCCAGGCCGTGCGCCTTGCCGTTGGCCGTGAAGGGGAACTTCGCCACCTTCACGTCGTAGCCCAGGTCGCGCGCCTGCGCCTCGGTGTAGCCGAAGCTGGCCACCTGCGGCTGGCAGTACGTGGCCCGCGGGATCATCACGTAGTCGAGCTCCATGGTCTCCGCGTCCGCGATCGTCTCGGCGGCGATGATGCCCATGGACTCCGCGGCGTGCGCCAGCATCAGCTTGGCGGTGACGTCGCCGATGGCGAAGATGTGCGGCACGTTCGTACGGCAGCGCCCGTCGACCGCGATGGCGCCCCGGTCGGTCAGCGCCACGCCCGTCTTCTCCAGGCCGTAGCCCTCGACGCGCGGCTGGAACCCGATGGCCTGCAGCACCTTGTCGGCCTCGAGCACCCGGGTCTCGCCGCCGCGGGTGACGGTGACCTTGACGGAGGCGCCGGTGTCCTCGATGGCGTCCACGCGGGTCGAGGTCAGCACCTCGATGCCGAGCCGCTTGTAGCGCTTGGCCAGCTCGGCCGACACCTCCTCGTCCTCCAGCGGCACCACCCGGTCGAGGAACTCCACGATCGTCACCTTGACGCCGTAGTTGTGCAGCACGTACGCGAACTCCACCCCGATGGCGCCGGCGCCCGCGATGATGATGCTCTCCGGCAACTCCTCGGTGAGGATCTGCTCCTCGTACGTCACCACACGCTCGGAAAGCCGCGTGCCCGGGATCAGCCGGGTGGTCGCGCCCGCCGCGATGATGCAGTGGGAGAACGTGATCGTCTCGCCGTTCACCTGGATCGTGTTCGCGTCCAGGAACGTGCCGCGGCCGTCGTACTCCGTGATGGCGTTCTTCTTCATCAGGTAGTGAACGCCCTTGACCCGACCGTCGGCCACCTTGCGGCTGCGCTGGAAGGCCGCCCCGTAGTCGAAGGTGACCGAGCCGCTGATGCCGAACGTCTTGGCCTCGTTGTTGAAGATGTGGGCCAGTTCGGCGTTGCGCAGCAGCGCCTTGGACGGGATGCAGCCCACGTTCAGGCAGACGCCACCCCAGTACTTCTCCTCGACGACCGCAGCGCGCAGTCCGAGCTGGGCGGCGCGGACGGCGGCCGTATACCCTCCGGGACCCGCGCCGAGAACGACGACGTCATAGTGAGTGCTCATGAGTCGGACCATACCGTCAGCTAGACCTCGACCTTGTACGAGAGGGTGAGCTCGTCGGCGGGCACCCCGCGGATCCCCCAGTTCACCTTAGGCATCTCGATGATCGTGATCTCCACGTCCTCGGGCTCGTAGCCGGATTTGTCGTAGATCTCCCTGATCAGCGCCCGCTTGGCGTCGTCGCTGCGCCCGGTGAAGCAGATCACCTCGATGATGAGGTAATTGTCACTGCGCCCAGGGCAGACGAAGTCGTCCTCCTCCAGCAGCAGGAACCGGTGGAACCGCTTCTCCGGCGGCACGCCCCACGCGCTCACCAGGCACGACTGCACCAGATCCGAGATCTCCCGCTGCCGTCCGGCCCACACGTCCCTGCGCCCGTACACCTTCACCTGTGCCATGTCGGCAATATAGAGGGCGTGATCCGTGTACTCCTGGCCGACGACGAGGCCATGATCCGGGCCGGGGTCAAGGCCATCCTCGCCTCCGACCCGTCGCTGGAGGTGGTGGCCGAGGCCGGGGACGGCAGGCAGGCCGTCGACCTGGCCATCAGCCACCGCCCCGACGTGGCGCTGCTCGACATCCGCATGCCCAGGCTCGACGGCCTGGGGGCGGCGAGCGAGATGCGCCGGGTCGCGCCGGGCACGGCCGTGGTGATGCTGACCACATTCGGGGAGGACGACTACATCGCCAAGGCGCTCGACATCGGGGCGAGCGGGTTCCTGCTCAAGTCGGGCGATCCGCGCGAGCTGATCGCCGGGATCCACGCGGTGGCCGACGGGGCCGCGTACCTGTCGCCCAGGGTCGCCCAGCGGGTGATCGCACACTTCGCGGGCGGAAAGCTGACCAAGGGGGCGCAGGCCCGCGACCGCGTCGGCCCGCTCACCGACCGGGAGCGCGAAGTGCTCGCCCTGGTCGGCGCGGGCATGTCCAACGCCGAGATCGCCCGCGAGCTGCACATCGTCGAGGGCACGGTGAAGGCGTACGTGAGCGCCATCCTCACCAGACTCGGCGTGCGCAACCGCGTGCAGGCCGCAATCATCGCCCACGAGGCCGGATTGGTAGCCTGACCCGTGATGTATCGCCTCGTGTTCACGCAGGTCTTGCGGCGTTTCGACGCCGAGGCCGTGCACCATCAGACCGTGAGCGCCCTCGCGCTCCTCGCAAAGCTGCCCGTGGTCAAGCGGCTGCTCTTCCGCACGCTCGCGCCCCGCGACCCGGCCCTGCGGGTGACCGCGTTCGGCGTGCACTTCCCGGGTCCGCTGGGCCTGGCCGCCGGGTTCGACAAGGACGCCGCGTGCGCCGAGGGCATCGCCGCGCTCGGCTTCGGCCACGTCGAGGTCGGCACGATCACCGCGCACGCCCAGCCGGGCAACCCGCGCCCGCGCCTGTTCAGGCTGGTGGGAGAGCGCGCGGTGATCAACCGGATGGGCTTCAACAACGCCGGGGCGGCTGCCGCCGCCCGCAGGCTGCGCCGCGCCCGCGGCGTCCCCGTCGTGGTCGGGGTGAACATCGGCAAGACCAAGGTGGTGCCCGAGTCGGAGGCCGTGGCCGACTACGTGGCCAGTGCCAAGGAGCTCGCGCCGCTGGCCGACTACCTGGTGGTCAACGTCAGCTCGCCCAACACCCCGGGGCTGCGCAACCTCCAGGCGGTCTCGCTGCTGCGGCCGTTGCTCACGGCGGTCAAGGAGGTGGCGGACGGCACGCCCCGTCCCACTCCGCTGCTGGTGAAGATCGCGCCCGACCTCGCGGACGAGGACGTGGACGCGGTGGCCGATCTGGCGCTGGAGCTCGGCCTGGACGGCATCATCGCCACCAACACCACGATCAGGCACGACGGCGAGACCGGCGGGCTGTCGGGCCGCCCGCTCAAGGGCCGCTCGCTGGAGGTTCTCAGGCGCCTGCGCGCCAGGGTCGGCGACCGGCTCGCGCTGGTGTCGGTCGGCGGGGTGGAGGACGTGGACGACGTCTGGGAGCGCCTGCTCGCCGGGGCCACCCTGGTCCAGGGCTACACGGGCTGGATCTACGGCGGCCCGTTCTGGGCCTCGCGCATCCACCGTCAGCTCTCCAGGCGGGTACGCCGCCACGGCCTCAAATCCATCACGGACGCCATCGGCCGTACCGCCTGAATCCCTTATCGTGGGGCGAATGATCGAAGAGGTACCACTAGCGGACGGCATCACCCTGCGCCCGGCCGCCGAACAGGACGTCGAGGCCCTGGTACGCGCCTACGACCGCAACCGCGACCACCTCAAGCGGTGGGAGCCCCGCAGGCCCGACGAGTTCTTCACCGCGGACGGACAGGCCAAGCGGCTCAAGGGCCTGCTCGAAGATCAGGCGCAGGGCCGGGCGATGGCCTGGGTGCTCGCGGACGGCGAGGAGATCGTGGGCCGCGCGACGCTCAGCGGCATCGTCCGCGGCCCCTGGCTGAGCGCCGACCTCGGCTACTGGGTGGACGGCGGCTACGTCGGGCGCGGCCTGGCCACCGGCGCCGTGCGGGAGGTGTGCCGGATGGCCGACGAGGAGCTGCGGCTGCACCGGATCGCGGCCAGCGTCCTGCTCGACAACGCGGCCTCGCAGAACGTGCTGGTCAAGACCGGGTTCGAGCCGTACGGCACCGCCGAGCGCTACCTCGAGATCGACGGCAGGTGGCAGACCTGCCGCCTCTTCCAGCGCATCCTCAACGACCGCCCGGCCCTGTAGGTCACACGCTGGGGCGGGTCGACTCCGCGTCGTGCGTCATGCCTTCGATGTGGGCCATCGCCTCCTGGACGCGCAACACGCCCGGCCGGTGCGGGCGCCGCCGCTGCCACGGGTGCGGCCCCGCCGGCGGGCGATACTCCACCCCGAGCGCGTCCAGCCGCCCCAGGTGCTCCTCCAGCCGTCCCTCGAAGCCGTCGGCGGGACCGGCCCACGCGATCTCCGCCAGCGCGCACGCCCGCGGCCACAGGCGGTAGTCGACCGTGCGGGCGTCGGGCACGCGCTCGGTCCAGAGCTGCGCCTGGGCCCCCAGGACCCGGGCGCGCTCCTCCTCCGTCCACGAGGCCGGCGCGGGGTCGAAGGCGGCCACGTCCGAGACTGTGGTGGCGTCGCCGATGGCCATGGGCTCGTCCGCCGAAGAAGCCTCCGCGTAGTCGAAGTACAGCGGGAACACCGGGGTCGCCACCACGTCGTGCCCGGCCGCGGCGGCCCGGCGGCCCACCCCCATGCCCCGCCACGGCATGACCACGGTGTCCTCCCGCAGCCCGCCGCTGACGAACGCCTCGTCCCACACCACGGCCCGCGCACCCCGCTCGGCCAGCGCGTCCGCGAGCCGCCGCAGGAACCACGCCTGCAGGTCGTTGGAGGTGGCCAGCCCGAGCGAGTCGCGGTACGCGGTGATCTCGGCGGACTCGCCCCAATGGTCCAGCACGACCTCGTCACCGCCGATGTGCACGTAGGGAGTCTCGCCCAGCGCCCCGATCAGCTCGTCGAAGATCGTGGTCAGGAACTCGACGGTCGGCGGCAGCGGCGACAGGATCGCCGAGGAGATGCCCCACCGGTCGAGCACGTCGTACCGCTCCCCGGTGGCCCCGAGCGACGGGTACGCCGCCAGGATCGCCGACGCGTGCCCGGGCACGTCGATCTCGGGGACGACCGTGACGCACCGGGCGCGGGCGTAGGCGCCGATCTCGGCCAGGTCGTCGAGCGTGTAGTAGCCCCCGTGCGGCAGGTCGTCGTACGTGTCCGGCTCCCGCCAGTAGTTGGACGCCGTACGCGGCCGGTGCGAGGAGACCTCGTGCAGCAGCGGGTACGCCCTGCTCTCCACCCGCCACCCCTGGTCGTCCACCAGGTGCAGGTGGAGGCGGTTGAGCTTGTGCGTCGCCATCAGGTCGAGCAGGCGGAAGATCTCCCGCTTGGGGAAGAAGTGCCGCGCCACGTCCAGGTGCAGCCCGCGCCAGGCGAAGCGCGGCGCGTCCTCGATCCGCACCCCTGGAACGAGCCACGAGGCCCCGGTGGAGAACCGGTAGGAGGCGGCGGGCAGCAACTGGTGCAGCGACTGCGCCGCGTAGAAGGCCCCGGCCCGTCCGCCGGCCACGATCTCCACGCCCCGCGAACCCGCCGTCAGCCGGTACGCCTCCTCGCCGAGCGCCGGATCCCGCCGGACGTCGATCTCACCGGCGTCGCCGGGCCGCAGGTCGAGCCGCGGAAGCGCGAGGCGTACGGCGTCCACCAGGTCGCCGGACACGGTCGCGCCCGAGGTCAGCTCGAAGGAACCGGAAAGATCGCTGAGCAGCTCTGGGCGAGGAATCATGTTTCGAGATAGTGCTGCAATCCGTTCGCCAGCGCCAGCGCGATCTTCTGCCGGAAGCCGGGATCCTGGAACCTGGCCGCCTCGGCGGCGTTGCGCATGTTGCCGCACTCGATGAAGATCTTCGGCACGGTCGACAGGTTGAGGCCGCCGAGGTCGTTGCGGTAGTCGAGCGCGTTGCGGCCGATGTAGGTGGAGTACGGCAGGCCCGTGCCCTTGGCGAACGCGTTGCGCACGTCGATGCCGAGCCTGCTGGAGGCGCCCACGACCTTGTCCACGGGGCCGTTGATCTTCTTCGGCATGATGACGTGGAAGCCGTGGTTGGCGGGGGCCGCGCCGTCGCCGTGGATGGAGATCGCCGCGTCGGCGCGGGCCTTGTTGCCGATGGCGGCCCGCTGGGTGATGCACGGGCCCACACCGTCGTTGCTCGTCCTGGTCAGCTTGACCGTGGCCCCACGGGATTCGAGGATCTTGACGAGCCGCTTGGAGACGTCGAAGGAGAAGGCGGCCTCGGTGTAGCCGCTGTTGGTCTGGGTGCCCGTCGTGTCGCAGGGCTTCCACTTGGTCAGCACGTTGACCTTGCGGTTGACGGCCGCGGGGTCGCGGTAGTTGCCGCCGTTGTGGCCCGGGTCGATCACGACGACCTTGCCCTCCAGGGGCTTGGCGTCGGGCGGGGACTGCTTGGCGGGAGTCTGCTCGGAGGGAGTCTGCTCGGAGGGAGTCTGCTCGGCGGCGGTCTGCTCCGCGCTGGTCGCGGGAGCGGCCTGACCTGCCGCGGCGCCACCGGTGCCGGTGCCGCCACACGCGGAGGCGATCAGGCCGCAAACGACGAGAGCTGAGGCTGGCAGAGCACGCATGGCATCCAACTTACGGCAAGCCCGGAGCTCAAGCCCTTCTTATGCCAACTACGGCGAGTGGCGGGGAATGCTACATCCTGGCCGGGGCCCTAGCCCCTCACCACACACGCTCGCCGATCTCCTGGCGCTCCAGCAGGGCGGCCAGCTCCCGCGCGTCCTCGGCGTCGAGCCCGAGGACGACGCGGGGCCGGCCCCACGGGTGGTCGAGGGAGTGGGCGACGTAACTGGCGACCGACTCGGCGGCGCCGTCGACGCCCCGCCCCCTCCCCGCCCGCCAGTGGCCCCAGGCGCGCTCGAGCTCGGCCGCCGCGCGCTGGGCGCAAGACACTAGTTCCGGATCACGCATGACTGTTCCCCCGGATCAGATCGTGGCCGGATCGAATCCGGCCACAAATAGCATGACCCTGACGAGTAAACAGCCGCGCGGCCACGTCTCCGCGCGGCTTGACCCAGCCTTGGGCCTTTGCGAACAAGAAACCTGCTCCAGCAGACTGCCGCTCTACCGTCGTGCGCGCGATCCTCGCCACAGCGGCAGTCGGCTTTGCAGATTTCTTGTTCGTCTTAGGCGGGACCCGTGCTGCGTCGCACGATCAGCTCGGGGCGGATCTCGCGCAGGCGCGAGACCTTCGCGGGGTCCCCGATCCGGTCGCTCAGCAGCGCCGCCGCCGACCTTCCCATGGTGCGGCGGGGCTGGTCGACCGAGGTGAGCGAGATGTGGTGGGAGGCCGACAGGTGCGTGTTGTCGTAGCCGATCACCGAGAGGTCTTGCGGGACTCGCAGGCCCAGGTCGCTGGCGGCCGAGAGCACGCCGAGCGCGACCACGTCATTGGCGGCGAAGATCGCCGTGGGCCTGGGGTCGCGGGTGAGCAGCGCCGTTGCCGCCTCCCTGCCACCCTCCTCGGTCGAGTCCGCGGCCTCGACCATGATGTACGGCGCCAGCGAGTGCCTGCGCATGGCCACGAGGTAGCCCTCGCAGCGCGACGAGCGCCGGCCCTCGATGTGCGCGATGCGCTTGTGGCCGAGTTCGACCAGGTGATCGATGGCCAGGCGAGCGCCGAGCTGGTCGTCGTCGACCACGATGTCGACTCCGTCGAGCTCGATGTCACGTTCCCCTACGACGACGGTCGGGGTGTAGGCGGTGGCCTCGATCAGCGTCTCGCTGGTCGGCGCGATGCCCAGGAGGACCAGCCCGTCCACCCTGAGCTCGAGGAAGGCCTCGACGGCCTCGTCCTCGAACGCCGGGTCCCACTGGCTGTTCCCTATGAGCATGCGCAGGCCGTCGCCGTGCAGGCTCTCCTGCAGACCGTCGAGGAACTCCGCGTAGAACGGATTGTGCAGGTCGGCGACGAGCGCGCCCACCAGATGCGTACGGCCTTCCACCAGGCTTCGCGCGACCGCGTTCGGCCGGTAGCCGAGTTCGCGGGCGGCCTGCAGCACGGCCTGGCGCCGGTGCTCGCTCACGTGCGGGGATCCGCGCAGCACGAGAGAGACCAGCGATTTCGAGACGCCGGCTCGTTCGGCGACGTTGCGGATGGTCGGTCTGGGCCGAGGCAGTGTGTCTACCTCTCTGAGCTCGGTAATGGTTGAAGTGTTGACGGGCGGTCCTGACATGTGTCTCCCCCGCGATGCGGATATGGGCACCTGTCTGACCAAACGATCGAGTTCGCGGCAGGGTACGGCCTTCTCACTGTTTGACTCAGGGAATCGTCGCGGGTTGACCCGGGGAACGGCCGGCACGGCGTCGGCTACTGTGCAGGTGTGACACCCGGGAAGTCAGCCGAGACGGCACGGCCGGCGCGGCGCAGGCTCAGTGTCGACCGGCGTCGCGAGGAGCTGATGGCGGCCGCGCTCGAGCTGTTCAGCACCCGTGACGCGGAAGACGTCTCGATCGACGACGTGGCCTCGGCGGCGGGCGCTTCGCGGGCCCTGGTCTACCACTACTTCGGTGGCAAGCAGGAGCTCTACGTGGCCGCGCTGAGGAGCGCGGCGGAGCAGCTGGAGTCCCGGCTTCGCCCCCATGAGGGCGGCCGGCCGCTGGAAGAGCTGGCCTCCGGGCTCAGGCGCTACTTCGACTTCGTCGAGGAGCACGCGGCCGGGTTCGCCGCGTTGCTGCGCGGGGGGCCCGCCAACCGGGCGGGCGAGATCGGCGAGATCGTCGACGGCGTACGCCAGCGTCTCTTCCGCCTCATCCTGAAGCAGATGCGGGTCGATGAGGCCAGCCCGGTGCTGCGCACGACCCTGCGCTCGTGGATCGCCTCCGTGGAGACGGCCGGCCTCGACTGGCTCGAGCACCGTGACATAGAGCGACCGACGCTGGAAAAGATGCTCGTCGATCACATGGTCGCGCTGCTCGGCGTGGCCGCCGCCTACGACGGCGCCGTGGCCACGCTGTTGGAACGACTCGCGTAATCTGCCTCACTGCGTGAGGCGGCTCGGTCGCTCAGATCCGTTGCGGAGAGAAGGATGGCGCCGGGCGGGCGGCGCCAACTCTCCCATGCGACGTTGTGTCGCCACGACGGTGGACCAGGCCGTCGGCCTGGCTCACCCTCAACCCCCCTGAGGATCCGTGACGACCCTCACTTACTCCGAGCGCTGCTGCGGAATCCCCGCGAGCAGTGCCCGGACCTCGGTCTCCCGGTAACGCCGATGACCGCCGAGGGTTCGAATCGACGTCAACTTACCCGCCTTGGCCCACCGCGTAACGGTCTTGGGGTCGACCCTGAACATGGTCGCGACCTCAGCGGGCGTGAGCAGTGGCTCGGCCTCGGGTGTACGAGCTGACATTTGTGCGGCCTCTCCTCCGTGTGGACCGGCTTAGCGATCCTGTGACTGCCTTTGCGCGTGTCACGGATGTCCCCCTATGGCACAGAGCGTGCGGCTTTTCTGAGCCATATGCGGCATCACCCGATGTGACCATACCGCCACGCAGAGCGATTGGCGAGCCCTTCTTTGACCCAACTGCCCGCCCCCGCGGCGATGTCACGCTCGGTGATTCTAGCGACACGGTTCGTGGTATCGCAGTGAAAACGGCAAACTACTCAGTTCGCAGAAGAGAGCAGCCGGGAGACGTGACCTACTCATGCAGGTCAGACGGTCGTATTGAGCCTCAGTTGGCAGATTCCAGCTGTTGCATTGACTTCCACCGGAGGATCACCCTCTGGTACATGGCGTAGGCAAGTTCTTCTTGACCCGTGTCCAGGCCCGTCAGGGCGCCCGCCAGCTCGGCCACCGACTGGTCCGCCTGCAACGCGTCGTCGTCCATGAGGTGGACGAGGCCGCCGTAGTCGAGCTCCACCAGCGAGTGCGGGTGGAACTCCTCCAGCCACCTGGCGACGTCCTCCACGTCGAAGTTGGCCGCCACGTCGCCCAGGTGCCTGCGCAGCACGTTGAGCGCCCTGGCCGCCCGCCTCCTGGCCTGCGCCATGGAGGTGACGTAGATGAGGTTGCGTCCGGTAGCGGTCGTCACGTCCTGTCCCGGGTTGGCGGAGCCGAGCACCAGCCAGCGCTCGTTCCCATCAAACGGCACGAACCACGATGGCGGCACATGCCACGCCGTGGTGCGAATGTGCGTACGCAACGCGGACGAACCGGCCTGCCGCTTGTACCGGTCGAAGTCGTCCGCCACCTGGTCCGCGATCGCCTTGGGCACCAGATGGTCCATCAGCTTCACAGGAGTGGTGCCACGCAGCCTTGAGAACGCCAGCCACGAGCGCAAACGGCTTTGCCAGGGACAGACATAGAGACGGTCCTCAACACGCCGCAGATAGGCGTTGGGGCTCTCCTGGGCGGGAACGGGTTGAGGGGGCATACCGAGAAGGCGCATGACCGACTCGTCGTGCTCCGCATTGAGCGCGTTCGCGCGGCGCGGGCGGTCCCGTGAGTCGGCGTAGTCGGCCCACACCTTGCGCTCGGGTTCGGCGAACGCGGTCAGTGGCTCATAGACGCGGAGGTAGGCGGCATAGGGCAGCACGGAGGCATCGTGTCATGAAGCGAACCTGCGTGCACCGTTGTGGCTTACTACGCTGTGAGGTGATCTCCGTCGCAAAGGTGCGGCGGACCGGACAGGGAGTCACTACCGTGACCGACGTCTTCGGTTCGTCCCAAAAGGACGTCCACGAGCAGGTCGTGTTCTGCGCCGACGAGCAGAGCGGCCTGCGTGCCATCATCGCCATCCACAACACGGCCCTGGGCCCGGGGCTGGGAGGCACCCGTTTCTATCCGTACGAGAGTGAGAGCGCGGCCCTGGCCGACGTGCTCAACCTCGCCAAGGGCATGTCCTACAAGAACGCGCTGGCCGGGCTCGACCTGGGCGGCGGCAAGGCCGTCATCATCGGCGACCCGGCCCACGACAAGAACGAGGCGCTGCTGCGCGCGTACGGGAGGTTCGTGCAGTCGCTCGGCGGGCGCTACATCACGGCCTGCGACGTGGGCACCTACAGCGAGGACATGGACCTCATCGCCCGCGAGTCACGCTTCGTGACCGGCCGCTCGCCGGCCTACGGCGGGGCGGGGGATTCGTCCATCCTGACCGCGTACGGCGTGTTCCAGGGCATGCGGGCCTCGGCCGAGCGCGTGTACGGCACTCCGTCGCTGCACGGCAGGCGCGTCGGCGTCGAAGGGGTCGGCAAGGTGGGCCACCGCCTGGTCGAGCTCCTGCGCGAGGACGGCGCCGAGGTCGTGATCTGCGACGTCGCCCCCAAGGCCGTCGAGCGGGTGCGCCTGCGCCATCCGGAGGTCGACGTGGTGGCCGACGCGGCCGAGCTGAGCGGATCCGACATCGACGTGTTCGCGCCGTGCGCGCTGGGCGGCGCCCTCGACGACGCGACGGTCGCCAGGCTCCGGGCGAAGATCGTCTGCGGCGGGGCCAACAACCAACTCGCCCACCCCGGGGTCGAGAAGCAACTCGCCGAGCGCGGCATCCTCTACGCGCCCGACTATGTCGTCAATTCGGGAGGCGTGATCCAGGTCGCGGACGAGATCGAGGGCTTCGACATGGAACGAGCCAGATCGAAGGCCACCCAGATCTACGACACGACCCTGAAGATCTTCCAAATCGCTGCCGATGAGGGCGTTCCGCCCGCTGTCGCAGCGGATAGGCTAGCCGAGCGCAGAATGTCGGAAGTCGGGCGTATTAGGGGCATTTGGCTGGGCCGCTGACGGCCCACGTCCATACGACGTACCGAGCTGGGCACAAAACAGGTACGGTAATAGGCGAACGATAGGCTGACGCCCAAAGAGACGCGGCGTCAGTGTGTGGTGCGTTAGCGACGAGGGGGTCGGGGACGACCCCACACGAGGGGGTCGAGCCAATGGGGCGCGGCCGAGCAAAGGCCAAGCAGGTCAAGGTTGCTCGCCAGCTGAAGTACAACAGCGGTGGCACGGATCTTGATCGTCTTCGCGATGAACTCGGGGTCGGAGACTCCAGCAGCAATGACGACGCCGACGACCTCAACGATGAGCTGGCGGATCGCTATGCCGATTACGCCGATGACTATGGCGCCGGAGACGACGAAGACGACCGTCCTCCCGGCCGTCGATAGCCGTTCCTGGTTGACGTGACGAGGACCGGCGCCCGCGCCGGATTCTCGTTCACGCCCGTCGGGCCCCACGGGTAACCGTGGGGCTTTCGTCACGTGGTCGTCTTTTCCAGGAAGTCCGCGATGACCGGTGCGATCTCCGGGAGCTTCTCCTCCAGCGCGAAGTGCCCGGTGTCGAAGACGTGCACCTCCGCCTCGGGCACGTCCCGCCGGTACGCGTGGGCGCCCGGCTCCAGGAAGATCGCGTCTCCCCGCCCCCAGAGCACCAGCGTGGGCGGGCGGTGCAGGCGTAGCCATGCCTGCCAGGCCGGGTAGCGCGCGAGGTTCCCGGCGTAGTCGCGGGCGAGGGCCAGCTGCGCTTCCTTGCGTCCCGGCAGGTCCAGGAAGTGCTGGTCGAGCGTCCACCCGTCGGGCGCCACGAGCGCCGGGTCCGCCGTGCCGTCCTCGTACTGGCCGCGGGTGAACGGCAGCGTGAACAGCTCCCCGGACGGCGCCTTGACGGCCTGGCGTGCCACCTCGGACAGCCCTTCGTCGTACGCGTTGGCGTTCTGCACGATGAGCCCGGCGATCCACTCGGGATGCCGCTCGGCCACCCGGAACCCGACGGGCCCGCCGAAGTCGAACGCGTACAGCACGAACGGCCCGAGCCCGATCACCCGCACGAACCCTTCGACGACGTCGGCCAGCCGGTCGAAGGAGTACGCGAAACCGTCGGGGACCCGCGTGTGCCCGAATCCGGGATAGTCGGGTGCGATCACCCGATAGCGGCCGCCCAGGGCGTCCATGAGCCGCCGGTACTGGTGCGACGCGGACGGGAACCCGTGCAGCAACAGCAGCGGGACCCCGCCTTCCGGCCCCGCCTCCCGGTAGAAGACCTCGACCCCCTCGACGTCCACGAACCCGTGCCTGATGTGTGGAATCCGCATCTCACATGCCTCTTTCTTGCGAAGACGCATTAGTTATAGACCGACGGGCGCTAATGGGTCAACTCGTGGATGTAGCATTAGCGGCATGGAGTTGCTGACGGGTGAGCCCCTGGCCCTCGACCTGGTCAACACACGGTCCCGCGACCACGACGCCCTGGACCGGTCCGCCGACTTCGGCGACTGGCTGGCCAGGCAGTCGGACCGCCTCACCCTGCCCGGCGGGCCCTTCCCGGCCGCCGACCTGGCCGCCGTCCGCCGGCTGCGCGGTCATGTGGAAGCGGCCCTGGACGCCGCCCGCCAGGCCGTCCCCGCGCCGCCCGACTCGATCGCGGCGATCAACGAGGCCCTGCGGCTCTCCCCGCCGTACCCTCGGCTGGAGGCCCGGGGAGTCGTCTTCACGAGCGTCGCGCGGCGGGACGGCACGGACGTGAGCCGCCTGCTCACGCAGCTCGCCGAGGCGGCCGTGGAGCTGCTGACGGACCCCGACGTGGGCAAGGTCCGCTCCTGCGAGGCACCCGACTGCCGGATGCTCTTCCTCCCGGCCCACCCCCGCCGCCGCTGGTGCTCACCGACGCTCTGCGGCAACCGGATCCGCGTCGCCCGCTACTACCAGCGGCACAAGCCGGATCACTCCCAGACGTAGAGCGCGGCGCCCAGGAGGACGACGGTGAGCGCGCAGGCCCAGCCGCGCACGGTGTTGAAGCGGGTCCAGCGGGGCAGGTAGTCGGCCCAGTCGACCTCGCCCGCGTCGATCGCGTTGTTCAGCGGGACGTTGACCGCTCCCGTCACCATGATCGAGCCGGCGAAGGCGACGACGGCGCCCGCGACGGCCAGGATGCCCGGCAGGCTGCCGGGTCCGGCCACGAACAGCAGGATCCCGGCGACCAGCGCGAGGATTGGCGCCAGCGTGAACGTGGACAGGAACGCCGGATTGAGGATCTTCTGGTTGATGCTCCGCATGACGGCTGCCGCCTGCTCCTTGTCGACGGCGTCGAGGCCCGGCATCACCGACGTCGAGAACGCGAAGTAGACCCCTGCCATGAGGCCGTTGAGCACGAGCGCGAGGATCACCGCGACGGCCGCGAGTACGTCCATGCGGCAATGATCCCGCGCGGGCGGAATCTTTTCCACGGGGTTGTCGCCCGCGGTTGCTAGCCTGCCGGGCATGCTGGAGATCGGTGACGTCGTGGCCGTGCCCCTGCCGCTCGGCGGTTTCGGCGCGTGCCAGGTGACGGCGGCGGACGGCGAGCTGACGGTGTGCGTGTTCGACTGGCACTCCGACGCGGCGCCCGCGCTCGACGACCTGCGCGGGGCCCGCCCGCTGATCATCGACCACCACAGCTGGGAGGGCGTCCCCCAGATCCTGTCCGTCGACGCGGCCGCTCCGCTGCCCGCCGGTTTCGTCCGGCTCGGGTCGCTGCCGGTGAGCGCCGGCCTGCCGCGCTCGACCAGCGCGTACGGCGGATGGCCCGCCCTGGGCGTGCAGGTCGTCCTGCAGCGGCACTGGGACCTGCGGGTGCCCGACGAGATCAAGGCCGCCTACAAGAGCGCGGCTCCCGGGCAGATCGAGGCCGACTTCGGCGGCCGGCGGATCCGCAGGCCCGCCATGGTGTCGGGGCTCGACCTGCGGGAGCTCCACGGCGAGGTGCGCTGGGCCGGGCTGGACGCGCTGCCCCGGGTGACCTCGCTGACCTGGGCCGGGCCCGATCGGGGCCTCGCCGCCGCCCTCTCGTCCCGGCCGATCATCACCAGCCTGCACTGGGCCGATCCGCGCGGCGAGGTCGATCTGGGCGGGACGCATCTCAACGATCTGACGTTCGCCGGAGCCTCGCCGCGCCGGCTCGTCCTGCCGCCCACCCTGACCCGCCTGCGCCTGGACGCGGCGCCGCCCGAGCTCGTCACTGCGGCCGCCGGCGGGCGGTGGATCCGCGTGACGACCCGCTCCGGCGTCCCCGCCGGGCTGAGCGGCGTGCGCGAGGTGGCGATGGAGGTGGCGGGCGACCTGCGGCTCGCGGCGCTGGACGGGCTCGCCGAGCTGGAGTCGCTGCGGATCCAGTGGCTCCGCTCGTACGGCGGGCTCGTCGGCGCGACCGCGTTCCCCAAGCTGCACACGCTGGAGCTGATCGACGCGTACGGGGTCGACGCGTCGATGCTGCCCCCGCCCGGCGGCGCCCTGCGGCACGTCAGCGTCGCCTCGCTCAGGAGCAGCCAGAGCGGGCCGATCAAGCAGCGCTACCGGGGATCGGAGGTGCAGGTCCGGTTGCGCGGCGCCAAGTCGGACAAGTGGCTGGCCGCCAACATCGACAATCCGCTGCGCAACTGGGTGGACGACGACCGGCGGGCGGGAGCGGCGGCGTGCCGGGCCTACACGACGGCCTCCGAGGCCATCGGGCGGCTGAGCGCCGACGATCCGGGCGGAGTGGCCGACGCCAGGCAGACGCTGCGGGAGTTCGTGGAGAGGCTCAACGACCTCGACGGACGGCACGGGATGATCGACACGTTGCGGCGGGAGGAGGCGGGCGACGCCTTCATGGCGCTGGCGGCGCAGGCGGGCGTGCCCTCGGGCGAGGCCGGCTCATGGTTCGACGAGTGGCGTGATTTCTGAGGCCAGCGTCTGGCCCGCCTCGACCGCCTCGCGCAGGCTCCTGGCCAGCGTGTCCGCCTGCTCGGTCAGGTCGCGCAGGCCCTCGGCGTCGCCGGTCTGCGCCAGCAGGTCCCGATATCTGTCGTTGCTGCGCTGCAGCTCCTGGGCGCGCAGGGCCGAGTCGGCCGCCTTGACGCGGCCGGCGTACACCTCCAGCTCCCACACCCGCTCGGTGACCGCCGCCACGGAGCGGCGCAGGGCCTCCTGCTGGGGTTCGAGCACGGCGGCCAGCTCGGGCGTCATCAGCTCCACCCGCGCCTCGGCCTGCTCGGCCCGCAGCTCCGTCTGCGTACGCAGGAGGCGGGCGACGTGCCACAGCCGCTCGGGGAGCACGACGTCGTTGGCGACGGTGTCGAGGAGCCCCAGGCGGTTCACCCGGGAGTCGGTCACCTCCAGGATCGCCTGCCTGGCCCGGGCCAGCAGGGTGAGAGCCTCGGAGTCCAGCTCGGCGGGGTGGACGTGACGCTCGCCGCCCCTCCGCTCCGGCTCCGGCATGGAGAGGCCGACATAGAGCGTGGTGACGAGGAAGACCATCAGCCCCGCCATCCCCGCCGACTCGTGGTCGGTCCTGAGGGCCGCGGCGCCGAACAGCGCGCCGCTCAGCCCCGTGACCCCCGCGGCGACGGCGAGTAGGCGCCTCATCCACGGCGGCGGCGCGGGCTCCCGGCGGCCGAGCAACAGTGTCCGGACACCGCGGATCCGCCGCCGTTCCCGCCGGGAGGCGGCGGGATCCACGATCGGTTCGTCCATACGCGACGCCTCCCCCACTAGGCTGCTCCTCGAGCACACCGCGTGCGGCCCCGCCGGATCCACCAGCCCCGTGTGCGGATGTGGTGCAGATGTCGTGCAGCTACGCTTTCCCCCGTGTCACGACTTCCTGAGCTTTATGTCGCCGTGGACGTGGAGGCCGACGGGCCGATCCCGGGCCCGTACAGCATGATCTCCCTGGGGATGGCCGTGGCCGGGCGGCCCGGCCTGACCTTCTACACGGAGCTGCGGCCGATCTCCGACGACTTCGTGCCCGAGGCGCTGGCCGTCTCGGGTCTTGACCGCGACCGGCTGCTGCGCGAGGCCCCCGCGCCCGAGGTGGCCATGGCGGCGGCCGCCCGCTGGGTCGACGGTCTGCGGAAGGTCGGCCGCCCCGTGTTCCTGGCCGCGCCCGCGGTGTGGGACGGGATGTTCGTGCACTGGTATTTCGTACGGTTCACCGGCAGGAGCCCGTTCGGGGTGACCGGCTCGGGTATCGACCTGCGCAGCTACTGGATGGGGCAGACCGGCTGCCAGTGGTCGGAGACGGGCAAGAGGACCATGAAGCGGCGGCTGGGCCTCGAAGGGCTGCCGCACACGCATCACGCCGAGGAGGACGCGGCGGAGCTGGCGCGGATGTTCGAGGCGGTCATTCTCACGAGATCTTCAGAATCCGCACAGGAAGCTCTGAGGGATCCCGGAGAGCGTTGAGGGGACCGGAGATTCCCCCCTCGCTCGTATCGGACGGTGGTCCCGCATGGCCTCGACCTCGACCTCGGTGAAGCCCGCTGCCCGCTCGACGGGCCGCGCGGTGGTGCGTCTCGGCCTTCTGGGGCTGGTCGCGATCGGCATCATGGGCGCCGCCCTCGAGCTCGCCTTCGAACGCCACTGGCAGAGCCCGGTGCAGCTGATCCCGTGGGTGGCACTGGCGCTGCTGGGGTTCGCGCTCGTGCTGCTCGCCCTGCGCGACACTCCCCGGGCGGTCACCGTCGTACGGGTGGTCGCGCTGGTCGTGCTGCTCGCGTCCGCGTACGGCGTCTTCATGCACGTGTCCGTCAACCACGGCGCGGGCGCGGCCGATCCCACGTGGGACACCCTCTCCCCGCTCACCCAATGGTGGTACGCGCTCACCAAGTCGGTCGGCCAGGCGCCGCCGCTCGCCCCCGGCATGCTCGCCCAGAGCGCGCTGCTGCTCTCGCTGGCCACGCTGACGTCCAAGACCGATCGTCCGTGAACGGCGGCTGAACGTTCCCGCATCGGAACCTTTCCCCCACCTTTCGCGTCACACCCAGACAAAGCGCGTGTGACTCGTGAGGCTGGTGAGGTTCGAGTGGCGTTAGGTCGTACATTCATAGCGGCGGTCGCGGTGGCGGCCACCGTGTTCAGTGCTGACGGGGCGGCGGCGAAGACGGAGCCCGCGCCCCAGGCGGAGCCCCGGCCGCCCGTTCCGGCGGTGGCCGTGTCCAGGCCCGTGTCCACGCCCGCCGCCGCCGTCGCGGCGGAGCCCGAGTGCGTCCGGATCAAGGGCGCGGAGGCCTGCGTGGGGCCGGACGGGAGCGACCGTCCGGGCATCACGATCGAGGACACGGCGAACGACGAGCTCCACGCCACCGTGGAGTATTACCTCAACGGTTACCTGGGCACCAAGTACGTCATCCACAACCTGGGGCGTAAGGGCGAGGTCCGGGGTAACCGAGAGATCGGGAAGATCGTGACGTTCCGGGCGGCGGTTTACGAGGGCAACCACCGGGTGCGGTTCGGGCGGTGGAAGACCGTCCGCAATATCACGAAATATCCGATCAAGCGGGAGACGCGGGTCACGACGGCCGCCGCGCGGTCCCGGTCCAAGGTGTGCACCTCCACGAAGGGCGCCTCCACCCTGTGCTTCAACGAGCGGAACACGGTCGTCTTCGCCTGTGACACGAGCGCCGACCAGTACCAGGCCCGCGCCGAGTACTTCATCGCCGGGGACCCGACCGCTCGGTTCGAGATCCACCAGCTGGCCGGGGTGAACACCTGCGGCAAGGCCGAGCACGGGGACCTCGCCGTCAGCATGTACCGCGCCTCGCTCTTCGACCACAACCGGCGGGTCGCCACCAGGCTGTACAAGTACAACTAGGCGAAGGGCCTGATGATCTCCCGTACGGCCTCGGCGGACTCCCTCGGGTTGTCGTCGTGGGCGAGGCTGCTCAGCAGCTCGCGCAGGTGGAACACCCGCATGCGGTCCCGCCAGCCGTCGGCCAGGTGCGCCGCGTCCGCGTACACCTCGAAGAAGCGGTCCGAGGCGGGCGGGCGGGGCGAGCACCAGAGCATGCTGAGGTCGGCCTCGGCCCAGCTGTAGGAGACGGCCGGGTCGATCAGCGCCGGGCCGCCCGCGCGGCCGGACAGGATGTTCTCGCGCCACAGGTCGCCGTGCGTCAGCACCGGCGGCCGTGGCGGGAGCAGGTCGGGCAGGGCGGCGCACAGGCGTTCCAGCGCCCGCCGCTCCTGCCGGCCGAACGCCGCCGCCACCAGCGGCTCCGGCAGCCAGCGCAGGATCCTGCGCTCGGCGAAGAACGCGTGGCCGTCGGCGTCCCAGGTGTTGTCCTGGCGCAGCCGCCCCAGCCAGCCGTCCCGGTGCCAGCCGAACCTGTCGGCCGCGGTGGTGGTGTGGAGGGTGGCGAGGGTGCGGGCCAGGTCCTCCCAGAAGCGCTCGTCGCCGTCGCGGCGCGGTGGCAGGGGTTCGAGCACGAGCAGGCCGGGGGTGGCCGCCAGCACCTCGGGCGTGGTGACGCCGCCCAGCTCGCGCAGTGCCCGCAGCCCCTCGGCCTCCACCTCGAACAGGCCGGGCACGGGGGTGCGCAGGGTCTTCGCGAACACGCGCGAGCCGTCGCGCAGGGTCGCCAGGCCGGCCAGCGCCACCACTCCCCCGCCGGCCGCCTCCGCGGACACGGCGTCGAACCCGGCCTCCCGCAGCCGTACGAGCAAGAGATCCACGATCGGCCCCCATGAAAGTTTCAACGGTGTTTGACGGGCGAGGAGGCGCACCTCATGATCATGATGCCTCCTGGTCAGGAGGAGGCGTCGAGTGAATTCCGCTATCCATGGCGAGGAACGCCGATGCCCACACCGCTGTTACGAGCCGCGTCCGCCCTCCTGCTGACGCTGACCGCCCTCAACGCCCCCGCGGCCTACGCCGACGACGTCACCCCGGTGGCGGTGACCGTCAACGCGCGTGCCGCTCTCGCCACCGTCCCCGGAACCGGCATCGGCTCCAACCATGCGATCTGGGACACCAATCTCGGGACCGACGAGACCGCCGACCGGCTCAAGGACGCCGGCGTGAAGATGCTGCGCTATCCCGGCGGGTCGTACTCCGACATCTACCACTGGGCCACCCACACCGCCCCCGGCGGCTACGTGGCGCCCAACACCGACTTCGACACGTTCATGCGCGGCGTCCGCCGTACCGGGGCGCAGGCCATGGTGACCGCCAACTACGGCACCGGCACCGCCGAGGAGGCCGCGGCCTGGGTCCGCCAGGCCAACGTCACCAAGGGCTACGGCATCAAGTACTGGGAGATCGGCAACGAGAACTACGGCAACGGCCACTACGGCTCCGCCTGGGAGGCCGACGACCACGCCGACAAGAGCCCGGCCGAGTACGCCCGCAACGTCGTGGCCTACGCGGACGCGATGAAGGCGGTCGACCCGACCATCAAGATCGGCGCGGTGCTGACCACGGCCGCCAACTGGCCCGACGCCATCACCGCCGACGGCGACAGCGGCACCTGGAACAAGGTCGTCCTCGCGAACGCCGGATCGAAGATCGACTTCGTGATCCTGCACTGGTACCCCGGCGCCCTCGACAGGGCCGGCCACGTGACCGACATGATCCAGCTCACCCGCCAGCAGCTCGCCAAGTACGTGGGGCCCGGCTCGGAGCGGATCGGCATCGCGATGACCGAGTTCAACACCGGGTCCAGCAGCAACGGCACCAACACCCAGCCCGGCGCGCTGGCCGCCGCCGACGCGTACGCGACGCTGCTGGCGAACGGGGTGTTCACGGTCGACTGGTGGAACGTCCACAACGGGATCGGCACCGTCACCCAGGTCGAGGGGCACACCGACTACGGCGACTTCGGCCTGCTGTCGAGCGGCACGTGCACCTCCGACAACAGCGTCTGCGAGCCGGCGCTCAACACGCCCTTCGCCCCCTATTACGCGCTCCAGATGGTGAGCAAGTTCGCCCGGCCGGGCGACCAGTTCGTCCGCGCCGCGACCGACCAGGCCAAGGTCGTCGCGCACGCCGCCCGCCGGCCCAACGGGGATCTGGCGGTCATGCTGATCAACACCTCGAACGACACGTCGTACCCCGTCGCGATCGACTACTCCGGCTACACCCCGGCGGCCGGCGCGCCGACCGTACTGACCCACACCAACGGCGCCACCGCCATCACCACCTCGACCGGCGGGACCGCGGCCGGCCAGACGCTGCCGCCGCTCTCCCTGACCACCCTCGTCCTGCACCCCGCCTCCCCGCAGACCGGCCTCCCCGGCGCCCCCGGCCAGCCGGCGGCCACGCAGGTGACGGACACGACCGCCACGATCTCCTGGCCCGGCGCCGCCCCCGGCTCGCGCCCCATCGCCAAGTACGAGCTCCACCGCCAGCACGGAGCCGTCAGCGAGCAGCTCGGCGAGACCTCCGGCACCTCGTTCACCGTGAACAACCTCAAGCCGGGCACCCGCTACACGATCAACGTGATCGCCCGTGACAGCGGCGGCGGCCTGTCGTGGGCCTCCCCGCCGCTGACGTTCACGACCGGCACTCCCGCCACCAGCTCCTGCTCGGTACGGCTGACCGTCACGACCGACTGGGCCAGCGGCTACGTCGGCGCCATCGACATCACCAACAACGGCGCCCCGGTCAGCGGCTGGACCCTGAACTTCGGCTGGCCCAGGTCGTGGCAGAGCCTGGGCAGCGGCTGGGGCGGCGTCTGGACGCAGACCGGGCCGGACGTGAAGGTCGTCAACGAGGCGGGCAACGGCGCGCTCGCCACGGGGGCCACCGCCACGGTCGGCTTCGTCGGCAACTACTCCGGCCCGAACGTCCTGCCCGCCGTCTTCACCCTCAACGGGTCCGTCTGCACGACCCGGTGACAGCGCGATCCGGGGCCGCTTCTGCGGCCCCGGATCTCAGGAGGTCGCGGGGCGCCAGGTGGAGAGGATGAACACCACCAGGAGGGTGGTCATGAGGGCATCGCCGACATGCAGGACGTACAGCCCCACCGGGTACGACTCGTGCAGGACGGAACCGGCGATCATCATGGCCTGGAACCCGAGCCACACCAGGAGCCCGAACCCCACGGCCTCGCGCCGCGTGCGGATCTGGAACCGGCTCAACAGCACGGCCATGACCAGCACCTCGATGAGGTTCCTCCCGAGCTGCCCCGCGAGCTCCCAGGGCTGCGGCGCGGCGGTGGCCACGCCGCGCAGCGACGCCCACACCCCGCCGAAAACCATGTAGTAGACGGAGCTCGCGACGAGCGTCGCCACCGCCGCGGCCCCTACGGCCCAGTAGTTGATTCTGTTCATGCCGGTCATTGTGGGCAGCCGCGCAGGAGGCGGACAAAGGCTATCTCCGCATGCCAGCGATGAGTCTGGCTCATCGATGGGGTGAGCGGTCCGTCGTTGTTCCGGCGCGGGCATCGGCGAACGATGAAGGGCATGAGACTCTCAGATCCCCCTTGCCGCCCCGGCCGTCTCTGGTTGACCAACGCCCGGCTGTTCGACGGGACCGGCGGCCCCGTCCGGCCGGCCGCCGGGATCCTCGTCGAGGACGGCGTGGTCAGGCTGGTCGGGCAGGCCGGCGACGGTGTGCCCGACGGGGCGGACATCGTCGACGTGGCGGGCCGTACCGTCCTGCCCGGCTTGATCGACGCCCACGCGCACGTGTTCGCGACGCCGCCCGCGCCCGCCGAGGGGGCCGAGCCGCTGTGGCCGGACGTGACCGCGCACTTCCTGGCCGCGCGGTTGCGGGAGACGTTGCGGATGGGGTTCACGACGCTGCGCGACGTCGGCTCGTATGACGACGCGGTCGTCACGGCGAGGCAGGCGATGCGGTACGGGGCCTTCCGCGGGCCGCGGCTGCTGACCTGCGGCCGGATCGTGTCGGCCACCGCTCCCGGCGGCCGGTTCTTCGACGGGATGTACCGGGAGGCGGACGGGCCGGACGAGGTGCGCAAGGCCGTGCGCGAGCAGGTGCGGCGGGGCGCCGACTTCATCAAGATCATGTCCACCGGGGCGCGCTCGGTCGAGCTGGAGGACCCTCGGCCCGCGCAGGTGACCGAGGAGGAGATGGCCGCGCTGGTGGACGAGGCGCACCGGCTCGGGTACCGGGTGGCGGCGCACGCGGAGGGCCTGCCCGGCACGGAGTTGTCGATCAGGCACGGCGTGGACACCGTCGAGCACGGCATGTACCTCCACCGGCGGCCTGACCTGCTGGACATGATGGCCGCGGCCGGGCAGATCCTCGTGCCGACGCTGTCGTGCTACTACGGCGTCGCGGGCCTCTCCGAGGGTCTCTCTGAGGGGGGCTCTCATGCGGCGTGGACGCCGCCGTTGGTGGAGCTCGCCGAGCACAACCTCGTCGAGGCCGGCCGTACGCTCGCCGCGGCCCGCGCGGCCGGCGTGCCGATCGCGCTCGGCCACGACTGGCAGCCGTTCTCCGACGCCGCCGTCGAGGTCGTACGCATGGTCCGGCACGGCATGAGCCCCGCCGAGACGCTGGTCGCGGCGACCGCCACGGCGGCCCGGGCCCTCGGGCTGGACGAGCACCTGGGCACCGTCGAACCCGGCAAGCTCGCCGACCTGGTCGTGGTGGACGGCGACCCGCTGGCCGAGCCGGCGGTGCTGCGTGACCGTACGCGGATCTGGCTGGTGTTTCAGCTCGGCGAGCCCGTGGCCGGCCAGGCGCTGGAGGCCCCGCTGAGCCGCCCGGCCACCTCGGCAAACGCGCGGACCGCCGCCGTCTCCCGCTCGGCCGCCCACACCAGCGCGCTCTCCGACGGCGGCAGCCCGCGCAGCGGGATCACCGACACCCCGGGATGGGTGTAGTAGTCGGACAGCGAGGCCACCGTCGGATGGACGATCTCACCGCGGGCCACCAGCGACAGCACCTCGATCATCCGGCCCTCCCGATGGCGGCGGCCGATCGGGCGCCCCGCCGGGGTCAGCGGCGGGTAGAGCGCCTCCAGCGTCTCGGCCGGGACCATTCCCTCGGCGTCGATCACGTGGTGGTCGCCGAGGTCCTCGGCGGTGGCGTAGCCGCGTTCGGCCAGCGGATGCCCGGCCCGCACCACCAGCGCGCGATCGTCACGCATGAGGACGGGGCCGACGACCAGGTCCGGGCGGCGGATCGGCAGCCAGTGGGCGACGACGTCCAGCTCGGCGCGGCGCAGCCGGCCCAGCGCCTCGCCGGGGAACGCCTCGTACACCACGACCTCGCAGCCCGGATGGGCCGTGGTGAACGCCCGTACGATCTCCGAGAACACCGGGCCGCCCGCGGCGAAGTTGAGCAGGCTGACCCGCAGCACGCCGGTGATCCCCGACGCGATCTCCCGGGCCTCGGCCAGGGCCAGGTGGATCTGCTCGAACCCCGGCCGCAGCCGGTCGCGCAGCCGCTCGCCCAGCGGGGTCAGCCGCACGCGGCGGGAGGAGCGCTCGAACAGCCGGCCGCCCACGCGCGTCTCCATGGCGCGGATGGTCTGGCTCACGCGTGACTGGGACAGGTACATCCGCTCGGCGGCCCGGCCGAAATGCAGCTCCTCGGCCAGCGTCAGAAAGATCTCGATCTCCCGGAGCTCCACCGGCTCCCTCCGTCCTCCCGGGGAGGACCAGACTAGGGAGTGACCGGCATCTTCGCCTAGCGCGCCTGTTGAGAGAGCGCGTTCTCATCAATTCCGGCATTTATAAAGGGCTCCTCCCTGGACGGGAGAAGCCCTTTACCCTAGGAGCGGGTCCACTTCTGGTTGGCGCTGCCCGCGCAGTCCCAGATCTGCAGCCGAGTGCCGTTGGCCGAGCTGGCGCCGGTCGCGTCGAGGCACCTGCCGGACTGGGGGTTGACGATCCGGCCGGTGCCGGAGTCGTAGGTCCAGCGCTGGGCGCCGGTGCCGTTGCAGTCGTACAGCTGCACCTTCGCGCCGTTGGCCGTGGCGCCGTCGGTGATGTCCATGCACTTGCCGAGCGCGCGTACCGAGCCGTCGGCGTTCCACGTCCAGCTCTGGGCGGCCGTGTTGTTGCAGTCGTACAGCTGGACGGCGGTGCCGTTGGCGGTGGCGGCGCCGGCCACGTCGACGCACTTGCCGCCGATACCGGTGATCCGGCCGCCGGAGCCGCTGGTGGGCGGGGCGTAGACGCGGACGTAGTCGACGGACATGGTCTGCGGGAAGGTCGTTGTGCCGTCGGGGTAGCCGGGCCAGTAGCCGCCGACCGCCACGTTCATGATCATGAAGAACGGGTGGTCGAAGACCCATCGGTTGCCGCCGAGGTCAGCCGGCGTCCGGCGCTGGTACTCGACGCCGTCGACGTACCAGATGATCAGGTTCGGGGACCAGTCGACGGCGAAGGTGTGGAACGCGTCGGCGAAGATGCCGCCGATCGAGTACGGGGCGCCGATGCCTCCGGAGCCGGAGTAACCGGGGCCGTGGATGGTGCCGTGGACGGTGCTGGGCTCGCGGCCGATGTTCTCCATGATGTCGATCTCGCCGCTGCCGGGCCAGCCGACCGGCCCGATGTTGTCGCCGAGCATCCAGAAGGCCGGCCAGATGCCCTGGCCGCGGGGCAGTTTCATGCGCGCCTCGAACCGCCCGTACGCCCTGGTGAAGGTGGCGGCGGTGAGCAGGCGGGCGGAGGTGTACTGGCAGGTGCCGTAGTGGCACTGGTAGTTGGCCGGGTTCTCGCGGCGGGCGGTGATCACGAGGCTGCCGGCGCCGTCCATGGCGGCGTTGCGGGTGCTGTCGGTGTAGTACTGCTGCTCGTTGTTGCCCCAGCCGCTGCCGCCGATGTCGAAGCGCCACTTCGACTGGTCGACGGCACTGCCCGCGGCTCCGTTGAACTCGTCGGACCAGACCAGCGGCCCGGGGGCGGGGGCGGCGCCGGCGGTGCCCACCAGCGGGGCGAGCAGCGCGACGAGAACGGCGCCGACGGTGAATAACACTCTGAAATGGGGGGTGCGGACCATACTGATTACCTCATCCGATCCACGGCTGTCGCTTTACGGAAACAATCCGGCAACATCACGCCCATTGTCAAGAGAGCGCTCTCTCGTGAGTGGACTTTGGTCAGCCGCTCTCGAGGGTGAGCAGGCCGCGGCGGAAGGCGACGGCCACGGCGGCCGCGCGGTCGTTGACGCCGAGCTTCGTGTAGATGTGCAGCACGTGGCTCTTCACCGTGGCCTCGCTGATGAACAGGCGCGTGGCGACCTCGCGGTTGGTGGCGCCGTCGGCGATGAGCTGGAGGACCTCCAGCTCCCGGGCGCTCAGCGGGTCAGCGGGCGCGCGGACCTGGCCGAGGAGCCGGGTGGCGACCGACGGGGAGAGTACGGCCTCGCCCCGCGCCGCCGTACGGACCGCGCGGACGAGCTCGTCGCGGCCGGTGTCCTTGAGGAGGTAGCCGGTGGCTCCGGCCTCGATGGCGGGCAGGACGTCCCGGTCGGTGTCGTAGGTGGTGAGTACGAGGACGCGGGCCGCGATGCCCAGCCTGGCGAGCTCCTTGATGGCCGAGACGCCGTCCATCCTGGGCATGCGGAGGTCCATGAGGATCACGTCGGGGTCCAGCGCCCGCGCGAGCTCGACGGCCTGCGCGCCGTCCCCGGCCTCGCCGAGCACCTCGAAGTCGGGGTCGCCGGCGAACATGCCGCGGATGCCGTCACGGACGATGGGATGATCGTCGGCGATCAGCAGCCGGATCGGGGCCTCACCCACGCGGGAATCGGAGATCTCAGGCACGCGCCACCGCCGGGACGCTCGCGGAGATCGCGGTGCCGAAGCCGGGCTCGGACTCGATCTCCAGCGTGCCCGCCACCCGGGTGACCCGCTTCCGCATCGAGATCAGGCCGAAGCCGCCGCCGTCGCTGACCCGCTCGGGGTCGAACCCGGCGCCGTCGTCACGCACGTCCAGGGTGACCACATCCTCCATGTACGACAGGGTCAGCCCGACCCGGGACGCGCCCGCGTGCTTGGCCGCGTTGGCGAGGGCCTCCTGCGCGGTGCGGAGCAGCGTCTCCTCGACCTCCGGATGCATGGGACGGACCGTACCAGTGATGGTCAGATCCGCACGTACCCCATTGAGCTCCCCCCACTGAGCGACGACCTCCGCCAGCGCGTCGGGCAGCGGCGCCGCCTCCAGCTGCCCCGGCCCCACCGCGTGCACGGAGCGCCGGGCCTCGGCCAGGCTCTCCCGCGCCAGCCGGATCGCGTTGTCCACGTGTCGCCGCCACTCCTCGGTCCGGTGCGCCGCCTGGAGTTGGGTGATGATGCCGGTGAGGCCCTGGGCGAGCGTGTCGTGGATCTCCGCCGCCATGCGCTGCCGTTCGTCGAAAACGCCTGCCTCGCGGGCTTGGACCAGCAGCTGAGCGTGCAGTCCGGCGTTCTCCTTCATGGTCGCTTCGAGCTGCGCCACCATCCGCTTGCGCTCGGCGCTCCGCTCGGCGGTGATCTCGCCGACGAAGCTGAACAGGCCGACCAGGGCCACGATGGCGGTGGTGAAGAACAGGAAGGCGAGGATCCCGGTCGGGGTGGGGTCGGGCAGGCCGCCGTTGTAGGTCGCGACGCTGATCGCCGCCGTGGCGGTCACCCCGGCGAACCGCCATTTCCCCTTCAGGTACTGCCACGAGTGGAGATATCCGGCGAAACCAAAGAAGCTCGCGAACCACACCCCCTGCGTACAGAGCGCTCCGATCAGCACCACCAGCCCGGCCACGTACGCCACGCCCCGGGGCACCAGCCAGATCCAGACGGCCGCGAGCGCGGCCAGGGCGAGCATGACCCACGGCCTGCCGCCCGTCTCGCCGGTCAGCAGGGAGAGCACTGTGGAGGTCCCGAGCAGGACGTACGGAGCGGCCGCCATCTGGCGCTCCAGCAGCCGCTCCCATCGGTCGAGCCGCCCGGTCATACCTCACTACTCCCAGCGGAAGAACTTGGCCGCGGCCATGCTGATGACCACAGCGTACGCGGCCATCACGGCGAGCAGCAGCGGGCTGGGAGCGCCGCCTTCCCAGACGTCCCGCAGGCTCTGCCGGAACGCGCCCAGAGGGGTGAACTCCCCGATGCGGGCCACGAAAGCGGGCATCTGCTCCGCGGGCTGCATGAGTCCGGCGAGGTAGGCCATCGGGAAGTACAGCAGGACCCCGATCCCGTTGGCGCTTCGGCCGTTCTTGGCCAGGGCCGCGATGAGCAGGCCGATGGCGAACATGGCCGCCGTACCGAGCAGGAAGACCAGCACGCCGGGCAGCACCTGGGTGGGCAGGTGGGCTTTCAGCACGGTGCCGGCGACCGTCACCAGCAGGGCGCATGCGGTCAGCGCGAGGACGAGTTGCAGGAGCAACTGGACCACCAGCATGTTCACCGGGCGTACCGGTGTGATGGAGAGCCTGCGCAGGATGCCGCGCTCGCGGTAGGTGGCCATGGTGGTGGGCAGCATGTACAGGCCCACGAGCCCCACGGCGATCGCCAGCGCCATCGGCAGGAGCACGGTGTCGCCCGGGTCGATCGAGCTTCCGAAGACGACCATGATGAACAGCGGGATGAGCAGCGAGAACATCGCTCCTGGTTCGCGGGTCAGCAGCTTCAGTTCGACTATGGCGAGCTTGGTCATGATCTTCCTCCGTCAGTGGATGAGACGTTCGGTCGTCGGCGGGTCACGCGTCCATAAGCCAGGACCTTCAGCGGCCCCGACGTCGGCGGACTTTGGACATAGGCGTGGTGAGGGGGCGGACATTCGGGAGACGGACGTCAGGGCCCGTCGAACGAACGGCCGGTCAGCGCGACGAACGCATCGTCAAGGGTGCGCTTGTCGATGCGCAGATCGCTGACCAGGACGTGGTGACGGGCGAGCTGCGCGGTGACCGCCGTGGCGAAGTCGCCCCTGCCCGTGACGACCACCCGATCCCCCGTCCTGTTCACGCCGGTCACCCCGGGCAGCCCACCCAGCTCGACCATGTCCCCCGCCATCAGCGTGAACCGCATCTGGTGCTCGGCGTCGATCCCGTCGACCAGCCCGGCCGGGGTGTCGAGCGCGACCACCCGCCCGCGGTCGAAGACGGCCACACGGTCGCAGAGCTCCTCCACCTCGTCCATGAAGTGGCTGACCAGCACCACCGTCACGCCACTCGCCCGGACCCGCTTGATCAGCTCCCAGGTGGTACGGCGAGCCTGCGGGTCGAGCCCCGTGGTCAGCTCGTCGAGGAACGCCACCCGCGGATTGCCCACCAGCGCCAGCGCGATGAACAACCGCTGCTTCTGCCCACCCGACAACTTCCCGAACCGGCCGTTGCGCTTGTCCGCCAGCCCCCACTCCTCCAGCAACTCCCGCCAGTCGCGCGGTTCGGCGTAGAAGGAGGCGTACAGGTCGAGCGCCTCCCACACCTTGATGTTCTCGGGGAGCTGCGTGTCCTGGAGCTGCACCCCGATCTGCTCACGCACCCCGGGCCCGTCCTTTACCGGGTCGAGCCCGAGCACCTTGATCGACCCGCTGTCGGCCCGCCTCAGCCCCTCCACACACTCCACGGTGGTGGTCTTCCCGGTGCCGTTCGGACCGAGGATGCCGAAGATCTCGCCCTCCTCCACGGAGAACGACACCCCATCCAGAACCGTCAGGTCCGCGTACTTCTTGCGGAGGTCTGTGACTTCGATGACTGCCATGGCTCAAGCATCGTTTTCCCGCCCCCGGACCGAATCGATCTGCCGGCCATGCTCCCCGGTGAATGCTGCTGACCCGAAAATCCACCGAACGGTTGATGCGCCTCCCTCATCCTCGGCCACTTGGCACCTTCTGCTCACCGCGTACGCGTCGGTTTCCCGAAGACCTCGATCCACTCGAACCTCAAGCCGACGACCACCTCACCCGTACCGGCAAGCGCCGGACCACCACCGTCGACAACCTCCCGGCCGGCCACATCCTCCGGGGCCAGGGCACGACCTGGAGAGAACTCGCGGACCACGCCGGGCGCTAAGCACATAGACGGACCATCATGGCCTTCCCCAGCGCCCATTCGGACCCCTCGACCAGTCGAAAGGACTTTCACCGACTCTTGCCATTTGATCGCCACCTCAGCCAGCTCGACGGAACAGCCACGAATCCAGAACAGCTCCCCCTTGGACATCCGCCCGCTTTGCAGTGCAGGCCATTTAAGACAAAATCGTCACAGCATGAGGTGATCGCTCTTTGCCGGCCGAGTCTATGATCTTCGCATGTCACTCAGATCCGCCATTCCGCTTCTGCTGGTCCTCGGTCTCGTCGCCGGCTGCGGGGTGGCCCAGGGCAGCGGCACGGACGGCATCGAGTCCTCGAAACCGAAGGTCGCGGCGTCGGAGAACATCCAGGGACGTTGGTGGACATGGGCGGCTTCCGAAGAGGAGAGCACGAACCCTGTGACGGACACAACCGGGGAGTTTTGCGACCGAAACCAGCCCGATGACGTGTGGTTTCTCGCTGGGACCTTCGGCGGCACCGTCAATCGGACGTGCAGAGTTCCCGCGGGACGGCCAGTGGTCTTCCCGCTGGTGAATCAGATTTGCACCGAGCAGCAATGCAAAAGGTTCATGGCCACGGCGACAGGCAAGGCGACTCTTGACGGCAAGGCGGTCACGCCAGAACGGATGGAAGACGACAACGTCACCGTGACACGTGTAGATGGCAATCCCATGAGCGGCGAGGAGGGAACCGCCACCTTCTACGCATGTGGCGTCTGGGTGCGCCTCCCATCGCTGAAGCCCGGCCGTCACAACCTGACTATCCGCGGCTCCTCCGGCAGCTTCCGCACAGGCGTCGACTACACGCTCATCGTCCAGCCCGACCAGCAAGCATGAGACATCTGCCGACCTTCCCCAGCACATTCGAACACTTCATTGCGGACCGGGATTCGCGACGAGCCTGGCCCTAAAGGACGAGTGGACATGATCTCTACCGCCCCTTCCGAACGTCTCCCCACCGCACCAGACCTGATCAAGGTGTGGTTCCAGTTCGTGCCCCGGCAAGGCTGGCTTCCCTACGACGCCGAAGGGCTCTGGGCCACGCGTCTGAGCGGGGACACCGCCCGTGTGGACAACGCCCCCTTCCTGCAGGACGGGGTCGCCGAGGGCGACGTAGTGCGCTTCGTCACCGACGACGAAGGGCTTCACTGGGCCTGCGAGCGGGTGGAAGCGTCGGGCAACTGCACGATCCGAGTCCTGCCGGTACCCGATGGACCGCTGGGACGCAGCGCACAGGCTGTGCACGAGCAGCTGGCCCCGTTGGGCCTGAGCGGGGAATCCTTCAGCTCGGAGCTCCCCTTGGTCGCCTTCACTGTGCCCGCTGACGCAGACCTTGGACAGATCAAGGCGCTGCTGACGCGAGGCCGAGCAGACGGCTGGTGGCACTTCGAGGAGTCCTGCATCACCGAGGCCTGGCGAAGCGCCTAACGGTCGATTATTCCCGGGCACTGTCGAACGGGTCCACGTTCCACAGCGCAGGCAGGTCGCTCCCGCAGAAGACGCAGACGAAGTCGTCCTCTCGCACGATGTTGCGCTCCCGACAGGCGAGGCAGCGCCGGAACACCACCTCGTTCGTGAAACCGGACGGACATCTCAGACCGGCCCGATCCAGAGCCTGAGCGACCGCCGGCCATGAGCTCGTGTCCGGGCAGTACCCGGTCGACTGGTTACTGACCTCGCCGACCACCCAGCGTCCGTCCTCACGGCTGAACCCGATCTCTCCGGCGCTCAGTACCGGGCTGCCGGCGGCACACGCGACATGCTCGCTGCGGCGTGGCGCCAGCCGCAATGTGCCGTCCGTGTCGACCACGAAGGTGAACGGCTCGGCCAGTTCCGCCGCCGACCTCTCCGCGACCCACCTGTCGAAGTCAGCCCCCGAACGGATGGAACAGCCTTCGCTACCAGGCCGGACCGCAGCCTTCACGTCGGCCGGTCCCACATACCGATAGATCCGCCCCCCACCGTCCACGCGAGCCAACTTAGGACAGTGCCGCCACAGTCCAGAAGGTGATCAGGACGAAAGCGAGGTAGGCGCGTAATCGCTGAGCAGGAACGCCCCCAGGATCTCAACCGTCACAGGCTTGCCGCTCTCCGTCGGCTCGACTCACGAAGACGCCCTCGGCATCAACGCAGCCCCCGAGCACCTGACCGCCCCCGCCGATCAAGAGGAACTTCGGCTGACGGAATCCATGGGCTTCGACCTTACCCACACATATATGACGATTGCTGCCAGTAGGACCAAAAAGCCTCGAACAGCCATCCTGCATTCGAAAACGTATCGGCTGTCATCACGACATATGGCGGGACGTGGCACCGCTCGAACGCCACAGCACCATCGCCGCCTGAGCGAAGGGACATGCATAAGGAAAAAGACTTCGACCGCCGTTTGCGGCTCCAGCGCACGGAAACCAACCCCCCGAAAATAGTCCACCTGGCGCTCTCTACCGACAATCACCCGCTTCGGAGAAACGCCCATATTTCGGGACTTTGATACGTTCCGGGGGGATAATATGCCCAAATTTCCTAATATCGCCTGGGTTCTTGCGGTCGGTGCCGCGCTGACTGGTGGGGTCATGCCCGCGGGCGCTCCTGCCATCGCCGCATCCGCTGTCACGAGCCGAGCACCTCAGAACCAGAATCCGGATCCGCTGGCCACCGTGCCGGCGCCGCGGGGCGATCGGACCGCCGCGGCGATGCGGGAGTACGTCCGGGACCTGGCCCGGAAGGAGCAGTTCACCGGCTCGGTGCTGGTGGTACGGCATGGGCAGGTGCTGCTGCGTACCGCTGCCGGCGCGGCCGACGAGGAGAGGCACATCCCCAACCGGCCGGACACCGTCTACCGGATCGCCTCGGTCACCAAGCAGTTCACCTCGATGCTCATGCTGAAGCTGCGCGACCGCGGGTTGCTCGGCCTGGACGACCCGATCTGCCCGCATCTCATCCCGGCATACATCGAGACCTGCCCGCAGGCGTGGCGGCCCGTCACGATCCGCCAGATCCTCACGCACACGTCCGGCATCGTCAACATCCAGGATCTGCCGGGCTTCTATGCCGAGCTCTCACAACCGACCACGACCCGGGAACTCATCCAGCGGTTCGTACACAGGCCGCTGGACTTCAAGCCCGGGACCAACTGGAAGTACAGCAACGGCGGCTACGTCCTGGCCGGGGCGATCATCCAGGCGGTGACGCACCAGCCGTACGGCACCGTCCTGCATGAAGAGATCACCGGCCCGCTCCACCTCCGGCACACCGGCTACAGCCGGGGCAATCCGCCCGCCGGGTACGCGAAGGGCTACTTCACGGTCGGATCACCGGCCCCGCCCACCAACGGCTCCCAGGCGTTCTCCGCGACCGGCATCTACTCCACCGTGGACGACATCGCCCGCTGGGACCGGTCGTTCGGCGCGGATCTGGTCGCGCCGCCCGCCACCGTCAAGCAGGCGTTCACGCCACAGTTCCCGTGTCCCCCGAACGGCTGTCTCACCCTGCCGTCGACCGCGTACGCCTTCGGCTGGGCCGTCGACCGGCTCCACGGGCACCGGCTCCGATACCACCACGGACTTCTCCAGGGCTACGCGGCGATGAACATGTACCTGCCCGATGACGACATCGAGGTAGTCGTGCTCAGCAACGTGCAGGACACCGACACCTACGGCATCGGCCGCCACCTCGCCACGATGGCCCTCGATTCTGCGGACGCGGGGCGATCCTCGCGATGACGGGGTGCCTGTAACGGCGAAGCCCGGCGATGGCGTGGGGGTGCCGTCATGGCCTGAGCAAGGAACCTTGGAAACGAGCTGAGGCGCCACCTGTGGAGAGTGGCGCCTCAGCCATTTCAGCTTTGATGGTTATCGGCTTCGGGCGGTAGGTCAGCTCCGCAGTCCCAGTACTTGGGGCCGTCGCCGTCCCGTGCGTCTGATCACAGACGCCGGTGGGTAACCACGATCAGGTCCCGGTAGTCGATCCAGAAGAACGTCTTGGGCTCGCCCTTGCGCCACCGATTGATGTGCATGCTGTGGCCGTCCGCCGGCGCAGTACCTGACGACGGCGGCCATGTTGCCCCGCCCAGAGTCCTTGCCACCCCCCCCATGACTACCGACCGGGTACCCACGGCGCCCACGTACGTCCTTTCGGCGGCCTCAGCCCCTGGTCTGCCTCGTCGTCGCTTCAGGACACCGACCACCACAGGTGAGAGATGCGTGACCACGGACACGGTAGTCACACAGCCCAAGTGGGCGATCGTCACGGTCTCAGCCACCACGCGACCATCTGATCCGTAGGGAAGAGCAGACGCTCAGTAAACCCGCGACCGTCCTGCTCAAGTGGTGATTGTGAAGAGACTGCATGAGGTCGGGTAAGGCGGTAGTTGTACAGCACTCCTCCATGACCCGCGGGGACGTCGCCCGCTCGTGCTTGTATCGTGCCGGACGTGACGCATGCCGACTGGTTAGACCTACGAGAACGGCTTTCGCGGCTGGCCGCCGCACCCTCCTCCGGTACGGTGTTCGGTTCCACGGGCCACGGCTGGAAGCTTGAGCCGCCGCTGGAAGCCGAAGAGCTGGCCGAGGTAGAGGCCCAGCTCCGCATAGAGCTACCTGGCGAGTACCGGTCCTTCCTGCTCCAGGCGGGGTGCGGCGGGGCAGGTCCTGCCTATGGTCTTTTTCCCGTGCGTCGTGTGAACGGACGGTGGCAGTGGGAGGGCGACGGCGCCGAGCTCACCGACCTGAACACGCTGGACCAGCCGTTTCCTCATATCGAAGCGTTCAACCCGGCCGACGGTCTGCCTGGACCGCCTGACGAAGCAGACTTCGATTCCACCGAGGAATTCGACGCGGCTGAGGATGCGTACTGGCAGCAGCACGAAACGGTTGTCTTCGACTCCCGGCATTCGATCGGGCTGTTGTACCTATGCCATCTCGGCTGCGCGTACCGGGAGGCCCTGGTGATCACGGGCCCTGCGCGGGGCCAGATGTGGGCTGACAACATCGCTGGCGACGCTGGATACGAACCGCTCTACGACGACGCCGGAAAACCACTCGGGTTCGCTCATTGGTATCGGCGTTGGCTGGACGTGGCAGAAGACCAAGCGTCAACACGGTAGCCATTGAGGCGCGGCTCGATCCCGGATGGCTCTCCTCGTAGGGCTCGTCTCGTGTGGTGATGCGCGTCCTGTGGCACTCGCAGATCTTGATCCCGGCGACGCGTGAACGACCCGAAGCACCCTGGGCAACACCGTACCGTGATCAGGATCTTTCGCCACAGGCCAGGGAAGTAACCACACGAATATCAGCCTGCCAGCGGAGGTGGCGACGTCGCCGCCGCAAACACGAAAACGCCCCGGAGCGTTTCTCGCTTCGGGGCATCTTGGCTGTTCACTGCTGGTGGTCAGGGGCAGGGTCGAACTGCTGACCTTCCGCTTTCAGGCAAGCCGAGCACCCGTTCCCGCCGGGCTCATGACGCCGCTGACCAGGCCCCGACCATCCGCAAGCGTCCGTCAACGTCCCTGATCGTCCGCCGCGGTTGTCACTCAGTCACTCCACCAAAGGAGGGTGAGCATTCACCGCCTGACGTTCCGGAGCCGGTCGTACCGTTGCACACTTCTGAACGATCACACAGCGCGATCAACAGAACCCGAAACGCACAGGCCGTGAATGCTTACTCATGGTGACCATCTTGCCGTGTCACCGCGACACCCTCGCCTCTATTTCAGCGTTTCGTAAATCCCCTTCGCCGTCATAGACGGCACCGGCCGACCGGACGCCGCCTCAGCGGCGAAATCAAACCTGCTCAGCTCCGCAGTTCCCGTCTCCGCCTGGTAAGACAGCAGATAACACTTACCGTACAGCTCGAACGGAGCGAGCGTCGTCCACCCCGTCGCCCAGTTCTGCTGCCACACATTGCTGTACGAGCCGTCCTGGTCGAACTTGTCAAGACTCGCTTCGCCCGACCCGTTCTTGTACGACAGGAGGTAATACTCGCCGTACGCCTTGAAGGGGACGATTGTCGTCCACCCCGTCGTCCACCCCTGCTGCCATACCCCGCCGTATGAGCCGTCCTTGTGGAATTTACTGAGGTCCGCGTTTCCCGACCCGTTCTTGTACGACAGGAGGTACGGCTCGCCGTATAGCTCGAACGGAGTGAGTGTCGTCCACCCCGTGCTCCACCCCTGCTGCCATACCCCGCTGTATGAGCCGCCCCCGCCGAACTTGTCAAGACTCGCTTCGCCCGACCCGTTCTTGTACGACAGGAGGTAATACTCGCCGTACGCCTTGAAGGGGACGATTGTCGTCCACCCCGTCGTCCACCCCTGCTGCCATACCCCGCCGTATGAGCCGTCCTTGTGGAATTTACTGAGATCCGCGTTTCCCGACCCGTTCTTGTACGACAGGAGGTACGGCTCGCCGTATAGCTCGAACGGAGTGAGTGTCGTCCACCCCGTGCTCCACCCCTGCTGCCATACCCCGCTGTATGAGCCGTCCTTGTGGAACTTGCTGAGGTCCGCGTTTCCCGACCCGTTCTTGTACGACAGGAGATAATACTCGCCGTACGGCTCAGACGGAGTGAGCGTTGTCCAGCCTGTCGTCCACTGTTCTTCCCAAACTTGAGTTATTTGCATAATGGGAGTCTTACTTGATGGTCGGACGGGTGTCAACCGGCATGAGCGAACGGCATGATCCGCCTTTCCCGACCGAGTGAATCCGATGTAAGCATTCACGTCGTGCACAGGCCCGCGGAGGAGGCCTGTGACTCCCCGACGCCACCCGGCCGTGCTCACCAGTTGTGATCACGACCGGGTGGCCTGACAGCAGTCTTGCAGGCCCCCAGGTCACAGCAGATGACCTGGGGGCCTGCGCAGACACGAGTTTCGGTCAGGACAGTCGGGGGATGGGTCCGGCGGTCGCGGCCGTGACAACGCTGCGGGGCGCGTTTCCCACGTCGCGTTGCCCGCTAAGTGCTTTATGTCAAGCCGTCCCGGAGCTCCCGGTCACGCACTGTCGCTTTGGGCCGTGCGCCTTGATTCTTACTGGCACCCCTACTCGTGGGCGTGCGCTTGGCATAGGCGCTCGGAACCGGCCGGTTCCACGACCCCTTCACGTTGAGAAACGGGCATCTGAGAGCACTTCTAAACGCTCCGAGGAGCTTTGCGCCCCCATCCCCGGCGCGCGATTGGAAGCGCTCGCGCGCGATTCTGGCCACGCGTAGACGCAAGCGAGCGCTCGCATCAGCGCGGTCACGGGCGGCGATCGTGCGAGTCCGGCGAGGTCGTCAGAGGGGTGCCGGCTGCAGTAGCCGCGCGATATTTTATTTTGAGTACTACAGCGACCCCTCAGAAGAAAAGGACGGGTGACAATCGTGACGCTGACAGAAGAGCGCGCCGAGAAGCTGTTTGAGTAGTTCGAGCAGTTTGACAACGACGGCGACGGCCGACTGTCGCCGAACGAATGGATGCTTTGGCAAACAATGGCGGGCATGTCCGAGGGAGAGGCTGTGACACAGTTCGAGCAGGCTGACAACGACGGCAAGGGCTATTTGACGCGCGTGGCGTATCTCCAGCTCCTCAAAGGGTAGTACGCGAGGCAACTGGCAAACGTCGGCGGACCCCTCCTGCCCGCCTACCGGACGTCGCCCCATGCCGTGACCTGCGGATAAGACGCTAATGTTCGGATGGTTGACCGGACAGAACTTTGACGCTGTCCCGTTCCCGGAATAACGTACTCCCAGGTCGGCGCCGTAGGCCAGCCGTGGAAGGCAGTCCGACCCCATGCCGGGCACGGTCATCCAGAATAGAAACTTCGGCGTCCGGCCCCGTTGCCTGACTTGCAGTTTCCGGTGAACGCGGCCCCTTTCAGCCGTATTCGAGCGGTCCTGCGGCGGGGCCTGCCGCGCCGCACTGCGGTTCGCGCTCCCGCCGCGCCCGACGCACCGCCTGCAACCGAGCCTTCTCCCCCGCGTCGGCAAGCTCAAAGGCAAGCAACCCAAACTGCCCGAACCCGCCCGGTGCTCCATCCGCCGCCACTACGCCGAGGGCGAGGTCTCCCTCACAGACCTCGCCACCGACTACAGCATCGGCCGCTCCACCATCCATCGCATCATCCACGACCCCACGAACTGACCGGCCCAGGCTCCGCAACCGGTCAGTTCGTGGGGTCGTGGTCTGGGACGAGGACGCCTGGGATCAGGAGATGGTGAGAGGTCCGTCGGCCAGGTACGCCGCCAGCGGACCGGTCATCCGGTCCCGTGTCGGCGGATGCAGCTCCAACCCGTTGGCGTAGGTGGCGAGGTGGCCGACCTCATCGGAGGCCATGGAGTCGAGGTCGCCGAGCAGTTCGACCGCGCGCGGAACCACCCGGGAGAGGGTGTCCTGCACGCAGTACCGGACGTACAGCGAGTCGGCGAGCGTCGACTCGTCCGGGTCTCCGTCGTCGATCCGGCGGGCGACGCCCTCCGCGGCCGACATCGCGCCCTCGGCCTCCACCAGCAGCTGGACCCGCTCGGACTCGGGCACCCGGTTGTTGAGCAGCACCCGCTCGACCAGTGCGCTGGCGGCCCCGAGGTAGCTGCCCGTCATCAGCAGCTGGAACCAGGCGAAGCCCGCGGTCAGCATGACCTCCGGCCGCCCGTCGGGGGCCGAGGCCTGCACCAGCAGCTCCGGCGGCACCAGGACGTCGTCGAGAGTGACCTGCTCGCTGTCCGCCCCCGCCCCGCCGACGCTCACACCCTCGCTTTCTGCGGACACCAGCGCCACCGCCGGTACCTCCTCGCCGCCGTCCCAGCTGGGGACCATGGCACTGACGGCGAGCACGTCCATCGACCGGGCCAGACTGCACGGGCGCGTCCTCCCGCTGATCCGCCACCCGTCCCCGTCGGGCGACACCGTGGCGGTCGTCAAGGGGGACAGGATTCCGGCGCCGGGGCGCTCCTCGGCGAAGCCGAACGCCACGAGCTGGTTGGTCGCAGCCACCCCCTCGACAAGCATCGACCCCTGGCCATCGTCGGGGGTGGCCAGACCGACCAGGGTGGCCATCGAGAAGTGGTGCAAGATGGTGGCCACGGCCAGCGACGGTGTCCTGCTGCCCAGCGCACGCTGCACCCGCAGAGCGTCCAAGGCGGTGGCTCCCTGCCCCCGCTGGGCGATCGGCACCAGCAGCCCGGGGCCGCCGCTGTCACGGAACAGCTGGATGCCGGGACTATCCGGGCCCTCCAGCTCCATGAGGGATACCGCCCGCAGGCTCTCGTCCAGCCCCGGCAGCAGCTTCGCCACAGTGGCGCGTTCCCGCTCCAGAAACCGCATATCCTCTCCCACTTTCCCTGGGACGACCAACAAGGATGGGCAACAAACCGATCAAGCTCACCCACAACGCAGCGCCGAGGAGGTCGCTGGGCTCATGACACGGGCCCCAGTGGAGAGCCAAAGGGGGCCACCTCCCCCCACCCCGCCTGAACGGAGCAGGCGGCAGATCTAGCCACAGGGGCCCACTCTGGTGATCAGTACCCGGCGTTGATCAGTTCGTCGGCAAGAGACTCGACGACGGGAATCGATTCCGCCATTTGGAGTGGGGCGTCATACTCCGCGACGATGATGCACTGTTTCGTCTGCACCACGATCGCACCGGCGTGTCTGGGATCGTAGTTGATGGAGTGAGTGGTCTTGAGGAATAGGGAGCGCTCGTCGCCCCCGGAGGTGAGGAACTTGTTGCCGGCCAGCACGAGACCGCCGACCTGGTCCTCTCCGCCGCTGAACACGGCCCTGCACTCCTTGCTGAGCTGACTCTGCTCGGCGGCACTGAGCGTATATCCCTCGGACGCAGCCAAGATTCCGCCGTCCAGCCCGACGATTGCCGCCCGGTTGACCTTACCGGAGCCGATCAGATTGTCGTCCACATAGCGCTGCCAATCACCCATACACAGTCCCCCAGTTGCAGCCCGGCCATGCCAGGCGATCACGTATTTGTCATCGTCCAGTAGCTCGAACGCGTGATCAAGGCCCTCCACTCGGGTCAGTGCGATGAGCCGCAAAGTAGATGTGTTGCCGCAGGCCAGAAGGGCCTATCACGGGTGGGGCAATTCGTCTCCACGAGGGAGCACCGCGCCTCGCGGTGCTGATGTACGTCGGCGACTTCGACTGTCCCGAAGACGACATCGAACGCGACTGGGTGACCCGGACGGGCTGCTGGCCCCACGCCGAGCAGGCCCTGCTCACCCGAGACCAAGGCCCTCCGCCCGAGGGCAAACGCGACGACCCCCGGCGGAATGGACGCCCCGGGAACTGCGACACAGCTTCGTCTCGCTGCTCTCAGCTCATGACGTCCCGATCGAGCACATCTCACGGCTGGTCGGCCACACGAACACCCTCGTGACCGAGATGGTCTACCGCAAGCAGATCCGGCCCGTCATGCAGGAAGGCGCGACGGTGATGGACGAGATCTTCCCGCTCGCTCCGGAACCGTAGTCACACAGTTTGACACGCAGACATAAATAAGCCCCGTCCATGTGATCATGGGCGGGGCATTCGTGCTGGTAAATAATGGTGGTCAGGGGCAGGGTCGAACTGCCGACCTTCCGCTTTTCAGGCGGACGCTCGTACCAACTGAGCTACCTGACCCAGAGCGGTCCTGACGGGACTTGAACCCGCGACCTCCACCTTGACAGGGTGGCGAGCACTCCAAACTGCTCTACAGGACCTTGCGTTTCTTGCTGTTCTTTCCGTTTGCGCTCGTTTAGCTTACCAGCTTTTCGGTGGTCTTCGACCAGCCGTTTTCCGGTGCGCTAACCGCTCGCAGTGCCCCCAACGGGATTCGAACCCGTGCCGCCGCCTTGAAAGGGCGGTGTCCTAGGCCGCTAGACGATGGGGGCTCAGGATTCCCTGTCGCCTTCCGTCGGAGACCTCTGAAGCATAGGGGACGATTGCCCCTGATGCCAAAGTGGCTTACCGGCGGACGGCGATTGTGTGCCAGAGATCGGTCCCGTTGGCGACGGGGCGTTCGTTGGCTCCGGGGAAATCATACGTTGTGGGTCGGGCTCCACGTGACGCTGGATGTACACCGACTGCTCCCCCAGCCCGCCCAGCGTGATGTCGTCCCATGCCTGCATGCGCTTCGTCTCCCTGTCGAAGTACAGGACAGAGGCCTGGACCGGCGTGGGCTGGGCGTGTTCGAGGGCGCGCAGGCCGGCGCCGCCGGTCGATCCCTGGACGAGGAGGCGGGTGCCCGAGGGGAGCATGGACGTCTTGCGGGCGTGGGTGTGGCCGGCGAGGATCATGGGGGTCGCGCCGGAGAAGCCCTTGCCGACGTCCGGGTCGTGTACGGCGATCACGTCCGGCTTGTTCACCTTGGCGAGGTGGGAGCGGGCGTAGTCGCCGAGCACGGTCGGGTCCGAGTCGGCGGCCACGGATTTGTCCGGGGTGAAGCGGGGGTCGCCCAGGCCGTAGATCTTCAGGCCTGCCACGGTCTCGGTGGTGTCGTCCAGGACGATGGAGTTCTTCTGCTTCTCGACCGCTTTCTGGGTGGTCATCGAGTCGTGGTTGCCGCGTACGTACACGTACGGGACCCCGAGGCGGCCGATCTCGTCCACGAACTTGTTCTCGGCCTTGGTGCCATGGTCGGAAATGTCGCCCGTGTCGATGACCATGTCCACGCTGAACTGGTCCTTGAGGGAGCGGATGACGTTCCAGGCGATGGGGTTGATGTGGATGTCGGAGACGTGCAGGACCCGGATGGTCTTGGGGTTGGCGTCGTACAGCGGCAGGGTGGAGACCGTGTCGTACAGCTTGGAGACGTTCGTGACGAGTTTGGTGAGTTGCGACCGGTACGACTCGAAACGGGAGACGATCGACTCGGCGCTGCCCACGAGCGACGGCGCGGCGGCGACGAGGCCCGAGTAGCGGGGCTCGACGAGAGAGCTGGGGCGGAACGTCAGGGCCGCGAGGACCCCCGTGCCCGCCAGCGCCACGGAGGCGGCCAGAAGGCCCAGCAGGGCCACTCTGGGGCGCCTGAAGACCATCAGGACCGCGATCAGCGCTCCGGCGCCCGCACAGAGCAGCGAGCGGATCACCAGCGCGCGTACGCCGTCGAGGAGGTCGTCCTCGATGAGCCCCGGCAGGCGGTCGGCCAGGCGCGGGTCCTCTATGAGGGCTTTGGCGCGTTCCTGGTCGATGTTCTCGAGCGTGATGCGCAACCGCAGCGGCGCGTCGTGCGTGCGGAACGTGAGCGTGCCGAGCGGGCTGGCGTCCACGATCGTCTCGCCGCTCCAGGCCGGCCGGAGCGACATGCCGGTCTCCACGGGCCCGATCTGAGCTCGTACGGTGCCGCTGAGGAAGATGCCCAGCCAAGCACCCACCGCGGCCACGAGGAGCACCGCCGCGCCCCTCGCCACCCTGGACTGAATGACTGCCTTTGACCTGCGAACGAACTTCATACGCTTTCTTGCCTACCCGAAGGACGGGGCAGAATGGCAAGTGTGATCGAGGTTACGCGGGAGAAGTTCGAGGAACTCGTGGCCGAGGCATTGGACACGATCCCCCCGGACCTCACGCGCGCCATGAGCAATGTCGTCGTCACGGTCGTCGATGACCCGCCGGAGCCCCACCTGCTCGGCCTGTACACCGGTGTCCCCCTCACGGAACGCGGCGACTGGTACTCAGGGGTCCTGCCCGACCGCATCGAGATCTACCGCAATCCGATATGCCAGATTTGCGATACGGAGGAAGACGTCGTCGCCGAGGTGCGCATCACGGTCATCCACGAGGTCGGCCATCACTTCGGCATCGACGACGCTAGACTTCACGAGCTGGGCTGGTAACCCTTTGCTTTTGGTTGACTTCTTTGGGTTGCGGCTTGCCATAATGATCGGGCACCTTAGGTGACGTAGCGAACACTGTAAGTCAGGCACAGCGGAGTCCAATGGGGGCCATGCGGGCAGGTCGTCCGCCGGGACGGCATCGCCGTGCTGAAGGGCACGCCACATATCGGGAAGTCATCGCACTCAGGGAGTTCAGAGCACTCTGGTACGGACAGGGCCTTTCCCTCCTTGGCGACCAGCTCGCCCAGGTGGCACTCGCCGTACTCGTCTATGACCGCACGCAGTCACCGCTGGCCACGGCGGCCGTCTACGCGCTGACGTACCTCCCGTCCATCGTGGGCGGGCCGTTGCTGGCCGGGCTGGCGGACCGGTTCGCGCGCAGGGCCGTGATGCTGACCTGCGACCTGATCCGGGCCGCGCTGGTGGCCGCGATGGCGGTGCCGGGCATGCCGTTCTGGGCGCTGTGCGCGCTGGTGTTCCTGGTGGTGCTGCTCAGCGCGCCGTTCTCGGCCGCGCGGGCGGCGCTGCTGCCCGAGGTGCTCGAAGGCGACCGGTACGTCATCGGCTCGGCGATTCAGAACATGACGAATCAGGCCGTACAGATGCTCGGTTTCGCGGCGGGCGGAGCGGTGATCGCGACCATGGGCCCCTACCGGGCGCTCGCTCTGGACGCGGCGACGTTCCTCGGCTCCGCGCTGATCCTCGTGTCAGGGGTACGGCGCCGGCCCTCCGCTACCCACGACGGCTCGAAACCGTCCATGTGGACGATGACCGCGGCGGGAGCTCGGCTCGTGTTCGGGTCGCGGAAGCTGCGGACGCTCGTCCTGTTCGCGTGGTTGTGCGGCTTCTACATCCTGCCTGAGGGCATCGCCGTGCCGTACGCGGCCAAGCTGTCCACGGGGACCCTGTTCGCCACGTGGACACTGCCGGTTCCGGTGATCACCGGGCTGCTGATGGCGGCGATGCCGACCGGGACGGTGCTGGGGGCGTTCCTTTTCAGCAGGTTCGTGCCGCCGCCGCGGCGGCTGCGGCTCATGGGGTGGCTGGCCATGCTGAGCTGCGCGCCCCTGATCGTGACAGCGCTGTATCCGCCGCTGGAGGTGGTGCTCGCCGCATGGGTGCTGTCGGGGGTCGGCGGGGCGTACCAGCTCGCGGCCAATGCCGCCTTCGTCCAGCAGGTGCCGGCCGAACGTCGCGGCCAGGCGTTCGGCCTCGTGCAGTCGGGGCTGATGTCCGTACAGGGGATCGGGATCTTGGTGGGCGGGTTCGCGGCGGAGAGACTCGGTCCTGAGCCGGTGGTCGCGCTGGCCGGATTCACCGGCCTGATCTGCGCGGCCGTGCTGGCCCTGTTCTGGACCGAGCCTCGCGAACGCGTGCCCGCCGCGGCCTGATCACGACTGGGGCTTCTGCTCGCCGCTCCAGTCCGTCCTGCTGCGGTCCTGCTGCTTGCTGATGAGGTCCTGCACGATGGAGGTGTCGCTGTCCTCGTCGGGCATGAGGAGCCAGCCGATCGCGTACACGCCGACGCCCAGCCCGCCGAACAGCGTGGCGATCGCAAGCGCGATGCGCACCAGGTTGGCGTCGATCCCGACGAACTCGCCGATGCCGGAGCAGACGCCCGCGATGATCCTGCCCTTGTGGGTCCGACGCAGCTTCTTGACGTTGTATTCGCTCATGTCTCAAGACTGCCCGTGGGCCCGGTGTTAGCACATCAGGATTCCCCCTGGTAGAACCCTGGTAGCCCCCTATGTGATGAAGGGACCCGCGATGGACGACCTGCTCCGCCTGGACGACCGGCTCGACGCCGACCAGCGGCTGATCCGCGACACGGTCAAGTCGTTCGTCTCCGACCGCGTCCTGCCGCACGTGGGCGACTGGTTCGAGGAGGCGGTCTTCCCGGCGCGCGAGCTCGCGCCCGAGCTCGGCGCCCTCGGGCTGCTGGGGATGCATCTGCAGGGGTACGGCTGCGCCGGGACGGACGCGGTGTCGTACGGGGTGGCGTGCCGCGAGCTCGAGGCCGGGGACTCGGGGCTGCGCTCCTTCGTGTCGGTGCAGGGCTCGCTGGCCATGTTCCCCATCTGGCGGTACGGCTCCGACGAGCAGAAAGAGGAGTGGCTGCCGCGGATGGCGGCCGGTTCGGCCATCGGCTGCTTCGGCCTGACGGAGCCGGACTATGGCTCCGACCCCGCCAATATGCGGACTTATGCCAAGAAAGACGGATCCGACTGGATCCTCAACGGCTCCAAGATGTGGATCACCAACGGCTCCATCGCCGACGTCGCCGTGGTCTGGGCGCAGACCGACGAAGGCATCCGCGGCTTCGTCGTACCGACCTCCACCCCCGGCTTCTCCGCCCCTGAGATCCACAAGAAACTGTCCCTTAGGGCCTCGGTCACCTCGTCCCTCTATTTCGACGACGTACGCCTGCCCGCCTCCGCCGCCCTCCCGGGCGTCACCGGCCTCCGCGGCCCCCTCTCCTGCCTCTCAGAGGCCCGCTTCGGCATCGTCTGGGGCGTCGTGGGCGCCGCCCGCGCCTGCCTGGAGGCCGCGGTGGTCTACGCGAAGACCAGGGTCCAGTTCGACAAACCGATCGGGGCGTTCCAGCTGACGCAGGAGAAACTCGCCTGGATGTACGTCGGCACCGCCCAGGCCCAGCTCACCGCCCTCCATCTGGGCATGCTGAAGGACGCCGGCCAACTGGAGCCCCGGCAGATCAGCTTCGGCAAGCTGGCCAACGTACGCGCCGCCCTGGACATCGCCCGCCAGGCCCGCTCAATCCTGGGCGGGAACGGAATCACCCTGGAGTACCCTGTGATCAGGCACATGAACAACCTGGAGTCTGTGCTGACGTACGAGGGCACCCAAGAGATTCACACGCTGGTGCTGGGGGAGGCGCTGACGGGTCTGGCCGCTTACCGGTGATGTAGGCGTCGCGGGTTGGGCGGTAATCTCTGTACCCTTGCTGTTGCGAGGGGCGTTAGCTCAATTGGCAGAGCTGCGGACTTTTAATCCGTAGGTTCCGGGTTCGAGCCCCGGGCGCCCTACCACTCCCACCTTCGGATCAAAGAATCAAGGGTGGGTCACGTCTGGGGCAAACCAACACCACGGGTACTTTCCGGCAAAGCACTCAGCGGTGCTGCCGGTTCGCAGGGCGACGCCGGAGCTGAATCGTCCGCTTCCGCAGCCTGTGCCCGTACTGGCCGGTTCGCCCGAGCCTCTCGCGGACGCGGCGGCCCAGGCGGCGAAGATCGGCTAACCGGTCGTGCTCAAGGCGCCGGCCGGGGGTGGCGTTCGGCGCCGCCCGTTCGACCGCGCACCAGCGGAAGATCATCGAGGAGTCGCCAGCCCCCGGCCTGCCCGATGACGTCCGGCACGCCTCGTGGGAGGCCGCCGTCACCGGAGCCCGCGCCATCGGGCTGCGCAACGTCGGCATCTTCGAGTTCTTCATGGAGACGAACGCCCGCCTCCAGGTCGAGCACCCGGTGACTTCACTGCACCAAGCAAGCCGACACGCCCGATGGCGTCTCACCCAACACCCCAAACATTCGTGGTCAGAGCTGTAGCGACTGAGTGCCCAGGACGATGGCGAGGGCCAGGCGGTCGGCGTCCTCGGTGCCGGGCTCGGCGGTGTAGACGGTGATGCGCAGGTCGTCCAGGGCGACGAACAGCGTGTCGCAGTCGAGGGTGATCGGGCCGACCGCCGGGTGGTTAATGGTCTTTTGTCTGGACGCGTCGGTCAGGGGCGGTGGTGCCTCGGCGTCCCAGAGTTCGGCGAAGCGCGGGCTGCCGGAGGCCAGGTCGGTGATCAAGCGTCGCAGGGCGTGGTCGGCGGGGTAGCGCGAGGCCGTTAGGCGCAGGTCGGCCACGAGCCGGGCTTCGTGCTCGGCCTGCTCCTGCGGGGTGTGGACGACCCGCGAGGGCAGGCGGGCGACGTTGCGCCAGACGGCGTTGCGTTCCAGGCCGCGCCAGATGGCCGTCTCGCCCATGAGCGCGTCGTAGGGCTCGTTGGCCAGCACGAGTGTCCAGCTGGCGTCGTACACGACGACCGGGGTGTGCGACAGCCGGTCGAGCAGACGTTGCACGCTCGGGGTGACCCGCGACGGCACGATGTCCGGGCCGGGCGCAGCGTGCCCGGCCAGCCGGTAGAGCAGGTCGCGTTCGGTGTCGGACAAGCGCAGCGCTCGGGCCAGCGACTCCACGACCTGCGCCGACGGCGCGGTCGCGCGCCCCTGCTCGAGGCGAGTCAGGTAGTCGGCCGAGATGCCGGCGAGCGCGGCCAGCTCCTCGCGGCGCAACCCGCTGGCCCGGCGTCGGCGGCCCACCTGCACACCAACGGCCTCGGGTGCCACCCGGTCGCGCCAGCGGCGCACCGTCCGGCCGAACTCCCACGCTTCCACGCTCTCCATTCTGCGCATCTCTGCATGGGTTGTCCTGGCCCTGGCATTCCTACGAAAACCGGACGAATGGCTGCGGCCCGACCGGTCCAGCAGGCTGGGGCCATGACCGAACCCGGAACCGTTCTGATCACCGGCCCGACCCGCAACCTGGGCCGTCACGCCGTGCTGGCCATGGCCGACCGCCCGGACGGGCGGCGACCCGACCTGCTGCTGGTCGGCCGCGCCGGGCGGGACCTGACGGCGGTCGCCGACGAGGCCCGCAGTCGCGGCGCCGGCGTCCACGAGATCGGCTGCGACCTGTCGCGCCTGTCCGACGTCCGTGCCGCCGCTGCCACCGTGCGCGCCCTGCTCGCCGCCGGCGCCGTACGGCCGCTGCGCGCGCTGGTCGCCAACGCCGGCACCATGTCGGCCGACACCCGGCGGGCCTCGCCCGATGGCTACGAGATGACGTTCGCCGTCAACTATCTCGCCCACGCCCAGCTAATCGGCGACCTGCTTGGTTCGTTCACCGCCCCGGCGCGGGTCGTACTGCTCGGCTCGAACACCTATCACGCCAATTTCTGGCGCAAGCTGCTGGGTGTGGCCGAGGCCAAGTGGGCCGATCCCGTCGAGCTCGCCCGCCCGGCCACCGGTGAGCAGGCCCCGGGTATGGCCGCGTCCGGCGTCGCCTACTCCAACGCCAAGTTGGCGATTCTGTACTACGCCCATGAGCTGCAGCGTCGCGCCGGCGCCGGGATCAATGTGTCGGTGTTCGAACCGGGCTGGATGCCCGGCACCGCGCTGGGCCGTGGCGCCCCCGAGGCGGTTCAGGCGATGAGCCGCGCCTTGGGCCGGGTACCCGGCGTGTCGACGCCGCAACGCTCGGGGCCACTGCTGGCTGCGATGGCCCTCGACGACAAGTGGGCGCACCTGCGCGAGGGCGCGTTCGTGGTGAAGACCAAGCTGACCGAGGTGCAGCCGGTCGCCCACGACCGCGACCGGGAGCGGCGCCTGTGGGAGGCGACCACCGAGCTGTTGGAACGCGCAGGCGCGTCGCGTCAGTAAGTACCGTCCGGACCGTGCCGCACCAGGCCGGCCCTCTTCTCGCACATGAGCGCGGTCGCCGCTCTGCTACAGGTGAAGAGCGCGCGAAGGTGGCCGTTGACGACGGCGTCCCAATCCGCCTCCTGCTTCCGCAGCCCGGATGGCGATGGCTCGTCCCAGGGCGGTGCCCGCGTCCGTCACGACGACGGCCTTGCCGTTCAGTGCATCCATCGGTCCTGACTTCCTGCCGGTAGCGGGGTTGTCACCAGGCGACCGGCAGTTCGTGGACGCCGTAGGCGGACATGTCATGCCGGAACTTCACGTCCTCCAACGGCACGGCCAGGCGCAGCCCCGGCAGCCTGCGCAGCAGTGCGGGCAGCGCGACCTGCAGTTCCACGCGCGCCAGGTTCTGCCCCAGGCACTGGTGGATGCCGTAGCCGAAGGCCAGATGCCCGCGGGTGTTGCGGCCGAGGTCCACGGTGTCGGGCTGGTCGAGGAACGCCGTGTCCCGGTTGGCGGCGGGCAGGTTGACGGTCACCGCCTCGCCGGCCCGGACGAGTTGCCCGCCGATGGTGAGGTCCTCGGTGGCCACCCGTACGATCATGTCCTGGGCGATGGACAGATAACGCAGCAGTTCCTCGACGGCGTTCGCCACCACGGCGGGGTCGTCGGTGTCGCGGATCCGGGCGGCCTGATCCGGATGCTGCAGCAGCGCCAGCGTGCCCAGGCCGATCATGTTGGCCGTGGTCTCGTGCCCGGCGAACAGCAGGATCATGCCGTTCATCGCGGCTTCTTCGCGGCTGAGCTCGCCCGTGGCGACCCGCTCGGTGATCAGGCGGCTGATGAGGTCGTCTCCCGGCTCGCGTTCCTTCTGCTCCACCAGGCCGAGCAGGTAGCCGAACAGCGCCCCGCTGGCCTGCGCCTTGTCCTGCGGCGAGGCGTCGGCGTGGTTCATGGTGGCGCTGTGCCGCTGGAAGAACTCGTGGTCGTCGTACGGCACTCCGAGCAGGAGCGAGATCACCAAAGACGGGAGAGGCAGCGCGTACTCGCGAACCAGGTCCGCCGGCTGCCCCTTGCCGATCATCTCGTCGAGGAATCGTTCGGCCATCTCGTGGATCTGCGCACGCATCGCCTCCACGCGCTTGACCGTGAAGTCGGCGGTGAGCATGCGGCGCAGCCGGGCATGATCGGGATCGTCCATCCGCGGGAACGCCGGGACCTGCGTGTGCGGGAGCACGGACGGGTAGCGCTGGGCGTCGGCGCTGAGTCGCGGGTCGCTCAAGACCGCGCGGACGTCCTCGTACCGGGTCACCACCCAGGCGGTGTGGCCGTTCCACATCCGGACGTGCTGCAGGCCGTCGGCCTGGCGCCAGCCGGCGTATTCGGCGGGCGGGTCCAGGGGGCAGCGCTGGGAGCGTATGCCGGGGAAGACCGGCAGGCCGGAGTTGTCGTGGGTGTCGGTCGTGATACTCATGCAGAACTCCAGAAGGGTGTCGTGTGCGGGGTCGGCGACGCCACGGTGCGAGTCACGTGGCTGTCGCGCCGGCGTGGGCGACGCCACGGTTCGAGCTACGCGGCTGTCGCGCCGGCGATGGCGGTGGCCCATGGGGTCCGGGCCGCGATGAGGGCGCGCCAGGCGCGCAGGATCCTGGGTGACAGGCCGGCGGCGAGCACTCCGGCCAGCCGGTCGCCGGTGCGGTAGACGATCAGGAGACGGCGTTGGGAGACGTCGCCGTCCAGGACGAGTGCTTCGTCGTGGTCACGCAGGTGACCGTAGGCCTGGATTTTCATGCCGTACTGGTCGGACCAGAAGTACGGCACCGGCGCGAACGGCCGCCGCGCCTGCGGGTGGAGCAGGTTATGGGCGACGGCCAGGCCCTGCTCGGCCGCATTGGTGCGGTGCTCGATGCGCATCGCCGTGCCGAACAGCGGGTTGTGCCAGCGGGCCACGTCCCCGACCCCGTACACGCCGGGGGCGGCGGCGCTGAACTCGTCACACACCAGCCCGTCACCCAGGGTCAGCCCGCTGCCGTGCAGCCATGCGGTGTTCGGCACCGAGCCGATGGCCACCAGCACGTCGTCCGCCGGCAGGACCGTCTCATCGGCCAGCCGTACCCCCGTGACCGCCCCGCCCGCGCTGACGATCTCGGCGACGGCGGCGTGCGTGCGCAGCTCGACGCCATGGTCGCGGTGGGTCTGGGCCAGCACGTGGCCGGCCTGCTCGCCGAGGGCCTGCGCCAGCGGAAGCGGGCCCGCCTCCAACAGCGTCACCTTCACACCCAGCCCGCCGGCGACGGCGGCGACTTCGGCGCCCACGAACCCGGCGCCGACGATCACCAGTCGCCGCCCCGGAAGCAGCCGCGCCTTCAGGGCCACGGCGTCGTCCAGGGTGCGCAGCGTGTGCACACCCGCCACGACCTCGCTGCCCGGCAACTGCCGGGGACGCACGCCGGTCGCGATGACCAGAGCGTCGTAGGGCACTACGGCGCCATCGGCCAGCGCCACACTCCCGCCGCTCAGGTCCAGCCCGATGGCGGGCACGCCCAGGCGCAGTTCCAGGCCCAGCGCGTCCAGCTCCGCCGTGCCGCGCAGGGCGAGCCGGTCCGGCTCCCACTCCCCGGTCAAGACCTGTTTCGACAGGGGCGGGCGGTCGTACGGCAGCTGCGGCTCCTGGCCGATGAACGTGATCGCTTCCCCGTACCCGGCCCTGCGTAGCGCCTCCGCGGTGGCCAGCCCGCCCGCGGACCCACCGACGATCACTATCCGATTCACGACTCGGCCAGATGGATGGCGGCCGCGGGACAGACCGCGGCCGACTCGCGGACCGCGCCGTGCACCTCGGGTGCGGGCGTCTCGTCCAGCAGCACCACGATGCCGTCCTCGTCACGCTGGTCGAACACCTCGGGCGCGATCAGCACGCACTGCCCGGCGGCCACACATTTGTCGGCCTCGACTGCCACCTTCATCTGACTCTCCTTGGTTGAGCTCCGGCGGCGCGCTCCTCGCAGCAGGCAACGGCAGACAGCGGCCGGTAATCGATAGCCAACTATTACTTATTGCGCCAAAGGAAGTCAACAACAATCGATAGCCAACTATCGGTTGCTATCCTTGCCTGGTGACCACCGACAGCTCACGGCCGCTGCGTGCCGACGCCATACGCAACAGCGAGAAGCTGCTGCGAGCCGCCCGGCAGGTCTGGGCCGAACAAGGGCCTGACGCACCCCTCGAAGAGATCGCCCGCCGCGCGGGGGTAGGCATCGCCACCCTTTACCGCCGATTCCCGGACAAGGCGGTGCTCGCCCGGAACGCTCTCGACCAGAGCTTCACCGAGGACATCGCTCCCGCCATCGAGCAGGCCATGAGCGACGACGACCCCAAGCGTGGCCTGGTCACCGTGCTCGAGGCGACGCTGTCCGTCGCGGCCCGCGAACACAACACCGTGGCCGCCGCGAGGGACTCCGGCGCCATCACCCGCGAAGCCGGGACCCGCTCCTTCGAGTCACTCACCCTGCTGGCCCGCCGGGCACAGGAGGCCGGCCTCATCCGCGCCGACCTCGTGCCCGACGACATGCCCCGCATCATGGTCATGCTCGTGGGGCTGATGTGGACCATGGACCCCCACAGCGACGGCTGGCGGCGCTACCTCTCGCTCATCCTCGACGCCCTGGCTCCCGACGCAGCCACCCCCTTGCCGGCCGCGGTGCCGCTACAGCAGCCGGACAACTGGCTCCTTTGACACGCCACAGCCTGCGGTGCCGACGGCATCGATGCACCGGCATCGGCGGGATGCCGCACGAACGGAACGGCACGCGGCGAGACGTTGGCCGCACTCCTGAGGGAAGCCCATGCCCAGTAAGCGGCGATCACCTACGGTTCCCGTTATGCGGACTCCTGCGCTCACAACCGACGTGCTCGTTGGCAGGCACGAGTTACAGCAACGCGTCGACGAACTGACCGGCGCTGCTCGTACGGGACAGGGCGGCGCGCTGGTGCTGGAGGGCGAGGCGGGCATCGGCAAGAGTGCCCTGCTGGAATACGCCCGAAATGCGGCGCCCGGGTTCCGGGTGGTCCGGACGTCCGGGTCGGAGTTCGAACAGGAACTGCCGTACTCCGCGCTGCACCAGCTGTGTGTGCCGATGCTGAAGCACCTCGTCGAGCTACCGGACCGGCATCGCGACGCTTTGCGGGTGGCCTTCGGGCTGGCCGAGGGCACGCCCGACCCGTTCCGGATCGGTCTGGCGGCTCTGGGGCTGGTGACAGCGGCGGCCCGGGAGCGGCCCCTGTTGTGCTTGATCGATGACGCGCAGTGGGTCGATACCGCCTCGGCGAGGGCGATGGTCTTCCTCGCCCGCCGGGTCGCCGCCGACCCCGCAGCGATGATCTTCGCGGTGCGGCCGACGTACGCGGCGCATGGATTCGGCGAGCTGCCGCAGCTGGCCGTCCACGGTCTGAGCGACGAGGACGCCAAGGTTCTGCTGACGACGCGGAGCCCGTTCCCCCTCGACGATCAGGTCCGGGACCGGCTCGTCGCCGAGGCCCACGGGAACCCGTTGGCACTGCTGGAGCTGCCCCGCGCCGGTGGCTTCGTCCCGCCTGACGGGTCCTCGGTGCCGACCCGGATCGAGTACGGCTTCCGAGCCAGGCTGGCCGGTCTGTCCGCCGAGGCCAGGCTGCTGCTGATCGTGGCGAGCGCCGACCCGACCGGCGACCCTAACCTGCTCTGGCCGGCCGCCGGTCAGCTGAACCTCGATGTGACACCGGCCAGCGCGGAGGCGGACGCGACGGGACTGGTCGAGTTCGGTGCCCGTATCCGCTTCTGCCACCCGTTGGCACGTTCGGCGGTCTACCGCGCCGCCGACGCGGGCGAACGCCGCGCGGCGCACGAGGCGCTGGCGGCGGTCACCGACCCGATCACGGCGCCGGACCGCCGGGCCTGGCACCGCGCCCAGGCCGGCCCCGGCCCCGACGACGACATCGCCGACGAGCTGGAGCGGTGCGCGGCGCGTGCTCAGGGACGCGGGGGCGTGGCAGCCGCGGCGGCCTTCCTCGAGCGCTCGGTGGCGCTGTCGCTGGATCCAGAACGCCGGATCGTACGAACTCTGCACGCCGCCCAGGCCAGCTTCGACGCGGGGGCGTCCGGCAAGGCGGCGAGCCTGCTCGCGATCCTCGAGACCACCCCGCTGGACGAGTTCCAGCACGCTGACGTCGACCTGCTGCAGGGCCGGATCGCCTTCACCCGGCACGGCGACGGCTCCGGACCGATGCTGATGGTGCGTGCCGCCCAACGGCTGGCGGGTCTGGATCCGGACCGGGCACGTGACTGTTTCCTCGATGCCGTCGAGATGAGCCTGTCCGTCGGCCGCGGCGGTGTCGTCATCGATCGGGTCCTCACCGCGGCCCGGTCCACGGCGCCGGCGCCGAGCTCGCCGGACGCCCTTGACGCCTTGATCGTGCTGGCCACCGACGGGTACGAGGCCGCGGTTCCGCTGCTTCGCCACGCCCTTTACGACAGAGGCGAGCGGTTCTGGACGCGCCGTCCCGCACTCGCCACGATGATCGCCGTCGAGCTGTGGGACCCGGACACCCAGGCCGCCATCGCCGCATGGCTGGTGAAGGCGGGCCGGGCGTCGGGCTCACCGCTGCTGCTCAGGCTCGGTCTCGCGCAGAAGGCGGTCGAGGCCATCCTGATCGGCGACATCGGGCAGGCGATCGCCACCACCGCGGAGGAGGCGGCGATCGCCGACGCGACCGGCGCTCCCCCGCTGCTCCATCACCGGCTGCATCTCGCCGCGCTGCGCGGCCGCCGCGACGAGGCTCTCGAGCTGTGCGAGGCGGCCACCGCGGCACCGACCACCGGATGGCCCGGGCAGGTCACGAACCTGCACTGGACAACAGCCATGCTTCACAACGGGCTGGCCGACTACCCGGCCGCGCTGGCCGCGGCCCGTAAGGCCACCGAGCACGGCGACCTGTTCCTCACCGGAGCGGCCCTGCCGGAGCTGATCGAAGCCGCGGTCCGTTGTGACGACCACCTCACCGCAGCGCAGGCACTGGACTCCCTCACCGAGCGCACACAGGCCGGCGGAACCATCACTGGCCGGGGAGTCGCGGCCTACTCACGAGGGCTGGTGACCGGCATCGAGGATCACTACCGGGAAGCCGTCGACCTGCTCGCTGAGGGCCCGCTGCTCCCCTACCTGGCCCGGGCGCACCTCCTGTACGGGGAATGGCTGCGGCGCGAAGGGCGACGGCGTGACTGCCGCGAGCACCTGCGCACCGCCCACGAGCTACTGTCCGGAGCCGGAGCGGAGGCATTCGCCCGGCGGGCCGCCGACGAGCTGCGCGCCACCGGCGAGAAGGTCCCGGCCCGGTCCGAGCGAACGTACGGGAAGCTGTCCATGCAGGAGGTCGCCGTCGCCCGCCTCGTGGCCTCGGGCGCCACCTCGAACGAGGTCGCCGTCCAGCTCTACATCAGCAAACGCACCGTGGACGCCCACCTGCGCAACATCTTCCGCAAGCTCGGCATCAACTCACGCAGGCAGCTCAAGGATCACCCCGACCTCGCCGTCCAGGACAGACCCGACGGCCGGTGAGACTGCTCCCCGGAAGGGAACCGCTATCCGGCGTCGGGCACGAGGACGACCTTGCCGGTCACGGTTCGTGACTCGGCGAGGGTCATCGCCGCCGCGGCGTCGGAGAGCGGGAGCCTCGCGGCGATCTGCGGGGCGAGAGTGCCGTCGGCCAGCAGTCGCAGCACCTCGGTGAGGTCGTCGCGCAGGCGGGTACGGAAGGCGTCCGCGTGCCGGCGGCCGGCCCAGAAGTCGTAGAAGCAGGCGTTGCGGCCGTTGGGGAGGTAGTTCCAGAGCATCAGCCGGAAATACGACTTGAGGACCGGAAGCCGGGCATTGCCCTCGCCGTCCTTGGTGGCCGCGGTCCCGTACGACACCAGGGTTCCGCCGCGGCGCAGCAACTGCCACGACTGCCGCAGCCCGGTGCCGCCGACGTGGTCGAACACCGCGTCCACGCCGTTCGGGGCGAGCTGCCGGATCCGGTGGTACATGCCCGGGTCGCGGTAGTCGACCGGGGTCGCACCCAGCTTCCGCACCGTCTCATGGTGACGTGCCGACGCGGTGCCGATCACCGTGATCCCGGCGTGGCGGGCCAGTTGCACCAGCGTCGTGCCGACGCCGCCGTTGGCACCGAGGACCACGATCGTCCCGCCGCGGCGAACCCTGGCCATCCGGTGCAGCATCTGCCAGGCAGTGATCCCGTTGACGACGACGGTCTCCACCTCGGCCGCGTCCAGGCCGTCCGGCACGGGCACCAGGTCGGCGGCGTCCACCTGAACGTGGCTGGCCCAGCCGCCGATCTTGGTCACGGCGGCGTACCGCTTGCCGATCATCGTGGCGTCCACGCCGGGGCCCGCCGCGACCGCCGTGCCGACCACGTCGTAGCCGGGCACGAAGGGGAAGCTCGGCTGGTCGTAATACCTGCCACGGCGCATCTGCTGCTCGGCGAACGAGATGCCGGTCGCCTCCATCCGCAGCAGGATGTTGCCGGCGGCCGGTGTCGGCAGCGGCCGGGTGCGGATCTGCAACCCGTCCGGGTCGACCTTGCCGGGCATGACGATCTCAAGGGCTGTGCCGGTCATCGAAAGCTCCTCGGTTGGATTGTTGTCACGTGCTACTTGGCCAGCACCGCTGAGGGCCGTACACCGGTCTCCCGCAGGAACGCCGACGACAGGTGCCCGGGACTGCTGAAACCACAACGCCGAGCCACCTGGCTCACCGTCATTCCCTTCTCCAGAAGGTGCGTCGCGTGCGTGATACGCAGCCGGGTGAGGTACCGGCCCGGGGTCTCTCCCGTCGCCTGCTTGAACACCCGCAGGAAGTGATAGGGGCTCAACCGCACTTCCTCGGCCAGCTCCGCCAGACGCACCGGCTCGCTCAACCGGTCGCGCATGTACGCGATGGCCTTGCGCACGCGAACGTCCTCACGCCTCGTACGGTCCGCCGAGCCTCGCCGGCCGTCGCGGATCGCCAGGTGCACCACCAGAAATCGCGCGGCCGCATCGGCATAGAGCTCGTCCGCACCCGCCGCGGTGGCGGCGGCCAGCGACTTGAGCACCGCGCCGATCAGTTCGCCGCTGCCCGAGGCCGGATCCCGCGCCGGGGGCGCCGGGCCACCGAGCTCGGCAGCCGTCCGGCCGACCACCTCAGCGGGGAGATGGACGTGGATGGAGTGCATCGGCGCCGTCGTCTCGTACCGCAGGCGAGTCGGTACGCCCGGTGTGGCCATGCCGATCTCGCCCGGCGTGATGGGTGTGGTCCGCCAGCCTTCGCCGGTGTCGATGTGCAGCTTGCCGGCGCCGCCGGTGATCAGCCACAGGTGCGTGTCGGCCGAGGCCGGCATGACCATCTCACCGGCGGCCTCGAGGTGCTCGAACTTCTGGACGAGCAGCGAGCGCCATCCGGGCCGTTCCCAGCTGCACAACGATCGGCGGACGAACCGGTCCAGGTCCAGGCCGGCGTAGCCGCCCATGTCGAAGCGCGATTCCCTCTGCATAAGCGAGACCACTTCTTCGGTGCGGGTGACGAGCAGCGGCGCACGCACAACCATCGCGTTACGCTGACTCACTTCTGTTACACCATATAACTAGCTCTCCGTTTTCGTCAATCGCGATGGTGATAGCCTCTAACTCCAGTTAGTCGCACGGGGATCGGAGAGGCTGACCCATGGACAGCGATGTGGTGAGCCCGCGCGAGCGCTACCGGGCGCAGGTGCAAGCCGAGATCAAGCAACACGCCTGGCAGCAGATCGCCACCACGGGCGTGTCGGCGTTGTCCCTCAAGGCGATCGCCAAGCATCTGGGCATGAGCGGTCCGGCCCTCTACCGGTACTTCGCCAGTCGCGACGATCTGATCACGGCGCTCATCAGGGACGCCTACCGCAGCCTCGCCGACGCCGTCCGCGAGGCGTACGACTCCGGCGCCGACATCGCCGCGCTGGCTCAGGTCGTACGCGCGTGGGCCCTGAGCGATCCCCACCGGTACCTGCTGATCTACGGCACCCCCGTGCCCGGGTACCAGGCGCCCGCCGACACCGTCGCGATGTCGCAGGAGATCATGTCCGTGCTGATCGCCGCCTACCGCGAGGCGGACATCCCGTCGCCGGAAACCCCTTTTGGCGCTCACCTCGACAGCCACCGGCACTGGTCGCCTGATCCCACGGCGCCGGCGGCCGTCCTGCGCCAGGCCATGACGTTCTGGACCCGGCTGCACGGCGTGCTGTCCCTCGAACTCGCCGGCCACTTCACCGGCATGGGCATCGACGTCGCGCTGCTGTACGCAGACGAAGTCGATTCACTGCGGCAGTAGAACCTCCTCGGCCGGTTGTTCCGATGGCTGCCGCCGCGCCAGCGGTGCCAGCGTGCGCTGAACGATGAAGTACTCCGCGACCAGCACATTGCCCAGCAGGGACAGCCACGCGGCCGACTCGTAGACAGAGCTGTATTCCAGTGACGGCATGACGTTCATCAGCGGCAGCAGTGCCAGCTGGTAGAGCCGCAGGGTCACGGCGGCGAACGTGAACGCGTAGTTGCGGACCATCCAGATCCGGTGCAACTGCACCTCACGGCGCCGGATCGCCCGGTACGCCTTGGCGGCCGTGTACAACCACACCACGACCAGCCCGAAGAACGCGACCTGCAGCGTGAAGCCGCTCGGCGTCACCGCGGCGGAGTAGAGCGCCGCCAGCGCGGCGGCCAAGACCGAGATCAGGTACACCCGCCCCGCTATCCGATGCGCCCGGGGGAAACGGGCCCGCAACCGCGGCACGAACTGCCACGGCCCGATGAGAAGTGCCAGGCCGGCAGGCACCCCATGGATCACGAGACTCGTGTAGTACCCCGGGATGCTCATGTCGAGATTCGGGATGTTCGTACTTCCAACCAAATACGGCGGAACGAAGTAGGCCGTGATGCCGATCGCCAGCACGGTGAGAAGACTCCACAGGGTCCACCACCAGCGGCGGCGAACGGCCCGTGACATGGTCGCAGTGGACACGCGAACTCCAATACCTGCGCGGGAACGAGAAGGAAGGGGCGCAATGCGCGAAGTCGGCGGCAGCGGGCCTTCGCCTCGCCACAAGCGATGCCGATCAAGCGGCAACCGTAGGCGCAGGTGGACCATGAGGTCGATGCGGGAGATTGCGGAACAGCGAGCTTGAATTGCGGTCGGCCGGGGGGACCTTCGCCGACGGGCGTGTGCCTACGCGCCGTTGCCGTCGAATAGGCAACCCGTGCCGATGCGACGAGAAACCAGGCCAGTTCATAGTCGGGTGCTCAGCACCGTACGCGCGGTGGGCGCGCCGTCGTCAAGGCCAGGCCGCTGGACCTCTACGTTCGGCACCTGCGAAAAGGAGCACGATGATCTACCACAGCATCCGTATGAAGGCCAAGGCGGGCGTGACGCAGGAGCAGGTCGAGGAGGCACTGGAGAGCATGCGCAACCAGGGCCGGGTCATTTCTGCGGTGAAGTCGTTCGTCGTCGGCCGCGACTTCGGAGGCGATTTCGACTGGGGTGGCGTGTTCGTCATCGAGGACCTCGACGGCTACTGGGAGTACCTGACGCATTCGGCGCACGCGCGCACCGACCGGATCGGCATGCCGCTGGTCGAGAAGTATGAGTCGTACGACATCACCGACGATGACGACCCGCAGATGGGAGAGAAGATCGCCGACCTGCACCGGCGACGGTACGAGAGCGACCCCGAGCTGGCCGCGCTGGTGGGCATGCTGCCGTAAGGCAACTGAGCCGGGCACGACGCACGATGTGGACCCTCGGGACGATCTTCGCCATCGCCGGGGTGATCGACGTCGGGTTCATCGCGGTGCAGGCCGCGCGCGGCACCTACAGCCACTTCAACGCCGGCACCGACCCGTTCGACCAGATCGGGCAGCAGATCTTCTCCGGCGGCGTGTTCGGGTTGTTCGGCACGAGCGTGATCGTCGCCGTCATGCTGCTCTTCCAGCGCGTCGGCGACGCGGTGCTCACCTGGTCCCTGCGTGCCGGGCTCGGCCTGGCCGTCGCCGGCATGGCACTGGCGTCCTTCATCACCGGGTGGACGTCATCGGCCGGGCCTCGCACGGTCGAGGACGCCTACGGCCGCCCGGTCCCGCTGGTGGGCGGACACGGCGTCGGGGCACCGGACGGCGACGGCATGCCGATCACGAACTGGAGCACCACCGGCGGCGACCTACGCGTCCCGCACTTCATCGGCCTGCACTCCATCCAGGTGTTCGTGCTCACGGCGCGGTGGCAGCCGCCATCACCGCGCTGCTGGCGGTTCTGGTCGTCACGGCGGCCCGTCGCGGCCAGTCGGCCCTTCGCGCCGAAGCGGCACGCCGCAGCGAACACGTCCGCCGGAGCAGGGCGGCGCGCCGCGATGAGCGCGCACACGGCGGCGGGTTGGCGAACACGAGCCAGGTCTCGCTCCTGACCGATCCAACCGCGCGAACCAGGGGGGAGTCCTAGCGCGACTCAGCCATGTGGGAACCACGATCTGCTCACCCCGATGGTGGCCGAGGCGTGCCGCGCTCGGGCAGACGCAGCACGAACCGGGCTCCGCGGGGACTGTCCTGGGCGGTCAGGGTCCCGCCGTGGGCCTGGGCGATGTGCCGGGCGATCGGCAGCCCGAGCCCGGTGCCGCCGGGGTCGCGGACGCGGGAGGCTTCAAGGCGGATGAAGCGCTGGAAGATGACCTCCCGCTGCTCGGGGGCGATCCCTTCACCGTCATCGCTCACCTCCAGCGACACGACGCCGGCATCCAGCGTCAGGGTGACGGTGACGGCGGAGGTGGCGTGCCGTTCGGCGTTGTCCAGCAGGTTGTTCAGCAGCCGGGACAGCTCGATCCGTGAGCCGTCCACCATGACGCCGGGCGTGAGGCGGTGGCGCAGGTCGGTCTTGGCGAGGCGGCGCTCCAGCTCACCGGCGACCAGTTCGGTGAGATCGATCGGCTCGTGGCGGCCGGTGACGCCGGCGTCCAGCCGCGCTTCCTGGAGCAGGTCGCAAATGAGGGCCTGCATGCGTTCCACGCTGTCCAGGAGCGCGTAGGCGGTGCGTCGCCAGTCGGCCTGGTGCGGGTCGATCAGTGCCTCCTCGATGCGGGTACGCATGGCGGTCAAGGGGCTGCGTAGGTCGTGAGAGGCATCGGAGGCGAAACGGAGCTGCTGCTCCACCGCCGTCTGAGCGCGTTCCAACGTCCGGTTCGCGGTCTCGGCCAGGACCCGCAGCTCGTCGCGGTATTTCGGCACGGGCACCCGGTGACGCAGATCGCCAGATGCGGTGATCTGGGCCAGGTTGCCGCTGATGGCGTCCACGGGCTGCAGTGTCTTGCCCACGATCCGGTAGCTGCCGGCCGCAGCCGCCGCGACCAGCAGCAGACAGCCGGTGGCGAGGGGGATGATCAGCTCCGAGCGGACGTACCAGGGGACGTCGGGAACGGCCATGTCCAGCTGCCAGACGCCGTCCTCGCGGTGGAAGGGGTAGGCGAGCACGATCATGCAACGGTCGGGGAAGACCCTTGTGTCACAGGATGTGGTGGTGGCGTAGGCGTCGGGATCCGGGCGCAGGTTCGTCATCGGCGGCTTGCCCACCATGTCATGGGTGGCCGTGACCATGGTGCCGGCCGGGTCGAACACCTGGATCGCCTGTCCTGGGCCGCTCTCGGTCAGATCGGGGACGTGCCGGCGCATTTGAGCGCCAAGGTTCGCGGCGCCGGTGAAGAGCTGATCGGTCCGGTAGTCGACAGCCGCATGCCGGCTCATCACCACGATGAACACCGCCATAGCAATGCACAGCAGTGCCGTGACGACGCCGGCCACCACGGCCAGGCGGCACCTGATCGAATAACGATGCCACCAGCTCACTCTGATCACCCCTCCTGATCAGAGACACCGCGATACTCCCTTTGTTCCTTGCCGCTTTACGGAAGAGCGACCACCAAAAGGTGGCAAACGTCAGCACATACGCATGAAACACCCATCCCATGGCATGGCGCCCCGTGCGCCGAGCGGATGCGTGAGGCTTTGTGTATCGTGCATATCTTCCCGGCGACCCCCGACCGTCCGGGCGGCGGGGACCGAGGTGACACGGTGAACTCAGCGACCGGTGGACGGCGACGGGCGGTCTTGGGGTTGTTGGTGCGGCGCTTCCGTACAGAGGCGTTCGCCGTTCGTCATGGCCACCGGGATCGTGTCCGAGGCGCTGGACAGGGGCGGCACGCGGGTGGCTTCCGCGGCGCTGCTGGTGGTGGCGGGGGCCGGTTTCGTGACGTTGTCCCTGGCGTACGGGTGGAGCCTGCTGCGCCGGCGAACGTGGCCGGCGGATGATCTCGTCGGGGAAGGCGGCTTCGCCGTCCTGACCATCGCGGCGGCATCGAACGTGCTGGCCCGGCTGCTGGTGCGCCCGCTGACGGCAGAGGAGCTCCGGCCGCATTACTGGATCTTCATGGGCGCTGCCGCGATCAGCGTCCTGACCGGGGCACAGCTGCTGAACCTCCCGTCGGGGGCCGTCGTGGTGCCGCGCGAGTTCACCGTCGGGGTGTCGCTCGTGCTGTGGGCGTTCTGCAGTTGGCTGATCCCCTTGCTGGTCGCCCTGGGGCTGTGGCGGCATGTGCGGTGTCGCGTACCACTGCGTTGGGAGTGGGGCCTGTGGAGCATGGTGTTTCCGGTCGGCATGTACGGCGTCGCGACCCGGGAACTCGGACGCTCCACCGGAATGGGGTGGATGACCGCGCCGGGCGACGGCGAGGTCTGGCCGGCCGCCGCTGTCTGGCTGATCGTCTTCAGCGTCATGATCAAAGCCTCGTTCCGCCTCCTGAGTGAGAATCGCGCGCCGCGGCTGCCGTGACAGCACCGGGCGGGGCCGACGCCCTGTCTGGCCAGGTCGTCGAGCCGTTAACCTGGGCAGATGCCGGAGACGCTCGCCAGTCTGGTCGCCAGGCGCGATCTCGGCCTGACCCTGCGCGCCGGGCGCGGCGACGTCATCGTGCGCTGGGCGCACATCAGCGAGCTTCTCGACCCCACCCCATACCTTGATGAGGGCACCCTGCTGCTGACGACCGGGCTGAGCCTGGGGCGCACCAGCAGCCAGTGGCCCGAGTACGTCGAGCGGCTGGTGCGCGTGGGAGTGCCCGCGTTGGGGTTCGGGGTGGGGCTGCGGCACGCGATCGTCCCGCCGACGCTGGTCGAGGCGGCCGACCGGCTCGGGGTGAGCGTGGTGGAGGTGTCGGAGCCGACGCGGTTCAGCTCCGTGGTGCGCGCCGTGACCGACGGGATCGCCGCCGCCGAGCGGGCCGCGCAGACCTCGGCGATGGAGCGCTACCGGACCCTGGTGAAGGCGGCCCTGACGGCTCCCGCGCACCGATCGATCGTCACCAGCCTGGCGGCGCACCTCGACGCGTGGGTGCTGCTGCTCTCGCGCGAGGGTCACGTGCTCGCGGGCGCTCCCGACCACGCCCGGCGCAACGCCGAACGCGTACGGCTGGAGGTCTCGCGCACCGGCTCCTGGCATTCGGCGATGTTCGACCTCGGTGACACCCGGGTCACCCTGCTGCCGGTGAGCGAGGCGGCCCGGCCCGCGGGCGTGCTCGCGGTCGGCAGGCCGGCTCCGCTGACCGGGCACGATCGCGGCGTGGTCGACATCGCCGTCGATCTGCTCTCGCTGGAGGTCGCGCGGGCGGCGGAGCTGCTCGCCAGCGAACGCAGAGAGCGGGCGACGGTGCTCGCCCTGGTCCTGGCCGGCCGGTACGCCGCCGCCCAGCAGGCGGCCGAATCGCTGGGCATCCCGCTGCCCGAGGGGCTCGTGCGCATCGCCGTCGTCACCGCCGACCCGGGGCACCCCGGCGACCTGCTGGTGGCGCTGGAGAACGAGCGCAGCCTGCAGATCGTGTCGGCGCTGGTCGCGGCCGATCCGCGGGGCCGCATGGTGGTGGTGCTGCCCGCCGTGGAGGGGCACGTGGGGGTGCTGCAGTCGGTGCTCAGCTCCGTCAACGGCGGCCGGGGCGTGATCGGCGCGGCCGTCGAGTGGACCGACCTGGCTCGGGTCTGGCCGCGGGTGGCCGCGCTCGCCGACACGGTGCCGGCCTCCGCGCCGTACACGTTGCTGACCACCAGGGACGTCGCCGACGTCGGGCTGCTGGCGCACGTCGGCCCGGCCGAGGCGGACGGATGGGCGATCGCGATGCTGGCCCCGCTGGAGAGCGAGGAGGCCCGCAGGATCGACCTGCTCGGCACCGTGCGCACCTTCCTGACGCACAACGGCAACACGGAGGCCGCCTCGACTGCGCTCGGTGTCCACCGCCGGACGCTCACCTACCGGCTCGGACGCGCCGAGAAGCTGCTGGGGAGGCGCTTCTCCGACCCGGGGCTGCGCGCGGAACTGTGGATGGCGTTCACCGTACGAGACAGGTGAATGAACAGCGGATTACGCGAATGGCGCAAACAGCTCGCGCGGTTGCCCGAATCGCGGATGGGGCGGGCGTGCCGTCGTGACACATCCTGACCTGAGCCGACGTCACCCCCAACGCTCGCAGGAGACCCGCATGTCCCTCACCTCCGCGCGCCCCCCGGCGCTGGAGGTCTCCTTCACCGACGACCCGAAGGTCGTCAAGGAGGCCGCCACCGAGGACTACTCGAACCATGTCGTGCCCAGGTCCTGGCGATCTGGCCGGTGGTCGCTCGCCATGGCCTGGTGGGCGCTCTTCTCGGCCATGTTCTGGCTCTACGTCGCCGTGGCCGCGGCGGACGCCGTCGGCACCCCGGCGACCATCGTCGGCATGGTGCTGACGGTGGCCACCTTCGGCGTCGTGAACCTGGTCCTGTCCAGGTACGCCGCCCGCACCGGCCTGACCGTCGCGCTGCTGTCGCGGCGGCTGTTCGGCATGCTGGGCTCGGCCCTCGCACCGCTCATCTTCGCCGCGACCGCGCTGTACTACGCGGTGTTCGAAGGCTCGATCGTCGCCGTGGCCTTCCAGCAGTACTTCGGCGGCGCCATCGAGATCTGGTACCTCGTGGTCGTGGTGTACGCGCTGCCGCTGGTCATCGGCGGCGTGCGGACCTGGCTGGACAAGCTCAACGGCGTGCTGCTGCCGCTGTACGTGGTCGGCCTGGTCGCCGTGGTGATCGCGGCGACGGTCCAGCGGGGCTACCCGCAGGACTGGCTCCAGTCGGCGGCGCCGAGCGGCCCGCTGCCCGGCTGGCTCACCGCGTACCTGATCTACATGGGTGTCTACATCATGATGATGTACACCGTGGACTACGCCCGCTTCGGCCGGGCGGAGGACCAGAGATTCCACGGCACGGTCACCTTCGGCTGGGTCTTCTACGCCTTCACCTTCGCCGTCAACGGCCTGATCGGCATCTATCTGCTGCGCGCCTGGGACATCGCGGGCACCGAGACGGGTGTGGTCACCGCGTTCATCAGGTCGCTGGGCTTCGCCGGCGTACTGGTGATCTTCGTCTCCCAGACGCGGATCAACACCGCCAACTACTACCTCGCCTCCACCAACCTGGACGCGTTCGCCACGCGGGTGCTCCGGCTGAGGCTGCCCCGGGCCGTCTGGACCGTCGTGGCAGGCGTGCTCGCCTACCTGTTCATGCTGACCGACGTGCTGAGCTACCTGCTGCGCGCGCTCGCCTGGCAGGGCGTCTTCGTGACCGCGTGGGTCGCGATCGCGATGGTGCACATCGCGGTGCGGGGCGCGGACCGTGACGGCCTGCCCGAGTTCAGGCCACGGCGGCTCAAGCCGGTGACCGCGGGCGCCGGGGCCTGGCTCGCGGCCTCCGCCGTGGGGATCGTGCTCACCGAGCAGTCGGCCAGCCCCGTGCTCGCCCAGCTCGCGCCGCTGATCACCGTCGCCGTCGCCGCGGGCCTCTACTACGCCGCCCTGGTCACCGCCCCCGGCGCCGTACGGCCTGCCGGGGAGGACCCGCGAGACGAGGTCGAGGACATCTGGGAGGCCCGCATCAGGTGCCACTCCTGCGACCGGTCCTACGTGGCCGTGGAGATGGACCGCGACCCGAACTCGGGGGGAGCCGCCGTCTGCTCCGCCTGCGCCGCCGACTCGACCGCTCCGGCCGGTGCCACCGCGCCGGCCGGCCGCTGAGAGAGGAACCATGACCGCCATCATCAACCGCCGTCCGGCCGAAGGAGACCGGCCGGCCATCGTCTACCGGGCCGCCGGTGACCGCCACGTCCTCGTCGAGTACGGCGAGATGGCGCTCGACCTGGAGCTGAACTTCTTCGTGACCGCCGTCACGGCCCATCTCGCCGAGCATCCGGTGCCGGGGCTGGTGGAGGCCGCACCGGGCTTCCGCTCGCTGCTGCTGCACCACGAGCCCGCGATCATCGATCGTAAGGCGCTCATCGACGCGGTCGACGAGGCGCACCGGGCGCAGCGGTCGGTACGCTCGCTCGTCCTGCCCAGCCGGTTGATCACGCTGCCGATCGCGTTCGACGACTCCGAGAGCCGCGAAGCGGTCCGCCGCTACGCGACGACCATCCGGCAGGAGGCGCCCAACATCCGCGACAACTCCAACATCGACTACATCGTCGAGTACAACGGCCTGCCCGGCAGGGAAGCCCTGTACGCGACGGTCACCGGCACGGAGTGGTGGAACGCGTACACCGGCTTCTTCCCCGGCCTGCCGTTCATGTTCCCGCTCGATCCGCGCAACGCCATCACCGTGCCGAAGTACAACCCGACCCGCACCTGGACGGCGGAGGGGGCGGTCGGCATCGGGGGCCCCTGCGTGGCGATCTACCCGGTGGAGGCGCCGGGCGGCTACCAGCTGTTCGGCCGGACCGTACCCGTCTACGACGTCCTGGCCAGGCACGAGGTGTTCCGCGACGATCCGATCCTGATTCGGCCGGGCGACCGGGTGCGCTTCGAGCCCGTGAGCGAGGACCAGCTCCTGGCGGCCCGCAGGGACGTCCTGGAGAACCGCTACGAGTACGTGATCGAGAACGACCAGTTCTCGGTCACCGACTACCTCGCCCGCGCCGCCGAGGTGCGCGCCGAGGCCGACACGCTGCGGTCCGCCCGCGAGGCCGCCGCAGCCAGGACGGAGGTGCCGTGATGACCGACACGCACGCGGTCTTCGACATCGTCATGCCGGGGCTGCAGACCCTGATCCAGGACTACCCCGGCCGCCGCGGCCTGCAGTCCAAGGGCTTCTTCCCCTCCGGGCCGATGGACCACGTGTCCTTCCGCATCGCCAACGCGCTGGTCGGCAACGAACCGGGGGCGCCCGCGCTGGAAATCCCGATGGGCCGGCTCGCGTTGCGCGCACTCGCTGAGACCTGGGTCGCCGTCACCGGAGCCGAGGGCTCGGGCCTCCGGCTGAACTCCGCGCCCATGCCGCTGGGCGAGACCGTCCGGGTGGTGCCCGGGGACGAGATCACCTGCTCGATCGTCAAGGGGCCGGGGTTCCGGCTGTACCTGGCGGTGGCGGGCGGCATCGACGTCCCGATGGTGATGGGGTCGCGGGCGACGTACACCATGGGCGGCATCGGCGGCGTCGAGGGCCGGGCTCTGGTGAAGGGCGACGTCCTGCGGGCGCGGGCGGTGACCGCGCCGCCACCGCGGCTACGTGTGCCGGCGTCGCTGCGGCCCGCGCTGGCCAACGTCTGGGAGGTGGAGGTGATGCGCGGCCCGCACGCGGACCCCGACTTCCTCACCGAGCAGGACTGGAAGGATCTGGTCGGCCGGGAGTGGAAGGTCGACCTCAACTCCAACCGCGTCGGCACCCGGCTGGAGTCGCATCGCTTCCAGTGGGCCAGGCCGTCCGGCGGGGTCGCGGGCGGGCACCCGTCCAACGTGCTGGACGGGAGCTACCCGATCGGCGGCATCAACACCAACGGGGACGTGCCTGTCATCCTCGGGCCCGACGGCCCGACCGCGGGCGGCTTCACCGTGATCGCCACCGTCGTCCAGGCCGGGCTGTGGAAGGTCGGCCAGCTCCGTCCCGGCCGCGACCTGATCCGCTTCCGGGAGGTGTCGCTGGACGAGGCGCTGGCGCTCGCCGCCCGCGTCGACTACACGACCGACCCCCACCACTACGAGGAGCTGTGATGCCGCGCGTGGACCTCAACTGCGACATGGGCGAGAGCTTCGGTCGCTGGAGCCTCGGCGACGACCTCGGCATGATGCCGTACCTGACCTCGGTCAACATCGCCACCGGCTACCACGCGGGTGACCCGCCGACGATCCGGCGCACAGTGGCCGCCGCGGTGCGGCAGGGGCTGGCCATCGGCGCGCACCTGGCCTTCCCCGACCTGATGGGCTTCGGCCGCCGCCGCATGGTGATCCCGGCCGAGGACCTGGAGGACTACTGCCTCTACCAGCTCGGCGCTCTGCAGGCGTTCGTGCGGGCCGCCGGCGGCCGGCTGGCGCACGTCAAACCGCACGGCGCGCTGTACGTGATGGCCTCGGAGGACGCCGCCGTCGCGACCGCGATCGCCCGGGCGGTGGCCAAGGTGGACGCGTCGCTGCCGCTGATGCTGCTCACCTCCGCCACGGCGGACGCCGTGGCCGCCGAAGGGGTGCGGCTGGTCGTGGAGGCGTTCCCCGACCTGCACTACGACCGTACGGGGAAGCTCGTCATCGAGCCGGTCAAGAAGGCGTGGGACCCCGAGCTGGTCGCCGGCCGCGCGGTCCGCATGGTGCTGGAGCGCAAGGTCGCCGCCGACGACGGCACCGAACTCGACGTGGACGCGGTGTCCCTGTGCCTGCACGGTGACGCGCCGAACGGCCCGGAGATCGCCGAGGCGGTGCACAGGGCGCTGACCGGCCACGGGATCGAGCTGGCCCCGCTGGCCGTGCTGCTCGCCAGCTCAGCGGAGGGAGGCCGCCGGTGATGGAGTCTCTGCTGGTCGCCAACCGCGGCGAGATCGCCCGGAGGATCATCCGCACGGCGCGGCGGCTCGGCCTGCGCACCATCGCGGTGTACAGCGACGCCGACGCCGACCTGCCGTTCGTCCGCGAGGCCGACGAGGCGGTGGAGCTCGGCCCCGCGGCTCCCGCCGAGTCCTACCGCAACGCCGAGAAGGTGCTGGCGGCAGCCCGCCGTACCGGCGCCGAGGCCATTCATCCCGGCTACGGCTTCCTGTCGGAGAACGCCGGCTTCGCCCGCGCCGTCCAGGAGGCGGGGCTGGTCTGGGTCGGTCCCGCGCCGGACGTCATCGAGCTGATGGGCGACAAGATCAACGCCCGGAACGCGGTCGCCGCCGCCGGGGTCCCGGTCGCGCCCGGCACCCCGGAGCCGGTGGCGGGCGAGGCCGCCGCGCTCGACGCCGCGGCGGCCATCGGCTACCCCCTGATGGTCAAGGCCGCGGCGGGCGGCGGCGGCATGGGCATGGCCGTCGCCCACGACGAGGACGACCTGCGCAGGCAGTACGCGGCCGTGTCCGGATTCGCCGAGCGGTTGTTCGGCGATCCGGCGATCCTGCTGGAGCGCTACTACGCCGGCGCACGGCACATCGAGGTGCAGATCCTGGGTCTCGCCGACGGTGACGTCATCGCCCTCGGCGAGCGCAACTGCTCGGTGCAACGGCGCAACCAGAAGCTCGTCGAGGAGAGCCCGTCCCCCTGCCTCGACCCGGACCTGCGCGAGCAGATGCTCACCGCGGCCGTGCAGGTGGGCAAGGCCGTCGGTTACCGCAACGCGGGCACCGTCGAGTGCCTGGTGTACGGCGAACCGGGCGCCCAGGGGTTCGTCTTCCTGGAGATGAACACGCGACTGCAGGTCGAGCACCCGGTCACCGAGGCGGTGTGGGGCCTCGACCTGGTCGAGGAACAGCTTCGCGTCGCGGCGGGCGAGCCGCCGTCGGCGGACCTCACCGCGCTGCGCCCGCGCGGGCACGCCATCGAGTTCCGCGTGAACGCCGAGGATCCGGTGCGGTTCCTGCCCGGCCCGGGGACGATCAACGCCTGGAACGAGCCGTCCGGCGACGGCATCCGCGTCGACGCCGCCTACCGGCAGGGCAATCGGGTCACCCCCGCGTACGACTCCCTCATGGCCAAGCTGGTCGTGCACGCGAGCACTCGGGAGGACGCGATCGCCAGGGCACGGGAGGCGCTGGCCGCCTTCACGATCGCGGGTCCGAAGCAGAACCTGCCCTTCTTCACCGAGCTCCTCGACGAGCCCGAGTTCGCCGACGGCTCGTACAGCACCGCGCTGGTCGCGCGGATGCGGGCCACCCCAAGGAAAGGAAGCTGAGATGGGCCGGCAGATCACGTCCGACCTGGCGGCCAACGTCTGGAAGGTGCTCGTCTCCACGGGCGACAGCGTCGCCGCCGGCGACACGCTGGTGATCCTCGAATCCATGAAGATGGAGATCCCTGTCGAGGCCGAGACGTCCGGCGTCGTCACCGCGCTGCCCGTCAGCGAAGGCGACGTCCTGGATGAAGGGGATCTGATCGCGGAGATCTCCTGACCCTTCGGACCGTGGTTTTCCGCTGAGTGTTGCCTTGGTGACGCCTGGTAGCGATGCTGGCAGCATGGGCAGTGGAGGTCGGGGCCGCTGGGTGGTGTCGCCGGTCGCGCTCGCGGTGGTGCCGGTCGGGATCGGGCTGGTGGGGAATCTGGCGACCGGCACCGTTGAGGTGAAGGCTTGGTGGTGGACGCCGGCCACGTGGGTGTTGACCGGCGTGCTGGTCGTGGTCGCCACCGCGTCGCAGATCGTGCAGTCGCGCGCTGTGCCGCAGAGCCGGGAGGCGGCGATGCGCAGCGCTGCGGCGGGTTTGCGGCGGATGGTCCGGGAGCAGTGGGAGCACGAGACGGTGCTGCGGGGCGTTCGGCAGCCGGTGCCGTTGCGGGTGCGGTGGTCCTCGACCGACCGGCAGGTCGCGGAGACGCGTCAGGTGGTGCTGGACGAGCCGGAATCCACGTGGCAGGACAGGCCGTTGGAAGGCGACGTCACGCAGGTCGTCGAGAAGTTCTGCGAGCTGCCCCATCGGCAGTTGGTGGTGCTCGGAGAGGCGGGCGCGGGCAAGAGCGTCCTGGCGATGCTGCTCACCCTCGGGCTGATCGAGCGGTCAGTGGGGGACGACCCGGTGCCGGTGCTCCTGTCGATCACTTCCTGGAACCCGCAGGACGAGTCGGTACGCCGGTTCGCGGCTCGGCGGATAGCTGAGGATTATCCGATGCCGGCCGATTTGTCGGAGGGCCGCTGCGTGGCGGAGCTGCTGATGAGCGAAGGCCGGATACTGCTGGTGCTGGATGGACTGGACGAGCTCCCGGCCGAGTCGCAGGAGCGGGCGCTGCGGAGGCTGGATGAGTTCGCCGCGACAGGACGGCCGCTGGTGGTGACCTGCCGGGCCCGCGAATACCAGCGAGCCGTGGACGCCAGTCGTTCGATCATCTCCCGGGCCGCGGTCGTGGAGATCATGCCGGTCGATGTGGAACAGGCGATCGCGTTCCTGTCCCACCCCGAACCGTTCCGGCACCGCTGGGAACCGGTTTTCACCCACCTCCGCCACGACAGCGAGGGCCCGCTGGCGCGGGTGTTGTCCACGCCGTTGATGGTCTCACTGGCCCGTACCGCCTACAGGCCCTCGAACACCGACCCCATCGCCTTGACGCGCCTCGACAGCCAGGACGCCATCGCCGCGACGCTTCTGGACACGTTCGTGACCAGCGTTCATGACCCCGACCGGCCGACGCCGCCCGAAGGCCGGCCGGTGCGCCGCTACAGTCCCGCCGCCGCCCAGCGCTGGCTCGGCTGCCTGGCCCTGCACCTGCAGCTGGTGGGCAGGACGGAACTGGTGTGGTGGCAGTTGTCCCCCGACCTCTTCACCTTCAAGGCGGAGGTGATCAGGACCCGCACGGTGCTGGCTGTCGCAGTCGGCGTGGGTGCCGGTGTCAGTGCCGCGGCCGGGCCCGTGTCGGGGGGCGCAGCAGCGCTCACCGTGTCCGCCGCGGCCTTGGCCGCGGCGGCGGGCCTGCTGCGGCCGCTGTGGCCCCACGCCTACCCGGCGTACACCCCCACCTCCTACTCGCTGGCTCGCGAACGTCGTCGCCGGGTCCTGGCGCTGCGGGCCGGATTCGGTGTCGCGCCGGGGCTGCTGACCGGGGTCATTCTCGGCAATCCGCTGATCGGAGCGGCCGGTGCCCTGGTCACCGGGCTACTCGCGGTGGTCATGCCCACCCTGCCCTCCAGGACCCGGCCTCGGGGCACCACTCCACGCGCCACGCTGAACGCCAATCACCACGCCACCGCCATCGCCGCCGCCCAGCACGGCATCACTGGCGCATTGGTGTTCACCGCCTCTGTCGCAGTGCTCGCCCCAGCATCAACCCTCTGGATCCCCGCCGTCACCGCGGCCGCCGTCTACGGATGGGTCGCAGCCTGCGGTGCGGGCCTGTGGACCTGGATCGATTACAAGATCACCCATCTTCGTCTTGCCGCCAAGGGCCGACTCCCCTGGAGACTGTGGACATTCCTCGAAGACCAGCACCAACGCCAAACATTGCGCCAATCTGGAACTGCCTGGCAATTTCGCCACGCCTTGCTTCAACACCACCTCGCCGCCACCCCGTACACCCAGCACCTGTATGCCTGCGCCCGCCAAGGTGACGCGGGCGCGCTTGGACGCATCGCCGACCGGCTGGTCGAAGAGGACCGGCTTGATGAGGCCATCACCATGCTCGGCGCCTGGGCCGACCACGACACCTCCGGCACCGCCGCGTCGGCCAGCCTGAAACTGGCCGCCTTGCTGGCCGAGCACGACCGCGTCGAGGAACTGCGCACCCGTGCCGACGCGGGCGACGGGCATGCCGTCGCGATACTGGCCTACCGGCTGGAACGACAGGGCCGGATCGAGGAGGCCATCACCGTACTCCGTCCCCACACGGACCGAGGCGCCGCCCCGCAGCTGGCTCGGCTCCTCGCCCGCCACGATGGTGCTCAGGAGGCCATCGACCTGCTCAACGCCCACCCCGACCAGGACGACAACTGGACTCTCATGATGGCCGAGCTGCTGGCTCAGCAGGGCCGGACCGAAGAGCTGCGCGTCCGTGCCGACCAAGGCGACCGGGCCGCCGGCAACCAACTGGCCAAACTGCTCGCCGAACAGGGCCGCGAAGAAGAACTGCAGGCCCGCGCCACAGCAGGCGACCCCGACGCCGCCTTCCGGCTCGCCCTGCAGAGCTGCGTGGAGGACGCCATCACCCTGCTGCGCCCCCACGCCGACCAGGGCGACTGGGCCGCCGGCGACCGGCTGGCCCGACTGCTGGCCGAACAGGGGCGCGTGGAAGAACTGCGGGCCCGCGCCACGGCAGGCGACCCGCACGCGGCCCACAGCCTCGCCCGACTGCTTGCCCGACAGGGGCGGTTGGAGGATGCGGTCACCCTGCTCCTGCACCACGCTGTCCCAGCGGTTCAATCCGTCGAAGCGTATGCCGTCCTGCCGTTGCTCAGCCGTCTCCTGACGATGCTGGGGCGGGAGGAGGAGGCCGTCACCGTGCTCCGCGCCCACGCCCATCTGGGCAACACCGTCGCCGTCAGCCTGCTGGCCGACCGCGATCTCACGCCTGAGCGCGCAGAAGGGTGATCGAGGGGAGTCTGCCGGCCGTTTGAACGCGGTACAGGGTCGGCGCCACCGGAGCCGCCTGGCGCGTTGACCTCAAGCAAGGTTGAGGGGACACGATGACGGCATGACCTCTCTTCAGTACGGAAAAGCGCTGGTCCTCGGTGCCGGCGGACTTGTCGGCACGGCGTGGCTGTCGGGCCTCGCCGCAGGGCTGCGCCGCGAGGGCATCGACCTCGCCGAGGCCGACCTCATCGTGGGCACCTCTGCCGGCGCGATCGTCGCGGCCATGCTCACCACCGGCCGGGCCCTGGCCGATGTGGAGACGCTGCCGTCCACGGGCGCCGGACGTTCCGGGCCACCGGACCTGGCCGCGATGTCACAGGCGTTCGCCACGCTGGTCGACCCGACCCTGGAACCGGATGACAAACGCCGTCGAGCCGGGCGCATCGCGCTCGCTGCCGAGGCCCCGTCCGAAGACGGACACCTGACCGGGATTTCCTCCCTGGTCGAGACCGAGAAGTGGCCCGACCGCCCCTTGCTGATCACCGCGGTGGATGCCGAGACCGGCGAACCGAAGGTATGGGACCGCGACGGCGAGGCGACCCTGGTCGAGGCCGCGGCGTCGAGCTCCGCGTTTCCCGGAACGGTCGCTCCGATCACCGTCAACGGCCGCCGCTACATGGACGGCGCTCTGCGCAACGGCGTGAACGCCGACCTCGCCGCCACCGCCGTGACCCGCGTTTTCATCGAGCCGATGGCCGACCGTTTCCCGGCGAGCGACCCTCGGGACGTGCGCATCGGCCCGGATGCCGAGGCGTTGGCGGCGTTCGGCCCCGACCTCGGAAACCGGGAGGCATGGACGCCTGTCTACCACGCCGGAGTCCGGCAGGCCCCGCAGGTCGCCGTGGTGCTGCGTCCTGTCTGGGACGCGGCCCCCGTCGCCTGATCAGCGACAGCCGACACCATGCTCGTCGGCAGCGCCGTTGTGATCGTCATCTCGTCCCTCCGGTGAGATGATCTCCGCGGACGCGCGGCGAACCTCAGGCTCCCGCCCCCGTACCTGCTCGTGACGGATCGCCGGCCCCCACCCCCCACTCCGGAGGCAGCACATGCCACAGCCAGATCCCCATCACCCCCTCATCGGGCGCAGAGCCTTCGGCCTCGGAGTCGCCGCGGCCTCGTTGACCGTCGCACTCGGTCCCGCCTTGTCCGCGGACGCGACGACGTCCCGGCGGCAGGCGACACTGTCCGACAGCACGGCCTTCGACGAGACGACGCTGTGGGACAACACCGTGGATCCGCTGGAGAGCTACCACGTCCACGGGCTGGCCGTGCTGCCGGACGACACCATCCTGGTCATCACGGAAGGCCGCCACGAGGTGTGCGACGCGGGCCCCCGAGACCTGCTCGTCCGCCGTAGCCCCGACGGCGGCGACACCTGGCAGCCGACCCGAACGCTGGTCGCCTCGGTCGGAGGCCAGTCGTGGGGGAACCCGACCTTCGTGGTCGACCGGCTCACCGGCGGCATCTTCCTGTTCTACATGCTCTCCACCCGGCTGCCGGAGAACACCGGCTGCTCCGGCGACAAGGGCGACCTCTTCATGATCTCCAGCGCAGACGGCGGTCTCACCTGGAGCGCGCCGCGCGATATGTCAGGCCTGTTCAGCCAGTTCCCCTACGAATGGACGCTGCACGGCCCCGGCCCCGGACACGGCATCCAGCTGGACAACGGCCGGCTGCTGCTCAACTGCGCCCACCGCCGCGAGGTCACCGGCAACACCGTCGCCGAACGCCGCTACGGCGTGGCGTCGATCTACAGCGACGACCACGGCCGGACCTGGCACGCCACCGGGGAGGTGCCGGTCTCCGCCGCCTATCCCATCAACGAGGCCAGGCTGATCCAGAGGTCCGACGGCACGGTGCTGATCAACGGCCGGGCCGCCGCGGGCGGCAACCGGCAGCGGATCGTGTCGGTCAGCGCCGATCGTGGGCTCAGCTGGTCGCCGCCGCAGCTCGACGGGGCCACCGGTACGTTCAACGCCGTGGACGCCAGCCTGCTGCGCTACACGGGCGGGCCGGGCACGTCCGAAGTGAGCCGGGTGTTGTTCAGCCGCCCCGACTCCCCCGTTCGTACCAACCTGACCGTGTCGATCAGCTACGACGACGCGCACTCCTTCCGCTACAGCCGGGTGATCAACGAGGGCCGGTCGTACTACTCCGAACTCGGCCGGCTCACCGACGGCAGGATCCTGCTCCTCTACGGCCGTGACGGCGACGACCCGAGCTTCCCCCGCCGCGTGGTCATGAGCCGGTTCTCGCTCGAATGGCTGAGCGGCGGCCGCGACAGCCTGTCCGACGGCCCCGGCTACTCCGAACGTCTCATCGACCTCACCACCGGCGCCGCCACGTCCGGCGGCACCATGTCCGCCGTCCAGGACCCCTTGGCCCGCGGCGGGAAACGGGTGGTGTTCACCACTTCCCAGACCGGCACGTACTTCGAATACACCGTGAACGTCCCGGCACCGGGAACCTATGAGCTGCTGCTGCGCTACTTCCGTACCGCTGACGGAGGCCTGGTCACCGTCTCGGTCGACGGCGTCAAACCCCGGGCCGCGCTGGTGGACACCACCGCCGACCGGGCTGACGGCCACGACGTCGCGCAACTCGGCAGCCTCGATCTGACGGCCGGCTCGCACAAGATCCGGTTCACCGCTTCCGGGGTGGGCCGCGGCGGCGGCAGGCTGGTCTCGCTGGACACGCTGAGCCTGATCGACGCGCTCTCCCAACCCGACGTACGGGAAGAGGCGGTGGTCGACAACGACGAACTCGGCTACGAAATCATCAGCGGCACCTGGTCTGCCAGCTCGAGCGTGCCCGGCTACCGGGGCGGCAACTACCACTACGCCCCCGCCGGTACGGGCGGGCACGTCGTCCGGTGGCGGCCCGTGGTCCCGCTCACCGGCGACTACGAGGTACAGGTCTCGTACACCGCGCACGAGAACCGCGCGAGCAACGCTCCCTTCACGGTCCGTCATGCCAGTGGGACAACGCTCGTACGCGTCGATCAGCGCAGGAGCGGAGCGACGGAGCCGCGCGGCGGTTCCTGGGTCTCGCTCGGCACGTACCGCATCAGCGAGGGGGTGGGCAGGGTCGAGCTGAGCAACAACGCGAACGGCGTGGTCATCGCCGACGCCGTCCGGCTGCTCCGCGCACCTGGATGACATGGCGTCCGCAGAACGCCGGAAAATGCGACAGAAGGTGTCGGGTTTTTGGTCGAGGATCGTGTCACCGGTCGGCAGATGTGGACCGGACCCACGGATAGACAGGACCTCGATGCGCGAAACGCCAGAAGATCTCGAAAGGCTCCAGGCCCTCCTGGACACCTCCCTCTCCCGCTCCACCTCGCACCTCCGTTCGATCATCAGCACCGAGAGGACACTGACCGCAGAGCAGCTCACCGGGATCCTCACCGGCATGTGCACCCTTGCCCTGTCCACCGTGACGGCCAAGGGCGAGCCGCGAATCAGTGGCGCGGACGGGCATTTCCTGCACGGCAAGTGGCACTTCGGCACGGCGCCCGGCGCCGCCAAGGCCCGCCACCTGGCCGCCCGCCCCGCCGTCAGCGTCGCGCACATGCGCGGGGAGGACCTGGGCGTGTTCACGCACGGCACGGTGGAGATCCTCAACTCCCAGAACGGCGAGCCGGCCGCGGACTGGCCGGACCTGCTCGCGTACTTCAAGGACTTCTACGGCGACGACGCCTTCGACTGGGACAACGACGTGGTCTACTACCGGCTGCACCCGCACTGGATGACCGCCTACGCCCCCGACATCGCCAAGCTCACTGCGGCGTCGCACGAGGGGGACGAAGGTTGACCGCATTCGTACGGGATGTCGAGACCATCGAGGTGGTGAGGGCTCGTACCAACAACGTGTCGGTGAGCATCCCCAAAGGGCAGCTTGTCGCCTTCACCGGAGTGAGCGGCAGCGGCAAGAGCAGCCTGCTCGGCGCGCTCGGGACGAGCGTGGAGGCCGCCCTGAACGGGACGGCGACCGACATGGTGCGGGAGGTGACCGGCCTCGCGGGGTTCGGCTGGGTCGCCGTCGTCGATCAGGAACCGCTCGGGCGGACGCCGCGGTCCAACCCGGCTACCTACAGCAAGGCGTTCGACATCGTCCGCAGGCTGTTCGCCGAAACCGGTGCGGCGCGCGGGCGCGGGGTCGATGCCTCCTGGTTCAGCTTCAACACCGCGGGTGGTGGCCGCTGCGAGATCTGCACCGGTTATGGCCGCAAGCTGGTTGACATGCACTTTCTGCCGGATGTGTGGGTGGTCTGCGACGCGTGCGAGGGCCGGCGCGCGACGATGTCGGCGTTGCGGGGCTGGGAGCCTTGAATCCTCATCGGAAGGATCATTAGGCTCTCATTTGGTGCCTGCATTGGAGGTACGGTGACCCCGGACTCAGCCTCCGAAATCGACCATATTTCGGCCGGATACGACCCGGATCCCGCGCTGTCGATGTCCTTGCATGCCGACGCCTACACCGATGTGAAGTGGTTCGACGTCGACCAGCGGGCGATCTTCGCGCGTACGTGGCAGTGGCTGTGCCATGTGGAGAAGCTGCGGGAGGCAGGCGGCTACGTGACGGGCACGGTGGCCGGCATGCCGATCGTCGCCGTCCGGGACGAGGCCGGCACGCTGCGGGCGTTCTACAACGTGTGCAAGCACCGGGCGCACGAGCTACTGTCCGGTTCCGGCGTCCGGCGCAGCATCGTGTGCCCGTACCACGCCTGGAACTTCGAGCTGACCGGCAGGCTGAGGCGAGCACGCAACACTGGTGCCATGCCGGGCTTCGACCCCTCTGCGGTGTGCCTGGATCAGATCCAGGTTGCCGAGTTCGGCGGCATGGTCTACGTCAACCTCGACCCCGGGGCGACCCCGCTGCCGGAGCAGGCCGGAGGCCTGGGGGCGGAGATCGAAGCGCGGGCGCCGGACGTGGCCAAGCTGACCCTCGCCCGCCGGCTCACTTACGACATCGCCTCCAACTGGAAGAACGTCGTCGACAACTTCCTGGAGTGCTACCACTGCCACGTGGCCCACAAGGACTTTGTGTCCCTGGTCGACATGAGCACCTACAAGGTCACCACGTACGGGATCTACTCCAGTCATATGGCCCAGGCGGGGAAAGCGGAGAACACCGCCTACGACGTGTCGGGGGCGACCGTCACCGAGCACGCGGTCTGGTGGCTGTGGCCCAACACCTGCCTGCTGCGCTATCCCGGCCGCGGAAACTTCATGGTGCTGCAGATCGTCCCTGACGGCCCGGAACGCACTCGCGAGATCTGGGACTTCTACCTGGAGACCGCGGAGCCGAACGAGGCCGAGCTGGACAGCATCCGCTACATCGACGAGGTTCTCCAGGTGGAGGACATCGCCTTGGTGGAGAGCGTCCAGCGCGGGATGCGCACTCCTGCCTTCACCCAGGGGAAGATCGTCTACAACCCCCAGGAGTCCGGGTTGTCCGAGCACGCGGTCCACCATTTTCACGGCCTCGTCCTCGACGCCTACCGACATGAGCTGGAGCGAATCAGCTCACCACAGGTCACGCCGTGAGGGCGGCCGCGGCTTCCCGGTAGATGACGCTCGGGTCCTCGGACAGCCACGCCTTCACCTGGTGGCTCCAGGCGTCGGCGAGCACCTCTGCCCGGTGCGCCTCGATGCCGTCGAGGGCTGCCGCGACGATCGTCTCGGGGGCGGTCTTGTCGCCGTCGTACCAGGCCATCATGTCGGTGTCCGCGGCGCCGAGGTGCAGGCCCGTCACCAGAGTGCGCTGGTCGGCCAGCTCCAGGCGGACGCTGTTGGTGAGCGCCCACTCGGCGGCCTTGGCCGCGTGGTAGGCGCCCGCGCCGTTGAAGGCGAGCCACGAGATCGCCGACAGGACGTTGAGGATCGCGCCGTCGGCCAGTTGGGGCGCGAAGGCGCGGATCACGTTGAGGGTGCCGTAGAAGTGGGTGTCCATCTCGCGGCGGATCGTGTCGAGGTCGCCGGTGACGAGGTTCGCGCCGGTGGAGATGCCCGCGTTGTTGATGACGATCTTGACGTCGGATGCCGCGGCGGCCGCGGCGGCGACCGACGCCGGGTCGGTGATGTCCAGGGGCAGCGGGATGACTCCTGGTACGTCGATGAGGTCGGGACGGCGGGCGGTGGCGTACACCTTGCCGGCGCCGCGGTCGAGGAGGGAAAGGACGAATTGCCGGCCCAGGCCCCGGTTGGCGCCGGTGACCAGCACATGTGCTCCGTTGATCTGCATATCGGATAGGTTAAAACCTGACGTTGACGTCAGAGGCAAGTGTTGTGATGGAGGTCACGATGCGTATCGGCGAGTTGGCGGCGCGGTCGGGCGTCAGCGTGCGGGCCTTGCGTTACTACGAGGAGCAGGGGCTGCTGGAGGCGGGCCGGAGCGGCTCCGGACAGCGTCACTATCATGAGGCGGCGGCCGACCGCGTTCAGCTGATCCAGATGCTCTACTCCGCCGGCCTGTCCAGCCGGACCATCGCCGAGCTGCTGCCCTGCGTCGATGCCAAGGTCAGCACCCCCGAATCGCGTGCCCGGCTGGCCGCCGAGCGTGATCGTATCGATGCCCAGATCGCCGCGTTGACCCGTACCCGTGACCAGCTGGACACGGTCATCGCCTTCGCCGGAAGCCCGGCCAGCGGCTGCGCGTGGATCGCGGACGGAGACGTCGCCGCGCAGGTGAGCCACTCCGCGGCGTCATGATCGTACGGGCGCTCCCGCGCTGCACGCGTCACAACGGGCGCAGGTGCTCGATCGTGACGCGGTGCTGCTCGGTCAGCCGCTGGGCGATCAACGAGCGGTGGCAGGCCTCGGCGTCGCGCTCGACACAGAGCAGCGCCGCGGTCCCGCTGCTCGGCAGCGCCGACACGATCGGCGTGAGGTCGGCGCGGTCGAGGATCTCGGTGATGTAGCGGCGGGTGTACTCGGCGGCGAGCTCGCGGCGCGAGCGCTTGCCGACCCCTTGGCGGTCGTCCTCGGCGTACTGGAGCCGGCGTAACTCGGTGGTCGGGGCGAGCTCAAGGTGGTGCTCGTAGGTGATCCCGGCATGCGCGAGGGCCGCCTGCAGCCGGAGCGAGTTCGCCCAGGCGTACTCGGGTCCGCGGACACCGCGGCGCTGGCGTACATCGAGCAGCAGGCGGACGTCCGCGTGCCGCAGTCGGTGCAGGAAGGACGCGCCGTCGAAGCCGTACACGCCGATTGTCACCATTCTGAGCACCGGAAATCACCCACCTTGCTAATAGCTCGTGCCGCCTCCGGCAGTGCGGCCCTGCCGGAGGCGGCGAGGTCGCATCACGCGACGGCGGTCCCCTCAAGCTCGACCATCAGGTCGGGGATCGCCAGCCGCGTCACCCCGAGCATCGTGGTGGACGGCGCCACCCCGGCGGCGCCCAACCGCGACGCCAGCACGCCGTAGTGCTCGAAGAGCCGATCGACGTCGGTGGTGTAGACGTTGAGCCGGACGAGGTTCGCGAGGGACATGCCGGCCTCGCCGAGCACGGCCTCCAGGTTGTCGAGGCTCAGCGCCAGCTGCGCCGCCATGTCCTCGGCATGCTGGGGCCTGCCTTCGCCGCTCATCGCGGTCTGCCCGGAGCAGTACAGGGTCCGGGTGTGCCCGGAGACGATCTCACCCTGGTTGTAGCCCATCTCCACCGACCACGCCCACGGGTTGACCGCCGTTCGCTCCATTGCCACATCAGCTCCATTCGATTTATGCACGTAGATCGGCTCGGTAGCCGTCATCTTCCTGGTCGCGCTGATGAGCCTCCCAACAAATCACGACATCCTGTGTCGTGTATTGCTTGTAATGTTTCCGTGTGCGTGCCGACCGGTTGGTCTCGCTGGTGCTGCTGCTGCGGCAGCACGGTCGGCTGTCCGCGGTCGCGCTGGCCCGCGAGCTGGAGGTATCCACCCGCACCGTGCTGCGCGACATCGAGGCGCTGTCCTCGGCCGGTGTCCCGGTCTACGCCGAACGCGGCCGGCACGGCGGTTTCGCGTTGTTGCCCGGTTTCCGTACCGAGCTCACCGGGCTGAACCACGACGAGGCCCTTGCCCTGCTGATCGCCGGATCGCGGCGCGGCGCGCAGGCGTTCGGCCTCGGCTCGGCGCTCGCTTCGGCGATGCTCAAGGTGGTTGACGCGCTGCCCGAAAGCTATCGGGACACCGCGGCCGGCGCGGCCGAGCGGTTGCTCATCGATCCGGAGACCGACCTCCTCTCGCGTCGGCTGGTCGCCGAGGAGGTGCCTGACACCGTGGTGGCCGAGGTCCGGCGCGCGGTGCTCGCCGGACACAAGCTGCGCATCCACTACGCGGCTGTGGACCAGAGCCCGAAGTGGCGCACGGTGGACCCGATCGGCCTGGTCACCGTACGCGACCAGGGCTACCTGTTGGCCACGAGGTCTGGCGAGGACCGCACCTACCGGCTGTCCCGGGTCCTGGCCGCCCAGGAACTCGCCGAACCCGCGCAGCGACCGGACCGGGTCGATCTGGACCGGGCCTGGCAGGAACGCAGCACGCGGTTTCGGGCCGGCGGCGACCAGGTCACCGTGCTGCTACGGGTGAACCCGGCGCGACGGGAGGACCTGCTGGGCACCGCACTGGCCGTTCGTGCCGAGGAACCCGACTCAGACGGCTGGCTGCGGATGGAGGTGGCCTTCCAAGATTCGAGACACGCCGAGTGGGCGCTGTGGCAGCTCAGCACGAACGCGGAAGCCCTGTCCCCGCAGTGGTTGCGCGACTCCCTGCGTAACCGCGCCACCGCGCTCGCCACCCGCTACGGAGTGTCGTCCTGAGAGCCGGCCGGTCTCCGACGCGATTACGTTCGAGCGACTTGCCGCTCTCCGGCACGCAGGCTTCGCGTCAGGCTGCCGCCGGACGGAGGACGCAGAACTCGTTACCCTCCGGGTCGGCGAGGACCATCCACGGGACGTCGCCCTGGCCGACGTCGGCGAGCGTCGCGCCGAGGGTCTGCAGCCGGGCCACCTCCGCCGCCTGATCCTCACCGCGGTACGGCAGCAGGTCGAGGTGGACGCGGTTCCACACGGTCTTCGCACCGGGCGCTGTGCGGAGGAACTCAAGATACGGCCCGACACCCTTGGCGGAGCGCAACCGCGCGTGATCGTCGGTCACCTCGTGCACGGTCCAGTCCATCGCCTCGCCCCAGAACCGGGCCATGGCCCGCGGGTCCGCGCAGTCGACCACCACCGTGGCGATCGGCCCGGTGTCCCGGTAGATCTCCCGAGGCTCCAGCACGCAGAACACGTTGCCCTCCGGGTCGGCCAGCACCGTCCACGGGACGTCACCCTGGCCCACATCGGCGGGCGTCGCACCGAGCTCCTTCAGGCGCGCGACCAACTCCGCCTGATGGGCAGCAGAGGTGGTGGCGAGATCGATGTGCACGCGGTACTTCACCGATTCGGGGTCCGGGACGGTGACGACATCGACGCAGACGGCGGTGGGGTCCGGCCAGACGAAACCCATGGGCTCGACGTTGGTCACACCGGGTCCCTCGCTGGAAACACCCCAGCCGAGCGCCTCCGCCCAGAACCGGCCGAGCGCCGAGTCATCCCGAGCCTTGAAATTCACCTGAACGAACTGCAGCCCCATGGCGCCCACCCTATGCCCAACAAATACCGGCGGTAGCGGGCAGGTCGGGGACTTCTCCGAGCGGCCGAAGGCTTTGGGCGGGCGGCAACGGGGACCCGCGGAGCGTTCGGGAACCGAGCCGCCCGCGTAAGTGGCCGCCTCAGACAATCTTCGCCGTACGTGAGCCCATGTACCGCCTTACAACCCGGCCTGAGCTGGCCTTTCTCGCCATCGGATCACCTGTCAAACGGCGCGTACGCCCGTACGGAAATGCCCGTCGAACAGGCTGACAACACCGATCTTCTTCCGGACACGCGAGCGAACCGGAACGTTGGATCCCGCCAGACCGGATTCGCCCCAGCCCCTGAACCAGGAGTAACGATGAAGCTGCCCTCACGCGCCGCCGCCCTCATGGCGGCCGTCCTGTTCACTTCGCTGACGGGAGTGTACGAGGCGTCGGCGGCGACACAGACGGCTGACGCTGAGGCCCTTCCGAGCGTGAACATGGAAGCCACCGTCAAGGCGGCCCAGATCGACCCGCGGCGGCCCGACAATACGCTGACTCCGGGCGCCAAGGCCAGCGTGCTCCTCGTCGAGGAGGCGCTGCGTGACGGACGCTTTCTCGACGCGAAGTGGGTGGACGGCTACTTCGGCTCCACGACGGTCACCGCCTACGCGAAGTACCAGAAGTCGCTCGGCCTCAGTGGTCTCGACGCCAACGGCCTGCCGGGCAAGACGTCGCTCACCAAGCTCGGTGCCGGCCGCTTCAAGGTCACCGGCGTCATCGACCCGGGCGCCCGGGTGTCCACCGGCGGTTTCGTCATCAACGCTCGCACACGAAACATGCTGGCGGAGGCCAAGCGGCTGCTCGGTCGCGACCTCAAGCTGGATCAGGGCTCGTACAACCCCGGCGGCGACCCCACATCCGCGGGCACCCACGACGGCGGGGGCGTCGTCGACATCTCGGTCAAGGGGATGAATTCCGCCACCCGCACCGCGGCCGTCCGCGCGTTGCGCCTCGTCGGCTTCGCCGCATGGCTGCGTAACCCCCAGCAGGACGACTGGCCGTGGCACATCCACGCCACCGCCATCAACGACACCAGCCTCTCCGGCCAGGCCCAGCACCAGATCGGTGACTACTACCTCGGCCTGAACGGGCTCGCCGGCCGCGGCCCGGACGACGGCCCGAAGGTGACCATCCGTACCTGGGAGGAGTACCAGCGCCGCTGACTCCTCCAAATCCGAAACCCAGACTCCGCACATAGAAAAGGAACAGCACATGAGAACGCTCGCCAGGATCCTCACCGCGACGACCGCAGCGATGGCACTCAGCGGGACGGTCCTCGCCACCGCATCGCCCGCCTCGGCCGCAAGCCGCGACGGCGTCTGTGACACCGGCGAATTCTGCTACTACTTCAACAGCAACAACCAGGGATCGCTCTCCGACTTCACCGGATCGATCGACGACTACGCCACCACCCAGCCCACCTGCTACGACTTCAAGGGCCCCGGCGAGGGCAAGGGCAAATGCATCAAGAACGCCGCCGCCTCCGTCTGGAACCGCAGCAGCAAAACCGTCCGCGTCTACTTCAACAGCGGCCACACCGGCACCTACCAGGACTTCGCCGCAGGCGCCAAGGGCAACCTGAACGCCACCCTCAAGAACCAGAACGCCTCGCACCAGTTCAGCCCGTCGTCGTCACCGTCGCGCAGCAACATGTCGACCTCGCTGTACAAGGCCGCAGCCACGATCACCTGCGGCTTCGACGGTTACACCTCCACCTCCGGCCGGCACGAAGGCATCGACATCGCCCGCGGCATCGGCTCGAATGTTTACAACCTGGTGGCCGGCAAGGTCATCAACGTCGTACGCGGCTCCACCGGCAGGGCCGGACTTTCCACGATCGCCGTCTACAACGCCGCAGCGAACAAGACGGTGATCTACCTGCACTCCGCTCCGTCGTCCTCCCTGCGCGTGGGCCAGCAGGTCAGCCGTGGCCAGGTCATCGCCACCGAGTCGTGGCACGGGGTGTCGAGCCGTTCGTCCGCGCACACCCACGTCGAGATGCGTCTCGGACAGCAGACGCGTGCGGCCAAGAGCGTCGGCGACCCGCACCTGGAGAACCCGAACCCGACCTCGTTCTGGAACTCCCAGGGCTACACCGTCCGATAACGCTCCGCGGCCACCGACAAGATGAGGAAGACAACTGTGCCTTTACGAACTGTCCGGCTGATCTCGCGGCTCGCGGCCGCGGCGACCGCCGTGATGGCGCTCGGCGGGACGGTCCTCGCCACCGCATCGCCCGCCTCGGCCGCAAGCCGCGACGGCGTCTGTGACACCGGCGAATTCTGCTACTACTTCAACAGCAACAACCAGGGATCGCTCTCCGACTTCACCGGATCGATCGACGACTACGCCACCACCCAGCCCACCTGCTACGACTTCAAGGGCCCCGGCGAGGGCAAGGGCAAATGCATCAAGAACGCCGCCGCCTCCGTCTGGAACCGCAGCAGCAAAACCGTCCGCGTCTACTTCAACAGCGGCCACACCGGCACCTACCAGGACTTCGCCGCAGGCGCCAAGGGCAACCTGAACGCCACCCTCAAGAACCAGAACGCCTCGCACCAGTTCCTGAGCTCCACAACGCCGACGCCGACCGGGTGCAAGACCGACGGCACGGACACCAAGCTGCCCACGACGATCCTCGTGTACCGGAAGTCCCTCGATCGCGTGGAGCGGGTGGAGTTCAAGACCTACGTCAAGAACGTCCTGCCCAACGAGTGGGTGACGAGCTGGCCGAGCGAGTCCCTCAAGGCCGGGGCGATGGCCGTGAAGAACTTCGGCTGGTACTGGGCGCTGCACTCCAACCGCAAGACGTCAGACGGCCGCTGCTTCGACGTCTACGACCACACGTCGAGTCAGGTGTACAAGCCCGGCTCCGCGAAGGCGGTGACGAGCGCCGCGGTGGACGCGACCTGGGGCACCCGGCTGACCCGCAGCGGGAAGATCTTCCGGGCCCAGTACTGCTCCACGACGACGGCGTGCGGCAATTGGGTCGACGGCGACTGGATGTCGCAGTACGGCTCTCGCGATAAGGCCAGAGCGGGCTGGAGCTACTCCAGGATCCTCCAGAACTACTACACAGGGATCGTTCTCGGCTCCTGACTCCCCTGAGACCGTCCGACTCCGGTTCCCCGGCGTGCCACGCACGTCGGGGAATCAGAGTCCGTCGACGATGATCTGGAAGTTGATCGGCCGGCTTCCGGGGAACACGACCGCTCCCGAAGCGTCCACCATCTTGAATCGCACGTAGCACAAGCCTGGCTTCTTGGGCGTGGTGATGTCGGTCCGGATGTCGACCGTCTCGCCAGGTTGCGTGTCCTTGATCGGCACGTCGGAGATGGTCTGGCAATGGTCAGCCTGCTGCGTGGGGTCGAGGCGCCGCAGCGAATATCCCTTCCACGGCACGGTCCCGGCGTTCTTGAGCCGCCATACCTTGGTCATGGTCTTGCCGGGACCGACGCGCGTGCAGTCGGCCAGCGTGACGTCCTCGATGAACGCGGCCGCATCGCCCTTGTACAACGGCGGGGACCAAGGCGGGTTGGTCGAACGCACCGGGCAATCGGCTGGGGACAGCGCGGCGATCGATGGGCTGCCGGTCGGGTTCGGGCTGTTTCCCTCGGGCTCGGAGCCGCGATTGACGACGACCACGACGAGGACCGCCGCCCCCACGATGACAGCCGCTGCTGCGAACGCGGCCGCGCTGGTCAGCCGTAATCGTCCTCTGCTCCTCGGCGCGGGGAGCAGCGGCTGGATGTTGCCCGCGAGCTCGTCGGACGGCGGCCGCGGCGTAGGCACGGATGCCGAGGTCTCGCCGACCAACCGGGGCGCCTGCATCGTACGAAGCTCTGTGGCGGACACTGCGAGTCCACCGGACAGACCGTCCACCGAGGTGTCCACGCGGATCGCGGGATCCCCAGCGCTCGTCGATCTGACCGCCTGGTTCGCTCTCTCCCAGAGTTCGCGGTACGCGGCCGGGTCCGCGTTACACACCTTGACGAATTCGACGGTGGTCTCCCAACTCGGGAGCCGGTTACCCTTCGTGGCTTCATGCAACGTCGTGTGAGAAATCGCCCCTGACCGGCCGGACATCTCACGGAATGGTGGGTTGCCGACCGCGTTGCGTAACTCCCGCAGCGTCGCCGCAAAGTCCTCGATTATCTCCGCCCGTGCACGCCTGTCGTCCACCGTGTGAAGGTAACAGCACTCACGGTCGTCACTCAACTCGAACCGGAATCGGTGCGAAGCCGGGCGAGATGAGCGCGCAAAAGGCCGTACGGCTCATCCCGCTGCGGCTTGAAGTGGCCGCTGACCAGGCCTTACAGGCCCGCATCCTGGTCGAACACGTCGAAGGAGACCGGACCTCCGCCCCCACCCAATAATGCTGGATATAGGGACACCACGTTGACCGGAACGCCCTTAACCGAGCCGGTCCCGGCGGCGTATGTTCAGGTCGATGATTCGTGCGGAGTCCGTGGCCAGGGGCCGGAATATTACGCAACGAAGCGGCTCGGTCACGGCTTTAAATACCCTGTGGCAGGCCCGGGATAATTACTGTCGGCTTTTAATCCGCAGCCAGACTCATTCCCTCTCCCCCGGAATCCGCAGGGCCGTCAGGACACCAACGCGACCCTCGCGCCGCTCCCCTTCCTCCGGCGACGACGTCGAACGCGCGGCCGCGACCGAGCGGCTGGACCACGAGACCGAACTCGCCGTGGTTCCGCTGGGACGCCACTCCGGCAGTGGCGAGGTTCAGTCCTGCTGGTGGCAGTGAGGGTTACTCCGTCGTGAGCCGTTCGTGGCCGCCCCGGACAGGTGACGGCCCGAGGCCTTGATTACGGACCGTTCAACCACCATGACCGCGCGTTTCCCTGAGCCGGACCTCGTGCGGGCCCCCCGTTGAGCGAAGCGTCCAAGGTGGGAGGGCCTTTGTAGCTCTTTTGGATGTTCTTTGTACGTAGGGCTCCCAATCTTGATCACCGGCAAGGGCGCTACGCAAAGTCAACAGTCAAGATTTCGCGCACCGTCCGGGGCATCGGCCCTCCGGTGCGCGCAGAAAGGTATCCGCATGAGAACCAGAGGGGTGCTTACGGCCGGGCTCGCCCTGCTCTTCAGCCTCACGACCGGCCCGATCGCGACGGCCTGGGCCGCTCCGACGCCGACGCCGACTCCGACGTCCTCGTCGAAGGAGGACGAGGGGGAGATGGGCAACCCGGACAACCAGGTGGACGTCCCGCCGGTGTCCACGCTGGCGGCGCCGGCCATGCAGCTGCCGTTCCCCTGTGGTCAGACGTGGACGGGCAACTCCAGCGGGAGCAGCGCGCACAAGTCGTACGAGATCGACTTCAACCGGGGCAGCACCGCCGACGCCGACCGTGGCGACACCGTGGTCGCCGCCGCGGCCGGCACCGTGGTCATCTCGGCCCACCAGGGCTCCACCAACGGTTACGGCAACCTGGTCAAGATCGACCACGGTGGCGGCTGGACCACGTACTACGCGCACCTGACCGTCCGTTCGGTCTCCGCCGGCGCCCAGGTCACCCAGGGCCAGAAGATCGGCACGGTCGGCAACACCAGCAAGCCCGGCAACAACATCAGCCCGCACCTCCACTTCGAGGTCCGCCAGGGCACCAGCTACCCGAGCAACATCCGCAAGGCCGTCTTCAACGGCGCCACCTTCGGCTACCCGAACGCCAGCGTGACCTCCAAGAACAAGTGCGGCGGCGGCAGCCCCGGCAACCCGCACACCGCCGAGTCCGTCTGCGGCGCCGGCTACAAGGTGATCGATTCGGCGGCCCTCGGCTCCAGCGGCACGGTCTACCTGACCTTCAACTCCGCCAACGGCAACAACTGCGTCGCCACGATCAAGAAGGCCTCGCTCGGCAAGGCCACCGCCACCGCCGCCTATCTGGAGGTCGCGGGCAAGGCCCGGGCCACCGACACCGGCAGCTTCGAGTACTACGCCGGGCCGGTGCGCGGCGCGGCCGCCGGCAAGTG